>CAWDMF010000039.1:0-81479 GCA_963803185.1 uncultured Gammaproteobacteria bacterium | reverse complement strand
CTATAAAGCTCTGCTGAAGACGCAATATCACTCATTAGTATTCTCCTTGATAAAGAGAGCAAGGTCAGTTAATTATCGAAATATGACTTTGCTCGGTACAATTTTATAGCCACTTTTTCAGAAGTTCGTACAAACACCATAATGATTACATTACATGAACCTGATTATTAGCTTATATGGGAACATAAATAGAACCAAAAAATATTGATATTTATCAATTTTATTTTAACTAACGTGTTAAAAAATTGAGATTTGAGAACTTAATTTCTGAAAAGCAACTCGAAATTTCGAAGTTATACCCAGCAGACAGCTGAATCAGGGAATTTAATTGATGCTGCAAACAGGGTCTGCGGAGTAAAATCTTGAAAAAGCCGCACACACCATGCTGGCAATGAAGCTGACCTGTTTACAAAATGTTGCAGTTAATTGATTTAGTGGATAAAAATGGTGGTCATGGGTGGACTTGAACCACCGACCCCGGCATTATGAATGCCGTGCTCTAACCAACTGAGCTACATGACCTTTTTCGATTTTCAGTGCTAAATGATGGTGTTTTTGGGTCAAATTCCTTTGATTTTTTCACCCAATCCAGAAGAAAATTTCAGCTCATTTTCTTCCTTCCTTTTGACCATGACCCATTCCTTATGAATGCTGAGCTCTAACCAGCTGAGCTACATCTACATAGCCTATATTTTATCTAACAAGAGTTCGTCCGGCTGGACTATTCTTTGAACCTCAATGAAGGCCGGGGATTTTCCCGTTTTATAGGCTTATTGTCAATATTTACAGGATTATAGTCGCCACTCAATTACGAACTATTTCCTGTATTTTGTCATCTCGACGACAATAATTCAGGCTTATACGTTAAAGCGAAAATGCATTACATCACCATCTTTCACGATATAGTCTTTACCTTCAACACGTAATTTACCTGCTTCTTTTGCGCCATGTTCACCCTTATAGTCAATAAAATCCTGGTAAGCAATGGTTTCTGCGCGGATAAAACCTTTTTCAAAATCGGTATGGATCACGGCTGCGGCTTGCGGTGCGGTGGCGCCGATAGCAATGGTCCAGGCACGCACTTCTTTTACCCCTGCGGTAAAATAGGTCTGCAGGCCTAATAGTTTGTAGCCAGCACGAATTACACGGTTTAAGCCAGGTTCTTCCAGGCCCAGTTCAGAGAGAAATTCTTTAGCCTCTTCTGTATCAAGCTCAATCAGCTCCTCTTCGATCGCTGCACAGACAGCAACTACGGCAGCGCCTTCATCTTCTGCTCGCTGTTTTACCGCATCCAGATAGGGGTTGTTCTCAAACCCGTCATCACTGACATTGGCAATATACATTACCGGTTTAACGGTGAGTAAATGCAGGTCATAAAGCACAGCTAAATCATCATCACTCAATCCCATGGAGCGCACAGGTTTGGACTCATTTAAATGCGCGGCAACTTTTTCCAGTAATGCAAATTTTGCTTTTGCCACTTTATCACCGCTTTTGGCAACACGGCCAACCTTATCAGCGGCTTTTTCTACTGACTCCAGGTCAGACAGCGCCAGCTCAGTATCAATGACTTCGATGTCATCGACAGGATTTATCTTGCCTTCGACATGCACCACATCGTCGTTGTCGAAACAACGGACGACATGCGCGATGGCATCCGTCTCGCGGATATTGGCAAGGAATTTATTGCCTAACCCTTCACCTTTTGATGCACCTGCTACCAGACCTGCGATATCAACAAATTCCATCGTGGTTGGCACCACACGTTTCGGCTGTACGATTTCTGCCAGTTTATCGAGGCGCGTATCCGGCATCAACACTATACCCACATTAGGCTCGATAGTGCAAAATGGATAGTTTTCTGCCTGTATACCCGCTTTGGTTAATGCATTAAATAAGGTGGATTTACCTACATTTGGTAAACCTACAATGCCACATTTAAAACCCACTTGTTACTCCTGGATAATCATTAAAAACTAAAAAACTTAAGATAGTCCGCAAATAACGCAAATGTTTAAAAACTAAAAAGCTGTTTTCGCGTCCTTTGCGTTATTAGCGGACAAAAGATCTTTCACTATCGTTCAAGATGACAGTTAGAAAAATAATTATTTACTGTGCAGTTTCTGCATTGCCTGTTCAAAAGCACCGGATGCCAGATCGGGCAATACCGCAACAGCATCATCAATATCCCGGTCTATCAATATACGATCGTCACGCGATGCATTGTGCAGAACATAGTCAACCACCTGATCTTTACTACCAGGATGGCCTACGCCGAGACGTAAGCGATGAAAATCGTTCGAACCTAACTGACTGATAATGTCTCGCAGTCCATTATGCCCACCATGACCACCGCCGGTTTTTAATTTAGCGGTTCCCGGTGGCAAATCAATCTCATCATGAGCAACTAATAACTGATCAGCAGTGATGCGGTAAAATGACAACAGGCTTTGCACCGCAAGCCCACTTCGATTCATAAAGGTACCGGGTTTCAATAACCAGATATCCTTACCTTCGATTAAGATCTTTGCAACTTCACCATAAAACTTTTTATCCGGGCGAAAAACAGCTGAATATTTGCGCGCCACTGCCTCAATAAACCAAAACCCGGCATTGTGCCGGGTTTCAGTGTATTTGGAGCCAGGGTTACCCAGTCCAACGATAACTTTAAGATCGATTGATCTAACAGCCATAATTAGTATCAGCTAGCTTATGTAGCTAACATTACTCGCTATCACCACCTTCTTCGCCTTCGCCTTCAGCTTCTCCTTCAATTGCTGGTGCTGCTGGTGCTTCTGGCGCACCCTCTTCAACTTCTGCGACAACTTTACGAACATGCATACCAACAACAGCAGTGTCGTGTTCATCGCCTTGTTTCAGCGCTAATACTTCAACGCCTTTTGGCAATTTCAGATCAGATAAGTGAATGACATCACCGACGTGCATTTCAGAAAGATCAACTTCAATGAACTCAGGAATATTCTTAGGTAAACATTCCAGTTCAACCTCGGTCAAAACGTGATTAATAACGCCATCTTCGGTTTTAACACCCGGTGAAACCTCTTCGCCAATAAAATGCAACTGTGAAAATATATGTACCACTTTTTTCGCATCAACACGAATAAAGTCCATATGCATCACTTCCGCTTTATATGGATGATGCTGGATATCACGTACTAAAACGTCTTCCGCTTTGCCGTCTATATTTAATGAAAGCACCTGCGAATAAAAGCTTTCATCAGGCAGCTCGTGCTGAACATCTTTTTGTTGCAGTGTAATTGACACTGAATCTTTACTGCCACCGTATACGATGCCGGGTAATGTATTTGCGTGACGCAGGCGGCGGCTCGCACCTTTCCCCTTGTCATCACGCAATGTAACGTTTAATTCTACACTCATGGTCTTCTCCAAATATTAAAAATAATCTTCACTCGCGACCAAATGAAGCTTGTCTGGAATCAAAAAACGTTAAATTATTGATTCCGTTTTTGAGATCATAAAAAACAATCTCAAAAATCAGTACACCCGAAAAGCTGTCCCTGCCCCCCTGAGGTTCAGGACCTTAGGCCAGGCAGATTTTACCCGGCCTACCTGTTCTGCATACACAAAACGGTTATTAATCTATATACATCTCACTGACAGACTCTTCCATATGAATCCGCCTTATGGTTTCTGCCAGCATCTCCGCCACTGATAACTGGCGTATACGATCACACCTCTGCGCTTCTTCAGACAGCGGTATGGTGTTGGTCACCACCAGTTCATCGAGCTTTGATGCATTTATATTTTCGATTGCCTTACCTGACAATACAGGGTGCGTACAATAGGCCGATACACTGGCCGCACCTTCGTTTTTCAGCGCCGCTGCGCCCTTACATAAAGTGCCCGCGGTATCGACCAGGTCATCGACGATTACGCAATTTTTACCGGCAACATCACCGATGATATTCATCACTTCAGACACATTGGCCTTGGGACGGCGTTTATCGATAATCGCCAGTTCTGCATCACCCAGGCGTTTTGCCAGTGCTCGCGCCCTGACCACACCACCGACATCCGGTGATACCACCAGCAGGTCATTATGGTATTTCTGCCATATATCTTTCAACAATATGGGTGAGGCATAAACATTATCGACCGGTAAATCAAAGAAACCCTGAATTTGATCTGCATGTAAATCCACTGTAAGCAAACGGTCCAGTTTTACACTTGCCAGCATATTAGCAACCACTTTTGCCGTAATTGGCACCCGTGCTGAGCGTGGTTTACGATCCTGACGCGAATAACCGTAATATGGAACAACAGCTGTCACCCGCATTACCGAAGCGCGGCGCATGGCGTCGATCATCACCATTAATTCCATCAGGTGATCATTACAGGGTGTACAGGTAGGCTGGATGATAAATACATCCCGGCCACGGACATTCTCCCTCACCTCAACGCAGATTTCTCCGTCGCTAAAGGTTTCCACGCTGGTTCTGCCTAATCGAGTACCTAATAGTTCAGCAATACGTTGCGCTAACTGCGGGTTGGCGTTACCCGCGAATATCATCAACCGACTACCGACTTCGTGATTCACTTTGCCTATCCCGTATTAAACAATGTTAATGTTCATGCTAAATAACAGCGGAGCTAACATTGTTTGTCAGCCAGAATCGTACTTAATATATAACTACATGGTGTATAGCCAGACTACTTAATATGGCTGGGCCGGCAGGATTATAAAATACTTCCTGTATTTTACCCTGCGGGCCATTCGCCTGCTCTAATACAACAGCCGCCGCGAATGTTCAAAATCGTTCCCGACGATTTTAGTTGAACCTGTAACGGTTCAAATCTGCCGTCTTAATTCCTATAGCATTTGCTTATATCGCTAAATATTCGGCATTTATAATATGGCTGGGCCGGCAGGATTATAAAATACTTCCTGTATTTTACCCTGCGGGTCATTCGCCTGCTCTAATACAACAGCCGCCGCGAATGTTCAAAATCGTTCCCGACGATTTTAGTTGAACCTGTAACGGTTCAAATCTGCCGTCTTAATTCCTATAGCATTTTATATCGCTAAATATTCGGCATTTATAATATGGCTGGGCCGGCAGGATTATAAAATACTTCCTGTATTTTACCCTGCGGGTCATTCGCCTGCTCTAATACAACAGCCGCCGCGAATGTTCAAAATCGTTCCCGACGATTTTAGTTGAACCTGTAACGGTTCAAATCTGCCGTCTTAATTCCTATAGCATTTTATATCGCTAAATATTAATATGGCTGGGCCGGCAGGATTTGAACCTGCGCATGCCAGGATCAAAACCTGGTGCCTTACCGCTTGGCGACGGCCCAATAATTCATTTACTCAAAGCAGTGACTAAATACTGGTCTGAGATTCCAAAAAGTGGTGCAGTGGTGACTGATTTAATCCTCTGGCAACAAAGCAAATCCAGGATCTAACCAGCGGATTTTCTCTAATTTGTTGCAAAACGTCTTCTGCCTGTGCTTTTGTATCAAAACGCGCAAATACCGAAGCACCTGTACCACTCATGCAAGCTTTTGAATATTTACCAAGAATATCAATTGCTTGCGACACCAATGGGTAGTTTTTAAGCACTACCGGTGTGCATACATTCCGCCACTCACAGCGCGAAAGGTCGCATATTTTGATGGTAGAACAATCCCTTGTCAATTGCGGATTTGAAAAGATTTCTTTTGTGGACACATGCACCGGTGGGATCAGTAGCAGATACCAGCCTTCTGACGGCGAAAACGGGCTTAATTTCTCACCTACACCTTCGGCAAATGCAGCAAAACCACGTAAAAAAACGGGGACGTCTGCACCTAATGTCAGCCCCATTGCAACAAGCTCATCAATGGTGAATTGCATTTGCCAAAAAGTATTTAATGCTACCAGGGTGGTTGCTGCATCGGAACTACCACCACCTAAACCTGCCCCCATGGGAATATTTTTTTTAAGATGGATGTCGACACCAAACTTTTTGTCCCTTGCGGGATGCTTGCTTAGAAATTTTTCTCGCAATAATTTTGCCGCACGAATAATAATGTCCTCGCTTTCAGGCACAGCAAAATTTTCGCAAAAACGAATAATCTGATTATCATTTCTTATATTGAATTCAAGCTGATCAGCAAAATCAATAAACTGAAAAATAGTCTGCAATTCATGGTAACCGTCATCTCGTTGCCCGGTTATATGCAACATCAGGTTTAATTTTGCTGGTGCAGGCCAAACTGAATTAATCATAAATTAGTTATCTACCAACCATTGCCTCAGCAGCAATCTGATATCCAGCTCAATATTATCATCACGGCTTAAATAAATAGCATGTGGCAATAATATTTTTTTGCCCGAGTATTTATTCATTTCTATATTCCAGCCAGACTGTTTTATTTTGTTTAACAGGCCCTGTTCATTCCAGTTGATATCATCAACAGATAATGTTTTAGCCGGAAGCCCTCGAATCCAGTCTTTAAGTGCATTAACAGGTAGATCGACTTCAAGCGTTGATGTAAAAACATCATTTATATTGTTAACTATTTTTTTCTCGCCATCAGGAAACCGTATTTCTGCAAAGCCACTGTCTCCCTGAATCAGATAGGTACCTGCACCTAATGGCGCAATTAATCGGATAGAGTAATCATCATCTGACTGTTTCCAGATAATATCCAGCGTACCACCATTGCTTTCAGTTTGTACGCCAAGGCGACCGCGAATCTCCCATGCCTTAATCTGTTCCCGGATTTGCTGCTCAGCCACCCAACCGGCAGGTTCTGTTGCTATTTGTTCCTGTACTGTGGCACAGGATACAAGTAGCAAACATGCAAGACTAATGACCGAACTAATCGAAAAAGAATGAATCATAGTTTTTCAGTGTAATAACAGGATATGTTTATATTGCTGGCTATTGTAATAACTGTATAAAGTGAAAACAAACTCAAGATTCTCTCAGTCTACAAATATCGCAAAAGACACAATAAAATTGTTTCTTATTTTTTATTCTGAGCCTTAGTGAAACTCGTGGAACGTTTATAAACTGCAATCATATTGCCAATGAAGAAATCATTATTGCTTATATTGCGTCTTTTCCCGACGGATATTACTTTTAAGGTTTTATACGCTTAAGCGTCTCAATCAATACCGGGTTTTTTGCATTCTTTGCCTTACCTTTTTCCCAAACTTCACGTGCTTTGTCTTTCTGATTACTGTGCCATAACACTTCACCATAGTGCGCAGCGATTTCTGCATCCTCGAGTTTTTCGAATGCTCGGGACAACCATTTCAGGGCATCATCCATTCTACCCAGTCGGTAACTTACCCAGCCTAAACTATCGAGTATCGCAGGTTCATCAGGCACCAGTTCAGCCGCCCTGTTAATATACTCCAGCGCTTCCTTGTATCTTGATGTGCGATCAGCCAGTGTGTATCCCAGGGCATTCAGCGCATCTGCATTGTCCGGTTCTTTTGATATCACTTTTAATAAATCGGCTTCGGCCATGTCGAGGCGATCCACTTTTTCGGCCATTAAACCACGCGCATAAAGCAGGTTTGTGTCTTCACGGTTCTGCTGCAAAGCACGGCTATACATTTCTACGCCTTCTTTATATCGTTGCTGACTGCGCAGCACCTCACCTTGAGCAAGATAAGCTTTTACGCGTAAATCCCAGTTACTTTGCGCTTCTGCCAGTGCTTCAAGTTTTGCCAGGCCTTCGTCAGGCTTGCCAAGAATTGACAACAAGATGCCAATTCTTAGTTGTGCATCAAAAATATAATCACCGTTCTTAACACGCAGATAATAAGCTATTGCCTGTTTGTTATCGCCCTGACTTTGTGCAATTCTTGCCAGATAATAATTGGCTATTGAAACATTTTTATCAATTTCAATAAGGTGTTCAAGTGCGACAATGGCTTCTTCAATATTATTCGTTTCAATATTCAACAGCGCCAGGCTTAAAGCAATTTCACCATCTTCAGGCTGTTTTTCATGAAGTATTGAATATTGCTCAGTGGCAGCCTTAAGGTTCTGCTGTTCAACCAGCATACGGGCGTATTGCAGGCGCAAAGCATTGTTATCCGGGAATTCTTCAAGCACCTGCTTCATCAGTACCGAGGCTTCTTCATGTTTACCCAGAGCAAACAAAATTCTAGCTTTTATAATTGACACTTCATGCATCGAAGGATCAATTACCAGCACCTGATCGAGTATTGCAAGGGATTCGTCATACTTTTTTAGTTCCGCAGCATAACGTGACTGCAAAATAAGAAGGTGTTTATTTTTATCCTCTCTGTTATTTATCTGCTGCAAAACCACATAAGCATCTTTGGTGGATGCGTCTTCAGCCAGAAGCTGTTTCACCACCATGGCTGCATTAACTGAAGTCTCATCTGTAGCTGAAAGCATTTCCTCAATATAAGGCACAGCCTTTTCTGGTTGCGCCAGCTTGAGATAGGTAGTGGCATACATACCAGGCAAATCTGGCGCCCCTGGTTCAAGTTCACGCCAGCGTTCAAGTGCAACCAGCGCTTCGTCATAATGTTCACCATAAAGTGCAATATAAGCTGTGCGAGCAGCAATACGACTGTCTTCAATAGACTTTGCAGCCAGTCGATAGTGTTTCAGTGAGGTTTCAATGTCGCCACTATTGCCGGCAAATTCTGCTGCCAGCAGGTTATATAACGAATCACCATCAAGTTTTGACTGTTTTTTGGCCTGATTAATTTCAGTCTCATGATCACCCGCTGGTATCTCACTACTCGCCTGATTTGAAGTCCCGGCATTGTGTTCAACAGCTGTCTCCACTGGCAGGCTATTACAGGCTGACAAAACCATGGGCAAGATCAATATGGACAAAAGCGGCGTAAAATAAACTCGGAAGTTAATTTTTGGCCCTGATATTTTTCCTGAGCAGTACGTCGAAGGAATAACTAAACGTCTGATATTAAATAATAAGTTAAGCTTAATTTTTGGCATCTCGTAACATCAACTAATCTATTTCATTACTGAATATAACGCATTTTATACAGTTAATTACAATATTAATGGTGAAATCATTACAAATTAACTAAATATTTCGGGGTATATATCGGAATTGGCTTGAGTTAACTGCATCCATCCCTCAAAATTGCCTGTTTTCCCAGAATAACACTATCCCACTTTCATCTATGTCTTTGATTACACTTGGTATCAATCACAAAACCGCGCCGCTTGATTTGCGCGAGCGGCTTGCGTTTACGCCGCAATCTTTACCGGAAGCGTTGTCTAGCCTGAAGAATCTTAAACATGTGGAAGAAGCTGCTATCTTATCAACCTGTAATCGCACCGAAATTTATTGCGTTACCACTACTAATAACGACCAGGCTATTATTCGATGGTTCAGTCAATTTCACGGGCTTGACGAAAAACTGATTAGAGAGCACCTTTATCTATACGCACACGAAGAAACCATTCGTCATGCCATGGAAGTTGCCTGCGGCCTGGACTCCATGGTGCTGGGTGAACCACAAATTGCCGGACAAATGAAAGAGGCTTATGCGCGGGCAAATGAGAGTGGCACTCTCGGTCAGCTACTTGGCAAACTTTATCAGCGTGTGTTTGCCGTATCCAAACAGGTTCGCACCGACACAGGCATTGGCTCCAGTCCAGTATCCGTGGCTTTTGCCGCGGTCAGCCTTGCCAAACAAATTTTTGGTGATCTTAAAGAGACCACCGTTTTACTGGTTGGCGCTGGAGAAACCATTGAACTGACAACGCGTCATTTACACTCACAGGGCGTGAAAAAAATCATCATTGCCAATCGCAGTATCGAGCGCGCGCAAAAACTGGCCGATGAATTTGCTGCTGAGGCCATTAGCCTGCAACACATTGCCACTCATTTGCACCGCAGCGACATCGTCATTTCTTCAACCGCCAGCCCACTACCCATTATCGGCAAAGGCACTGTTGAACGCGCATTAAAACAGCGCAGACATGAACCTATTTTCATGGTTGATCTGGCCGTACCGCGCGATATAGAACCGGAGGTCAGCGAACTGGATGACATCTATTTATACAGTGTGGATGATCTGCAATCGGTGATCAATGAGAACATGGAAAGTCGTCTGCAGGCCGCCGAGCAGGCACGTGAAATCATTGATACCCAGGTCAGCCATTTTTTAAACTGGCAACGCTCACTGGGCGCAGTCGATGTAATCGCACAAATCAGGCAACACACACAAAACCTCAGTAATGAAGTTTTAAGCAAGGCAAAGAAGCAGTTGGCAGCGGGTCAGGATGCAGAACAAGTACTTGAATTTCTTGCCAACACCTTAACCAATAAATTTTTGCATCAGCCCAGCACACAATTGCGCCAGGCAAGCCAGGATAACCGCGATCATATTTTAGATATCGCGCAAAATCTGTTTTTAAATAACGAGACTGATGATAAAAAATGAAAGAATCCATACTTAATAAACTGCATACTCTGCTCGACCGACATGAAGAGATCGCCGGGCTGCTTGCTGAGCCTGGTGTTATCAGCGATCAAAATCAGTTTCGTGAGTTATCACAGGAATACGCACAGCTGGAACCTGTGGTTACCTGCTTTCAAGATTACAACTCAGCAAAAGTTGATTTAGCAGCCGCTGAAGACATGCTAAAGGATGATGATGCTGACGTTCGCGATATGGCTTTAGAAGAAAAAAAGGAAGCCCAGGAAAAAACAGAGTCACTTGAACTTGAACTGCAAAAAATATTGTTACCCAAAGACCCCTATGATGACAGCAATATCTTTCTTGAAATTCGTGCCGGTACCGGTGGTGATGAAGCGGCTATATTTGCCGGCGACCTGTTCCGTATGTATAGCCGTTTTGCCGAGTTAAAACGCTGGCAGATTGAAATTATTAATCAAAACCTGGGCGAGCATGGCGGTTACCGGGAAATCGTTGCGCGAATTATTGGCAATGGCGCTTATTCACAGTTAAAGTTTGAATCTGGCGCGCATCGCGTACAACGTGTACCCGAAACTGAATCACAGGGCCGTGTACACACCTCTGCAGCTACCGTTGCGATACTGCCCGAAGTCGCTGATATTGAGCAGATAGAAATCAATCCTTCTGATCTACGCGTTGACACCTACCGTGCCTCGGGCGCTGGTGGCCAGCACGTGAACAAAACAGATTCTGCTGTGCGCCTCACACATATTCCAACCGGTACCGTGGTTGAATGCCAGGACGAACGCTCACAACATAAAAATAAAGCACGCGCGATGTCATTGTTGGCGTCGCGCATCATGAACGCAAAAATCGAAAAACAACAGGCTGAACAGGCGCAAACAAGAAAAAGCCTGGTCGGCAGTGGCGACCGCTCCGAGCGCATTCGCACTTATAACTACCCACAAGGTCGCGTTACCGACCATCGCATCAATCTCACCTTATATAAATTAGATGAAATTATTCAGGGTGAACTAAACCAGGTCATCAAACCATTGATCAATGAATATCAGGCAGAACAACTGGCCAGCCTGTCTGGCGAATGATACACACTCAGCACTTTATATGAATGATTCTGACCATAGTCCCTGATGAATATCCAGCAAGCACTTCAGCTAGCCTGTCAGTCACTGTCTGAGACAAGCTCATCTGCAACCATAGATGCTCAGGTATTATTGACACATATTCTTCAATGCAATACCGCACATCTGGCGGCCTGGCCTGAAAAAGATCTCAGTGAAGAACAGACATCACAATACCAGCTACTGGTAGAGCAACGAAAAAAGGGCTTACCTGTTGCACATTTAACCGGTTTACGAGAATTCTGGTCATTGAATTTTTCGGTTAATGACAGTACCTTAATTCCACGACCAGAAACCGAAACACTAATTGAATTTATACTGGACAAATTCAGCGACAGGGAAAATATTAAACTACTCGACATGGGCACAGGCACGGGTGCTATCGCCATCACAGTCGCAACCGAAAAGCCGGGGTGGAATATATTTGCCAGTGAACTATCTGCTGATGCCCTGAAACTAGCCAGAAACAACAGCAACAGCCACCAAACAAGTAATATCTCATTTGTACAAAGCAACTGGTTTAATAATATAAATGATAACGATTTTGATATTATCGTCAGCAACCCGCCTTACATTGCAAACGACGATCCTCACTTGCTAACTGGTGATGTACGTTTTGAGCCACAAAGCGCGCTAAGTGCTGGCAAAACCGGCATGGATGATATAGAGCATTTATGCCTGCATGCAAAAAACCATCTAAAAAAGAACGCATGGTTAATTGTTGAACACGGTTATAATCAAAAACGACTGGTGTCTGATTGTTTTGCTAATAACGGCTATACACAGATTGAACAGAAACAGGATTTGTCCGGACACACTAGAATGACAGCAGGGAAGAAAAAAGTTTTAAGTTGTCAGTTTGCAGTTTGCAGTTTAAAAAATAATTTTCTGCTTTATACTGATAACTGCCAACTGCCAACTATCTTTTAATATGTCAGATATCGAAATCACATTTAACGACGAGCAACTATTACACTACAGTCGTCAGATTATGCTGCCGCATTTTGGTATTGAAGGCCAACAGCAGCTGCACAATGCACATGTGATTATTATGGGTATCGGTGGTTTGGGCAGTTCTGCAGCGATGTATCTAACTGCCGCCGGTGTTGGCACTTTAACACTGGTCGATTTCGATACCGTTGATAACAGTAATTTGCAACGCCAGATTGTGCATAATATCGACAGCATTGGTGATAGCAAAACAAACTCCGCTAAAAATACATTACTAAAAATTAATCCTGAAACCCGCATCCATTGTGTTAGCAAACAATTAACACTGGATGAACTTGAAGCCCTGTTTAAAAATGCAAGTTGCGTAATTGACGCCACCGATAATTTTGAAACACGTTTCCTCATTAACCGCGCCTGTGTTTCGCAACAGGTCGCTCTGGTTTCAGCAGCAGCAATTCAATACCAGGGACAAATAAGTGTGTTTGATAACCGACTAAAAAACAGTGCATGTTATGCCTGCCTGTATGCAGAAGGCGGTGAAGAAAACACAAACTGCAGCGATAACGGTATCCTCGCACCCGTAGTTGGTATACTGGGTAGTATGCAGGCGCTGGAAGCGATAAAATTAATTTGTATGATTGGCGAAACACTGCAAAATCGCCTGTTACTTTTTGATGCACTCGCCATGCAATGGCGAACCATGAAACTGAACAAAGACCCGAACTGTCCGGTGTGTAAGTAAAAGTTGGCAGTTATAAGTAATAAAAAAATACATGTACTTTTCAAAAGTTTTTACTAATAACTGACGACTACCAACTTATAACTTATATCTTTTTACTAAGATCTACGCATAAATTATGTCACAAAAAAAATCACACTGTATCTCCCTCGCCCACTGGTAAACAAAATTCTGGCGCATGCACAGAAAAATCCAGAGATAGAAGTGTGCGGCTTGATTGGTAACAGTACATCCGAGCATAAAGATTATTACCCAGTCGACAATATTTCAAATGATCCCGGCTGTCGATTTTTAATGGATGCCACGCAACAGATAAGTGCCATGAAACAAATGCGCGACAAACAGCAACAATTGTTTGCTATCGTGCATTCACACCCGACCACAAATGCAACACCCTCTCAGCTGGATATTGATGAAAACAGCTATAAAGATGTTTTTTACATCATTATTTCTCTTAATACCAAAGGGGTACTGGAAATGCGGGCTTATACTCAACAACAGAATGGTATGCAGGAAGTCAATTTGATACTTGAAACGTAAAAGAAAGTTGGCAGTTGGCAGTTGGCAGTTGGCAGTTGGCAGTTGAGTTTGCTCAGCAGTTGGCAGTTGGCAGTTGGCAGTTGGCAGTTGGCAGTTGGCAGTTGGCAGTTGCGTTGCGTTATTTAAAATCACATAAATCTTCTCAAGCAGTTTTTATCTCCACAGATGGCGTGACTGAAAATTGCTCCTGCATTTTCCGCACTCCCCACATCCATGTGGGTCGTATGCTGAGAATCGTCTTCGTGACATGGATGTCACTTAGTAGGGCAATGCATGGAGCAATTGCCGAGGAACGATTCCAGTGCGTTTTTAACTGATAACTGCCAACTTATAACTTCTTTAAACTGACAACTTTCTTTTACCATTGACCGTAATATTGATTACGAATACTCTGAACAGGTATTCTAACAAATTCACGAATGGTCCCATCAGGTGTCATGGTTAACAAATGATTGCCTGCGAACTTATATTTAAAACGCATTATCTTCTCATGACCATCAACACTGGTCAGTAAATATTCGTTCTCTATCAGAAGTTCACCGGTTAAATAACGTTCGTTGCTGTCACTCCATAAATAGCGTTTATTTTTCACCCCCAGCATTTCACCATTTTCAGCCACCCACAAACCATTTAAGTCGGGCTTTTTTAAACCACAAAAATCAGTAACACAGGGTTTTTGCCTGATATTCAGCTCATTTTTTTTATGCAAAGGCGATTGTTTTCTTTGTTGCGAAGCCGTTGCCTGGGCAGGTTGCTGCGCCTGCTGCCTCCCCGGCGGCCTGTTCGGTGGAGCCAGGTTTGACAATGGAGATTGCTTACTGCTTCTCTGGCGCGTTTGATGTTGCGCGTTAGCCGCTGGATTGTCTGGCACGTTATAGTTGAAATTTTGCACCAGCGGTACCTTCGGCTGCTTCGACTGAGGTTCTGCCTGCACGGGTCTTTCAGACCGGGGATTCCATAACGATGTTTCCCAGGTTTCATTAACCCAGCCATCTAAATCGGATGTAGACCATGGCAATGAAGAGCCATACGGGTTATACCTTGAATAATAATTTGACGCAAAATTATCTAATGGCAAAACACCCCAGTCCGGAGTGCCCCAGATAGGGCTTGCAGTATTCAAATTTGAACCGTTCAGGGCGGATGAAGACCAGGGTGTTTGCAACCACGGAGAACGCATAAAAGGATTATTGCCATAGCCGGAATTGAGCAAGCCGGGCGACATGCCCCGCATTGCCAGTGCCCGAGCATACGGGTTAGACAAACCGGATTGCCCGTAACCACCGTAGGCACCATTGGCAGGCAACTTATCTATAATCCCCATTGCCGACATCATATTCATCATCATCTCGACAAACGGCAGCTTACCATCAGATTGATATAGCTTCTTTTGGGCATGTGCTATCTGACTACAGGAAAGTATCAGTAGTAATGTAATCAACATCCATTTGTGAAGCGTTTTCAACATATGATAATTATGCGCTTTTTTGTGCCAAGCTGGTACGTGATATCAAACTGAGACCTCTATACAAGTGTATTTTTTTGTCAAGGCAAGGTCAGCATTAACACTAGCATAGGCATAAAAAGTGCAGTTTACACAAAGTAAAAAAGTTTGCCAGTTCGTGCCGCCGCATTTTTGACTATTTTTAATAGCAACTATGGCGAATAATAGTCAAGATAGCTATGATCAAATCTAGTCATTTAAACCAGCCTTAACATAACCGACTTAATTAGTAGCTTTAAGTTTCTCTTGCGCTTTATTATTCACCATCAATTAGGCGATGTTAAGAATAGCCTGATGACTCTACAGCAGCTGCAGGTGGTTTATGCAGCAACGAACAACAACAAACAGATACTGGTAGAAAACTGGTTGCATAAACTATCAAACCAGGATCTAAGCGGTTGGCCACGCTTATTCTCTGATTTTTAAAACTATACAAAAATACAACTATTGTCTGGTTATATAATTCTGGAATGAGATCGAAGTCAATTTAAAGCATCCAGTGGCTGACAATCAATTCTTCTAACAAATTGACTCTAACTCGGTAAATTTAAAAATTACGGGCAAAGACCCATGTCACACCCGCCCCAACAAAAAAGTAATTATTCTGTTCAACAAGCGGACTGTTTTCAAACGTTGCACCAGCAAGATTTTGATAACGCACAAATGCAAAATAAATTAAATTATGCGTGCGCCAGTTAGCAATGGCATCAATGAACAGCCCACTATAACCTTGATCTGCATCATACGCTGGACGTATAGGTGTGGCAAAAGCCGGATCAACTCCATAGTAATAATCATTGTAATCTTCTGTGGCAAATCGTAGCCCGCCCGAAAACAAATAAGCAAAACCAGTTTTTTGAGGCCGGCGTGTTTCATAGGTTAAACGCGGTTCAAATATCCAGCCTACATGCTGCGCAGAACTAAAGTCTGTCGCCACAGCTGCGCGCACCGGAAGCTCCAGGCGGGTATGACTGGGTTTAAAACGCCCGCCCGCCAATGTGACTTCGACTGAAGGGCCTATCTGTATAACCAGGTCAATATCCGGCATGCCCTGACGGGCAATGCTTTCTTCACTGTTCACCGGTACGCCAAAATCTGCGCTTAAATCGATGCGTACCTTTTCAGTTTTTAAAAAAGTTGCCTGCAAACCATTATCAACTTCAATATTTTCAGAGCGATAAAGAACATGTGGAACGGGCACAAGATAGGTTGTACTTTCTGAAGACCCCGGATAGAACGGTATATTGAGCGCAGCCAGCCCTATACCCAGTTCCCATGTCGACTTCTCGGCAACCGCTTCTGTGCCAGTCAGAGCTATACCACTAAAGACCAAATACCAATGCAACCAATCAAACTTTCTTTTTATCATTGATATTCCATCAATTGTTATTGTGCATCCAACCTGTTTACAGCACCCTACAGAAAAATATCAGGCATATTGTTATGGTTAACCTGGATATTTCATGGCAACACTGATTATATAGCTCAAGATTATGAATATAATAAAAAATGATCGATTAACAATAAACGGTATACACTGAAAACAGTGGCTCGGTATTTGCTCCTCTGTAACCTCTCCTCGACAACCGCTCCTGCGTTGCCCTACTACCGTCCATCCGACCCACATGGCAAGGATTGCTCCTTCAATCCTATTGCATTTCCTCCATCCATGGTGGTCAGATGTGGGAAGTGTGGAAAATGCAAGGAGCAATTTTCAACCATTGACATATGCGTTACCCGAATACGACCACCATGGATGGTGGAAGTGTAGATATTGCATCGTTACATGGATGTAACTTATCAGGACAATGCAGGAGCAATTATCTGCCCGTACCTCCTGTATACATGCACTCCCACACTCCCCAGTATATGGCCCGCTAGATGAAAAAAAACCAGGCCGATAATATTCGTAACATCAATCCTGGTACCGGCATTCACTGGATGCGGTAGCAATCGCTGGGTAAGTGACACACTGCGACTATGTTTGATGTTCATGGACGTTACGTCTTAAGAAAAAACGATTGACTTTTATTATCAATGGGAATAAATTCCCATGTAACTAGCACGTTCAGGAAACAGGGTAAAAGATTTTTGTCATCAAATGGTAATGCCATTTCCAAAAATGATTGCCCTGGAAGTCTCTATTTTATTATGCGGACAGGCTTATGGATAAATATAAAATGAGAGGATGCTCTATCCAGACGTTTTTATTTCAGAAGCAGAAAAGAATGGCTTAATCTTTAACCTGGATTTTATGGGTATTTGAACATTGTTGTAAAGACTTACTCTGGTTACATGAAAATATTCATACACAAGTAAAAATATCCATTAATATTTCGGTACAAGAATGTGAGGATATTTCTTATTTTCAAAAAATAAGCAAACTCAGTGATAAATATGGCGTCCACATTTCAAATTTTGAGTTTGATATGACAGGCTGTGCGCACACTCACGATATGCCAACATTCACTTCATTTTGCGAAGCCCTGGAAAATTATGGTGTCAATTTTAGTCTTGATGATTTTGCGACAGGGCTATCTCCTATCCTCAAATTGTGGCGTTTAACCAATACAATCATAATCAATAGATAATTTGATACATGGCATAGGCAAATCAACAAATTCTGAAGGTTTTATTTGCTCGCTGGTTAAAATAGCAAAAGACATAAAAGTTCATGTCATTGCAGAAGGCATAGAAAAGAGTGCGCAATGCGCTTTTATGTCCAATCTGGGCTGTGACCATCTTCAGGGCTTTTTACTATGCCGACCGTTAAGTGTCAGACGAATAAAGCCATCATTACTTACTGCATGAATCCCGAATACAATCGCTTACAACCTGGTTTAACAAGCGGTCGGCCAGGCACCATCAGCGCATGGTTATCACAGTTGTTTTTCATACTCCCTACCGATTGGTACAGGCAAAATAACAATAATCACCACCGAGACAGGTAAAAAAAACAGCAGGCACAGAAGACTCTTTTTTACCGGATTTATTATAAAAAAGTGCCATAAATAAAATAATTGTATTTTTAAAAAATAAACAGATTGACTTCTTTATTAATTTGGGATTATAATCCCATTATGAGTAAAGACATACAAACAATTATAAACGAAAGCGCAATGAAGATTCTGCGTCCACTGGTGCGCGTCATGCTTCGTAACGGCGTCTCCTGCGGTAGTTTCGAAGAGCTGGTGCGTAAAGCCTATGTCGATGAAGCTTTTGCAATCGGCAAAAAGAAACAGCAAAAAACAACCGTATCCAGTGTTTCTGCACAAACCGGTTTATCCCGTAAAGAAGTCAAACGCTTAAATGAACTGGAACAGGCACATCGCCCGGATGTTGAGCAAAAATATAACCGTGCAGTCCGCGTTATCAGTGGCTGGGTAAATGCAAAGGACTTCACTGACGAACTAGACAATCCCAGAGTGTTACCACTGACCGACGAAGAGGGTTCCTTCGCTGACCTGGTTAAACAATACAGTGGCGACATTACCCCCAAAGCCATGCTGGATCTTTTACTCAAGGCTGAGTGCGTAAAAGTAAAAGACAACAAAGTACATTTAATCAAACTTGCCTACGTGCCTGGAAAAGATTCCGTAGAAATTATTCGTATATTAGGCACAGACACCAGCGAATTATTGAATACCATCGATCACAACTTAATTGATGAAGACGATAACAAACGTTTTCAACGAAAAGTTTCAAGCACGCAACTCAATAAAAACGCTGTAGAAGAGTTTAAAAAATTATCATTTAAAGAATCACAGACTTTGCTCGAAAAACTCGATGCATGGCTGACACAAAATGAAGTTGAATCGGATGACGAAAATGCACATTACGTCAGCCTGGGCATTCATTATTACGAACACTAGGGTTCGGGAGAAAGAACGATGAACACATTTCTTACAAAAAGCGCCTTAAGTGCCGCAATAGCATTAACCCTTGCTGCCTGTGGTGGTGGCGCTGATGGTAGCAGTGTCGCCGGCATTGGCGGCTCAGGTTTTACCTCATCCGGCAGTGTTACCGGTTTTGGCAGCGTGTTTGTTAATGGTGTGGAGTTTGAAACCGGCAGCACAACGTTTGACATCGACGACAGCGGCAGTGGTAGCCAGGACGACCTGGCAATCGGCATGGTGGTAAAAGTTAACGGTAGCATTAATGATGATGGCATAACCGGCACTGCAACCAGCATTAGTTTCGATGACGAAATACAGGGACCTGTTACCTCATTAAGCGCACCTGATGCTGACGGTATAAAACGCACATTTACTGTATTAGGGACAACTGTCATTATTGATGGTGGCAGCACTACATTTGATATCTCCGCTAAAGATAACGTGCCACCAGGTACCATTTTCAATTTTGACACGATTGCTGAGCTTAACAATGTTGAAATCAGTGGCTTCTTCGATTCAAATGGCACCCTCCAGGCTACACGTGTTGAACTTAAAAATATTACTTTTGATGCAAACAGTATTGTTGAAATTAAGGGCACAATAGCGAATTTAAACAACACTGATTTTGACTTAGGAAATCCAAGCGAATTCACTGTTGATGCATTAAATGCGGCTCTTGACGATCTACCAAATGGATTAGCTAATGGACTGCTGGTTGAGGTTAAAGGCACATTTGATACTGTAACAAAAGAGATTACAGCAACTAAAGTGGAAGCTGAAAACAACTCAGTAGATGATACCGACGAGTTCGAACTTGAAGGAATCATTACTGATTATGTAGACGACAGCAGCTTTAAGATTGCTGGAATTAGTATTGATGCAAGCAACGTAACAACACGTGTACCTGCTACATTAACCCTGGCAAATGATCTTCATATTGAGGCAGAAGGCGCGATTGTTAATGGCACATTAATCGCAAAAGAAATTAAGCTTGAAGATGGCACGATAAAAGTACATGCGCCTGTTACCTCAGTTGATGTAGCTGCAAATACTTTTACCGTTACACCTGTACTGGGACAACCACCAATCACTGTCACAGTAACAACCGACACCCAACTGCAAGATGATGTGACTGAAATCGAACCATATACTTTAACCCATCTTTTCAATAATCCTGGTTTTGTAGAAATCCGCGGTTTTGATGATGGCAATGGTGGTATAACCGCAACTGAAGTGGATGTAAAAGAGCCAGATGACGTTATCGTACAAGGTAATGCCACAGAAGCCACAGGTGATTCGACAGGTGGAACCATGACTGTGCTTGGTGTGACATTTAGTTTTGATGATGGCACCATTACTGATTTCGAGGATGAAAATGACCAGAACCTGAGCACTGCTCAGATCAATACTTTAATTAATGCTATTTCACCTACCACACCACAACTTGTCAAAATAAAAGACAGGAATGACCGGCCTGAACTCGGAGTTGCCGATGAAATCGACATAGAAACACCCTGATTAAGTTTTTTTGCTAGGTGATAGTAAACACAGGGATGTGTGTTTTTAGCTCTTCATCTGGGGTTTTAACCACTTAAATAAAGTGAGTAATCGCCATGAACAATCTAAGTGAAACAAAAACAACAAGCGAATACTCCTCAAGGGAATTTGGAGAACAAAAAAATGAAGATTTTCTTCGGGCATTGCACCACGCTATCCAGAATGATGAACTCAATCTTGAGTATCAACCAAGATACGACGCATCTACCGGACTAATAACCATTTTTGAAGCACTTGTTCGATGGAGTCGTAAGGGTGTCGGTACTGTTTACCCCAACGAGTTTATCGATAAGGCAATTAAACACGGTCTGATTTTCGACCTTGACCTGTGGGTGTTCAAGAGATGCTGTCACGACCTGTTACAACTACGCGCTGATGTCGACAAAAACATCAAAATTGCGGTTAACATTTCTCCACTGGAGTGTGAAAGTCTTCACCATACGCAAAAGCTGCTTTCTATTTGTGAATCGTATCAGCTAAAAATGTCTGATTTCGAATTTGAGATAACCGCAAGCACGGCTATAAACGATGCTAGAAAAGTAAAGATATTTTGCAACACCGTTATCGAACGCGGTTCCAGGATCAGCCTAAATGACCTTGGAGTATGTTTTTCACCGCTGTATAACCTTGGTGAAACCCCCATCAACTATATAAAAATTGACCGTAGTTTCACTGACAAAATTGGTTACAGCGGTCGCACTGATGTTTTAATTGATCACTTAATTAAACTCGCGCATGAATTGGGCATAAAGGTTGTGGCAGAAGGTATTGAATGCGCCTATCAACGAGATCAATTAATTAAAATGGGATGTGATCAACTGCAGGGTTTCTATATGTGTAAACCACTTAACCTGGAAAGCCTTAAATCAAAGCATAATAATATCCGCCAGTTATGATTAACATTTACTTAAACTGGTTTACTATTAATGAGTCAGAAGTAATTTAGTCTAGCGATTTTTAATCGCTGTATAACAACCCATGGACTTTTGCTTGATAGAAATTAAGTTTTCGCTAGATTAACGCGTAAACACAAAATTCGTGACCACCTTAGCAATATTTCATCCTGGCCTTACTTTAAACGACCAGGTGAAATAAAACAGTGCAACCTGGCTATTTTCAGCATCTTTGCCCACTGATTTAGCGGTGACCGTTACCGTATCGTCAGGCTGGCTCAGCTGAGAAATAGCGTTATGAAATTTGTCGTAATCCAGGCAGGAAAAAGTAACTTTTGATTGCGCCTTTTTAAAGAACTCTGCTTTTAAGTCAACAATAATATAGGCGACATTAGCATCGTTGCCTTTCAATGCCATTAAAGCAGGTGCAGCAGTCGACAGTTCCGCTGCCATGCTCTGCACCGCGAAGTACATTGATCTAAACGGGTTTTTATTGCACCAGCGAAAAGGCACTACGCTGACTGATTTTTTTTCATCTAAATGAATTAACCTGATCCCGCTAATCACACCCATTGGTAAACTTTTTAAATAAAAAAGTCGCTGTTTTAATGGCGATAAAAAATCATCTCTGAATTTTTTTTGCTCTATAGATAACATCTACGCGCTCACTCGATAAATAGTTATCTATTTTTCAGTGCGGACATGTTTTGCTACACACATTCGTCGTTTCACTCGTGCACGTCCTTCGCGGCAAATACTAATTTCAACTAAGGGGCTGACAAACTAACGGTTTCACCCGCCTGCTCACTTGATAATCGAGACAGCATTTCATACAGTTCTTCTTTATCACCACTATCACACAGCCACTGTTCGCTAGCTTGCTGGTAATCAAAATGAAAACCACCTGACCTGGCTGCCATCCATAATTGATTCATTGCACCCTGCTTGCTAAAGATGATCTTGCTGCCATTTTCAAATTCCAGCGTTAATACACCACCAACTTCATCATAGTCAATGTCGGCACCGCTTTTATCAATCGCATCCTGAATATCTTCAATGGTTTGATCGGCAATTTCCTGAAATTCTGCTTCGTTCATTATTTAAACCTTAAAAACTAAAACTGTTCACCGCGGAGGCACAGAGACGCCGAATTTTTTTATTGTTAATTAAGCCTTCGGCTTAATTAGCAATAAAATATGTTTTTCTCTGCACCTCTGCGGTCAATTTTTCTATTTCATCTTACTGCGAATAAGTTCATTCACCTGCGCAGGGTTGGCTTTGCCTTTGGACATTTTCATTACCTGGCCGACAAAGAACCCCATCATTTTATCTTTACCGCCTATCAGTTCTGCAAACTGTGCGGGGTTATTGGCGATCACTTCATCAACAAAAGCTTCAATCGCAGAAGTATCGGTAATTTGCTTCAGGCCTTTACTTGCAATCACTTCATCCGCACTGCCCTCTCCGTTCCACATGGCGTCCAGCACATCTTTGGCAATTTTCCCTGAAATGGTGTTGTCTTTAATGCGTTGCAATAACAGGGAAAAGGCTTCGGCATCAACTGCAGCATCCTGTATTTCGATTTCTTCACGATTCAGCCGGGCGGATAATTCACCGGTAATCCAGTTGGCGGATAATTTTGCATCACTGGTTTTTTCTGCAACCACTTCAAAATAAGTAGACAAGGCAAGTGACGACGTTATCACGCTCGCATCATAGGCCGACAGACCCAGTTCATCCATGTATCGCTGTTGTTTCTGCTCAGGCAGTTCGGGCAGTTCAGCGCGAACTTGCTGACGATATTCTTCAGTAATCATAACCGGCAGTAAATCAGGGTCCGGAAAGTAGCGGTAATCATTGGCTTCTTCTTTACTGCGCATTGAACGTGTTTCATTTTTAACTGAATCATACAGGCGGGTTTCCTGAACCACTTCACCACCGTCTTCAATTAAATCAATCTGGCGTTCGACTTCTATATTGATTGCACGCTCAACAAAGCGGAAGGAGTTAATGTTTTTCAGTTCGGCGCGGGTACCAAATTCTTCCTGTCCTTTGGGTCGCACCGACACATTGGCATCACAACGGAAAGAACCTTCCTGCATGTTACCGTCACAAATACCGATGTATTGCACCAGGGTATGAATTTTTTTCATGTAGGCAACTGCCTCCCTGGCACTGCGCATATCGGGTTCAGAAACTATTTCCAGCAGCGGGGTACCGGCACGGTTTAGATCAATGCCGGTCATGCCGGCATAATCTTCATGCAGTGATTTACCGGCATCTTCTTCAAGGTGTGCGCGGGTAATGCCAATGGTTTTTGTTTGACCATTTTCCAGCTCAATATTGATCGAACCCAGACCAACTATGGGTAAATCAAACTGTGAAATTTGATAACCTTTGGGCAAATCCGGATAAAAATAATTCTTCCGTGCAAATACCGAACGGTCGGCGATTTCAGCATCAATCGCCATGCCAAATTTAACGGCCATGTGCACTGCTTCTTTATTTAAAACCGGCAGCACACCCGGCAACGCGATATCCACCACACTGGTCTGGGTATTTGGTTCCGCTCCATAGGCGGTACTGGCGCCAGAGAAAATTTTTGATTTGGTTGCTAACTGGGCGTGTATTTCCAGTCCGATGACGACTTCCCAGCTCATTACTTAAACTCCTCTGGCATTTGTTTATGCCAGTCGGTTTGCTGCTGATACTGGTGTGCCACGTTCAGTAATTTTGCTTCTTCAAAATAGTTACCCATAATCTGCATACCAACTGGCATGCTTTCACCTGAACTCGTAGTAGCAAAACCGACCGGAATCGACATTGCCGGTATGCCAGCAAGATTGACTGCTATGGTAAAAATATCTGACAGATACATGGATATAGGGTCATCGGTTTTTTCACCAATGTTAAACGCCGTTCCCGGTGTTGCCGGCGCCATAATGACATCCACTTTTTCATAAGCCTTTTTGAAATCATCACTGATTAAATGGCGTAACTGTTGTGCTTTTAAGTAATACGCATCGTAATAACCTGATGACAGGGCATAAGCACCGACCATAATTCTACGCTGTACTTCTGCACCAAAAGCCTCACCACGTGAACGGGTGTACAGATCATTTAAATCTTTTGGATCATCGCAACGGTAGCCATAACGCACGCCATCAAAACGTGATAAGTTCGCCGAACATTCCGCGGGGGCGACAACATAATAAACAGGCACAGACAAACTGCTGTTAGGCAGTTCAATGTCAATTAATTCGGCGCCCATTGTTTTATATTGATCAAGTGCAGTTTTGATTGCTGCTTCAACGCCCGCATCCATGCCACCCTGTTTAATATTGAAGTACTCTTTAGGTAAACCGATTCTTAAACCTTGAAGTGGTTTATTCAGATCAGCTGAATAATCAGGCACATCTTTTTCGATACTGGTCGAATCCTTTTCATCAAAACCCGCCATCGCGTTTAATAATAATGCACAGTCACTGGCGTCCTGCGCCATCGGGCCTGCCTGGTCAAGACTGGAGGCAAAAGCGATCATGCCAAATCGGGAAACACGACCATAGGTCGGTTTTAAACCGGTAATGCCGCAAAATGCAGCCGGCTGACGAATCGAACCACCGGTGTCTGTTCCAGTTGCTGCGGGGGCAAGGCGTGCGCTAACGGCTGCCGCCGAACCACCGGAAGAACCACCAGGCACTGCTTTTAAGTTCCAGGGGTTTTTTACTGCACCGTAATAACTGGTCTCATTTGATGAACCCATGGCGAATTCATCCATATTGGTTTTACCCAACATCACCACACCTGCCGCACGCATATTTGTTACCACGGTGGCATCATACGGTGAAATAAAATTATCCAGCATTTTTGAGCCACAACTGGTTTTCACGCCATTTGTACAAAAAATATCTTTGTGCGCAATCGGTACACCGGTCAATGCGGGTGCATTACCGGCTTTTAATTTCGCATCCGCATCGGCAGCCTGTGCTAACGCCTGTTCTTCACAGAGGGTAATAAAACTATTTAGTTTGTCGTCGTTATTTTTGATGCGATCGAGAAAATACCGTGTTAACTCAACGCTACTGACTTCACCAGAGCGCAACATGGCGGACAATTCAGTGACTGTTTTAGTATGATAACTACTACTCATTAATTTTTTCCTGATCATTCTGAGAGCTTTGCACGATAGTAGATTTTTATTCGGCATATCCCTATGCCTCACCCCTTCGGGGCTGGCATTCAAAATCGTTCCTGACGATTTAGTCGTTAAAGCAAGGCAAAACTGTCGACGTGTTGTCCGGAGCAAATTGAACAGCTCTGCTGGCCCAACGGGCGCAGGGCAGGAGCCCGGAGTAAAAAGCGCAGTTTACACCAAGTTTGCCACTTTTCGTGCCCCGCATTTTGAGACCATTTGTAACGCCGCTATAACGGGAAAGATGCTTCGTGCAAAGTTCTCATTCTATTACTTTAGGTACGAGGTATAGACCATCTTTTGTTTTTGGTGCGATAGCCAGAAAATCTTCTCGACGGTTCAAATCGGTAACGACATCTTCACGTAAACGTTGTACAGCATCAAATGGATGAGCCATCGGCGTAACGCCAGTGGTATCAACAGTCTCCATCTGTGCAACCATATCAAGAATATTTGATAAATTGGTAGCGTAAGACTGAATGTCCGCTTCATCCACGTTTAGACAAGCCAGTTTGGCTATTTTTTTAACTTCATCAACCTCGATTGACATGGAAAACTCCAAATAAATTTGTTCAGGCACAGAACTTCAAAATAAGGCGGAAATGGTGCATCGCCCCATAGTAAATGCATACATAGAAAGCCATTAAATTTACTAGTGCAAGGCGTATTCGCAGCTAAGGGTTATTGCCCTGGTAAGAACTACAACGCAGCAATAGTATACTTAATGGCTTCCCTCCGGGCGAGACGAAAACGGCCAACTGCGTGTTGTGGCCTCCCGGGATACAACAACTATCCGGCAAGGACACGCCTGGCATTTGACCACTTTCGTCACGTCTAAATATGCTTTTACTATGGGGCGATACGCTACCACATTTTAGCCAGATGCTCTACTCAATCACTTGATAAATAAGTTAGCCAGGCTGTTTTCGGCCATTTTTAATAATATTCACCTTCTGGAGACGATAAACCTTGCTCAACAGCGGTCTGATTGATACAGTACGCCCAAATTGACGCAGGATTAATGGTAATTTTGTTAAAAAGCTCTATTATCAATAATAAGAGAGCTTTGCACGATGTAGTTTTTTCACCAGGGCAAGGCAATTGTGTTGAAAAAGCGCTGCTTACTTAAAGTTTATTACTTCGTAACCCTGCATTTTGAGACTGTTTGTAACGCAGCCATAGCGTAATAGATGCTTCGTGAAAAGCTCTCAAACAATTAAAGAACTATAATAACAAGGGCTTCATAAATTCTACTATTCTTACCTGGTTTAGCCATCAGATATGTCTATATGAAAGCACTTTAAAGAACACAAAAAGGTCTGCACACACATGTTTATGAATCGTTTCCGGGGAATATTTTCCAACGATTTATCAATCGATCTTGGTACTGCCAATACATTGATATACGCTCGCGGTCGAGGCATTGTCCTCGATGAACCCTCCGTCGTTGCCATCCGTCAGGATCGTGGTCCCGGCGGACCAAAAAAAATTGAAGCCTTTGGTAAGGCGGCAAAAGGTATGTTAGGGCGCACTCCGCAAAACATTACCGCCATCCGTCCGATGCGAGACGGCGTAATTGCTGATTTCAATATCACCGAAAAAATGCTGCAGCACTTCATTCGCTCAGTACATGAAAGTAAAATTTTACGCCCCAGTCCACGCGTACTGATCTGTGTTCCCTGTGGTGCCACCCAGGTTGAACGCCGTGCTATACGTGAATCTGCGGCTGGCGCAGGTGCCCGCAAAGTTTATTTAATTGACGAGCCCATGGCTGCCGCTATTGGTGCGGGTATGCCAGTTGATGAACCCAAAGGTTCGATGGTACTTGATATCGGTGGCGGCACATCTGAAGTTGCGGTAATTTCATTAAACGGCATTGTTTATTCCGCCTCCGTCCGTGTTGGCGGTGACAAATTTGATGAGGCTATCACTAATTACGTTCGCCGTAATTACGGTATTTTGATTGGTGAAGCCACTGCTGAAAAAATCAAACATCAAATCGGCACTGCTTATCCTGGTAAAGATTTATTAGAAATTGAAGTAAAAGGCCGTAACCTGTCAGAAGGTATTCCCCGCAGTTTTTCACTCAACAGCAATGAAATTCTTGAATCACTGCAGGAGCCATTGCACGGCATCGTCAGCGCAGTAAAAACGGCACTGGAACAAACCCCACCCGAACTCGGCGCGGATGTTGCTGAACGCGGCATTGTATTAACCGGTGGTGGCTCCTTATTAAGAGACCTTGATCGCCTTATTATGGAAGAAACCGGCCTGCCTGTTGTTATGGCAGAAGACCCGCTTACCTGTGTCGCGCGTGGTGGTGGCCGTGTGCTTGAGCTTATTGATCAGCACGGAGGCGATTTCCTCGCTGTCGAATAATTACCATGTACAGCGATACCATGCATGGCAATATGGACATAGCCGACACACATGGCAAGGACTGTTCCTACGCTCCCAATGCATTTGCTGCATCCCTGGAGTTCAGATACGGGAAGTACGGACAACGTTTGAGAAGTTGTTAAGGAGACATATATTTCCGCAATGATTTTTTTCAGCACTCAAGCCGTCTTCACACTGATCATCTGTCTTATAGCTTAGTTACACAGTACACATGCAAACACTATTCACCAGTGGCCCATCTGCAACGTTTCGCATGGTTGTGCTTGTGGTTGCCTCAATCGTTTTAATGACCGTAGACCACCGATGGAAGTCTCTGGAATTACTCCGTAGCGCACTTTCCAATGTGATATATCCACTGCAATACACCATAGACTTACCTATTCGCCTTTATTACTGGTCAGATGAAGTCTTTAGCAGCAGGCAGACTCTACTTGAGAAAAATCGTGACTTTGAAGCACGTCACCTGGAAAATCGCGTCCAGTTACAAAAACTGGATATCATAGAAAAAGAAAATAAGCGTTTACGTGAGCTATTAAGCGCCACCTCAAAAACCACAGAACGTTTACTCATTTCAGAAATCATCAATGTCGATGTTGACCCATATCGACAGTTAATATTGCTCAACAAAGGCAGCAACAATGATGTCTACCAGGGACAAGCCATCATGGATGCACAGGGTATCATGGGGCAGATTATTCATGTTAGCCCGTTATCTTCAACCGCGATGTTAATCACCGATGCCAGTCATGTGTTACCGGTGCAAATTGACCGCTCTGGATTACGTGCCAATGCATTTGGCACCGGCAAAATGGATCAGCTCAACTTGCGTCACTTGCCACATAATGCTGATATTCAAGTGGGTGACACCTTAATTACTTCTGGCCTTGGCGGCGTCTTTCCACCCAATTATCCGGTGGCACGCATTACTAAAGTTGAACGACCCGCTGGCGAACCCTTTGCAGCCATTATCGCAACACCACTAGCACAACTCGATAAAAGTCGAGAGGTATTACTGGTATGGCGTAACGATGCAGAAGAGAAAACAGAAAATATACAGGCCCAGGATGGAAAAAAACCTGCGAATAATACTTCAACTAATTCAGATACGATAACAGATATCATTTTAGACACAATTACAAATACCACTACAGATACAGAAAAGAAAGTAGAGCAGAAAAAGGATTCAACGGTGCAAGGTAGCAGTAATGAGTAAAGCGCGATGAATAAAACACTGCGAATCGGTTTAATCACCATTATCGGTGCATTCATGCTTGCTATCATGCCACTGCCAGACTGGGCAATTGTGTATAGACCCGACTGGGTGACACTGGTGTTGATTTACTGGTCAATGACATTACCTTCAAGAATCGGTGTAACCATGGCATGGTTTGCAGGTTTGCTACTGGACGTAAGTTACGGCACATTAATGGGGCAACATGCCGTGGGCCTGGTACTGGTTATTTATGTAATTCACCTGCAACATCAACGTTTGCGTATGGCCTCGCTGTTACAACAGGCAATAGTCATCTTCTTCCTGCTATTAATAAAACAGACGCTCGCTTTATGGGTTGATGGCATGCTGGGTCGTGCGCCTGACAACTGGTTGTATTTTATGCCCACCATTACCAGTACATTTTTATGGCCGTGGACTTATTTAATATTGAGGGATTTACAAAGGAAGTTTGGTACAGAAAGACATTACCAGTATTAAAATGTTACCCGTGGCAATCAACTCAAACCCCGCACAAACATAAACCAACCAGTCCAGTATTATACGTTGGAGTAAATGATGCGGCTGTGCACATCGCCACACTTTCCCAACAGTCAACAGCGTAAGACATTTGTCCGCGAATAACGCACTAAAATGTAGGGAACATTTTGAACGCACGCTAGCCCGGATATTTCATAGGAATGCAGAATTTTGGAGAAATATCCGGGCTAGTGCGACCCGCAGGGTGTTGCGCAGGACTGCGCGGAATAAAAAACGCAAATAAAAAACGCATAATTTAAAGTTTTTTCAAGCTTACAATCGCTAAGGAAGGCTGCAATTAATAATATCCTTAGTTTTTGATAATATATCTGTTTTATAGTGAGTTGGTTTTTAATTGTTATAAAACAACCTATGGACTTTCCGTTCATAGTGGTTGCGTTGCGCTCATCTGTGGATAATTATCTTTTTGCTTTTTTTGCGTCTTTCGCGTTCTTCGCGGACAAAAGTATTTGACCCTGTTTTTTGAACCAGGGATTCGTCAATAAATACCGGCTCACTCACCGGGCAGCACGTAAAAATATACCGCAACAAAATGGCAAAAACTGCCTGTCAGAACAAACACATGAAAAATAGCGTGATTAAATTTTATTTTTTTTATGCTATATAAAATCGCACCTGTTGTATAAGCCATTCCGCCTGCAACCAGCCAGAATAAACCATCGGAAGATAAATTATTAATTAATGGCTTTATCGCAAAGACGATTATCCATCCCATGAATACGTACATTACTGTCGAAAGAGAATCATATTTCCCAGTATAGAATAACTTAAGAATTACTCCCGTTACCGCCATACCCCAGGTCACACCAAAAACCACCCAACCGGTAACACCATGCAACGTTACCAGAGTAAAAGGTGTGTAGGTACCAGCAATGAGAATATAAATAGATGCATGATCAACGATTCTCATTGCTCTTCTAAATCGAGGATTTTTAGCACTATGGTAAACTGTAGAAGCGGCATATAACACCATTAAGCTTACGCCAAAAATGCTAAAACTTACAACATGCCAGGCATTACCATAGATGGCCGCATGCCTGACTAATAACACCAAAGCCACTACACTTAAAACAAAACCAGCAGCATGAGAGCCAATATTGATCCTCTCTTCAGTTAGTGAGTAATGTTTTATGTTTTTAGTCTCTTTCATTTAATCACCCCGGATATAAACTGACACAGGGAGAACCCACCATGGTCGGCACTTGAAAAAAAAATTAAAAAACGGTTCACCACAGAGAAATTTTTTATTGTTAACTGCGCCGTAGGCGCTGTTCAAAGTAAAACTCTGTGTCTCTGTGGTGAATTTTTTTTTGCTGTTGACTATCACAATTCTCAGCACAGATAATCTTCAATATTCACTTCATCGATCTGTTCTGCTAAAAGAAATTTTTTCGCATACTCCAGGTAAACACCACTGGTTAAAAACAGGTCAAATAAATCCGGATCGATGTGTTTATCATTGCGCATAAAACTTAAGATACGTAGTGACTCACTTAAGGTCTTTGCTTTTTTATACGGTCTGTCTGAGGCGGTTAATGCTTCAAAAATATCCGCAATCACCATCATACGCGCGGTTTCCGGTTGCTCACTCATTAACAACCGTTTCGGATAGCCTTTACCGTCCATGGTCTCATGATGGCTACCGGCAATTAATGGTACATTACGCAAACTTTTTGGATAAGGCAGATTATTCAACATGATGATAGTCTGTATCATATGGCCATTAATCATGTAACGCTCTTCTTCGCTTAAGGTTCCTTTTTTCACTGAAAGATTATACAACTCTCCTCGATTGTATTTGTATTCAGGCGTATCAACCTTAAATTCCCATTGATTAGCTTCCGGTATTTTATCTATTTCGTGGCGTGCAATTAAATGCTCTTTTTTATCTGCCAGTAAAGCCTCCTCCACTGGCAATGCATTGCTTTTTTTATCTTTGCGATTTAATTCTTCCCACGACAAACCTAAATTATCATCCAGCGTCCGTTTCCATGTTTTCATCGCAATCGCCTGCAACCTTTCTATTTTTTCGTCAGCCATAAACTCGCCACCAACATTACATTCCGCTACAAAAGCAAAATCATCATCCAGTTCTTTATTTTTCCTGGCCAATTTATCAAAAAGCTGTTTTTTATTACCACCCTCAGCTATTTGTTGCCAGCAATCTATTTCCGCATCACGTTTTAATACTTCAAAACGCATTCTTACTTCATGAATACGATCATAAATAGTCTCCAGTTTGGTTGCTTTATCCACAACATATTCCGGTGTAGTTACTTTGCCGCAATCATGCAGCCAGCCAGCGATACTCAGTTCTTCCCATTGTTTATCGTTTAACTCAAAATCTTTGTATTTACCTGCAGTGCTTTCACTGGCGGCTTTTGCCAACATCAGTGTAATTTCCGGAACTCGTGTGCAATGCCCGCCGGTATACGGCGACTTGGCATCAATCGCCCCGGCAATTAATTTTATAAAGGCATGTAACAAAGCTTCCTGCATATTCAATAACTGTCTGCTTTCCAATGTCACTGCGGAAAACCCGGACAGGGCTTCGACGAAATCAATATTGCTGGCTTTAATCTCAGATTTTCCCTGTTTAAACAGCAGACACAACAAACCAATAATATCGTTATTACGATTTTGCAATGGTAAGATAATGCCTGTTAATGTCTCGACATCCAATGTTTCTAATAACGCTGTTAACTTATTTTTACTGTTTTTATCCAGTTCAATAATGCGGCTATTAGTTACACTGTTATCCGCCAATAACGCCGTCACATCCTGTAAACTCAATACAGACAAGCCATCTATTGGCACCTGGTTGTTATCTTTGTCACATAAAAAATCTGCTTTTAATAAATCATCCTGCTCATCCATCAAATAGATCAAAGCGGCATCTGACTGACTAATCAACATTGTTTCCTGCGTTATACTTTTTAATAAAGCATCAAGATCGTGCTCGCTTGCTAATGAATGAATCAACTTAATAAATTTATTTATCGTTGACTTCATTAATTGCATTACTGCATCAAGTTTATGCACCTCTTTTATAAACGAAACCTGTTTAGGGGATTCTTCAAATTCAAAACGCGATATAGCTTCAGCCTGCTGCGATAAAATATTTAGCGGTGTAGAGATTTTCTTTGAGGCAAGCCAGATAATTGGTATAAAAACAAGCACCGCGATAAACGCAAGCAATAAGAGGTGCCAACGAATAGCTACCGCATCAACCAGTAACTCTTCTACTGGTGAGAGCATTAATGCATATAAATTAACACCGCCAGGTTTTGCAACAATACGAGCACTGCCAACCCAGACTTGACCGTTATAGTCAAACTCGAAATCCTGTTCTTTTATTTCAATGTTTTTACTAATATGCGAAAGCACACCACTACCGAGCTGAGTCAAATTAGCCAGCCGCAGAGTTTCACCCGTTGTCGATTCCGGGTTATCAACTACAACTTTATCCTGCTGTTTATAAGCAAAGGTCTGGCCTTCAGCGTTTATCAACACCACTTCTGAACTGGACGTTAACTGATATTTTGAAATCGTCTTAGTTAAATTATCTAGCGTAATATCAAAGACAACAACCACACCCGGCTCCTGTGTTTTAGTCATTGCAGTTAAACCAACAATTTTGCTGTCGTAAAACAAATAGGGTTTGGTTGCATGCGGTGTGTCCGTCGCCTGCTGATACCAGGGACGCAGTCGTGGATCAAACTGTGACGCCTCACCTGAATTTCGAGAAATTTCATTTAAGTTTTTATCAAAAAAAATAACGTACTTTTTTCCTTGATCAAAACCAGCTTCTGATTCTGTTCCTTTTATATACAAAACAATGAAAACTGCGCCTTCAGGAACACTATACTTTGCAGACACGTAATCAGTATTGACCCATGAAACCCCCAGGTAATCACCATTTTTGTAGGCGATACCGGTCGCAAAGACGGAAGATTCAGACTCAAGCACCGCTTCGAAATTCGCTAAATAGGCTATTCGCTGGTCAAATGTTTTAGCTTTAATAATCGGTGATAATCGAAACAGGCGCAAACCACTGGAAATTGGGCCATATGTTGCTTTAAAATCAAGAATAAGTTCCTGCGTGACACGCTCATACAAATTATCGGCAGATCCCAGCATGATCTCAGACACCTTATTAAAACTTTGCCAACTCAGGATAATTCCTAAAATGATGGTAATGGCAATAAATAATGTACTAATTGCGATTTGTAGAGAGTATTTTTTACCTGGCTCAGTATCCATTTTTACCCTTCATTGTCTTTTTAAGAAAAATAAGTACTCCACTTATATTCGATAATCAATTGAAATTTATAGCTTTTATCAAAACATCATAATCTTGCAGTAACATTTTTTAATCCCCAAAAACCGTTAAAGTCAGCTCAAGCAGTCACATCAATATATCCTGTTTGGGCTTCTTGCATTCTATTTAAGATAGGTCTAATATGGTTCAATCACGAATGAGAACTATTCTCTTTAACAATTATTTTTTAGTTATGACCAACTTAGAACCAACAACCAGCCTACTTACCCTGCAAAACGGTCGTAGCGCACGCATCTCCTCAATTGAAGGCGGCAAACAAATGGTAAGACGTATGTTATCACTAGGCTTACGTGTTGGCACTGTGGTTAATATGCTCAATCATCGCGGGAAAAGCGTGGTCATTCAAAATTCTGGCACTCGTGTCGCCCTGGGTCCTGGCATTGCAGAAAAACTGCTGGTAGAACCCCTCGAAAATTAATCCATTATGGGCTGCTGTGCTGACTCTAATCAAGCAGGCAAAATCGATGCCGATGCTGCCGAGACTAACTCGCTGACTATAGCTATAGCAGGCAATCCCAATTGCGGTAAATCTGCACTATTTAATACTTTTACCGGTATCCGCCAGAAAACCGGCAACTGGCCCGGTGTTACTGTTGATCGTAAACAGGGTGTTTTTGAGCTTCAGGGTCGCACCATTACGGTCTATGATCTGCCCGGCATCTATTCCCTTGATGCCAGCTCTATCGATGAAGAAGTCACTCGCGATTATTTATTATCGCGTGATGCCAGCCTCATTATTAATGTCGTTGATGCCTCCAATTTAGAACGTAACCTTTATCTCACCGCTCAGTTACTGGAAATGGGTGTACCCATAGTACTGGTATTGAATATGATGGATGTTGCCCGTAAACGCGGCATTGATATTGATATTAAAAAACTGTCGCAGAAACTGGGTTGCCCGGTTGTGCCTGTTGTTGCTATTAATGGTGAAGGCATGGATATTCTCAAACAGGAAATTCTGGCCATTACTGCAGGTGAACACAGTGGTGGTTTTCGACTGGCGCATGATGAAATTGTAGAACAGGCCATTGCCGATTTAATACCGCGTCTGGAAAAATGCAGCATAGCTACCAAAGATAACCTGCACTGGCTGGCACTTAAACTGCTGGAGAGTGATGACAATGCTCAGCAACAATGCGGCGCTTCAGTGCTGGATGAAGTAAGTAGATGGAAAACCGCCATTGAAGAGCGCGCTGGCGAAGACGCTGACATTCATATTGCAGACAGCCGGTTCAGTCACGCCCATGCATTAGCACAAACTGTTATCAATGAAAAAGGCAAAGTCGGTAAAACCATTACCGATAAAATTGACGCTGTCGTATTAAGTCCGATTTTCGGCGTCCCGGTGTTCCTGCTGGTAATGTATTTAATGTTTATGTTCACCATTAATATTGGTGGTGCTTTTATTGATTTTTTCGATGGTCTTGCCGGTGCAATCTTTGTTGATGGATTCTCTGAAGTTTTAAGCAGCATAGGTTTACCTGACTTTTTACGCATTGTTCTGGCTGACGGCCTTGGTGGCGGCATTCAAATTGTTGCCACTTTCATCCCGATTATCACCGCACTGTATTTATTTTTATCTGCAATAGAAGACAGCGGTTACATGGCTCGTGCTGCCTTCGTGATGGACCGCTTCATGCGCAAAATTGGCCTGCCGGGCAAAGCTTTTGTACCGTTGATCGTTGGTTTTGGCTGTAATGTTCCTGCCGTGATGGCGACACGGACCTTAGAAAATGAACGTGAACGCAAACTTACCATATTAATGAACCCGTTTATGTCCTGCGGCGCACGGCTACCGGTTTACGCCTTATTTGTTGCTGCCTTTTTTCCAACGAATGGCCAAAACCTGGTATTCGCGCTTTACCTTATAGGCATCACCGTTGCGGTATTGACCGGTTTGTTAATGAAAAAAACCATACTATCAGGCGAAAGCAGCGGATTTATGATGGAGCTTCCGCCCTATCACATGCCAACACTTAAAGGCATCTTACTGCGCACCTGGGATCGCGTACGCCTGTTTATCAAAGATGCCGGACAGGTTATTGTGGTGATGGTTTTAGTCATCAATGTACTCAGCGCAATTGGCACCGATGGCTCCATTGCACAAAACAACTCAGATGCTTCGGTACTGGCGGTTATAAGTAAAGCGGCTACCCCTGTGTTCGCACCAATGGGCATTGAAGAAGACAACTGGCCGGCCGTGTTAGGCATTATTTCCGGTGTACTTGCCAAAGAAGTTGTGGTTGGCACATTAGATACCTTGTACACACAACTTGCTAAACAAGATGCCGGGTATATGGATAACGAAGAAAGCTTCAATTTCTGGCAGGCCGTAACAGATGCCGCTGCCACTGTTCCGGAAAACCTGGCAGCGGTTACTACTATGTTTACCGACCCGCTGCAAATGAATGTGGGTGACATCGAGTCACTTGACGCTGCCGCTACTGCACAGGAAGTTAACAATGCAACCTTTGGCGCCATGCTCAAACGCTTCGATGGCCAGGTCGGGGCATTTGCTTACCTGCTATTTGTACTACTGTACTTTCCCTGTGTTGCCACCATCGGCGCCATCCGTCGTGAAGCAGGAACTTCATGGGCAGTGTTTGTTGCTGCCTGGACAACGTCAATTGCCTATATTACTGCCACCAGTTTTTACCAGGTCGGCACCTTTTCGCAACATCCGTTATTTTCAGGCTTATGGTTAGCGGCTGTCGTTATACTATTTTTCAGCCTTATTTTCGGCCTGCGACAATGGGCGCACAAAGAAACACTTAAAACTTCTGAGGCAACAGAAACGGGCCTATGAAAACAGGTAATGATCAAATGATATTGTCAGATATCCGCGACTATATCAAACAACGTGGCCAGTGCTCGCTCAGTGACATCGCCCTGCACTTTGACTGCGACGCCGATGCTGTACGAGGCATGCTTGAGCTATGGGTTCGTAAAGGGAAAGTAGAAAAAAACTCAGCTACCCCTTCCTGCGGTACCAGCTGCCAGTCATGTGACCCTGCAACAACCGAAGTTTATAGCTGGAGTGAATCGAAGACCGTGAACAAAATTTATGTGAACGTTCCCAGTAATTGCGGCCATAGTTGACCGCCTTCGCCAATTGGTAAAAAACCACGACCAATCATTCCGAGCAAAAGTCGATCCACAAACGGTGCTCGAAACTCCTCAATTACATCAACAACAAGGCTGCCCTGGTCACGTTCAGAGCCATGCATAATTCCAGAATAAGGATCCCGGCCAACATCATTAACAGCGCTCCATACTTCACCACAAACCTTAAAACCTGGTAGCTACGGCGTTTCATACTGGCAAGGCTTGTAAAGACCTGGGCTAGTGCTGGGTGCATAGCAGTAGCCAATGTGAAAAGCATCTGTTTGATGCCCTGGAGAATGCATAACTGGTACACGGTTGTTGTAGCTATAGATATGAAGTGGCTAATTTCCCCGTCCCAACCCTTTAATTGATCTAATAAAAAAGGCCCGTCCAATGGACGGGCCTTTCTATTATAAACCGCTGCTTAATTATTTAACTTTAAGTTCAACACGGCGGTTGCTCTTACGGCCTGCTTTGGTACCGTTATCAGCGATCGGCTGGGACTCACCATAGCCTTTCGCTTTCATTCGGTTCGCTGCGATTCCCTTGCCAGTCATATAATCACGAACACTGTTGGCACGTTTTTCAGAGAGGGACTGGTTATATCCCGCTTCGCCCATGCTGTCGGTATGTGCCTGAATTTCGATTTGTAGTTCAGGGTACTTGTTCATTGCAGCAACAGCCTTGTTGAGTTCTGCGTTTGAGCTAGATGTCAGCTCACTCGAGTTGGTTTCAAATTGAACGTTTTTTAGTACAACACTATCGATGGTACATCCATCAGCATCAACCGGCTTGTCGGCAGGTGAATTCGGGCACTTGTCTGCGTCATCGGGAACGCCATCAGCATCGCTATCTAGCTGGCATCCGTTAGCATCAACTGTTGCACCAGCTGGTGTTTCTGGACACTTGTCTGCGGCATCGGGAACGCCATCACCATCGCTATCTAGCTGACATCCATTAGCATCAACTGTTGCACCAGCTGGTGTTTTTGGACAATTGTCTGCACTGTTAACTACACCATCTTTATCCAAATCAGTATCCTCGCCAGTACACTCAGGCAGAGAGTTTTCCTCAGTCAAAAATCTGGTATCCCAGCACTCACCGCTACTGTCTCTCCAGATCTCTCCAGATGAGGTATACCAGTACCCTTCGCTCTGTTCAGCAGCAAAGGTTGTTGTCAAAGGTATTAGTAAAAAGAGGGGCAGTAGGGCCACTTTTATATATTGCATTTTGTCGATCTCCACGTGTATTTTTTGTAAGGTTGTTGGTCACTGCTTCAATAAGCAGCTCGTTATTTTAATGTGATTTTCTATATTCAACAGTAACATTGCATTCCTGTCATTGACGCATATTAGTACGCTGTTACTATCAGGACAATTTTCAGACTGCGGGTATTATACATTCATAATGCGCTAAAATTTATGGCTTTCATTCCATAATTGCGATATTTAACAAATTGTTTACATTTGTGAGATATTTGGTGAACGTCAAAGAGAAACATGATAACTAAGTACCGCTTATCCTAGCAGCGCTTTTAATCCATCAATGTGCGATTTACCTTTATCCTGCGTGGATTTTTCTTTAGAAGCTTTTCCGCCTAACCACTCAATTTCATCTTCCGGTAGTTCGTCGAGAAAACGGCTGGGCTCACAAATAATTTTTTCACCGTAACGCTTCCTGGTCCGCGCCATGGTCATGGTTAAACTTTTTTCTGCACGGGTGATCCCCACATAAGCAAGCCGACGCTCTTCTTCGATGTTGTCTTCCTGAATACTGCTTGCGTGCGGTATTAACTCTTCTTCAAACCCCACTAAAAACACATGCGGAAATTCCAGGCCTTTGGCGGCATGCAAGGTCATTAGCTGCACCGCATCCAGATCTGTTTCATCCTGATTGCGCTGCAGAATATCCATCAGTGATAATTGTGCCATTAGTTCAGCGACACTGGCGTCTGCATCTTTTTTCTGCAAACGGGCCAGCCAGTCCATCAACTCCATGACATTTTTCCAGCGCCTTTCTGCGGTTTCGATATCTTTACTTTGTTCGCGTAACCAGCTTTCATAATGAATATCATCGAGTAACTGCTGTGTTATTTCGGTGGCAGGTTCGTCTTCTGCGCGATGCGCCAGCCGCAACAACCAGTCTGTAAATAAAGACAGGTTTTTATAGGCACTTTTAGAGACCCTTGATTCCAGGCCCACTTCACTACAGGCGGTTAACATACTCACTTCTCTTTTAGTGGCGTATTTACCCAGCTTTTCCAGTGTTGCGGCGCCAATGCTGCGACGTGGCGTATTAATCACTCGTAGAAAAGCCGCATCATCATCAGGATTAACCAGTAACCTTAAATAAGCAACAATGTCTTTTATTTCCGTACGCTCAAAAAAGGAAATGCCACCACTGACGACATAGGGAATATGCATACCACGCAAATACGTTTCGAACACACGTGCCTGGAAATTACCACGATATAAAATCGCATAATTTTTATATTTAGTCAGGTTTTGAATTTTATGCGACTGCAATTCCATGCATACACGCTCACCTTCATCCTCTTCGCTGTGGCATTGAATCAGGCGAACACCTTCACCCATGCCTAAATCACTCCACAATTTTTTTTCATAAACATGTGGATTATTTTTAATTAATTCATTGGCAAGTTTTAATATGCGTCGTGTTGAACGATAATTCTGTTCAAGTTTAATTATTTTTAATGTGGGAAAGTCTTTTGATAACTGCACCAGGTTTTCCGGTTTTGCACCACGCCAGGCATATATTGACTGGTCATCATCACCCACAGCGGTTAAACACTGGCGTTTTTCTGCCAGCATTTTAACCAGCTCGTACTGCATGGCATTTGTATCCTGGTATTCGTCGACCAGCAAATAATGGATCTTATTTTGCCAGTTTTGCAAAATATCGTTATGTGTTTTAAATAAATGAACCGTTTGTAAAATCAGGTCGTCCAGATCAAAAGCATTATAGGCATGCAATTGGCGCTGGTACTGGGTGTACAGTTTGGCGATTTTCATCTGCATATCATCTTCCGCAACAGAAACAGCCTGGTCTGGCATAACACCATCGTTTTTCCACTGGGAAATTTGCCAGTGCGCTGATTCCGCCACATCCAGACCACGCTCACCAGTCACTTTCAACAGCTCAGATAATACGGTTATACAGTCAGCCGTAGCAAATACTGAGAAACCTGCTTTATAGCCCAGGGCCGCATACTCTTTCTGTAAGATATTTAATGCCAGGCGATGGAAGGTTGAAACCCGCAGGCCCCGGCTGGCTTTACCGCCCAGCAATTTCTTCACCCTGCTTTTCATTTCCTGTGACGATTTATTGGTGAACGTCACTGCAGCGATACGCGAAGGCGATATGCCGCATTCGCCGATTAAGTAGGCGATTTTCTCGGTGATGACACGGGTTTTACCACTGCCAGCACCGGCCAGTACCAGCATTGGACCATCAATGGTACGTGCCGCCTGTCGCTGTTGTGGATTTAAACCGGGTTTATTTGTTGCTTGCTGCTGTGGGTGCATCGTTATGAAACCATCTAGAAGTGACGTATTCTACTCGATAGTTTTTGTGTTTTGTTCAATAAAAGAATATTTTCAGTAGTCGTTTTTACATAAAAAATAAAACGACTGCCATAAACGATTGATATATTCCGTAACAGACTGTTTCCCCTATAAAAGATACATTAAGTCTGGAAATATTGACTGGCCACCGCTAACATACACTACGATATCACTCAAACTCTATAATAAATATGAAACATTCAATTAACAAATTACTGCTTCTGCTTTTCACCATGACACTTATTAGCTGTGCTGAACTAGCCAAACACGCAGACACGATTAAACCGACAGCAAAACTTACAGGTACACGACTGGCCAATATCAATTTCGAACAGGTCGATCTGGTTTTTGACCTCGCAGTAGAAAATAAAAACCCCGTCTCGCTCAACCTGGCCGGACTGGATTATGAGTTAAAAATCGAGAATCAATCTCTGGTCAGTGGCACTACGGCTCAGGCAATAAAGTTAAAAGCCAGCTCCACCAGCCCGGTTCAATTGCCGATCACATTGAAATTTAATGACTTAAAAAATTTACCCGGTGAATTGTGGAAAAAAGACAAAATAGCCTACCAGCTAATATCTCAGTTCAACGTAGACTTACCCGTAATTGGTAACTATGCAATTCCTGTTACTAATAAAGGCGAACTTCCCGTTCCTAAAATACCGGATATTAAAATCAAAGATGTAAAAGTCAAAAATCTCAGCTTCACTTCAGCCGACCTCATTGCTCAAGTGGAAGTAAGTAATCCGAATGATTTTGATTTAGGCCTGAGTAACTTAAATTATCAATTAACAGTCAATCAACAAAACTGGGGACAGGGAAAGATCAATCAAAACAGCAGCATCCCCAAAAAGGGTAAAGGTCTTGTTGAGATTCCAGTAAAACTTAACATACTTAGTGCCGGCAAATCAGCTTACAATGCATTAGTCAATAAAGCACCGATGGAATACCAGTTAACGGGGAATGTTACCCTGGATACCGGGCTTGAATTACTCAAAAAACAAAATATACCTTTAGACATCAAGGGGATTACTTCAATTCGTTAGCTTTATGGTTTTTGGTATTTAGCTTTTACGGCAATCTTAAATTATTCTCGAGTGTTTCGCCTTTGACGGGCGAGTCACTATTTTGTATGGCTTACCTTCTGCCATCCATCCCTGCTCTGTGGAGAAACTATTTTTAGTTTTTGACGTCAGTGACTTAATATTTAAAACTAGTCGTGCAGAGTTTGAGCTGCTCTCTCAAATTATCCAGAATTATTTTAAAGAATACATTACCGTGATCAATGTCACGCGCAGAAAATATCTTTCCCTACTTTTCATAAAGCTTAATATGCCATGTTCGCACACCATCTGAAGCATTCAACTCACCTTGATTGACTCTGCATTAGTCCTGTTTAAATGCCAGTCTGCCACTGCCCAAAAAGACCACCGCTGCTGCTGAAAGCAAATAAAATAACTGTAACTCAACGGCTGAACCACCATGTTCAGATAAACTAAAGAAGTCGCCCGTGTGCACCAAAAACAGGGCAAAAAGCATATTCGTTGCAATTAACAAAGCACCTACCCTGGCCTGATAACCAACTATAACCATCAATGGCGCAAGCACTTCGCCAATATAAACAGCGTAAGCTAAAAACACCGGCAGGCCATTAGCCGTTAACATGCCTCTAATAAAATCCAGCGATGCCGGATGCATAATTTTAGCCACACCATGAAACAGTATTAATCCGCCAACACATAATCTAAGAATCAACTTTCCAGTATCTGGACTCAACGAAGATAAAATCATCACACACCCTTTGATTGCTGTTTATTGTTTAATAACCAATATAAATCTGTGACCAGGTATTTACAAGTTTATCTTTTACTGAATATAAGCTATGCTTTTAATCAAATAGACTAAAAAACCAATAAAAATAACAATGAATAATATATCTCTGCTACTACCCAAAAACCGCCGTCCTGTATGGACAGCTGACTTCACAGCTATCGACAATGAGCTGGATAACGAATTATCTAATTTAGTTAGCATTCCTCTGTTAGGAAGAATCACAGCTGGCAAACCTATTGAACGTGTTGAAGAAAATGAGCAGGTCAAAGTGCCTGCCAACATGGTTCGTAAAGATACCTATGCCTTAAAAGTATGCGGACATTCAATGATCGACGATAACATTCAGGACGGTGATATTGTTATTATTGAGAAGAAAATGTCTGCAGAAAATGGACAGTCGGTTGTCGCACTCATCAATAGTGAGCAGGTTACCCTGAAAAAGTTTTATATCGAAGCTGACGGCATCCGGCTACAACCTGCGAACCCTGATATGGACGCCATTCTTCTTAAAAATGAAGAAGTCGAGGTACTTGGCGTTGTAACCGGTGTCATTCGACAATTTGAATAGTTTCAAGTTTTCTCACTTCCACGTTTCGCGTGGGTATCCATAGTTTTTTTCTGTTTATTAGCATTTACGGTTGATTTTTAATTAGAGATTGCGGGTCTCGCCCCGCTGGCGAGTTACTCTTTGTATGAATAACATCCATGTTATTCACCCTAGCCGAGCAAAGATCGTTCAAATTTGTTCCCAGCAAATTTAGTCAACAGCCACAAAGAGTAACCAGAAAAGGCCGCCCAATTCGTTTACCCTGCGGGTACCTGAATTCTCTGGTATTGCCTACGAGCCCGCCTTGATGCGCCGTCCAGGCGCACAAGGCTAAATTCGCCATCCCTGGCGAATTTGCTCTACCAATACCAGAGAATTCAGCAAACGAAAGAGGGAGTAAAAACAAGAAAAACAAAACCTGATAGCACAAACAAAACTTCTCCTGAAACACAGACATAGGATGTTTCACTGTTTTTGACTTTGACCTTTAATCCACCTCAGCAAGCCATTTAGCCAGTACCATTATCATGGGCTTTCTGTGCCAGCATGTCTGAGCGTTTTTTGCGAGTTCTGGCGCAGCATGATAATGGTGTTGGTTAAATGGGAACCCCTGCTTTTTAGGGGCGTAGCTGTTGTGGCGGCCTTTTACAAAACACGTCCTGTGTTTTGCCTTTCAGGCCAGCTATAAAGCAGCTGTTCAATTTTGCTCCCGGCAAAATTAGTCTGGTGACTCTTTTGGGCTGTAGCAAAAGAGTTACTCGCCAGCGGGGCGAGACCCGCAATCTCTAAGAGGAAACCAGTCCTAAACACAAACGCCAATAACAAATATCACACCTTTCTCACTACCACAAAAGAAAAAACACTATATTGTCTGACAATATCACTACTTAAAACTTAAGGAGATAGTCAATGCATCTAGTGTTAATATTCGCCGTCTGACAGAGTTGTTAGTTAACCTGAGAAACAGGCCGCAGAAATTAAACCAGCTGCAGGAAGTTATCTATATGATTTTTAAGTAATTATATGAAAGTTCAAGTAAGCGAATTAATTGTAAAATATATGGAGCGCCTTGGCATCGAGACCATTTTTGGTATGCCCGGCGCCCACATATTGCCCGTTTATGACAACCTGTACGACTCGCCCATTCAATCTGTGCTCGCAAAACATGAACAGGGCGCCGCTTTTATGGCCTGTGGTTATGCCCGTGCCTCAGGAAAAATCGCTGCCTGCATCACCACGGCAGGACCAGGTGCGACCAACCTGGTCACCGGTATTGCCAATGCTTATGCTGACAAACAGGCCATACTTATCATTACCGGTGAAACGCCTACCTATATCTTTGGTAAAGGAGGATTGCAGGAGAGCTCAGGTGAAGGTGGCAGTATTAACCAGTGCGCACTGTTTGACAGCATTACCCGTTATAACCGGGTAATTGAACGCACCGATTATCTGGAGAATGTACTTAATCAGGCTTCAAAAATTTTATTAGCCGATAATTCTGGGCCGGTATTACTCAGTTTACCGTTTAATGTTCAAAAAGAAATGGTCGAACTCGATATACTCGATAACATCATTACCCGTAAAAAAACGCCCGTTGCCCCGTTAAACGAAACGCAAAATTGTATCGCTTCGTGGCATCAAATAAACCACTTTGTTGATTTACTTCAGCGCAGCAAACAACCCGTTATTGTATCCGGTTACGGATGCATTAAGTCTGGAGCCCAGTCTTTAGTCACTGAATTAAGTCAATCATTAAACATTCCTGTTACCTCCAGTCTTAAAGGCAAAGGCACTATCAATGAATGTTCTGAACTGTCGCTGGGCAGTTTAGGCGTCACCTCCAGTGGTTATGCTTACGACTACATCATTAACAAATCAGACCTGGTAGTTGTATTAGGGGCCAGCTTTAACGAACGTACCAGTTATTTATGGAACGATAAATTATTGGCAAATAAACATGTTGTGCAAGTCGATATCAATAATGAACAACTCAATAAAGTATATCAGGCTGACCTCACCATTCATGCTGATATCAAACAAACACTCACTAGCCTTATACAGAAGCTAAAAAATCAGTCACTCGATAAAAAGCAACTGGAAAATATTAGCGATTATAAAAATAAGTTCGAAACCAAAACCAGTATTGACGGCAACTCAATCTTCCAGGCAGAGTTCTCATTAGTGAAGCTGTTCTTCAAAAAGATGAATAGCCACTTCCCGGAAGGCATCTCGGTTTTTGATGACAACATTATATTTGCGCAAAACCTGTTACAGGTATCAACAAAGAACCGGTTCTACCCAAACTCGGGAATCTCATCATTAGGGCATGCGATTCCAGCTGCAATTGGTGCACAGTTTTCTGAGCAGACAACAATGTTTGCTATTATTGGTGACGGCGGTTTTCAAATGTGCTGCATGGAAATAATGACTGCTGTTAATTATGAAAAGCCATTTAATATTATTCTGTTCAATAACAGCAGCATGGGCTTAATTCGAAAAAACCAGGTGCAAAGCTATAATAATCGCTTTATCGATTGCGACTTCAATAATCCGGATTACAGCAAACTGGCGGAATCGTTCGGCATTAATCACATATTAATAGAATCAAAAGAGAATATTGAAACACTGTTTAACAATACCGACTTTACAGCAGGCATAAACCTTATCGAAATAATTATCGATAAAAATGCTTTTCCAAATTATTCTTCAAGACGATAATATCCAGCCATGATAGCTGACAATAGCACCAGACAATGATCTCCGCGCTTGACACTTCATTACTGCAAAAGACCAGGCAGGTTTCAGAAAATTCTGCTGAATTAGATAATTTCCTTAAACAGTTATCTCAGACTGCAGATGACAATGCAATCGATAGAGTGATTTCTCTATATAAAAAAACAATAGTAACGCTTGAGCAGGAAATCTGGAAAACCAAGCCCACGTTAGAAAATATTGAACAATATCAAAACGCCTTCATCGTACTGGAAAAACTGCATGAACTTAAGACTGCAGACACCCGATATAACTTTAAAATCGTTATTCCGGTTGCCGACAGGCCACAGCATTTAAAACAATGCCTGGTCAGCCTGCTCACACTCTGCAAAAGTTATGGTTATGGTGGATATAAAAACAAACAGTTCAATAAAATATCTGTGTTAATTGCAGATGACTCCAGAGACATTAACAATATCAAACAGCATAAGTCATATTGCAGCGAGCTCAGTGCACAAGGAATAAATACAGAATATTTCGGACTAAAAGAACAGCTAGCACTGGTCACGAATGCCACAACAGAGAACGACAGCCTGGCCCGAATCATTTCTAACGCAGAAGACATTAACGATCCACTCGACTTTTCGCATAAAGGTGCATCCATTATGCGAAACATCACCTATCTAAAATTAAAGAAGGCACTTTCTCAGGATAAAAACAACAAAAATACTTTAATATATTTTATCGACAGTGATCAGGAATTTTGCATACATACGATAAATTCTGATAAAAATTCTAACGGAAATTTTTATGCCATTAATTATTTTCACTATCTAAACGAGATCTTCAAGACACAGGATATCTCTATCCTTACCGGAAAAGTTGTTGGTGACCCGCCGGTTTCACCTTCAGTAATGGCAGGAAATTTTCAACAGGACATTCAAAACTTTTTAAACACCATAGAAAAATTAAAACCGGACGAACCATGCCAGTTTCATCAGCGCGAAACAGACAGTAAGGATGATGCCGCCTACCATGACATGGCCAACCTTTTCGGTTTCTCAAAGCACGAACAGGCCTTTGATTACCACTGCACACTGCAGGGCAAGCATAATAATGCTGACTGTTTCCATGATTTTTCTGACAAACTCGGGCACTTCTTTTATGGTGAACATCCTACCCGGAAAACCTTTTTTCATTATGAAAACGGGTTCTCTACTACAACACCAGCCAGAACTGTATATACCGGAAACTATGTTATAAAACCTGAAAACCTGGACATCTTCATTCCCTTTGCCACACTTAAACTGCGCATGGCAGGTCCAGTTCTGGGCCGCATATTAAATGCCAGCTTACAAGGTAAATTTGTATCAGCAAATTTACCTATGCTGCATAACCGAACGGTTGATTCAACCGGGCAGTCTGAATTCCGCGCAGGCGTAAAAAATCACGATGCCACTACTGGTTATGGCATTGATCTTAGCAATGAATTTATTCGCCAGTTTTATGGTGACGTCATGCTATTTTCTATAAAGAAAATCACAGAACATGATCTTCCCGGTAAAGGAGTCGACAGCCATAGTGTCCAGTCTGTTATTGACGCGACATACGACAACATAAAAGCAAGTTATATTGAAAAACATAATACCGTTCTACAACTAAAATCACAGCTGCAGGCGCAGCTAAATAATCAGGCCTGCTGGTGGAACAACATATTTATTGAAGCAGAAAATATTCACCAGGCAAAAATAAACTTTAATAACTTCCTGGAGAACATTGAGTCGAACTTTGCTGAGAACAGCTTTGCTTATCAGCAAATATTTCCATCAAACCAGGCAACGAAATACTTAGAGTCTATCCTGGATGCAATTCTGCATTATCAACATGATATGGACGCGTGGAAAAGATACTTAACAACTAAATGAATGTTTTTATTTTAAACTCAGGCCGCTGCGGATCAACCACATTTATTAAGGCATGTCAGCACATTACTAACTACACTGCCGCACACGAGTCTTTATTAAGTAATACTGGACCGCAGCGTTTTGACTACCCTGGCAACCATATAGAAGCAGATAATCGTCTTTCCTGGCTATTAGGCCGATTAGATAATAAATATGCAAATAATGCTTTTTACGTACACTTAACACGTAACAATAATGACGTAGCTACAAGTTTTTCCAAACGCATAAACTTTGGTATTCTAAAAGCTTACGAGCAAGGCATTTTAATGCATGAGCGGCATCTTGTACCGTCTGAAGACATCGCTAAAGATTACATTGAAACGGTTGAATCAAATATAAAACTTTTTCTCAAAGATAAAACGAACAAAATGGACATTTCAATCGAAACAGTAAAAAAAGATTTCACTCAATTCTGGAACAATATTGGCGCTGAAGGTGATTTAGAAAAAGCTTTAGAAGAATGGGATATAAAACATAACGCCTCCTGAATGTTACCTGCGCGCCGACAATCATATTTTATAAAAACATTTGCACTGCTTAATATTAAAGTGTTTAACAGGGAGTTACCGACACTAATCGGACAGTGAAATAAAGCTTAAAAGCATTTAGTCCACGAGAACGCAAAAGACGCGAAATAAGCGCGAAGAAAAACAACAATGTATTTATGTCATCCTGAACGATAGTGAAGGATCTTACAACGCTTAAATATTATAACGGGTTGTAAGATCCTTCACTATCGTTCAGGATGACAACAAATAAATAATAACGTTTTATCTGCGTCTTTTGCGTTCTTCGTGGAATAATTTTCTTGTTTTTTGAACTAGCGCTTCTGGCCGTTATTTCCCTTCCAGCTTATACCCAAAACATAAACCATCACCTTTTTAAAATAAAACAGCCGCGCTCATTTTCAATATATTCTGCCTGAAATTCTGGATACATTTTTAGCCAACGCCTGACCAGTTCCTGCTCATCATCTCTGGCAGCATCATCCAGAAAAACAGCACAATGCTCACCCAGCCTTTCATTCAACATCGGTAATGCAGGATAACGTGAATGCTTCTGCAAAAAACCCGGTGGTCCATCGATAACAAGCATATCAATCTCTATCCCAGGGAGATTATTTAAAGCATACCATTGAAAGCTACTGCTATTTAACTGGACATCTTGCAGTTGCGCATGAATAACATCACAATACTCGGACAGTAAAAAATCATCTAGCTGCTGACTTGTTTGTGATACAAATTCCTCTCCATTCTCAAGACTGTATACATGACCGATCTTGTTCAATTTACAACACTGGGATAAAACCAGGCTACTGGCTCCACTACTACATTCGACGATAACCTGAGGTTTCTTTTCCAGGCAATAATCACTAATTGTTTTCAGGAAATCAGGCGCAGCTGACCAGTACTGCGTAACGGGCAAAGCTTTTTCAAAACCCAGTATTTTTTCTAATGACTGATATGACAACACAACAAACTCACTATGGAAACCATTTACAAATACCATGATAAAGACAACTCTAAAAAATTATAATAATGCCCATGTCCTGCATAACAATCTAATAGAGTAGCCTCAAACAAAAAAGCAGCTAAAAAGCTGCTTTTTAACTTACACTTCAGGTACAAATTATGCCTGGTAGGTCATATCCTGGCCACAACACATTGGTGATTTCACCATGCCATGCCCATCAGGACATTTAGATACATAAATGATCGTTCCATCATCTGTTGTAATTTCATCATGCACCAACTCTTTACCACATTCGGCACATGTCATCGAGCCAATACCCATTCCACATACTTCACATTTATAAGCCATTTACAGTCACCTTTATTTAACGAATTTTTATAATTTATTAAGCCGCATCTATTGTATTTGAATGAACAAACAAAAACCATTAGTAATTTCATGGTTAAGAAACGCTCAACCGGACATTCCGAATATGAGAGCGCTTTAGCTTAAGCATTTACATTTTATGCAGCTAACGGCTGTGCCAATGATTCAAGTATCTGCTGCCTTCTACGTAACACGGTTTCAACCACCTTTTGGTAATCTGCTCCTACTGCACTAAACATGCCGGGCACATCGATACCCAGAGCATGTAAAGTATCATCAAGAAAATCTAGCCTGGATTCTATAGTTTGCAGATAGGCATAACTTTCGGCTTCCGGCAATTTTGCAAGCTCATCGCGTAACCTGCCTAAACCAAACGCAACATGATCAATTTCATCCTGTAGTGGCACTTTAAGTGATTCTCGCGTACCCGGGTCAGCCAATGGTACAATTTGTTCGACTGCTTCCCCACCTAATGCTTCTATACAAATATACATGTCTGTTAAAAAATCCAGCCAATTGAGCGAACGAAAATGGAGCAGAAACATTTCCTGTTGCCGCTCACTAAAGACGGGGGCTGTGTCAGTGTCAAATTTATTTATCCACTCCTGTTGAATACGCACATGTCTGCTTTCATCACCTACCTGTTTTGCCATAAATAAGCGGCTTTCATCATCAGGTGCATCTGCAATGCGCTCTGCAACAGCACGCATAATCAGGTAGTCCACCTGGGTGTACATTACCAGCAAACGCCCCATGGCAACTTTATAGTCCTGATCCCTAATACTTTTATTTTGTTTCATCTCACATCCCCCGCCGTTAATTATTGTAGAAAGCACAATAAACAGTCAGGTCGCTTTACCACTGGTTCATTGAATTTGAATTTTGAGTCTATCTACAACGTTTAAAGTGAGTTGCATCATTACAACACATTTCAATGGTGTATTTTTTGTAGCCAATTTCTTTTAAAATACAACTTTATACTTTATTGATATTCCATGAAAAAACCTGAACTGCTTTCCCCTGCCGGTTTAATCAAAAATATGCACTATGCCTTTGCCTATGGTGCAGATGCAGTTTATGCCGGTTTACCCCGTTATAGTTTACGTGTGCGTAATAACGACTTTCGACTACCAAACCTTGAATCAGGCATTCACCAGGCACACCGCCTGGGGAAAAAGTTTTTTGTGGCGACCAATATTCTTCCACATACTGCAAAAATCAAAACTTTTATGGATGATATGGCACCCATAATTGCCATGAACCCAGATGCGTTGATTATGGCTGACCCCGGACTGATCATGATGATCAGAGAAAAGTGGCCTGATATGCCGATCCACCTGTCAGTACAGGCCAATACTTTAAACTCACCTTCTGTAAAATTCTGGCAGTCTGCGGGGGTCGAGCGAATTATTCTTTCACGTGAATTATCACTTGATGAAATAGCACAAATTCGCGAAGACTGTCCCGATATTGAGCTCGAAGTATTTATTCACGGTGCATTATGCATTGCCTATTCCGGACGTTGTTTGCTGTCGGGGTATTTTAATCACCGCGACCCTAACCAGGGCACCTGCACTAATTCCTGTCGCTGGAATTACAAAGTTAAAAATAATGATAGCGATCAAAATATTGAAAATACCGGCGTATGGAGCAGTGGCACAGGGACGTGTAGTTCACGAACCAAAGGATGGAAAGCCACATCTGGTTCGAACGCTGACGAAATAACATCACAGCAATTTTTACTGGAAGAACAGGGTCGCCCCGGGGAATTTATGCCTATCGAAGAAGATGAACATGGCACCTATATAATGAACTCAAGAGATTTACGCGCCGTCGAACATGTACACCGCCTGGTTGACATCGGTGTCGACTGCCTGAAGATCGAAGGCCGGACCAAGTCCTACTATTACACAGCCAGAACAACACAAATTTATCGTCAGGCAATTGATGATGCCGTCAATGGCAAAAAGTTTGACCCCCATCTAATGACGGAACTGGAAAATCTGTCGCATCGAGGTTACACCGATGGTTTTTTTCAACGTCATGCTCCCGAGGAAATGCAGCGTTATCGTGACAGCAGTTCACGTAGCCAAAGACAAATTTTTTCGGGTGAAGTAATGGAATTTGATAATCACAACAATCGCATTCTGGTCGACATTAAAAATAAAATCACTATCGGTGACGAGATGGAATTATTAACCACGAGTGGTAACTATCATTTTGTGCTAAAAAAAATGGCTGACCAGAAAGGCAACAATATTGAATGCGCACCGGGTAGCGGGCACCAGGTATGGGTCGATATAGGAGAAAAAGTTGATAACGTTAATTTAGGCCTGCTATGCAAAAGCCTGAATGACGATACCGCTCGAATTGATCAAAACTGAACATATCCCATAATCCCCGCTGCGATTGGATCCAGTTTTAAGGCACATCTAATCTGTTTAACTCATTTCTTATGGAAATTCCATACATGTCGTACCATAATCAATACTTACTGTCCTTCAAGAGGTTGCCGAAATGGAAGACGAAGAAGTCATTTTCGCTAACGCACTATTCGACGTGCCAGCGAATAATTATGAAGAATTTGAGCAGGAGATCGACCCTGCCAAATTAGGTGAAAAACTTATACAAACGAATACACTGAAAGGAACTCGCAGAGAATACCAGCTATATAGATCAAATTATCTATTATTAAATTTTGTTGAAAAAAAACACGCTAAAGAAAAAAAATTTCGGGTTAATCTGGCCTGGTTAACGTCCGAGCCCGAACATAACAAAGTCATTGTCTGGAAATGGTTATACTGGGCTTTGGCCGCGGGCGCTCTAGCAGGACTGAGCTTTTACCTTGGTGTTTCAGAAACAGTAAAACCCTTATATAGCCTACTGACCGGCACGATTGCCGTGACCATATCTTTGATCAGCTCCTTGATTTTTGTTTACCTGATACGTGATGAATTTATCTTTAAAAGCCGTTTTGGCGATGCCAGACTGTTTTTGATCGAAAATAAAAAACCCTCTCAGCAGGAATTTGATCAATATTTCATTACCCTGCAACAAGCTATCGATAAAGCACGGTCCAATACTCCCTGTCTCAGACAGGCTGGTCGGTGAACTCAAGATGTGCCGCCGTCTTAGAGATGAAGGCATCATCGATGATGAGACCTATACCATCGCAAGAACCGCTATCTTCAAACACAAACAATATAAATCCTGACAACTCGATATTTCCGCGTATAGTCAAAGCGGATGGTGGATTTAGTATTTCACCATGTAACGGGACAGTTCATTATTTAATCTCTCAGCCCCAAAATTTATCGGCCCAGTGAAATCGTTTTCACTGCAGCGTTTGCCCATTTGCCAGGTTCTGTACCAGCGATGCGTGATGCTCGATCATCAGCCAGCCACTGTCGAATTTCCGGTACACATTCGTTGCCAGAACGACAGCGGCAATCCTGCCTGAACTGAGCATTTCCTCAGCCACGACATATACCGCCAGTTCATCCGATAGCACACGCCTGATCACGGTGGTTTTCATTTCGGCACTGCCGGCATTACTGAATATATTCGCCCAACTGCGGATAATCGCATCATAATCCACAATAACACCCGCTCCGGGGTGCACACAGATCACATCCTCGTCAGCCCATAAACCAGCCATCACATCCGGATCACAGCGCGTGAATGCTTCATAGAAGACGGCGTCTACTTCGTCAGGGGTATTGAACTGGAGCTTTGATTTTTTCATTTCCCAGTTTAGTGTTCAGATGAGATCAATCGTTCAATATCTCGCAGGATCGTTGATCAATTCCGTTAGCAAAACCATGTGTATTCAAAACCCTGGAACATGCTTTTCAGGCGAAAACTGAGCGTTAGGGGCAGGTCATTATTAATCCCTGTGTCCCCTTATTATTTATCTGTAAAGGGAAACCAGAAAAGTTTACTCATAACACAGATAATACAATGACTTAAAAATCAATCGGCAGGTAAAAAAACACGAAACGCCCTTTTTCAATATCAATTTTCAGGCTGGCGCCATGATATATCGCATAATCAATATAACCGGGAATAGCACTGTTCACATGGCACTCACTGGCATGTTGTGGCGATTCAAAATCCCGATCCCGGTCATACCATGCCAGCAACATATGTTCACCGATGATTTCATCAGCCTGCTCGTTAGCCAGCTGCATTGCCTGTATGTAATCATCCAGAACTGGATCCGGAAACAACTCAACAATTTTTACGCCAGTGTAATCAGGCTGTTGCGGCATATTACATTTTGATTCGATAGTCATGAGATAAAATAATATTTAATAAGATTAGACTCGGTTAATATTAAACTACTTTGTGCAATATCGATAGACAGGAAAACACACGCTTTAAAAATATAAAGCTTTTGTCCTGATGGCGGCTCAATATACCTGTTTATCAAAATTTTCCAAAAGCTAACTGTTTTCCTTACAGCTAAGGCGGTTACAATACGGCTGCAGAAGGGTCCAGGAAACATCTATGTTTAAAACAAATTACAAATCTATTATTGGTCTTAGAGGTGTTGCCCATAACGAGAATCGCGAAGTAAAATATTGGGCACATAAGTTCGAACTCCCGATGATAATGATTGCCATCTGGATCATTATCGAATGGTATGCCTCCACTCAGGGTGTATTCCCGCCAGTTTTAAATATAATCACTGGCTGGTTTGTCTGGGGCTTTTTCCTTATCGAGACAACTTTACTCACCAGGCTTGCTGATAACAAGTTGCGATACCTGTCAACCAACTGGCTAAACCTGCTAATCATCATTGTTGCGTTTCCGGTGTTATGGGAGGGTAGTACGGAAATTGCCGCACTGCGTACCTTACGCATATTTCTGGTTCTGCCCCTGCTGTTTGGAATATCGAAAACAGCACGCGGCGTTCTGGCAAAAAACAAACTCGGTCTTACCCTGTTAGTAGCGCTATTTATTATCATTGCTGCCGGCATACTCATAGCCGGCATCGATCCGGCTATCGACAATATCTGGGACGGATTCTGGTGGGCATGGGTTACAGTCACTACCGTAGGGTATGGTGATATCGTACCGAGCTCGGCAGCCGGAAAAGTTTTTGGTGGACTGCTGATACTTTTCGGCCTGGGTCTGTTTTCACTGATTACGGCTAATTTCTCCGCTTTTCTTCTGGCCAAAGAGGAAGAAGAGATCATCAAGGATGAAAAAATAGAAATGATAAAACTTCAACACATCGAGCAACGACTGAACAATCTTGAAACCATACTCGAACGCATGGAAAAAACACTTTCAGAACAAACAGCGTTCAATGAAACAAAAAGTGACAAATAGATCTAAGGAACCTTTGCTTCAAATCACTTTTTTCCAGCACGATATTTTTGCTAAACACGTTAAATCGCCTGTTGTGCTGCTCAAATTACAAATACCATCCCTGGTATCTCCCAGTATGTGTACCACTAAAGATGCTCTAACTCATTCCCTATGAACTTGTCATTGCTGACGATTTTGTCACTAACGTCTTACGACTCAAGCCTTATGATAGATTTCGCTGCCCGTTTTCATGAACTCGACTGATTTAGTTTCCATACCCTTTAGCAAGGCTTCATCTTCGCTAATACCTTGTTGTGCAGCGTAATCTCTCACGTCCTGTGAGATTTTCATACTGCAGAATTTCGGCCCACACATGGAACAGAAGTGGGCCACCTTATGTGCATCTTTTGGCATGGTTTCATCGTGATATTCCCGCGCACGTTCCGGATCGAGCGCAAGTTTGAACTGGTCTTGCCATCTAAATTCAAATCGTGCTTTTGACATGGCATTGTCACGTATCTGTGCGCCGGGATGACCTTTGGCAAGGTCAGCAGCATGCGCAGCAATCTTATAAGTGATAATACCAACACGTACGTCTTCTTTGTTTGGCAGGCCTAAATGTTCTTTCGGGGTGACGTAACACAACATGGCGCAGCCATACCAGCCAATTTGGGCAGCACCGATACCGGAGGTGATGTGGTCATAACCGGGCGCGATGTCCGTAGTTAGCGGACCAAGCGTATAAAATGGCGCTTCGTGGCAATCTTCAAGCTCCTTATCCATGTTCTCTTTGATCATCTGCATAGGCACATGACCTGGACCTTCGATCATTACCTGCACATCGTGCTGCCATGCTATCTTTGTTAATTCACCCAGTGTTTCGAGCTCGCCGAACTGCGCTTCATCGTTGGCATCGGCCAACGAGCCCGGACGCAAACCATCACCTAATGAGAACGAGACATCATAGGCTTTCATGATTTCACAAATATCTTCAAAATGGGTGTACAGGAAACTCTCTTCATGATGCGCAAGACACCATTTCGCCATGATCGATCCACCGCGTGAAACGATACCGGTAACTCGTTTAGCCGTCATTGGTACATATTTAAGTCGCACGCCGGCATGTATGGTGAAGTAATCAACGCCCTGCTCCGCCTGTTCAATTAAAGTATCTTTGAATACTTCCCAGGTCAGGTCTTCAGCAACACCATTAACCTTTTCTAATGCCTGATAGATAGGTACCGTTCCGATGGGCACCGGTGAGTTACGTAAGATCCATTCACGAGTTTCATGAATATTTTTACCGGTAGATAGGTCCATGATGGTATCTGAACCCCAGCGGATACCCCACACCATTTTCTCAACTTCTTCAGTTATCGATGAAGTAACTGCAGAGTTACCCAGGTTACCGTTAATCTTTCACCAGGAAATTACGACCGATAATCATCGGCTCTAGTTCCGGATGATTGATATTAGCGGGGATGATAGCGCGACCACTGGCCACTTCATCACGTACAAATTCAGCTGTAATCTCGTTGGGCAGGTTGGCACCAAACGACTGACCGGGGTGCTGCATCAGCACTTTTTTGTATTCCGGGTTGGTGCGCAATTCCTGCAGTTTCATGCTCTCACGAATGGCGACATATTCCATTTCCGGCGTGATAATGCCCTGTCTTGCATAATGCATCTGTGATACGTTTTTACCCGCCAGAGCACGGCGCGGTGTGCGGATATGTTCAAAACGCAGATCGGCCAGCGACGGATCATTTTGACGCTGCTGGCCAAAATCGGATGTTGGGCCGTCAAGACATTCAGTATCAGCACGCTCTTCAATCCAGTTACTGCGGACATCAGCCAGACCTTTTAACAGGTCAATCTGTACATCTGGATCGGTATATGGACCAGAGGTATCATACACCGGGATGGGTGGATTCGGTTCCGCGCCAAAACTGGAGGCGGTATCTTCAAGATAGATCTCACGCATAGGTACCTGAATATCAGCACGCGAACCTTCGACATAAATCTTTTTTGAACCATCCAGTGGTTTGGTGGAGCCGGATGACAACTCGGCTGCGCGATCAAGGAATTCTTGTGGTATGGCACTCATAAAATTGACCCGTTTATTCTAAAAAAACAAACTACCATGATACCCGATTCCACCGAGCAATAAACCCACTACTGCCGATACATTACGTAATTCAGCCGAAAATCTGCCAAAACCGAAATTTTCAAGTAAAAAAACTATCAATCCAGCAATGAAACAGCCCGCGAAACAGACAAAGAACAAAAAATTGATAAAAATGAAAGTGCTCTTATCGTGTTCTTTGCCTGTTTCGCAGACTAATACCTGTACTCAGTTTTTTATTTGCACCCCGATGACACCTGTCGCTATGCTCGGGCACGTTCATTGGCGAAAATAATTCTATTCTTTACACCTACCCTGAAACGCCCTCTCAGGGTAGAATGCGCACTTTGTAACAGATTAAATATAAGGCGAATTATGGACTTCGAGAAAGCTCGTTTTAATATGGTTGAACAACAGGTACGTCCCTGGGATGTACTTGACCCGCGTGTACTGGAAGTTATCAGCGAAATCCCGCGTGAAAATTTCACCCCGAACGAGTACAGAAATCTGGCATATGTCGATACCCGTATTCCGCTGGGCAGTTATCAAGACCAGCCCTGTGAAATGGACAATCCCATCATTGATGGACGCATTCTTCAGGAACTCGATATACAGGATGAAGACCTGATTCTGGAAATTGGTACCGGTAGTGGCTATCTCACTGCCTGCCTGGCAAAACTCGGCCGTCATGTTGATTCCGTTGACATCAATGAAAACATGACCGCCATGGCAGAAAAAAACCTGCATGCACTGGGTATTCACAACGTTAACCTGAGCACCGGTGACGCCTCAGAAACCTGGGAACAAAAACGCAATTACGACGTTATTGCCATTACCGCGGCGATGAAAACCATACCCAACAGCTACAAAAAACTACTCAAGATTGGTGGCCGAATGTTTGTTGTCACCGGTGATGCGCCGGCAATGACAGCCTATCGGGTAACGCGTATAGATGAAAACAAATGGACCACCGAAAAACTATTTGAAACCTCTATCGAGCCGATGATTCAGCCCGTCAAACAAATATTCACTTTCTAGCTATGCGTGAATTTAGTGCTGAGCAATTAAAAACATACCTCGACACCTGTGAGAAACAACCACTATTACTGGATGTTCGACAGCCCTGGGAATTTGATGTCTGTAAAATTGAAAACAGTGTTTTAGTTCCCATGTCTACAATTCCCGCTAAAATTGAATCGCTTGATATCAGATCGCGAGACAGTTGTTATATGCCACCATGGCATACGCAGCCGCAGCGTGGGGCGCTATCTGGAACAGGCTGGATTTAATAACATAATTAATTTATCCGGTGGTATGGCTCAGTGGGCAAAAACGGTCGACACACAAATGGCCACTTACTAAAGAGTCGAATTTAAAGGCGATAAAAATGAAAGCATTATTACGATCGACCATAGGTTTATTTCTCTGCTCTATTGCATCTACATCATCGGCACTTGACTTAAAAGAGGCCATGGAACTTGCACAACAGTACGACACCACTTTTCAGGCAGCTTATGCTAATTACCTTGCTACCATTGAAGCCTCTTCACAAAGCACATCAGCAGTATTGCCTCAAATTGGATTTAATGCGTATATAGTTAGAGGTGAAAGAGAAACTGAACTGCCCACAAGTACGACTACAGCCGACGCGAACAGCAAAGGTTATTCATTAGATTTAAACCAGGTTATTTATGATAAAACCGTGTTTGACAACCTGGATCAGGGTGATGCAATTGTAGCAAAAGCGGTAGCTGACCTTGAAGTGGCCAGGCAGGATACCATTGTGCGAGTGTCCTCAGCCTATTTTGATGTTTTAACGGCTATCGATACATTAGAGACTGCCAGTGCAGAGAGAAAAGCCATTGGCAAACAACTGGAACAAAGCAAGGAACGTTTCAATGTTGGCCTGTCTGCCATTACTGATGTAAAAGAACAACAGGCAAGTTATGATATATCCGTGGCCGATGAAATTATCGCCACCAATGATTTATCGAATAAGCGTGAAGCCTTGCGTTTTATAATCAATACTTACCCGGAAAACCTGAAGATTGCCCGGGAAGACATGCCTTTAGTTATACCCGAGCCGATGGACATCGATGCCTGGCAGGAAAAGTCATTACAAAATAATTTTTCAATCGTATCAGCTAACTATTCGCTTGTGGCAGCAAAAAGTGCCTACGATGGCAGCAAGGGTGGCCATTATCCCAAGACTCAGCCTGAATGCCTCATACGGTGTTGAAAGTCAATGACCCATCAAGTTTTTTTGGGCAACCGACAGCCGGCTCGTGATGACACAGATACCAGAGTAATATTAAATCTAGACATACCTATTTACAGCGGTGGCCTGACCAGTTCAACGGTACGCCAGAAATTATCAGAAAAAGACCAGGCAAAAGCATTACTCGAACAGGAAAAACGACGCACGATTGGTCTCGCGCGCAGCGCCTATTTAAGCCTGGAAGCAGATATTGCGAACGTCAAAGCAAGAAAACAGGCCGTTATTTCTACACAGACATCACTGGATGCCACCCTGGCCGGCTACGATGCCGGTACCCGTACCAGTGTTGACGTGCTGTTATCACAGCGCCAGTTATTCAGCAGCCAAGCGGGATTACTCGGTAGCACGATATACCTACCTGACGAATCAGCTGATATTAAAACAGGTTGCCGGAATTCTTACCCCAGCAGATGTCGATGCAATTAATAAATGGCTTATTCCCAGGCCTGCCAAAGAAACACAGAACCGACCAGAAATAAATTAATCAACCAGCCAATCTGTCTACCTACAATCTAGCAAGCGATACTGGTGAATAAAACAACAGACAAATCATTGCAGCTGAGCTCTTATTTAGCACCGAAATACTGGCCGTTATGGTTTGCTTTTGGAATATTGCGATTAGCGACATTTTTGCCCATTTCCGCTCTCCAAAAAGCGGGTTCTGTTTTAGGCATTTTCATCTATCATATTGTTCCGTCCAGAAGACGTGCCGCCCGTATTAATATAAAACAGGCGTATCCTGATTTTACTGACAAAGAAATTGATGAGCTGAATAAAAAAGCGTTTAAAAGCCTGGGCATCTCAATTTTTGAAACCGGTATTGCCTGGTTCAGCAAAAGTGATGATTTACAGAAACAGTGTCAGATCGAAGGTAAAGAGCATCTTGATCAGGCAATGGCAAAAAACAAAGGCGTGCTGTTATTGACCGGACACTTCACCACACTGGAAATGGGTGGACATTTAATTGGCACCTATGTAAATAAATATAATGCGGTCTTTAAAAAAGCACACGACCCTTTATTCAATGCACTTATGGTGCACTATAGATCAAAAATGGGTGATGAATTAATTGAAACCAGAAATGTACGAGGTATTATTCGTGGATTGAAAAACGGTCACGCCACCTGGTTTGGTCCTGATCAGGATTTTGCTGACCAGGAACTTGTCTTTACCCCGTTCCTCGGCGGCATCGCTTCAACCTTAACTGCCACTGCAAAAATAGCTAAAATGACGGGCGCAGCCGTGGTACCTTTTTATCCAGTTCGTCTGCAAAATGGCAAAGGATATAAACTCATTGTATTACCCGCGCTGGATAGCTTTCCTTCCGGCGATATAGAAGCCGATAGTGCACGTGTCAACAAAACAATCGAAGACATGGTTTATGATTGCCCGGAGCAGTACCTGTGGTCACATAAACGTTTTAAAACACAAGCTGACCGTAAAACCAACATTTACGCTTAATATAGATGTTTTTCTATCGTTTATTAATCATTGTTTTAAGCCCAGTCATCCTGGGCCATATAATCTGGAAGTCTGCAAGTAATAAACACAGCCGTTACTTATGGCAGCGTCTGGGATTTAATTATTCAAAACTGCCTAAAAAGTGCCTGTGGTTTCATTGCGCATCTGTCGGCGAAGTGAATACCTTGCTACCGCTTTTAAAAAATCTACATTCAAAAAATAATCAATTAAAATTCATTATCACAACAAACACCATTACTGGCAGTAAAATTGTCAAACAACAGAAACTAAATTACCTGTTTCACAGCTACCTTCCCTTTGACTGGCGCTTTAGCGTTAACCGTTTTCTCACCGTAACAAACCCTGCTGCACTCTATGTTTTAGAAACTGAAATATGGCCGAATCTGTTTGACGTGTGCTTTAAAAAAAATGTCGGCATTCATATCATCAATGCGCGCTTGTCCAGCAAAACCACCACTGCAAAACCCTGGGTTAAAGCCCTGCTTAAAACTGCCCTGTCGAAAGTTGACACTATTTCTGCCCGCTCTGAACAAGAGGCTTTTGCATATGAGTTACTCGGTGCCGATAAAAACAAAATATCAACTGTCGGCAACTTAAAACTCACCACCGCTCTGAACAAGCATCAATTTACGGAGGATAGTAATTTTTCAATAGACCGGGGTTATGTCCTTGTTGCCTCCACCCATGATGATGAAGAATGTCAGATTTATACTATCTGGAAAAAATTAAACCGGGAAGAGCTTCTTATTATTGTGCCAAGACACCCTGAACGAGCAGCATCTATCGCCAAAAAACTTAACTGCGATAACCTGTCCATAAGAAGTAAAAAACAGCCCATAACAGATAAAACTAAAGTATTTTTACTCGACACAGTAGGTGAGTTAAAAAACTATTTTAAAAATGCAAAACTTGTCATTATGGGCGGTTCGTTTACAGCAATTGGCGGGCACAATATTTTAGAGCCGGCCAGTTATAATAATGCAATTATCACCGGACCTTACATGGAAAACTTTAAAGAAGAACTGGAATTGATGATTGACAATAATGCGATTATTCAAGTCACTTCTTATCAGGCATTAGAAAAAGAATTAACTAATTTGCTAGATAATATAAATGACAGAACATCATTACAAAACAAAACGAAAGAATTAACACATAATGCAGAAGTAATTCTGGATAGTTACACCACTCTAATACTCAAACAAAAAACACCAGGTTAATCCACTGCTGTCCCACAAATATGAGAGGCATGGACTGTGCGTCACCCGCAGGGATGCGGGTGTTGAGCCACCATGGACGGTTTCACGGCGTGTCGTTGCTGGCTGCGCCCGGTTCATGTCCCGGATTCATGCAAATATAGCTTAACTTAGTGCCATTCGGGACAGCAGTCCAGGTTAACCCGTCTTTTCACTTATAGCCGTTCAATAAAGCCAACCAGTTGGCTTCATTAAAGTTAAAACCATCTGTATTATTTTTAAACTTTAATAATGATCGCTTCAAACGTGAAAGATTTGCCATCTTCCATGCGTTTGAGCCAAAGCGTGAACCCAGCCGAATATAACTATTATCAAAATCAATCAGATAAATTTCAAGGTTTGCCATAAGCAGAATATTCCTGGCATTTAAATCAGCGTGATAAATATCATGCTGGTGAAAACGTTTTATACAATAGCCTATTTTCTGCCAGTTTTCGTCAGTTAGCACACTACTTGACAGCACATCCGATAATGTTTTCGCCTGTTTTAGTTCTTCAGTAATTAAATCCGCTCGATAGAACAGCATGCCTTTATCCACATGTGCAGCCACGGCTACTGGCACAGGCAGACCAAGCTCGTTCATTTTTTTTAATAAGCGAAACTCTCTAAATGCACGTGATTTTATAATGCTAAAACCAAGATAACGGTCTTTTAAAATTGAGGCCACTGCACCACCACGATAATAATGTTTCAGTACGAATGATTTTTCACCTTGCGAGAAATAAACAACCCGTGCTCTTCCTATTCCACCCTGCTGCCCGGCCGGTGGGTGTGATACCGATTTATTTTGCTGGGAACACTGATTAGTGTGATAATCGAGATTAAATAACTGCAATGTCGGTTCAGCTATAATGCTGGCATCATATAGAATATATGAACTACCTGTTTTACTGATTTTTAAATTTTTATCCAATGACATTTATAATTAATCCAAAGATTCTTTTATGACACCTTCACAGACATTTTCCAGCGCTAATCCGCCAGAAACATTATGTCTGCTTCGATTGTCCGCATTGGGCGATATTACGCATGTTTTGCCGACTTTGCGAACCTTACAAAAACATTGGCCGACGACAAAAATAACCTGGATTATTGGTAAATCAGAATACCAGCTGGTTAAAGCCATCGACAATATAAACTTTATAATTTTTGATAAATCTGCAGGTTTTTCATCCTACCGGGAACTGAATAAACAGATAAAAAAGCATCTCCAGGGCAAGGCTTTTGATGTACTGCTGCACATGCAGTTGTCAATTCGTGCCTCTGTCGCCAGTATATTTATACCGGCAACTATCAAGCTTGGTTTTGATAAAAAACGTGCCAAGGATTTACAGTCTTTATTTTGCAATCATCAGATCATGCCTGATTCAACAAAACAGCATGTGCTGGACAGCTTTCTTGAATTTCCACGTTATTTTGGTCTGCAACCGTTACTGAGCTGGCAACTACCTGTTGCACAGCCTGCTATTGAGGTTATAACTACGCGACTCCAAACAAGTAAAAAGCTGTTTATTATAAATCCCTGTGCTGTTGCAAAATCAAAAAACTGGCGCAACTGGACCAGCAAAGGTTATGCTGCAATCGCCGATTATGTAAGTAATCAACACAATATGCAGGTGGTACTAACCGGTGGCAACAGCCAGCTTGAACAAGACACCGCAGAAGAGATCCTTTCATTATGTAAACTGTCTAACCCCGTTAACCTGATCGCCTCAACCAGCATTGATGAACTTGTCGCCATATTGCACCTGGCCGACATAGTACTGGCTCCGGATACCGGGCCGGTGCATATCGCCAGTGCCCTGGGCACAGACACTATTGGTTTATATGCGTCAACCAATCCCGATCGTGCCGGCCCCTACAATCACAAACAATATGTTGTCAACAAATATCCGCAGGCCCTGTTAAAGTACAATAAAAAAACAGTCGATGATGCTGCCTGGGGTGAACGCGTCAAAACTGCGGAATGTATGACACTGATTACTATCAACGATGTGATCAAACAAATAGATAAAATAATTGAGAACCAATAATGTCTTCGCAACACAAGATTATCGGCTGTATCCCCGCACGATACGCATCAACACGATTACCTGGAAAGCCATTAAGTGACATTGCAGGAAAACCCATTGATCCTGCACGTTGTTGAAAAAGCCAAACAGTCATCTGCGTTATCTGATGTAGTTGTTTTAACTGATGACCAGCGTATTTACGATGTTATATCATCGGCGGGTCATAACGTAACCATGACATCTGAAAACTGTGCCTCAGGCACCGATCGCATCGCTGAATTTATGCAACAGTCTGATGCCGACATTTTCGTCAATATACAGGGTGATGAAGTCACTCTAAACCCGGACCATATTGACCAGTTAATCAGTAAATTCATCAACCAGAAGAATCCACAAATGGGCACACTGTCACACTGGTGCACAGACAAAGCCGTACTATCTGCGCCTTCCAATGTTAAAGTCGTAACGTCGACAAGCGGCAATGCACTGTATTTTTCCAGAAATATGATCCCGGTAAAACAAAACGGTGACATTGCTGATAAGGGTCAGATACATATTGGGGTTTATATCTACACACGTGAAACATTGACCCGACTAATGCGTTTACAACAAACACCATTGGAACAAACCGAAAAGCTGGAACAGCTGCGTGCCCTGGAAAATGACATTGCTATTAATGTGAGCACACTGGATGATTACCAGGGACTGGCGGTAGACACGCCGGAAGATTTAAAAAAAGCACGAGAACTACTAACTAATAAGACATAAACATTGAAGCGCAGAGACGCAGAGATTTATTGTTATTCCGTCGTAGACGAAATTAACAATCAAAAGCTTTTCTCTCCGTCTCCGCGCCTCTGCGCTTAAAAATATTTTTCATCACAGCTTTTACATATAATTAGTCACTGCTAATTTGTTAACTGTTAGAGGCATGGAATGGGATCCGTTGCCTGAGACCGTATGCCTCATGGCAGGTTTTTGCTCCTGCAAAACCTACACTTCCACCGTCCATGGTGGTCGGAGCGGCATCCGAGCGTACATGGACGCCATGTTTTTATCTTCATGGACAGCGTGTCTCAGGCAACGAATCCCAATTCATGTCTCGTATAGTATAAATATTGCATCTTCCAGACAGTGTAAGAGTTGTAAACAACTCAGCAAAGTTAACGGGACAGCAGTGAATGGCACTAAGTTAAGAGTACTTCGTATGGTCTTTCAATAACTTAGCAACATAAACTGCTGTCACGATAACTGCAAGGGATGTGAACCGAGCGCAGTTGGCAACGACCATCACCCGCAGGGATGCGGGTGTTGAGCCACCATGGACGGTTTCACGGCGTGTCGTTGCTGGCTGCGCCCGGTTCATGTCCCGGATTCTTGCAAATATAGCTTTACTTAGTGCCATTCGGGAGAGCAGTGATAATTAGTCACAACCTTGATAATCACTATTGTATTCAGCATCTTTCGTGATACTGAACTCATCCCTGACCTGCCCCTCATTATTGATAAATCGAGCGATTAACTTATTATTATCGACATCAATAACCATCGAACCCGCTTCAAGAAATCCAGTATGATGCGCCGGATGATTAAGCGGCCCCTGATCTATTCTTGCCGCTGATCCAGCTATGGCATAGACCGCACCCTGATGTGCTTTTTTCTGCAATGGTTTCACATATTGTTGATGTTTACCATGCTGACCTGCTGAGACAATATTATTTGTCGAAAACTTGTCAGACTTTTCATAGGCACAGTCCAGCAGATAAGAGCGTTCATACATGTGGCTATGCCCGGACAACACCAGGTCAACACCGCCATTTTCGAGAATAGGCAGAATATTCTCACGCATTTCCTGCATTCTTCCTCTGCTGTCCGATGAATCATCTGAATCATGACTGCCTTTGGTATATGGCGGATGATGAAAAGCAGCAATCACCCAGGTTTTTTTATTCTGCGCCAGGTCACGCTTTAACCAGTTTGCCATATCACCGGTTTTAGAACGGTCACTGGCTTGTGAATCCAGCATGACAAAATGTATATTTGAATAATCAATAGCATAATAATTCTCTGTACCTGAGGCAAGACCACCCGCCTCTGCATTTTCAGGTAAATCGAATATCCTGAAATATGTCCAACGACGCTCATCGTGATTACCATAAATCGGCCATAAAGCAGTATTAGCCAACAAGTCACCAAAAGTATCAAAAAGTGCCGACTGGAACTGATTATTACTCCCAGATCGATAAGCTATATCACCCAATGCGATCCAGATATTGATTAGTGGAGCTTTAATGAACGTATCATCAGGCGTGCTACTGGAAGTCTCCTGATTTATAACCAGTGGATTCTGTTGCATCCAGTTCAATGCTGAATCACGCACCTGATTTAATGTTTCACCTGCCTTGCCTGAGTCACCTATTACCCATACACGCGCAGGCTGTACCTGTTCGGGATGGGTATAAAACCATTGTTTCTCAGTATCTTGTTCGTGGAAAGCATCAATCGTACCCGTTTGATAATAATATCGTGTTGCCGGTTCAAGATTGGAAAGTTTAACTGCATGATTTTTTGTAGGAGACGACTCAATATCAATGGTTGACATGTATTTAGGGTCTTTACCAAATCGAACTATACCAAGCTGATTTTCTTCCGTCATCCAGCGAATAATGACGCTGTCCCGGGTTAACATCTGAATATATGGCGCGCGATAACCGGTTAACCTGCTATCCTGAAACACCACCACAAAGCGCCCTACTGCATAAGCAAGAACAATAAGAAATATAATCTTAACAAGTATTTTCAATGACGACATTATCAACAGTATGGCACAACAGGAAGATGAATATATTGTTGATTATGATACAATATATGGCGTTTTGTTGCATTTAATCGCATAAATTTTACTTGTTAATTTGGCTTCTATGGTTAAGTCGGAACAATGAAAACATTGCTGGTTAATTATCAAATTTGGCAATATCGTCATTACAACACTGCTCAACGAATATAAAACCTCTGCATATGCTCGGACACTATTAACCAGCAATGATTTCATTTATCAATAAAATTCCTCGTCTGCATCTGTACGTTATAACCGTTTTATTTCTCTTTCTTATAATACAAACGGGTCTGCGTTTTATTTTCTGGCTAAAATTTAATAACCCGGCCGACCCGGTTTCAGGCAATGATTTGCTCTGGTCTTTTTATCTCGGCATGAAATTCGATTTACAGGCATCACTTGGTTTACTGCTGCCTGTTTTATTACTCGGCTGGATCAAACCACTACATCCTGTTTACAGTAAACCTGGTAAACGGTTATGGGCAATATATATAAGTCTGGGTTTTATTCTGATGTATTTGATATATATCACTGATGCGGGACATTATGCCTACTTACAGCAACGCTTAAACGCCACTGCACTGCGTTTTCTTGAAAACCCTTTCATATCCGCCAGCATGGTATGGGAGACTTACCCTATTATTAGTGGCGGCATATTATTTTGCTTTATTAATGCCGTTACTATTTTCCTGTTTCTAAAACTGACAGGGCAAATAAACAGCGCCGACGAAGTAAGGTCATACTGGTCTCAAAAACGCTGGTATCAAAAGACAGCACTGGTTCTGCTTACAATTTTTCTCGTGTTTTTTGGTTTGATGGCAAAAATCTCCTGGTACCCTTTGCGCTGGAGTGATGCTTTTTTTAGCACGCATGCATTCAGTGCACAATTAGCCTCAAATCCTGTCATTTATTTTTCAAACACATTAAAAAATGTTGCTGAAACGTATGACCTGGATGCAGCCAAACAGGCCTACCCGATAATGATTGATTACCTGGCCATCCAGCAGCCTCAACTATTGAGTACTGAACAATCGGCCAAACAATCAGCTAGTGAAAGGCTGAATTATGACCGCTATTATGAGTTTGCTCAAAGCAACAATAAAACAAATGTCATCGTTGTTATTCTTGAATCATTTGCATCCTATAAAACAAGCCTGTCTGGCAACCCGCTGGATTCAACCCCTAATATCGCAAGACTTGCCAGCGAAGGTTATTACTTTAAAAACTTTTTCACACCAAGCACCGGTACCGCACGTTCCATATGGACATTTGTTACCGGCTTACCTGATATTGAAAAAAACAAAACATCAAGCCGTAACCCTCTCATTGTTAACCAGCACACCATTATTAATGCATTTAATAATCACAAAAAACTGTACTTTTTAGGTGGCAGTGCCAGCTGGGCAAATGTTCGGGGCATACTCTCATCCAACCTTCCGGATTTAAGCCTATTTGAAGAAGGCAGTTATGACTCGCCGGATATTGATGTCTGGGGCATCTCGGACTTAAGCCTGTTTCGAGAAGCCAACGCGGTGCTCAAAGATGAAACGCAGCCATTTTTTGCCATCATTCAAACCTCTGGAAACCACCGCCCATATACCATTCCGGACGACAATGAAGGCTTTGAGCAGTGGACGGAAGAAGACCTGCCAGGTGACATACAAAACTACGGGTTTGCCTCAGTTGAAGAATTAAACTCATTTCGGTTTATGGATCACAGCATTGGACATTTCATTAATATTGCCAAAAAAGAACCTTATTTTGATAACACACTCTTTGTTTTCTTCGGCGACCATGGCATTCACGCACCCACTGGCAACCACGTACCCGCTTCTGATGCCCAGCTTAACCTGCAAGGATTACGTGTTCCTCTGGTGTTTATACGGAAAAAGTCTTATCAGCAATGCCAAAGTCTTTGATACAATAGCCAGTGAAGTCGACGTATTACCAACCATTGCCTCGGTAACAGAAACCAGTTACCTGAACACAACGCTTGGTAGAGATTTAACCGACAATACATTTGACGAAAACCGTTATGCATTCACCATTGAACATGGCGGTGGTCGCACTATCGGGTTAATATCTGATGAATATTATTTATTGATGCGGCCTGATGGCAGCAATAAAAGCCTGCATCACTTGAGTAGTGAGAATCCGCGTGCTGATGTTTCAGCTGAAAAGCCTGAAATGGCAGAGCTGTTGACTAAAAAGCTAAGCGCTATATGGAACACGATTCGATATATGCGAGAAAACAACAAACCTGATAATAAAGCAGAACAATAATATCTAAATAACAAACAAAACTGATTACACACAGGAATTAAACATGAATATCTCCGTCATTGGGACAGGTTACGTAGGACTGGTCACAGGCACCTGCTTTGCTGAAATGGGACATAACGTCATCTGTGTCGATATTGATAAGAAAAAAATCGAAAACCTTAAAAAAGGCATACTTCCAATTTATGAGCCAGGGCTCAAGGAGCTGGTTCACAGTAACGCCAATGCCGGCAGGCTAACTTTTACCACTTCCATCGAAGAAGGTGCCAGCCATGCATCGGTACACTTTATAGCGGTGGGTACACCACCCGATGCTGACAGCGCGGCAGACCTTAAATTTGTACTTGAAGTGGCTACACAGCTGGGCCAGACAATGACGCAGGATTATAATGTAGTTGTTGACAAGTCAACGGTACCCGTTGGAACTGCCGACAAAGTTACTAGCGCCATTCAAAATGGACTGGATCAACGTGGTAGCAGCCTGGAATTTGATGTTGTCAGTAACCCTGAATTTCTCAAGGAAGGTGCTGCCATCGATGATTTCATGCGCCCTAACCGGGTTGTAATCGGTGCCAATACTGAACGTGCAAGAAAAATCATGAATGACCTGTACAGCACCTTCATGACCAGTCACGAGCGAGTTATCAGCATGGGCGTTCGCGATGCAGAAATGACCAAATATGCTTCCAATGCAATGCTTGCTACAAAAATTTCATTTATGAATGAAGTTGCCGAGATGTGTGAACGCCTTAACGTTGATGTCGGCAATGTCAGGCTAGGCATGGGCTCAGACGAGCGTATCGGTTATTCATTTATCTATCCCGGAGCGGGTTACGGCGGCTCCTGTTTTCCTAAAGACGTGAAAGCGCTTGTCTCCATGGCAAAAAATAACAACATACCAGCCGATATATTACAGGCCGTCGAACTGCGTAATCAACGGCAAAAAGAACGTATCGCGGTAAAAGTCAAACACTATTTCGATGGCAACATCGAAGGCAAAACTTTCTGCCTGTGGGGCCTGGCATTTAAACCGGGCACCGATGATATGCGGGAAGCACCATCATTGCAAATCATTAATGACCTGGTCAGTGCTGGCGCAAAAATTCGCGCTTATGACCCGGTAGCGACCGAAACGGCAATAGCCGCTTTACCTAAGACCTGGCTGGAAACGGGTCTGGTAACCATATTTGATGATTCATATACCGCACTTGAAACTTGTGATGCACTGATTTTAGTTACGGAATGGAAACAGTTCAGACGCCCGGACTTTGATAAAATAAAACAAATGCTAACGCTGCCGTTAATTTTTGATGGCCGCAATCAGTACGAACCAGATACCATGAAAGAACTCGGTATCACCCACATTGGTATAGGCAGAGGTAATCAATAGTCATGAACGCAAAAAAAATTCTTATCACCGGTGGTGGCGGCTTTCTTGGCTCCCATCTTAGCGAAAGGTTACTTAACGAAGGCAATGAAATCATTTGCCTGGACAATTTTTTTACCGGCACCAAACAGAATATCCTTCACTTGATGGATAATCCGCGTTTTGAGCTGCTGAGACACGACGTCACCATGCCACTGTATATAGAAGTGGATGAAATATATAACCTGGCCTGCCCTGCCTCTCCTATTCACTATCAACATGACCCGGTGCAAACAACTAAAACCTGCGTGCACGGTGCCATCAACATGCTGGGCCTTGCAAAACGCACTGGTGCAAAAATAATGCAGGCGTCAACCAGTGAAGTTTATGGCGATCCGGAAATACATCCACAGGTTGAATCCTACTGGGGCCGGGTAAATCCTATCGGCATCCGCTCCTGCTACGATGAAGGCAAACGTTGCGCTGAAACCTTATTTCTGGATTATCACAGACAACATAATCTGGATATAAAAATTGCACGTATCTTTAACACCTACGGTCCAAAAATGCACGCTAATGATGGACGCGTGGTATCCAACTTCATTGTTCAGGCGCTCAAAGGTGAAGATATAACAATATATGGTGACGGACAACAATCCCGTTCATTCTGTTACGTAGATGAAATGGTTGATGCCTTTATACGATTAATGAATACTGATCGCGACTTTATCGGTCCGGTTAACCTGGGCAATCCGGGTGAGTTCACCATTCGAGAACTGGCAGAAAAAACACTGGCAATGATCGGTTCAAAATCATCACTCATCAATGAGCCACTGCCAGAAGACGACCCAAAACAGCGCCAACCCGATATTAGCCTGGCAAAAGAAAAACTTGGATGGGAACCTGTCATTAAGCTGGATGAAGGCCTTGCCAAAACAATTGAATACTTTAAGTCCGTTCTGTAAAGTCTATTAACTTTTTAATAACATAATGGCAAAAATAAGCGCATGCATTATTTCATTTAATGAAGAGAAAAAGATTGAGGACTGTTTAAAGAGCCTTGAAAAAATCGCTGATGAAATAATAATCGTTGATTCATTAAGTACCGATAATACGGTAACCATAGCAAAAAAATACACTGATAAAATATTTCACCAAAAGTTTCTTGGCCATATCGAACAAAAAAATCTGGCTGTCGAAAAAGCAAATAATGACTGGATACTAAGCCTGGACTGCGATGAAAGATTGTCCGAAGAGTTGCAACAGTCGATCCTTGAAATAAAAGACAAGCTCGAACAGGCCGATGCTTACCGTATGCCAAGGAAGACATTCTATATTTACCGCTGGCTCAATCATTGCTGGTACCCCGACCTTAAAACACGCTTATTCAACCGGAACACTTCTCACTGGGGCGGCACCAACCCACATGACCACATTGTTACCCAGGGAAAAAATCTCATCCGCCTAAAAGGTGACATATACCATTATTCGTTTGACAGCATCTCAGACCATCTAAAGACCATAGACAGTTTTACAGAAATCGGTGCAGATCAACTGCTCAGAAAAAATGAACCTGTCAGCATATTAAGTCCGCTCACTCATTCGAGCTGGACATTTTTAAAGCTATACATAGTAAAACGCGGATTTCTCGATGGTTTTGCAGGACTGCTCGTTTCCGTACTGTCTTATATGCATGTATTCATTAAGTACAGCAAGGCGTACATAAAATACAAACAGGCAAAACAGAAATGAACGTACTGGAGCTGTGTCTATCAGCCGGTCTGGGCGGACTGGAACTTTATGTTTTTCGTTCAAGCGAGGCCCTGGTAAATAGCCAGTTAAATCAAAACACGGTAATTCCTGTCTTAAAACAGGGCAGCAAACTGGATAATTACTATAAAGACCACACCAGCTTCAACATCCAGTATATAAAACACTTTTTCAGTCCCCTGCCATTGATCAATGCTAGAAGACTGGCGGCTCTAATCGATAAAAATGATATAGACGTCATCCATATGCACTGGGGAAAAGACCTGCCGTTAGCCGCGTTTGCCAAGGCTTTCTCAAAAAGAAAACCCGCACTCGTGTACACCCGGCAGATGATGATCACCCGTGCAAAAAATGATTTTTACCATAACTTTCTCTATCGCCAGCTAGATCTCATGCTAACGATCACGAAAGAACTTGAAGGACTTTGTAAAAAATTCATCCCGCTATATTCCGAGAAAATAACAACACTTTATTATGGCGTCAAAAAACCAAAAGAACTTCTTGATGATATGAGTATTCAGCTAGAAAGAGAAAAAATAGGCTTTACCAGGAGCGATTTTATCGCCGGACTAATTGGCAGACTTGAAGAAAGCAAGGGCCAGCATTTACTGATAGAGGCTTTACACATCGCAAAACAAAACGGTCACGATATAAAAGCGCTTATTGTCGGCCATGAGATGAGCCCGGGTTATAGAGATCAGCTCAAAAATCAGGCCAGTGAACTTGGCATCCTTGATAACATCATCTTTCAGGATTTTACCAGCGAACCGCAACAGTTAATGCAGCTATGTGACTGCGTGATACTGGCTTCAGGCCAGGAAACTTTTGGCCTGGTACTGCCCGAAGCCATGCGCGCTGGCGTCGCCGTCATCGGCAGCAATAGCGGCGGTGTACCGGAAATAATTGAACACGAAAAAACAGGGCTACTATTTGAAACAAAAAACGCTAACAGCCTGTATCAGCAACTTGAGCGATTATACCTGGACGCTGATTTTAAAAACAAAGTAGCACAACAGGGGAAACAGAGTGCTGATGCGCGTTTTGACAATGCATCACATTTTCAGCAGCTCGAGCAGCATTTAAACGCAACGATAACTGAAGCTAAATAAAGATTAGACAATTATGAAACTCTGGTTTGATAAAGGTATCTGGACACGAAAAAATATAGAAAAAAAAATCAAAGACCTGTCTTTTTCTGATATTAAAAAAATCGCCATCCTACGTCATGCAGCACTTGGCGATATGGTACTGACACGCAGTTTTATCATCGAAGCCAGAAAAGCATTCCCCAATGCCGTTATTACCTTAAGTATTGTGAGCAACTATACCCGGGGAGCACCAGAAGACCTGGTTGACCGCGTCCATATTGTGCCTGGCTCTGACCATAAGAATATTTCGATAAAAGAACGCTATAAACGTATCAAAGAGCTGGGAGACCAGGACATTATATTCGATCTGGCATCTTCCGGTCGTTCAAACATGACATGTTTACTTAACCGGGCAATACTAAAGATTGGCTTTCCTTACAGAAAACTGCAGGCAAAATTACTTTTCGATATTGCCACACCTAGAAGCGACTTGAATTTTGAAGGCTGCGATATGATGAGCATGTTAAATGCTTTAGGCATCAAAACGGCCTATCCGCACCAGTATGACATGCCTGGTGAAGCACTGAAAAGAGAAAAACCGTACATCATCTACTTTATCGGCGCATCAACACCAGACAAAGTCTGGCCAGCAGAGTGTTTTAGCGATCTGATAAAGGTAATGTCAAAAGACTACCCGGATCACGACCATCTTGTTCTCGAAGGCATTCAAGCATGGGAAACTGCGGACAATATACTGGCACCATTGCAGAAAACTGATAATGTTGATGTTATTAATGCAGATACAATCGATGAAACAGTGAGTGTACTAAAAGGCGCTGACCTGGTAATATCCAACGATACCGGTATCCGCCACCTTGCCATTGTTTCAGAAATACCTACGGTGGGAATTTTTTTCCAGGCCCCCTATCGCTACTGGCCAAGATTCGAAATACATGATGTAGCAATGCCTGACGAAAATGGTCCAGCATCTGTTGCAGAAGTGCACAAGTGCTGTACTAACATATTAGCTAAAACATTAAAGACTGCCGATTAATACTCTTCATAGGATTTTTCCTCAACAAAGTCAGAGCCTAACTTCAAATTAATGACCCGCTTGATATCACTGCGCTTATCATTGGTTATATAAACGGCTCTTGCTAACTCTACAAACCTTTCATCAAACGCTTTTTGTGATTCTTTTTCACGAATATCGTCCTCAATCTCCCATAACGCCTCATTTATTTTGCGTAATTCTGACACTTCCTGTGCCACTTCATCACGTGAAAAGGACAATTCTGTAAGCAAATTATTCAGACCATCCAGTTCCTTATTTATATTAATAAGTTTGTCTGCGTTACTTATACGCTCTTTCTTGATTTCAAGAATAGTGATCTTGTCAAAAAACTCACCAATGGAAATTTCTACATTAACGTTCATGATATACTTTTCGCCTGTTTGTAATAGCGCAATTTTACTGAAATGAAAATCCTTGTCGTAAGAGTTGGCCGCGTAGGTGACACTGTCATGATGACTCCCGCCCTCTCTGAAATTATACAATATTACCCCGATGCCGAAATCACCCTGCTCACAAGCCCGGTTGGAAAGCAACTGCTAAGTAAGTTTCACCCAAATATTACTAATATTCTGTCATGGCAGCGCAGCGGTATAATTAAACCATATATAGACAAATTCAATATAAGAAAACTACTACAGAAAACACATTTTGACAAAATTTTCTGTTTTGACACCAGCCCACGCATTGCAGGGATATTTTCGGAAGCCACTGGTGACTTTTACTGGAACCAGCACCAGGCCACCACTGAAATTAAGCATTGCGCAAAATCATACCTGGACTTTGTTGCAGGCGCATGTGATAGAACTGCATTGCCCCTTTACAATACCCTGCCTGTTGATGATGAAGCCAGTAAACAAGCTGACAACGAACTGGCAAATATAGGTATTAATAAAGATGATATATTAATCATGTTTCACCCTACATTCAGCGGATTTTCGAAATCCAGCCTCAGGAAGAAGCAGGCCAGGTTACGAAAACTTTGGCCGGTAAGTAACTATGGTGAACTAGCTAAAAAACTCTCTCGGCTGTCACTCGAAGACGGCCGCACTCCAAAAACACTTATGGTATTACTGCCCGATGAAATCTCATACGGAGAGGAAATTGTTGCCAGCAGCGGCGGCATAATAAAACTACTAAAATCACAGTCAACCTTTGAACGTTATAAAGCGATGCTCAAACGTGCTGATTTATTAATAACACCCGACTCGGGACCGATGCATGTTGCGTCAGCATTAGGAACGAAGATTATCGCTTTCTTTTCGATGAAAGACCCAGGTGACTGCGGCCCTTATATGCCGGCAGATAATTTCATTATTCTTCGTACAGAAGACACAGCGACACCTGATAAAGGGGTTGCTGCAATTGATGTGGATACCGTTTTCAATGCTTGCAAAACGATACTTTCAAACCAGGAAAAAGTCTAATTTATACTTGTCAGACAAATTAATGGCAAACAACAAAAACATACTTGTTATTCGAAACGATAAACTAGGTGACTTTATGCTCGCCTGGCCCGCATTATCACTAATAAAAAAACAGTACCCGGAATCAAAAGTAACAGTATTAATCCCTTCTTATACAAAACCAATGGCTGAAATTTGTCCGTGGATAGATGACTGCATTACCGATAAGCAGCACAAATCAGTACTCTCTGATGCAATATTTCTAAAAAATAAAATAAAAAATAAAAACTTTGATGCATCAATTTCATTGTTCACTGAATCTCGAACTGCAGTAGCTACCTTTCTGTCGCGCATACCTTTGCGCCTTGCGCCAGCGACAAAAATAGCTCAGATATTCAGTAACAGGCGACTGCCACAGCGGCGCTCACGGTCATCCAGGCCAGAACATGAATACAATACTGACCTTGTCAGATTTTATATAACACTACAGGGGGACACACCCGTTTCTCTTCAACAACCGCCTTTCTTACAGTTTGATGCAACACTAACGCAGAATCTACGCGCTCAGTACATTACTGAGCACAACATAAGCGTTGACTCCATGCTGATTATTGTTCACCCAGGGACGGGCGGATCGGCGATAAATTTTTCAGTCAAGCAATATGCCGAATTGATAAAACACATTGCAAAACAAATAGACGCACATTTTATTATCACTGCCGGTCCAGGAGAAGATGACACCGCACAAGCTTTATCTTCACTTATTCTGGACACTGATCACAGCGTATATTTCTCAAGCGAAGGTATTGTTGAATTTAGCCATTTTATTGCCATCAGCAATCTTTTCATTAGCGGTTCAACCGGCACTTTACACATCGCAGGCGCACTTGATATACCGACGGCAGCCTTTTATCCTGCGCGAAAATCAGCCACAGCCTTACGGTGGCAAACACTTAATCAAGCCAGTCGAAGACTCGCTTTTTCACCCGAAAAATACACTGGTGATAATGATATGGATACAATTGACCCTGTAGCATGCGCACAGCAAATTGTAGATCTTCTGAAGCGACTATATGCGCCCACAGGCAATATCTGACGAAATAATCCTCTGCATTAAACTGCCATACCAATAATATTAAGTACTACCATTTACGTTTATTAGCATAAGCCATTGAATCAGCGTCATGCTACCTGAATACAATGATCACCTTCTATTCGAGAAATATTTTTGACTATAGACAAGATGGATTAAATTTTTCTAAACAAACCAATCCACGCTTTTGGCTGTCCTATCAATCTAAACGATAAACGATAAATCAGATGAAACAGGCGGTTTATCGTTCTCGGAATCCGGTATAACAGCGTATGCATTTCAAGCGTACGATAAAACTTAAGCTGGTAAGCCAGGCGAAAATAATAAAGATCTATCAGCTCCAGCGTATGCTGAGAATGATACTGTACCTGCGTTGCCTTAGCACCGAAAATACTCAGTATACCAATATGAGTGTATGGTTTGACGTGATCAAAGTCATCGTAGAAAGAAGGGTTCATTAGCGGTGTCGCTATCAACAACAAACCATTCTGCTTCAGACATCCAAGATAGGACTCCATAAACTGTATTAGATCCTGGTACTGGAAGTGTTCAATAATATGTGACATCACAAGCACATCATACTGCTCCTTGTTCTGTTCCATATCGAACGAGTCAACAGCTATTACATTCAGTCCTTTATCACATGCCTTATCCACTAGTGTTTTATTGATTTCGACACCAGAAACATTGGTGAAACCTAAGGACATAAGCTCATCAATCTTATCTCCATAACCACAGCCAATATCTAAAATATTTGCATCAGTTTCTATCTGCTTTGAAAGGAGCTTACCTATTCTCCGTGATTCATATGACGCCATACTTCTCTCGTAATGTTACACGTTAAACAAAAATCCTGATATGATACCAAACATGTCTATAACTAACGCATATTCCAGAAACTATAATATCATAGAGCATAAATATATACTCACCATGCTAGTAGAACCTGTAACCAGACTGCACACAAAAAAGGTCTAGTTAGGTTAACTAAGTCGAGCTTAGCAACTTAATTATTGAATAGATGAAAAACATACGTATAAGCCTTATTGCAGCATTTTATAAAGATCTCACCGCACTTGAGTTGATTATTAACTCACTGAAAAAACAAAACTATAATAACTTCGAACTTATTGTTGCCGAAGACAATGATGCCCCTGCAACTCGTGAATTCCTTGGCACCATAAAAAATATAGACATCATTCATACCTCACAGGCTGATCAGGGTAATCAGAAAGCTCGCTCACTCAATAATGCAATACTGGCAAGTACCGGTGACTATCTCGTATTCATCGACGCCGATTGCATCCCATGCAAAAATTTTTTACATGCACATGCAAGTCTTGCAGAAGCCGGTAAAGTCCTCAGCGGGCGTCGAGTTAACCTTGGCCCACGAATGAGCAATCTGCTTCGTAGCAGAATACTCAGTATTCGAACCGTTGAAAACTATTATTTATTTTTCGCACCACTGTTACTATTTGATGACGCAACACATATCGACCAGGGCCTCTATTTCAACCCACAAGGCTGGTTCTATCAAAACTTTATAGCAAAACGAAAAAGGAGCAATCTCGGTCTGCTTGGCTGCAATTACTCCTGCTTTCGTAAAGATATGATTGAAATTGACGGCTACGATGAGTGTTACGGTGGAACAGCTGTAGCGGATGATACCGACCTTCAGTGGCGTTTTGTCAAGCTTGGGCTGAAGATGAAATCTTGTAAAATGGCAGCTAATGTTTACCACCTGCACCATGGAGATGGTCATCGCACGCCGACTACAGCTGTAGAAGTTGCTCTGATGGAATCAAGAAAAGCAGCTGGGGATTACCATGCGCACACCGGGTTAAAATCACATCAAAGCTGATATTTTTTCCAGCAAAAATCTCGCTCTAGCTACATCAGTATGATATTGCAGCAAATGCTGCTTGCCCGATAGCGCGATTGCCTCGCGTTGACTTTCATTTTTCAGATAGTAATCACATAAATCGGTGAGATCAGACAAATCATCACTACAGTACACGAGATCTCTGCCATCAACAAAATCATCAGCTATCTTGATACCAGGTTTCTGCGTCATCATAAAGGCACCCACTGCGGGCACCTCCCAGTAACGCATCGTATCCCAGCCACCACCTCTGAAATTCAACACGATGCGACATTGTGATAATTCCTGTAAATAAAACTCACCTTTACGCTTATATTTACTGAACTTCTGATTTTGCACTGTACCATTCTGTCGACAATCATAACGGTCTTCCAGCAATTTTAAGGCTCGTGTACGGATGTCAGCGGTTTCAACAGCCCAGAATGACACATCGTATTTGTAGCCTGCCGTTATTTTCGGCAAACGATCCATATTAAATGAAATCGGAAAAGGAAATACATTATCGCCATATGAATTATCCAGGTTATATTCACGTTTGAAAACCAGGTCGAATGGGCGTTTTTCTATAGCTTCAGTCAGCAGTTCAGGACGTCCGTAAACAGTGAGATCTTCACCGATCTTTGAACGGTCGCCGCCATCAACAAATATCACTGGCACCCTGGATGGGATTCGATCAACAATCTCCAGATAGGTTTCGAAACAATCCACCTTGGATGCAGCAATAACGACTGCATCAAATTTTTTAAGCGGTCTTCGCAGCAGCGAAGCCAGTATCGTGCCAGATGTGTAACCAAGATTTTTGGGATACTTCTTGTAAGGTATGTGGAATTTTTTATTCCAGTGATAATCAATTACCTTATTAACACCCAGCTGTTTGACCAAACCACTGTATGTCAGGTCCTGCACATAATCAGCAGAATGACTATTTAAAAACAGTATATTGATAATTGACCCCTTAATCAGTTAAGCAATCTTAATTTACACTGCATAAAACAGATACATCATCACGCGTCACACGGATAAGATAACAGGCCAGATTGTAGAACATAAAACAATAAAAAAATACAATTAAAACGATTAACTTTCTTTGGCAAAAATAATAAACCTGACAGGTTATACAATAGTATCACCGTAATACCAACACATCAGGATTTACAGTCACATTTTTACTTTGCTCATCCTCATGCATCATGGTAGACAGGATTAAATGAAACCTCGAACGATTCAATACGCCTGTAGTTTTCCAGGAAGACTGGCTTCACTACTATCACAGATGTCGGTACAATAATAGCTGTGGATAAATCAAATAACAGGCTCAGGGCACCTATGATTAAGTCAAGAGTACTTAACACCGAAATATTATTTCAGCTATTTGTTAAATATATTAAACCAGAAATCATATGTGATGTAGGCACCATGGATGCATCACACTCTGTACTTTTGCGTAAAATATCTGGGGCAGCTCAAATATTTGCATTTGAGGCAAACCCGTACAACTATCAGAGAATTATTAGCAGAGGAATTGCAGAATCAAATAACATCGAAGTCGTTCATAAAGCGGTCAGCAATAATTCGAAACAATTGGTATTTCATGTTCAGAAATGCACAAATAATAGCGAAGACCAATGGAAAACAGGAACAAGCTCAATCCTTGAACGTAGAGAAGCCGTAGGCGATACAGAAGAAGTAAGCGTTGAAGCAGTAAGACTTGATGACTTTCTAAACGAAACGGGGCGACCAGGCAAAAGCACAGCACTTTGGATTGATGTAGAGGGTGCCGGCTTTGAAGTATTAGAAGGAATAAAAAATATTACTGATAACGTTATTTTTTTACAGGTAGAAGTTGAAAGCGTAGAAGTCTGGCAAGGGCAAAAACTAAAGATCGACGTTCAAAAGCTAATGTCTGGTTACGGCTTCATAGAAGTTGGCCGTGGCAAACATGATAAACAGCATGACCTTGTCTATGTAAATAAATACTTCCTGGTGAAAAATAGTAAAAAATGCACTATCCTGGTAAATCTCGCGCTAACATTTTACTATGTGAGAAAATTTGGCGGTCATGCTTTATCAAATATTTTACTCCTACCTATCCTGGGTATATGGCGGAAAGATTAACAGGCCTTCCTTTATTATTACATTATTGACAACCACTCACGCGCCTCTCTTCATAACTAATTCATTGCTTAACTAATTCAATATAAATCATCTAATCTCTACTACTTTATATGCCAGTAACAGTGAGTTTGATTACATATTTTCTAAATAAGAACCCCTTGCCAATCTGACAAT
>CAWDMF010000038.1:0-17024 GCA_963803185.1 uncultured Gammaproteobacteria bacterium | reverse complement strand
TGAAAAATAAATTTTACCGCCGAGCTTTAAATAGCCTTTGTCATGTTTACAGAAAATTAGCTGCAATATAAAGTAGCCTGGTTAACACTTAAAACCTGATCCCGGTCAATTAACTACCTGAAATGCTTGAATATATTTTCTTTAAAAAAAAACCTGTCATTTATTTAAAAAAGCTGCCATATCGGCAGGTATTAAACCGGTAATTGACTTTGCAGATGAATGCTTTACGGTTAAAATTCCTGAAGACTTGGACGAAGTTATTCTAGAAAAACTGGAAAATGACTACGATAAATTATTGGATATTGATAGAGATCTTACAGAGCAACAACAGGATTCAGCTAACGATATTCATGCAGCAGGTATAACAATACAGTTAAAAGACGGTCGTGTTGTTTGCGCAAGTGTATCACCTGAATTATTATATAAGGTGATGCAAAGTATCAGTACGAATGAACTGAATACTTTAGTATGCGCAATTACGGAAGCAGTAGAAGCCCCTGACGAACGAGGTATGTGCCAACGTTAGGAACATACCACTTATTGCGGAGTATTGAATGAAAAATATTTGTTCCAATTGTAAACAGAAAAAACATTGTGCTGAATTACCTGGCATATGTCTGAAGCTTCCTTGCATACTTACGGGAGCCATTGCCGTCATGCTTATTGTTTTAGTCCTTAACAGCACTCTCTAGCATCAATGGAGCAAAGGCTCCAGCTGCTAAAGATCGCTGGCATTAGCTCACCGCTCAAAGTCTGGGTGGTCGATTTACCTCGCTACACAACATTAACACGGATATTTCATAGGAACGCTGCTAGTCTTGCTTAACACTATGATTATTATAAGAAATAGCAGTATATTAGAGAAGTACACTATGTACCTGGCAACGCTATGCAGTTTTTGGAAAAATATCAGTGAGTCAGTTTGTACTATTCGCCGAAAAGCATAGCCGTAGCTATGGTTACAGGGGAATCGTACAAAATGCCGCTGATATTTTTCCAAAATTCTGCATTCCTATGAAATATCCGGGTTAAAGTCATCATCCATTTCCAGTAGATTATGGTTCTTTATATATTCTATCCTGACTTCATTTCTCAATTTTCAATTCGACGACAGCAAATAGCCTGTCGTCCACAGATGTTGCCCGCTGCTATATTAGCTTAAGTGCAGATACTCTGAGACAAAACACAAATCCGATAAGAATACTTTTCCTTCTAGAGCTATACTCCCCTGATGAAAATAAACAAAAAAACCGGCCTGCTGGAGCCATGCAAACAGTGCGCTTCACCAAATAAGGATGCTCGCCCGGGAAATACTGCAATTGATTTAATAGTCGTACACTCTATCAGTCTGCCACCAGGTGTATATGGCGGCGAAGCGATTGAACAATTTTTCCAGAATCAACTGAATAAAAACGAACACCCCTATTTTGAAGAAATACATCAAATGCAGGTTTCATCCCATGCTTTGATAAAACGCACAGGAGAAATCGTACAATTTGTCCCATTCCATGAACGGGCCTGGCATGCCGGCCAGTCAAATTATCAGGGACGTGATAGCTGTAATGACTTCTCCATTGGCATCGAGCTGGAAGGTACCGATAGTGATAATTTTGAAGATAGTCAGTACCAGCAGCTTGCACAATTAGTCAGCGTTTTACAGATGGCCTACCCGGCTATTTCTGATCATATCACTGGACATTGTGACATTTCCCCAGGTCGTAAAAAAGATCCCGGTACCGGTTTTGACTGGGACAAACTAAAAAAAATCTCAGCACTTATGAAGAAGCAATTTTGTCAAGAACCAGCTATAGTTACATTATTAGAACAATAACAACCACTTATTGCTTTTAACTCATGGCACTAATCTCAATCATTGTTGGTCTGTTGCTTGATCGTACTTTTCGTCATTTACACGATTTGCGCGACATGACCTGGTTTGAGTTTTACGTTCAGGCAATTCAACGTCTCACTGGCAGGCGTTTGCCACCGCTACAATTTATTATCATTCTTGCCCTGCCCGTTTCGCTGCTACTCAGCGTACAAATTCTGCTGCATGGTTTCTTCTTTAATTTACCGGGTTTTATTTTTGGTATTATCATTTTTATTTACTGCCTGGGACCTGCCTGTTTAAGCAGTGAAATTGAAGCTTATCTGCATGCCAGAAACCTGGGTGATGAAGATGAAGCATTGCATTATGCCGGCACGATTACTGATTCCGCGGCCTCAACTTCACCCGACCAGCAAACCAGTGATGTTACTCGTGCCATTTTATATATTGCCAATGAGCGTATTTTTGCCACTATCTTCTGGTTTGTAATTTTAGGTCCGTTTGGCGCCATGCTGTATCGACTGATTTCAGAACTAAGCAAACAGATTGATTTTGGCGACCTTGCTGAATTTTCAGAATTTATTCACGCCATCATGGCATGGATTCCAGCACGCATGCTGGCAGCGGGTTATGCACTCACGGGTAATTTTGATGGCGCATACCATGCTTACAAAGACCGCTGCCATAGCAGCGACTTTTCACACAGCAATAATGAAGTACTGGTTTCAACCGGCCTGGGTGCTATGCAAAATCTGGATAAAGGAGGTGAACTTGCCTGTATATACGCTGCACAGGCACTGGTGATGCGTGCCATCATCGTCTGGATAAGTATCCTTGCAGTACTGACACTGGGCGGAATCATTAATTAGTGCCGCTCAATAGTATAATTACAGATTCAGTGCTGTCTTGTATTTCACTGACAAAGCGCAGTGCGCATGCAATAGTTGTTCCCCTGCCATCAACGCTGATAAACTCACCGGACTCACATTTATCACCTTGAAAGAACACTAGTCTCAAGTAATCATGACAACATATATCGATATAATCAGACATGGTGAACCTGTTGGCGGCAGACGTTACCGGGGTTATAGCGTAGATGACCCGCTGACCGAAAAAGGCTGGACACAAATGCGTGCCGCTGTTCCTGAAACACCTCAATGGCAACATATTGTTTCTTCTCCATTGAAACGCTGCCTTGAATTTAGCCAGCAACTGGCGAATGATTTACAGATAAGTTTTAGCATTGAAGATGATATGAAAGAAATCGGTTTTGGCTGACTGGGAAGGTAAAACCCCTGAAGACATTCTTGCTGAAGACAGTGAAGCCTTAAATCATTTTTATAAAGATCCGGTGCATAATCGACCCAAAGGCGCAGAACCGCTGAATAGTTTTTCGCAGCGGGTATGGGGCGCTTACCAACGTATCCTGGAGCAACACCAGGGCAAGCATGTACTGGTGGTGGCACATGCCGGTGTCGCCCGTGCCATTGCCGCCAATATTCTAAAAATATCACTGGATGATGTTTATAGCCGACTTAAAATTGAGTATGGCGCTATCATTCATAGCGCAGTAGATGAAGGTTTGCCACCGAAGTTACTTATCCAGGGCCCGAGATAACTTAGCCGGATATTTCTTAGCAACGCTAATCATACTGATCTTTTCGTTTTTTTAGATGCTGCCCTTAATGCTGCAGAATATGCCAGGTTAGCCCAGTAGCTCATTTCTTCCGCTTCTTCCAATGCTTCTTCGGGCGCCTGGTAATAAGACATTTTACATTCTTTACCTTTCTTCATATAGCTAAAAACTTCCAGCCCCCTGGCTTTGAAATGGCTCTCGTTTTCCTTATCTGACTTTTAAGTATAGAACGCTGTCAGCAACCAGGCCAAACATTAGTTGCTCAAGAAAAATTCCATGACCACCAAACATTGCCTGTGCTCTAACCGGCCCGATTGATTGCATAAGTTCAACTAGATAAGATACAAATTCTTTTTCTTCACCTGATGTCGTCATTAGGGCTGCTCTTTTTTATGCAGCAGTAACGCTTATTTATTCGGTGAAGGATTTTCATCCTGTCGTGAAAAGCTTGCAACCAGCTGGGACTTATGGCGCAATTCTGCAAGGCCCTGATTATTGATAGTCAAAAGAAAAGTCTCCTCCTGCTCAGGATTAAGGGAAGATGTACAATCCAGGCTCGCTTCCTGTTTACCAGAAACTGCCCAGAAACAATGCCATGTAGCATTGTCCAGTTTGCGGGTAACAAAGTCTGCCCTGCCTTCAAAGGCAACAACCAGTTTAGTTATACCGTAATCATTGTCTTCTGTTGTTTTCCAGACACCGGCAGCGGGATGCGGGCTACAGGCACAAAGCAACAGGGCAATGCTGAGCAAAAATAGAGAGGAATGGAACTTCATAAGGTTATTAAATGTCATTATGAATAAGGCCAACAGGTTAGCATGAGATCACCTTCTTTCTAATAGTAGCGATAACGCCTGATCTTTTTATTAAAGATTTTTCACATCGCTTCGATATAAAGAGAAGCAATAACCAACTAAACGAGAAATGATAATGGAAAAACCTGTACTCGACACCTACCAAAAGGCACTGACCTTCAACATGGACAAGGGCAGCTATGGCACGATTGCAGAAATCGGTGCAGGCCAGGAGACCGTACGCTGGTTCTTTAAGGTTGGTGGCGCTGCGGGATCAATCGCTAAAGCAATGTCTGCCTACGACATGAAATTCAGCGATTCGATTTATGGTGAATGCCAACGTTACGTCAGCCGTGAGCGACTGAACGCAATGCTGGAAACTGAATATCATTTACTGGATGAACGCCTCGGAGAAGTGCGTGGTTCAGAGGGTACCTTTTTCGCCTTTGCCAATACCGTAGCAACTTTTAGTTACGCCCAACAACAATCCGGTCATGGCTGGCTGGGCATTCGCTTTCAGACACGGCCACATGAAACCGCTTCACAAATTGATTTACACGTTGCCTTAAAAGGCAAATCCAGTGCAGAGGACCAGGACACACTCGGCGTACTAGGGGTCAATCTGATCTACGGTGCACATTACCATTACCATGATCCACTGCTATTACTGAAATCTTTAATGGACGGATTATCATCTGACCAGCTTGAAGTCGATATGATTGATTTTGAAGGCCCCGCATTTGAGCAGGTTGATAATCGTTTGATGGCATTGCGCCTGGTACAACTCGGACTTACACATGCGACCCTGTTTCTGTCTGATGGCAAACTGGTGCAGCCTTCAGATGCCCTTTATAAAAAAGCGGTTCTGGTCGAACGCAGTCGTTTCCGTCCACCAACAAAATTGAACATCAACTTGCTCGACTGTGCCTACGACGCTTTCTGCAATGAAGCCGACGTGAACTGTGATGAAGTATTAGTGCTAAGTGAGATGACCTTGCAGAATCTCACCGATGGTGACGACATTGATGTCGAGGATTTTTTACAACGCGTCGAAATACTGTGCGCTCTTGGCAAGAACGTGATGATCTCTAACTACGGTGAGTTCTACCGACTGGCACAATATTTGTTTAAACAAACCAGCAAACCAGTAGCCGTTGCATTAGGTGTACCGACATTACGCCAGATATTTGATGAAAAATATTATGAAGACCTGGATGGCGGTATCCTGGAAGCATTCGGCCGTCTGTTCCGTAATGATATGCGTGTTTATGCCTGCCCTGAATTTGATAATAACGGTTCATTAACAACGGTACATGATTTAAAAGTACCAAAACATCTGCAGCACCTTTACCGCCATTTACTGGAGAACGGTTATATACGCAACCTGGATACCGTCGATCAAAATTACCTTGCTATACATGCCGATATCGTTCTGGAAAATATCCGCGGCGGTGACGATGCATGGCAGACACAGGTACCACAGACCGTGGTAAACATCATCAACGAGCGTGACCTGTTTCGACAGCGCGATTAATTTTCCGATAAAACAAAAAAAGGGCAAGACCAGCTGGTCTTGCCCTTTTCAATTCCCCGAATAGTTCGGGTTATAAAGCTGGCCTACATTGTAATAATGTAAAGCTTATAACGATATAATAATCAAAACAAAATTAAACCGCTACGATGTTCTCTGCCTGAGGACCTTTCTGACCCTGAGTAATAGTGAACTCAACTTTTTGACCTTCCGTCAATGTTTTGAAACCTGAACCTGTGATTGCGCTGAAATGAGCGAAAACGTCTGGACCAGACTCTTGCTCAATAAAACCAAAACCTTTAGATTCGTTGAACCATTTAACGGTTCCTGTAGTTGTAGACATAGTGTTATTTCCTAATCATAAATGAGTAATTAAAGCCCCTTTTACAAGGCTGTTTGGCTAGAAGTTTGCGGTTACTTATAAAAAAACAGGACGGTGCACTAAAGATAAAACTAAAGCAAAACATCGAAATGGTATTACATAAATATAAGTCGTACTTTCAAGCTAAATGAATTATATACCGCTATTTTTCATAGTCAACAATAAATTCTGTTAAAAGTCATGAACATATTGTTACAGCTCTGGCAGGTATAATGACTTTATGATGCACTCTTTTTATGCGCTTTTTAGCTGCCTGTTTAAAATTTTATCGAGATGATCAGCAAATAATTTTCGATCACCCTGGCTTAAAGCAGACGGGCCGCCTGTCTCTACGCCAGTTGATCGCAAGCTTTCCATAAAATCACGCATATTTAAACGCGCTTTAATATTATTTGCTGTATACAGCTCACCACGTGGACTAAGTGCCGTAGCGCCTTTCTCAATGGCATCGGCAGCTAAAGGAATATCACTGGTGATGACCAGATCGCCTGAGTCAAGCCGTTTAACGATTTCATTGTCAGCAACATCAAAACCCTGTCTTACCTGGATAAAATTAATGAAGCGGGATTTTGGAATGTTAATCGGCTGATTAGCAACAAGTGTCACCGTCACCCTGGTACGTTCTGCTGCTCTAAACAAAATTTCTTTAATCACAACCGGGCAAGCATCTGCATCTACCCAAATTTTCATTTCATCACGCTTGTTTGAATGAGTGATACTTTTTCACTGTATTCGACTCGCTGGCAAGACTTAATAAAGCAACGGTTACTTCACCACACCATTAGCCACAAGCAGACCGGTGGCACAGGTCATGTACTGCTTGTACTGGCTGGCTCTTTGCTGTTCAGTGGCTTCAGGGTTATTTAGCAGCACATCTGCCATGGTTTCGATATTGGAGCGATTGGCTTCTGCTTCCGGGAATTTGGCCCATTCCTGGTTAATACGCTGCTCAGCCTGACCACCTACGATGGCACCACAAATTGTACTAACTTCGCTAACCAGAACACTGGCCTGTTCGGCAGTTGTTCCACCCGAACTTAAACAACCGGTAATAGATAAAAGAATAAGGACTGCTGCTGCAGCGATATGGAATGCTGTTTTCATAAAGAACCCTTTGACTAATAGAATAAAGTAGATGTTAGCTTGATTTAAAGCTGATTATAAAAACCGGCTAATCAAACAGTCTATACCCATACTGATGTACTCATGAATAGTTTGCTATTTATTAGCTATTTATTAGCTGTTTCATCTACTTTAAACATAAAATCTCATATAATAGTCTATGCTATTTATTAGCTATTTCATCTACTTTAAACATAAAATCTCCTATAATAGTCTATCTCAAATGGCATTGTCGCCAAAACATCCCGTCTTAATTTATAGGTGCTCTAACAATGAATCAACTTTTCGTCACTTTAAGCCTGGCCTGCGTGATAACGCTTAGTGCCTGCACAACTTTTGATCCGTATACCGGTGAAGAAAAAACCACTAATACTGCCAAAGGTGCCGGTATCGGCGCAGGTGCTGCACTGGTTGTTTCCTACCTGGCAAATAAAGATAAAAGCACTAAAGAACGTAATCAACGCTTGCTGCGTGATGCGGGTATCGGTGCCATTGTTGGTGGTGGCGTGGGTTATTACATGGATACACAGGAAGCCAAATTAAGAAAACAGCTGCGCAGTACCGGCGTAAGCGTACAACGTGACGGTGACAACATCAACCTGGTTATGCCGGGTAACATCACCTTCCCAACCGCTGGCAGCAGTCTGAAAACTGACTTTTATGATGTACTGGATTCAGTCGCGCTGGTTCTGGAAGAATTTGATAAAACTATCATTGTCGTCGCAGGTTATACCGACAGCGTAGGCGCTGAGTCTTATAATCAACAGTTATCAGAAAATCGTGCCCGATCTGTTGCAACTTATCTACAGAATAAAGGAATCAAAGCTGTGCGTTTCGACGTTGTCGGTTTTGGTGAACGCAACCCAATAGCCGATAACAATACCGAACAAGGTCGTGCCTTAAATCGTCGTGTTGAACTAACGCTACTTCCGATTACTGAATAACTCAGCTCATTTTTATTGGCCAGCGAAGCAAGCAGGCTTCGCTGGCCGATATAACTTTTATTCCCTGCCTTCTTTTTTACTACAGTGGATTCACTGCTGTCCGTTAATATAAATATTTATTATCCATTTTCCATAAAGATTAATGTGGCAAGCCTGATCTTGCTTTACTTTAATCCGAGACATGACTTGGGTACAACCACCAACGACACGTCATAAAACGACCTACACGGAGGTAGGAAATGAAGATATAGCAAGGAGCAAATATCTGCCATCCATGGCGGCTCAACACCCGCGTCCATGCGGGTGATGGTCGTTGATAGATGCACCCAATGTATGTTTCTAACCGTTAACGGGACAGCAGTGCAGTGGATTTATAATTTTGAAATTCTTTCCAGCATTGGTAGTGACAGATCATTTTCTGTTGCCAGTGACAATGCCCGTTGTAAACGCATAGCTGCACTACGGCCCATACACATGTGTTCCCTGTCACCATTAAATGCCGCCACCATGCCATTAATTAATGCCTGATGACTTAATGTTTTTCCGGCTAATGCTTCCTGTAATCTAATTACTTCAGCAGCAACGGCATTAGCTATCGTTTTATGCTCATCCCATAACTGGCCGACATTTCCCCCTACTTCCAGACCCGCAATATTGCTCGTCAAAATATACACATTTTTTAGCACCAGCTCATGCAACAAAGCCTCTTCATCAGAGAGCACCGAGGCAGCTATACCAATACTAGCGAGTGCATCAACAACATGTTGCGCATGTTTTCCATAAACCGGTGAGGGAATAATGACTTTTGAATCCTGTCCTTTCTTTTTCTCAAACCAGACAGAAATCACTGTAGGCTCAATATCATATTGCTGCCAGTCTCTGGGCAATAACTCATTTTGCAGCAAAACCAGTTTGTCCTTCCAGGCATCAGGAACCTTCGCCAGTTGTTCATGTAAATCAGCTTCGCCGACCGCAATAAGCACCAATTCTGGATTAGTTATCTGATCTGCAACGGTTTGCATTTCCACGCCACGAATAACAGGAAACACGGTATAACCAGAACGTAAAAAACCACGGGCAAAAACGCTGCCCATTTCTCCCAGACCAACAACCACAACAGATTTATTCATACTATCTCCTTCATAGGTTACAATATTAAGACAACTCAAATTAAACATTATAACAATAAGAACAGGAAAACTGCGTGCAACGTCAAACTCAACTTCAACATTGGCTGGATAGCCTCGCTGAAAACACTTATACCAATTTACAACCAGCATCGGCCGATGCCAGCTTCAGGCAATATTTTCGTGTTTTCAATACTCAGGATAATAAAACCTATATTGTGATGGACGCACCACCTGAAAAAGAAGACTGCCGCCCTTTTATTCAGGTTACCGAATTAATACGCAGTACTGGTGTAAATGCACCAGCCATTGTTGCCATGGACATGCAGCAGGGTTTTTTATTACTGGATGATTTGGGCAACAAACCCTATCTGGATTATTTAAATATCAATACTGCAGATGAGCTCTATATCGATGCCATCGACGCCCTGATCAAAATGCAGACCATCGATGCGATGCTGCCTGCTTATAACGAAACCCTGCTAGAAACTGAATTAGAGTTGTTTGAGACATGGTATCTAAATCGTCACCTTGAGGTTCAACTCAATGAAGATCAAAAAGCTTCACTTAATTTTATTTTTAAATTATTAATAAATAATGCGGAAGAGCAGCCCCAGGTATTTGTGCATCGTGATTATCATTCGCGCAATCTGATGATTACAGACAACAACAATCCCGGCGTGATCGATTATCAGGATGCAGTTATCGGCCCGATCAGCTATGACCTGGTTTCACTTTTTAAAGACTGTTATATCGAATGGCCGAGAGAGAAAATTGAGCACTGGCTGGATTTATACCTTGCACGTTTAACACCAGCACATTTTATTAAAAAAGAAACGCTGCTTCGCTGGTTTGATTTAATGGGTGTGCAACGTCATTTAAAAGTCTTAGGCATCTTTGCGCGTTTAAATTATCGCGACGGTAAATCGCAATATTTAAACGACCTGCCGTTAACCCTAAAATATGTTGTTAATGCCTGTGAACAATATAAAGAGCTACAACCATTAAAACAGTTACTGGAAGAAACGACTATCAACTCAAACACAAGCGTATCAGTATGAAAACCATGATACTTGCTGCCGGTCGAGGTGAGCGCTTACGACCATTAACTGACGAGATACCTAAACCTTTAATTAAAGTCGCAGGCAAATCCCTTATTGAATATCATCTGCTCAACCTTGCCAGTGCAGGATTTACCGAGATAGTAATTAACACTGCCTGGTTAGCTGATAAAATTCATGAAACGCTAGCAGACGGAAGCCGTTACGGTGTTTCAATCCAGTATTCGAATGAAGGCTCTGCACTGGAAACTGCCGGCGGTATTATTAATGCACTTTCACTATTGGGTAATGAACCATTCCTTGTTGTTAACGGTGACATCTGGTGTAATTTTGATTTTTCAACATTGCCTGATTTAACAAATAACGCACAGGCACATTTAGTTCTGGTTGATAACCCGGAACATAATCCAGAAGGAGATTTTGCCATTGCAGAGGGTATGTTATGTAATCAGGGTAGTCCCAAATACACTTACAGTGGTATCGGCATTTATTCCTCCCGGTTTTTCTCTGGTTCTACACCAGGGGTGTTGCCGCTTGCACCCTTATTAAAGAAAAAAGCAGAGAAAAAACTTGTTAGCGCACAACACTTTACCGGTTTATGGACCGATGTTGGCAGTATCGAAAGACTGCATTCCCTGGATGATGTTCTGAGTAAAAAATAAACCCTGGCTAAAAGGCAAAACACCCGAGGTAAGTAAACTCACTACACTCAATTGTTCACCGCGATGAAATTGAGAAAACAATGCTTTATAAATATCCCGTAGAGGTCTCCGTGTGTACCATGAATAATCAGTTTAGGTTTTCATTTCGCCGCGAATGGTGCACCTGTCTACGATAATCTTCTCACTCATTACCTGAACAGCTTATCTGCCATTTCCTGAATATGCGTCAATTGCTCGGATAACCGTTCAAACACTTTGCTTGCATCAACCGGTTGTATCTGCAGGCGTTCCAGCTGGACTTGCGGAATAGACCAGGGACGACGACTGTATTGCAATGACTGAATCATGGAAACAGCAAGCCCGACAATGCTGGCAATTTCTCCTGACGGCGCCTCCCCGTTTTTTGTAACGGCATAACCGGACATGGCATCCACCAGAGGCTCAGGAAAACGCCAGGCCTTGCCCAGAAGCAGACCCGCATCAAGATGGTCAAAACCAAGAATATATAATAGTGCATCACTAAGACTAAGATCTTCACTTTCCTCGGCCAGCTTAATAGCCGCATGCACTTCTTCTGCTAACTGGTCAGCCAGTAATAAAAGCCCCAGGTTATGAATCAGTCCGGCGGTGCGAACAGTGGGCAGTTCTGCCTGTATTGATTTACAGCCTATACTCAACCAGCTGGTGGCATCTGCCGCCAGCAAAGAAGTCGTCCAGAAATACTTTGCATTAAAACCCGGGCAACGGTTTGAATCAAAGGGTGCTGCCACAGCAAGCGCAATACTGGTGCTTCTCACCACATCGAAACCTAAGCGTGAACACGCCATTTCCAGTGAAGTAATAGGCACAACGGGACTCGACCAGGACGAATTAGCCACCGCTATAAGACGCGCTGCGATACTGGGAAACTTTTCGATGATGCCTGCCAGCTCAATAAAACCAATGGAATCATCCGTCAGTGTTTTAAACAGAATAGACACGCCTGGTGGCAGTACCGGTATCTGTTTGAAGCTCAGCCTATTAGCTAAATCATTATTCGCTTGCATTACAACCTCATCCCGACTTCAATACGCTTAGCGTAGCAAAATCTTTGTCATTATTTCCTGTTACCGGCTTAAAATTCTGTTGTGCCAGTGCGGGTAATTTTTCAGCCGTCACCGGACGACTGAAATAAATAACCCTGAACGGTTTCACAGCCGAGACCATACAGGGCAATTGCCTGATCCCTGCTTTCTACGCCTTCAGCAATAACCTCATGACCAAGTGCATGGGCAACATTGACGATAGCCCCCAGAATGATAGAAGAATCGGGATCTTTCAACATGTCAGTAACAAACACTCTGTCTATTTTCAGGCAGTCGATAGGCAGGTACTTCAGCGAAGCAAGTGATGAATAACCGGTACCAAAATCATCGATAGCAATCTTCACACCAATACTCTTCAAATCATTAAACAGGTCTATATTCTCGCCCGTTGTCTGCACCACACTTTCTGTCACTTCCAGCTCAAGGTCGGTAGCATCCCAGCCGGTTTCAGCAAGAATTCTTACCACTGTTATCGCCAGCGCCGGATCCTGAAAATGTGTTGGTGAGATATTCACTGCCATCTGGAATCGAGGCAGCCCCATTTCTCGCCAAACAACCGCCTGCCGACATGCCGTTTCCAGCACCCAGTCGCCCAGCTGTTTTATCAGCCCGATACGCTCTGCCACATGAATAAACTTATCAGGGGCAAGCAATCCTTTCTCCGGATGCTGCCAACGTATCAGCGCCTCGACACCGACCATAATGCCTGTTTTCAGTTCCACCTGTGGCTGGTAGTGCAATTCGAACTCGTTGCGCTCTATCGCCAGACGTAAATCCTGCTCTATTCGCAAGCGGTTTTCCGCCAGCTTAGTGAGTGCCGGCTGGTAAAAAGCATAACGGTGTTTGCCCTCTTCTTTGGCGGCGTACATGGCACTGTCGGCGGCTTTCAACAGGGCCTGCAAATCTCTGCCGTCTTCGGGAAAATGCGCGATACCAATACTGCAGCGTGGGCAGATCTTATCTTGCCCCAATGTTATCGGAAGATTAATTTCTTGCAGACAGCGCTCTGACACCTCAGCTGCATCGTATTGATCTTTGACGTTATCAACCACGATACAAAATTCATCGCCACTGAGGCGGGCAACAAAGTCGCTGTCTCTCAGCACCAGCTGCAATCGCTGCGCAATGGTTTTGAGTAAGTCATCACCTGCATCATGACCCAGGCTGTCGTTAATATCTTTAAAGCCGTCCAGATCGAGAAATAGCAGACTAAAGCGCCCACCTTGCCGTAGAGCAGCGTTGATCATGTTGCCTGTGTACTGGTAAAAATAGGCTCGGCTAGCAATACCGGTAAGCTCGTCATAATAGGCGAGTTGGCGGATTCGCTGTTCCGACGCGCGTTGTCGGGTGATGTCCTGTATGGTGCCGATAATAACATGCTCAGAATCAGCTGCCAGATCCATCTCCTGGCGCACGATGATTTCTTTATTGCTTTGTGTCTGCAGACGAAAATCAGCGGGTTGTTGCTGTATGCCTGCAAGCATTGAAATGATGCTGTTATGAACAAACTCCCGGTCTTCAATGTGAATACGCTCCAGGTAGTCATCGATGTGTTTATAACAGCCATCCTGGTGTGTCTTTAACATCGACAGCAACTCATCGGAGACAAACAGCTCTTCCTTTGCTGCATCCCATCGCCAGAAACCCAGCTTTGCCAGGCGCTGAGCATTCGCGAGCTGTTCTTTACTTTCATGCAGCTCCCTCGTTTCCTGCGCCGCCCTGAGTTGAAAACGCAAGCGATGAATCAGCACAGTGTAATTCAATGGTTTGCTGGCAAAACTGTCTGCGCCGGATTCAAATGCAAGGTTAACGGAATCCATGTCTTCCAGACCGGTTACCATCAAAATAGGTATGCCCGGATAAAGCCGGTTATTTCTCAGTTTCTGGCAAACCTCAAAGCCATCCATGCCTGGCATCACAGCATCCAGCAATACCAGGTCAGGTACCTTTTCCTCGAATTTGACCAGTGCTTCTTCGCCGCTGGATGCCTCCATCACGGTAAAACCAGCGCCTTTTAGCGCCTCACTTGTAGTGAGCCGGAATCCGGGGTCATCATCTATCAGCAAAATACGCTCTCCGCATTCCTGTGTTTCTGCTGAATCAGACAAGGTTTCCTGCTGACCAGACTCCTGCCAATTGTCCTCATCATGTTCCTGTCGAGCAGTTTTTTTGGCCTCATCTTTCAGCGCAGCGAGAACAGGCAACATCAATGTTTCGATGGATTGCATCAGCTCTGGCACTTTGTACAGCTGCTGCTCACGGGCGGCCTCTTCCAGTTGCAGACACAGCGCCGAGAAACTCATGGCGCCAAGATTGGCACTGCCCGACTTCATACTGTGCGCGATCTGCCGCAGTGCTTCTGCATCGCCGGCAATGATCTGCTTACGCAGATTATTAACATCCTCAGGGGTCTGCTCAATAAAGTGTTTAACGGATTTACCAAACACATCCCGTCCACTCATTTCACCCAGATTGCGAAGTTGTTCCAGTCTGCCGAGGTCAAGCAGTCCCTGCTCCAGCTGAGGTGCATCAGAGGATTGTTGTTCGTCGTCTGAGAACGTGGTAGCCGGCTGCAACCACTTCTGCAGCACATCTAGCAGCTTCGACTGGTTAAAAGGTTTGCTCAAGTAATCATCCATGCCCGCTGCTATGCACTGGTCCTTAATACCTTTTTGCACATCAGCGGTGAGCGCAACTACGGGCGTATGTTTACTGCCGTTCGAGCGTTCAAATCTGCGGACTTCTTTTGTTGCCCTGAAGCCATCCATCTCAGGCATATGGCAATCCATCAGGATCAGGTCATAGTCTACACTGGTAAATGCCTGCAGTGCCTCCTGGCCATTATTTACCACATCCACTTCACAACTGAGGATCTCCAACATACCGATAGCAACTTCCTGGTTGATCAGGTTATCTTCAGCCAGCAGGATCCGACCATTGAGCTGTACGTTCTGACTTATTTCCGGATTTATCTCAGCAATTCCACCCATGACTTCATTCAGGCAGTTGTATAGATCGAGCTGTCGTACCGGCTTTTGCAGATAACGTGTGATACCCGAATCACGTGCAATTCTCGCTTCATAACCTGCCCCACTTGAGCTGAGCATCACCAGGTGGGTGGCGGGTATCGAGGTATCCGCAGTGATAATGCGTGCCAGCTCGACGCCGTCCATACCCGGCATGTGCCAGTCCAGCAGAATGATTTGATAGGGGTCATCATCAGTCACTGCCTGACGTACCAGCTCCAGTGCCTTGCTAGCAGAGCCCACACTGTCATTAGGCATACCCCAGGCAGTCACCTGGTTGTGCAGGATTTCCCGGTTAGTGGCATGATCATCAACAATCAGCAAACGGGCATGTTTCAGGCTTTCAGTTTCCAACTGACTTTCAAAACCATCCTGTGCCACAAACAGTTTGACCGTCAGGCGAAAGCGAGCGCCCTGACCCGGCGCACTCTTCAATTCAATATCCCCGCCCATCAGTAAAGCCAGTCGTCTGGCAATTGCCAGCCCCAGCCCGGTGCCACCATGCTCTCTGGTGGTACTGCCATCAGCCTGGCTAAAAGCATCGAAGATAAGGGCCTGTTGTGATTCATCAATACCGGGACCGGTATCGGAAACTTCAAACATCAGCTGTAAACTATCTACCTGTCGCTCGAGTACACGGCAAAGCAGACGCACTTCGCCCTGTTCAGTAAACTTTACCGCGTTACCCAGCAGGTTGACCAGAATCTGGCGCAGTCTGACCGAGTCGCCATGTAGCCGCCCAGGCAGATCGGTTGGCAAATTAGGCACCATCTCAAGACCTTTGCGGTGAGCCTGACCGGCCACCAGCTCGAGTGTATCCTCCAGCAAGGTACGCAGTTCGAAATCACCCTCATTGAGCTGCAGCTTGTCTGCCTCAATTTTAGAGAAATCGAGAATATCGTTGATCACACCCAACAGCGATTCGGCAGAGCGATGTGCGGTGTTGGCCAGGCGTTGCGCACGCACATCCAGTCCCGTATTCAACAATAGCTCGGTCATACCCATAACACCATTCATCGGGGTACGAATCTCATGGCTCATGGTGGCGAGAAACTCGCTCTTGGCACGACTGCCAGCTTCGGCCGTTTCCTTGGCTTTAGAAAGTTCATGCGTACGCTCTTCTACCCGTTGTTCAAGTGTCTGCTGATGGTCCACAAGCTCTTTGCGTGAACGCCTCAGCCGTTTCACCATACGGTTAAAATTATCGGCCAGAGAAGCCAGTTCACCACCCGACTTCACTTCAATATAATTATCCAGGCATCCGTTGGAGATTTCCTGAGTCGCTGCCAGCAGCTGGCTAACCGGACGGGTTATCCGTCGAGCCAGTAATAGTGTCAACCCTATTGCGATGCAAACGATAAGTCCAGTCATCCATAACGAGGCCAGCACAGCATTGGTGGCCTGTTGATTCATCTCCGCTGTGTTAAAAATCAGGCGCACATAACCGATCTTCTCATGCTTGACGTTCGTTTCATTACTGCCGGTAATCCTGGTGACGGTATCTCCAGTGGCGGTATCCTCAAGGCCTGCATCCCTGATATCAGCATCCATGGTATCAGCATCCATGATAGCTTCTAGATCCGTATCACTCTCTGCGACAAAAGCGTCCAGGCCAGAGTTGCGAGTGGTCAAAACCGGCGCAATAAACTGGATATAATGTCCATCTTCACTGAACACCACATCATGTTCTTTAACTACACTTTGCTTTCGCCAGTCCGAAAAAGTTATTTTTTCTGGTCCAAACCATTTCTCTGCAAGCACCGACGTATCCTGTCGTAACAGACTAAGATAAGTGATTACGTTATCATCTTTGCTATTCAGGATAA
>CAWDMF010000037.1:0-5454 GCA_963803185.1 uncultured Gammaproteobacteria bacterium | reverse complement strand
ATGAAATATCCGGGTTAATGCATTAAAATAAATGAATCAGAGGTTTCATTAATAGTTCAAGGGACGAGATGTCTAATTTTAATTCTGCCAGATCAATCTGGCTGCAACTATTGTTGCTTAGCCTGTTTTCGATAACCTCCCTGGTTGCGGTTGCCGCAGATGACCCCGTGGTCACCCGCAAAATTGAGGGTGATTTTTTTGACGTCGCCAATGACATCCGTGCAGCAATTATTGGCAAAGGCATTAGTATTGCACATGAGCTACCTGCCAGTGACATGTTAAATCGCACCGCACATGCTTACGGCTATGAAACCAATACCTACACTAACGCCAGGACATTTGAGTTTTGCAGTGCCCTTATCTCCCACAAGCTGGCACGCCAGGACCCGGATAATATTATCCTGTGCCCATTTACCATCAGCGTCTATAGCCTGACCACCGAGCCGGGCATTGTTCGTGTGTCTTATCGAGTACCCGTTGGACGACCCGGCTCTGAAGCCATCATCAAAGAAGTCATTACCCTGATAAGCGGCATAATAGAAGATGCCAGCTGGTAATCTGTATCATCTAAAATATCCGGCTTAGACAGTTGCATCGGGTGTCTCACCATGCAATTGAATAAAATACTGTTCCAGTTCAGCCATAACATGGTCAAGTTCACCGCTAACAAGCATATTACCCGAAGCATCATGTGCATAAAAGGCGTCCATTTTCCGGTCACGGCTGACACGTACCGCCAACACCTCATCTGCGCCACCGCGAAATATCTCGAACAAATCGTCTCCATTGGCGGCTTTACTCCAGTGCCACCGTGTTGCGCGACCGTGAGCAATTGTGTGACCAGCAAAACTTGCTAACTGCTCCCGGTTTTCCCGGCTAATAATATTTTCTGCTAATTTGATTATTTCTGACATTTAATCCACCTGTTATCTGTTCAAGCTTGGTACGCTACGTGCTTAATACCCTACTTTAACTAATAAATACAAATTATTAAAACGCAGTTTTACCTTTTTCAAAAAACCCGGGGCAACTTCAGTGTAATAAACACTAGAATAACCAGATGAATGAACATAGAAACAAATCCGTAACCAAACTCAGGCGAACAATTGGTCTACCGCTATTACTCTTTTTCGGCCTGGGAAATATTCTTGGCGCCGGGATTTATGTATTAATCGGCAACATAGCCGGCGAAGCGGGGATGTATACCCCTGTCGCCTTTTTAGTTGCTGCAGTAGTTGCCGGCTTCAGCGCCTTTTCTTACGGCGAGTTATCTGCACGTTATCCACTCTCTGCCGGGGAAGCCGTCTATATTGAGGAAGGTTTTCATCTAACCTTTTTATCTCGTTTAACCGGCCTGTTAATCGCATTTGCCGGTATGGTGTCCGCAGCGACAATTTCACGCGGATTTTACGGCTATTTTTTTACTTTTTTTCAGGCCCCTGAAATACTGGTTGTTGCCGGCATTATTCTATTGCTGGGTTTACTGACTATATGGGGAATATCGCAATCGGTTGCAACGGCTGCCTTGCTGACCGTGGTTGAGATAGCCGGCCTGTTATTAGTCATCTGGGCAGGTAAAGACACCCTGGCCAACCTGCCGACGCAGATCGATTCATTACTGCCGCCATTACAATCCGTTGCCTGGAGCGGAATTTTCCTAGGTGCTTTTCTCGCCTTTTTTGCTTTTATTGGTTTTGAAGATATGGTCAATATTGCTGAGGAAGTGAAAAATCCACAACGTACCCTGCCTGCCGGTATTTTACTTGCACTATTCATTGCCACGGTAATGTACGTATCAGTCACACTGATTGCCGTTTTGGCGCTGGATCAAAACACTCTTTCTGCAAGTAAGGCGCCACTGGCAGACATGTTATCGGCAACATCAAACATTAATCCGAAAATCATCAGTTTCATTGGTATGCTGGCCATCGTAAATGGCGCACTTATTCAAATGATTATGGTATCGCGTATATTCTACGGTATGGCAAAAAAAGGCTGGATATGGCAGGGTCTGGCAAAAGTCAACGCTAAAACACAAACGCCCGTGGTCGCAAGCTCACTTGTTATCGTGATTATCATGATGCTGGCATTATGGTTCCCCTTAGCATCCCTGGCTAAAGCAACCAGCTACCTGATATTGATTGTTTTTACCTTAGTCAATGCCGCGCTGGTTTCCATCAAACGAACTCAACCGCCAGTTGAGGGAATTCTGAATATTTCCATATGGATACCAACCGCAGGATTCATTACCAGTATCAGTCTGCTGCTGTTTCGGCTGGCTTTGGATTAAGCCGAATAGTTCATGGTATTCGCCAGCAGGTATGCATGGAACAGGCTAACATCTGGAGCGGCTTGCACAACGATATAACGCAAAAGAATTCAACCTCATCGGGATTTCGACAGACGACTATCGCAATAAGGCTGAGGCCTTCATCTGATTATCCAGGTATCCAAAATTACCACTAATCAAGACTTTTCTTAAACCTTAAAGACGCCACAGCCAAACCTGCCAAGGTAAACAATGCCAGCCAGTAAACATCAAAAGTCATATCGATAATTTCTACATCACGTAATACCACACCACGTATCAAACGCACGAAGTGAGTCGCTGGCAATGCTTCTGCTATATATTGTGCCGCTTCGGGCATAGTTCATAAGGAAACACAAAACCGGATAACAGTATTGATGGCATCAATACAAATATAGTCATCTGTGTGGATTGCAGCTGGTTTTTGGCAAAGGTTGAAATAACTAATCCTAATGTCAGGCTGGCGGTAATAAATAATGAAGTTGCACCAGCTAACTGCCATAAGCCGCCGTTTATGGGTACATTAAATACCATATTTCCCAGGCCTAAAATAATAGTGACCTGTAGTGCACCGATAAACATATAGGGGATGATTTTCCCCAGCATCAATTCGATCGAACGTACCGGGGTCGTTATCAGCATTTCCAGGTTGCCCCGTTCACGTTCACGCACAATGGCGGCCGAGGTAAACATAATCATGGTCATGGTCAATATAATAGCTACCAGGCCGGGAACAATATTTACTGCGCTACGTTGCTCGGGGTTATATAACAGCGTTACTTCAAAAGTCGGCGTACCACGGTTTACCGGTTTGCTGAGTAACTCGGCCAAAGGCATATTTCTCAGGCTTTTTATAGCGGCAGCTATCATCGTGTCTGAACCATCAACCAGCCACTGTGCAACCGGACGACTGGTTTCTTCATCACTGGAAGGCGACGATCTTCCTGGTTTAAAGCGTAATAAGGTGTGAAGGCGGGATCAGTTGCTATCCAGCGTAAAGTACCCGTGAGTTGTTTTTCCAGGCCATCAACATGTACAACAAACTTATCACCTATTTTCAATTTTATGCGGTAATGTTCTGGTACATAAATTCGGGCATAAGGTGCTTTGCCAGCAAGCACTATTGCCAGAGAACTGCCCATGGTTACCCGTTCTCCCAGGTTCCAGGGAAGATTGTCGAGAATACCATCACGGGTAGCCAGAATAGTTAAGTCAGCCAACTTTTTATTTTCACTTGCCAGGGTCGCGAGAGCCGACTCTAAATGCGCTTCGGCTGCACGTAAATCCTCTTCACGTGTACCGCTGGTTAATTCGTGTAATTGCTCCTGGGCAGTGTGTAAACTGGCAATGCTGGCATCACGTAATCCCCGGTTTTTATCCAGTATTGCCTCACTGATTACTTTTTGTTTTATCAGTTTCAGTGAGCGTTGATAATCAGCTTCACTGACCACTAATGCGGCTTTTGACCCCGCAACTTTAGCTCTTGCGGCAGCAACCTCTTCTACTCGAGCGCCACTACGTAACTTTTCCAGATTGGCTTCAGCCTGAGCAACCTCCGCCTTTGCTTTGCTCACCTGAGCTTTTTGTAGTGTGTCATCCAGCTTTACCAGAAGCGTGCTTTTTTATTACTTCGCTGCCTTGTGCAACAGGAAGTGCCACTAAAACTTCGTTGGCAGTTGCGGTATGCGCAATACGATCTCGTTCTAATGTACCAAGCGCGATGTTTTGAGGACGGCTATCACAGGCAGTTAATAACAAAAAAAAAGGCAGATAAAATTGCGCACGGTTACAGTCCTTTTTCTAATGAATAAAGTTCTACAGAAGGTATAATAATTTAATAGCTCCGACAAATGTCGAACATTGTTAACATTCTCACTAATAACAAAAAATAAAATAATAGAAATATCAAGCTAACGGTAAATCGTTTTATTCATGCACATTTAGATATTGGGCAATATTTCGGAATTTATCCATTTCTATTTCGAACTCATTTATCCAGGTGACCTCATCAAAGCTATCTGCAGCCGAATATAAGCCGGTGGCCAATAAGTGATGTCACTAAAGTGAGAAGTCGAACGGGTTATTTTTATAACAAGGACAGGTTTGTCACCGTTTGTTAACGCCTGTCAACTGCAATACCCCAAACACCCATGCCGCGTGATCGCGCTATTTTCTCTAGCGTTTGATACTCAATAGGCGCATCCGGCAACGCCACAGCCCAACCTCGTTCCAGCAAATAGGCACTGAGATCATCACCTTCTTCAAAATGAGAACGGTTTACACGGCACAAACCGGTCAGGCTTCCGTCAGGATTTTCACTGGTAATTTCACAATGAACAAATGAGTTAATTTTAAATTCCAGCGCCAGTACGGCACGCGAACCACAAACAGGCGGGTTCTGACTGGTTCTACAGTTCTGCCCTGTTTTTGGAACATGAATGCCGTAAAGGTGAATCGTTTTCCTGTTAATGCGTAACGTGGCATCGTCATTAACGAAAGCGTAACTGTTCACTACCTCAGCAGTTACCTCTGTATTAATCAGCAAAGTGGATACAAGCAAAAAAATCTGTACAAGTTTATTCAGTTTCATAAAAACACCCATAGTTGATTACCTGAATATATACATTCACCCGTCACAGTCAACTTAAAATTATTACCCATCCTGTTTTAACCAGGCTAGCTTCTGTAAAAAGTGATAAAAAAATCAATAGCTGATATTGTCGCATTTAGTCAAGCAGCAGGCACCGCATGACAAGAACATAATCACGATTAATTTGATAATAGAGATAGCAATAAAGGGGGAGCTGCAATGATTGATTACAAAAACAACAGTCAAAAACAGACAGAATCTCGTTTGACTGCAGAGAAACCAGGTAAGAGAAACAAACGCCGATGGCAAAGGCGGATAAAAATACGTGCAGCCAGAATAAAAAAACAGTTGCAGATAGAAAACCGGTTTCATAAAGCTATGCGTGAAATGCGTACTACGACCGATCAATATCGCCGGTCATACCTGCACTGGATCTTGAACCAGATGTTCAGTCTATTTGACTATGAAACAGGTCTACATGCCATTAACGATAAAGCAGCTTATGAATCATGGCTGTCTGCCAATCAACAAAACAGAAACCATAAACTGTAAACGT
>CAWDMF010000036.1:0-59801 GCA_963803185.1 uncultured Gammaproteobacteria bacterium | reverse complement strand
ATCAAAACTGGTCAATAATCGACCAAAAATCAAACTTTATAATTAATATAGTCACGCTTAACGTGTTTTCAATACCTCGTCGATAAGCCCATACTTAACCGCTGTATCAGCATCCATGAAATTATCTCGCTCGGTATCTTTATCAATCGTCTCAATACTTTGCCCAGAATGCTTGGCTAACAGCTGGTTTAATTGTTCACGAATTTTTAAAATCTCTTTGGTATGGATCTCAATGTCCATTGCCTGCCCCTGGTAACCACCGAGCGGTTGATGAATCATGACGCGGGAATGCGGTAAAGAATAGCGTTTACCTTTGGTACCGGCAGCTAGCAATACTGCTCCCATACTTGCCGCCTGACCAATACATAAAGTACTGATATCCGGTTTAATGAACTGCATGGTATCGTATATGGCTAAACCTGCTGTTACCGAACCACCTGGCGAATTGATATACACAGAGATGTCTTTGTCCGGGTTTTCTGATTCTAAAAACAACAGCTGTGCCACAATAAGGTTCGCCATGTGATCTTCAACCTGGCCGACGATAAATATTACACGCTCTTTAAGAAGACGGGAATAAATGTCATAAGAACGCTCTCCACGTGGAGTTTGCTCTATCACCATAGGAACCAGATTTAATGATTGCGCCTCTAAGACACCATTATTACTATTATTATTTACCATTATTGTTGACCCTGTAATTAAACACTTAGGTTATTAATCCGTTCCCCTTTACTTACCTTCGGGGTTCATCACTTCATCAAAACTGCTGTTATTGGTAGTAACTTTAGCCTGTTCTGCCACCCAGTCAACAACAGCGTCTTCCATTACCAGCGTTTCCACACCTCTCAGTAACTCATTATTACTCATGTAGTAACGAATAAACTCGTCAGCATCGTCATAATCTCTAGCCATTTCTTCAATACGTGACTTAACCATATCAGCATTGATATTCAATGCCGATATTTTAGCTACCTCAGCCAGCACCATACCTAATTGTACACGGCGTTTTGCATCATCGATAAAAGAATCGAGTGTCCGTTCACTGCCAGGTGCCTGCACTTCAGTCTGTTTTTTCAATGTTTCCGCCTCCTGCTGAACGATCGCTGAAGGTACATCAACCGGGTTTGCACTAATTAGTGCATCCATCACTTTTTCTTTTAATAAAGTTCGCAAACGCCTTCCTAGTTCACGCTTCATATTAGCTTTAATTTCAGACTTGAGCTGCTCTACATCACCACTCTCAACGCCAAATGCTTTAGCGAAATCTTCATTAATTTCAGGTAGTTTTGGCTCTTCTACTTTTTTAATGGTAACTGCAAATTCAGCTTCTTTACCGGCCAGGTCTTTTGCCGCATAGTCGTCAGGAAAGCTTACTTTAAAGGTTGTTTCTTCGTTAACTTTTAAACCCGTCAAATGTTCTTCAAAACCGGGGATCATCTGGCCGTCACCTAAAACCATGGGCATATCATTGGCCGAGCCACCATCAAATTTTTCACCATCAACGCTACCGACAAAATCAATAGTGATGCGATCTTCATTAGCTGAGGCACGTTCAACTTCCGCCCAATCCATTTTTTGCTTACGCAAGACATCGATCATGTTTTCCACATCAGCATCTGCAACACTGGCATCAATTTTTTCTATGGCAAGATCAGTTACGGGAGACAGCGCTATTTCCGGATACACTTCAAATGTTGCGGTATATTCCATTACCTGACCCAAAACGAGATTTTCAGCCTGTATCTGAGGATCACCCGCCGGTTTGAGGTTTTCCTGGGTTAATGCTTCACGAAAAGAGCTCTGCATTAATTCACCAGCGACTTCCTGTAAAATCGTTCCAGAGTATTTCTGTTTAATAACTTTGAGCGGAACCTTGCCCGGACGAAAGCCGTCTACCCGGACAGTATTTTTTAATGAATTCAGTCGATTATTAACTTCTAACTCGACGGTTTCTGCAGGTACCTGAACGGTTACTTTACGCTCTAAACCTTCGCCTGCTTCCACTGAAACTTGCATAATTACCTCGGTTAATTTTTAACACACTCCAGTGAGTAATCCAAAACAGATGGATTACTCAAAGAATAAATTGGTGCGAAAGGAGAGACTCGAACTCTCACGTCAAAGACACTGGTACCTAAAACCAGCGCGTCTACCAATTCCGCCACTCTCGCAATAAGATGCTGATATTAACAAATAATCGCATCGACTTCCTGTCTCCTTGCGCCACGATGCGACCATGGCCGTCCATCCATAGACATAAATACAGGTTTTACCTGCAAAACTCGTTACCATCAGACTTTTGGCATAAAACATTTTGATGGGGCGCCAGGGTTCAGAACCCTGAGCAGAAATCAAGAGCCCACACTCTCTTAATTTGTATGGGGTGGACGATGGGGCTCGAACCCACGACGACCGGAATCACAATCCGGGACTCTACCAACTGAGCTACGTCCACCATAATTATTCAAATATATGCTATTTGGTACGCCTGGCAGGATTATTCCGGGCTCCTGCCCTACACCTTTCAGGCCGTGCTATGCACGTTCAAAATTGCTCCAGGCAATTTTGTATTCCGGGCTCCTGCCCTACACCTTTCAGGCCGTGCTATGCACGTTCAAAATTGCTCCAGGCAATTTTGTATTCCGGGCTCCCGCCCTACACCTTTCAGGCCGTGCTGCGCACGTTCAAAATTGCTCCAGGCAATTTTGTATTCCGGGCTCCTGCCCTACACCTTTCAGGCCGTGCTGCCTTCGGCTTAGAAGGCCGATGCTCTATCCGAGTGAGCTACAGGCGCAATACCACATACTATTTGGTACGCCTGGCAGGATTCGAACCTGCTACCCTCGGCTTAGAAGGCCGATGCTCTATCCGAGTGAGCTACAGGCGCAGATTTATAAACCTGTTTTACATTTTCATTAGTACAATAACTGCACTAATAAAAGAAATTTGGTCGGGGTAGAGAGATTACTCCGGGCTTCCTGCCCTCCACCCTTCGGGTCGTGCTGCGCACGTTCAAAATCGCTCCTGGCGATTTTGTATTCCGGGCTTCCTGCCCTCCACCCTTCGGGTCGTGCTGCGCACGTTCAAAATCGCTCCTGGCGATTTTGTATTCCGGGCTTCCTGCCCTCCACCCTTCGGGTCGTGCTGCGCACGTTCAAAATCGCTCCTGGCGATTTTGTCGAACTCTTTCGTTCAAATCTCTCTCCCTGATCAGCATTAAACTGCTATGCCAACTTCCAGTCACATATCCATCGTAACTCATTTATTATTTGGTCGGGGTAGAGAGATTCGAACTCCCGACATCCTGCTCCCAAAGCAGGCGCGCTACCAGACTGCGCTATACCCCGTAAATTTGTAATCCATCAATTAGAACAAATTATCTAATCGTGAATTTTATTCAACTCTCATTCAATCGCCAATGTCATGCATTGGCAGGGTAGAGAGATTATTCCGGGCTTCCTGCCCTGCACCCTTCGGGCCATCAGCTGAAATACGCTGATGTTCAAAATTGCTCCCGGCAATTTTGTCGAACTCCCGACATCCTGCTCCCAAAGCAGGCGCGCTACCAGACTGCGCTATACCCCGACATTCTCCTGAACCTACCGCAAAAACATAAATTGCCAACAAAGCACAAACCGGGTTTTCACACGAATCAAGAGGCGGGGAATATTACGCTGTGCTCGGGCGCTGGTCAAGGCACTATTTACACCTTGTGGTATCTGTATTTCACGTGCGAAAATCACGCTCTTTTTGAATCACAAAACAATTACTATGTCAGCTCAGATCATAGATGGTAAAGCCATTGCCGCAGATGTTCGCAACAAGGTTCGTCTGGATATTGAACAACGCATTAATAATGGACAGCGTGCGCCTGGTCTGGCCGTTATTCTTGTAGGCCTGGATCCTGCATCCCAGGTTTATGTAAGAAAAAAACGTGAGGCCTGTGATGAAGCCGGTTTGATTTCAAAATCCTATGATCTTGATGAAAAAACCGAGCAGCAAACCCTGTTAAAACTGATTGAAGAATTAAATAATGATGTCACCATCGATGGCATCCTGGTACAGCTGCCACTACCGGAACATATTGATGACACACTGATATTAGAAGCTATACACCCGGATAAAGATGTTGATGGTTTTCACCCATACAATATAGGTCGACTGGCTCAACGTATGCCAGAACTGCGTCCTTGCACCCCGCACGGTGTCATTCATATGCTGGAAACCATCGGTGAAACCTTTAAAGGCAGGCATGCAGTCGTCGTTGGTGCGTCGAATATTGTTGGCCGTCCGATGAACCTGGAGTTGCTGCTGGCCGGAGCAACAGTAACTGTGACTCATCGTTTCACCAAAGACCTGGCTTCCTATGTGGCCGACGCCGATATACTCATCGTTGCCGTCGGCAAACCCGGCATCGTAAAAGGAGAATGGGTAAAACCCGGTGCCACGGTTATTGATGTGGGCATCAACCGCCTGCCAAATGGCAAACTTACCGGTGATGTGGATTTTGCTGCGGCAGCAAAACATGCTGCATGGATCACACCGGTGCCCGGAGGTGTTGGCCCGGTGACCGTTGCCATGTTGATACGCAATACATTACAGGCAGCTGAAAAACATGACCTGAATGCAGCATATCAAACAGATTCAGCCACAGTTTAAAAATGCACCAGGCCCTTTAATACCATATCAGTAAAACTGATAATTCCGATAACCTTTCGATGCTCCACTACCGGTGCACGTGACAGGCCAAATTTTTCAAAATAACGCGCACAATAACGTATATCCATATCGGGATCGACCGGCAAAAGTGGTTTTGACATGATTTCATAAACATTCACCCGGTCAGGAGAGCGGTCTTTTCCCAGAACCTCTCTGGCAATATCTGAAATCAGCACCATACCGAACTCATCATCGTCATGCCTTTTATCCACGATCAACGATTTGGTTTCAACATACCTCATGGTGCGCAGCGCCTCCATCACGGTCACACGCCCGTCAATCATGTCGAACTCGAGTTTCATTACATCGCGTGCGCGAATAATTTTTCTTTCTGTATTCATCATAATTCAGCCTCCACTACCTCTACCAGTTGTTCTATCTGATGTGCCACACCGACTGCATCTTCAACGTCAACCTGAATGGCGATACCACTGCCCGGTCGTTCTTCAAACATACCCACCTCGGCAATCTTTTCTAAAATATGCCGGCTCAAATGTTCTTCTACTAAAAATAGAAGCACATCACGTTGCGTCTCTAAGGACAGACCAAAAAATGTTTTTTTCTGCGACAGGCCTTCGCCTCGAGCGTTATTGATAATAGTTGCACCAGTCGCGCCCTCATTTCTTGCTGCATTCATTACATCTGTCGTTTTTGAATCTTCAACAAAGGTAACAATCAATTTAAAATGCATAACATGCTCTCCTGAAGTTTTCCCCACTAGTTTTTATGGATAGTCTATTCATAAAGTTATCTCACTTATCTGGTTTCGTCCTTGTTTGACTTTTTGGCTTTCTCACCAGTTTTATTTAAATAATATTCTTCGTTTAATATCTTCTTTAATGCCCGCGCATCTTTAAATTCTGATAATTGTGCGTAAGCCATTACAGAAATGATCGGGCACAAACTGGCAAAAGCGATCAGTCCAAAACCGTCAATTAACGGGCTGCGCCCAGGTACCGTTTCAGCCAGACCCAGACCCAGTGCGGCAACCAGGGGCACAGTGACGGTAGATGTTGTTACGCCACCAGAGTCATAGGCCAGAGGTACAATCAGTTTCGGTGAAAAAAACGTCTGTATTACCACGATGACATAACCAACAATAATAAAATAATGCATCGGCGCACCAACAACAATTCGATAAGAACCTAAAGCCAGGCCAAATGCCACGCCCACTGCCACCGCCGCGCGCAGCCCCCAAACACCAATTGCGCCACCAGAGACTTCATTGGCTTTCATGGCCACAGCGATTAATGCAGGTTCGGCAATCGTTGTACCCGCGCCGATAGCAAAAGCAAAAATATACACCCAGTAATAGTCCTGCCACTGCAACTCGCCAACGGTTAAACGTACGCTTTGCAAAAACTCAGGGTTGGTTAACTGCTCCGCCATGCTGCGTCCAACTGGAAATAACGCCTGTTCCAGCCCCAGCAGAAAGAAAGTGATGCCGACTAAAACATACAACATTCCAGTTAGCACTTGTTTCAGGTTTTTTACCCGCTTTCTGATAACCAGAAACTGAAAGCCAAAAATAATAATGGCTATCGGCAAAACATCAAAAAAAGTTGCCACTAATAATGACGGGAGTTCATCTATAAAATGCATTAAAAAATCATCCCGTATGCGAGCACAAAAATAATGGGGAACAAAGATGCAAAAGCAATCAAGCCGAAACCATCCAGCATAGGGTTTCGCCCACTAATCGAAGAAGCCAGCCCGATACCCAGTGCGGTAACCAGTGGCACCGTTATCGTTGACGTGGTGACGCCACCTGAATCATAGGCAATACCAATGATCTCATCCGGTGCAAAAGCGGTCAGCAAGATCACCAGCACGTAACCAATCATAATGATGTACTGAATTGACCAGTTTAATAAGATGCGTAACACACCCAGTGCGATGGCAAAACCGACGGATAACGCGACAGTAAGACGCAATCCATCAGCGTAACTATTCATCGCCTGCTCACTGATTACAATCAAACCTGCTTCTGCTGCCACCTCAGATGCCTCCTCTGCCACCGCAATTAATGCAGGTTCTGCAATGGTGGTACCAAAACCTAATGCAAATGCAAACGTTAATAACCAGAACACACTGCCTTTACTGGCAAATGCATGTGCCATGGATTCGCCAATGGGGAATAGTCCCTGCTCCAGGCCAAAAATAAAAAATGTCAGTCCAAGCACAACAAAAAACAGGCCGACAAATGTCTGAATTAAATTTTCCGGTGTTTGCTGTAAAACAATAATCTGAAAAAAAGCAATGACCAGAACAATAGGCAGTAAGTCACGCATACTACCTAACAGGGCTCTGATAAAAAGATGAAGCGAATGTTTCAAATCAGGTATCGATGTAACGACTGTTATCAGCTTAAGTTAAAAAAATTACGGCTGTTTTTATAAGCCGCTGTTATTAAAGAATATTTATCTAATTGCATATGCTTTGCTACGGCTGTTGCGATATGCGGCAGAAAACAGGGCTCATTTCGATTTTTTGCCACAGGTTTTTCCTGCAGGTCTCGTGGTAATAGATAAGGCGCATCTGTTTCCAGCATTATTCTGTCCTGTGGTATATGTTTTACTGCCTGCTGCAAAGACAGACCTCGCCTCTCATCACAGATCCAGCCTGTCACCCCAATATACATGTCTAATGTTACATAATCATTAACTTCTTCGATACCACCAGTAAAGCAATGTGCGACCAGCCGACTCAAATCGTCACGGCAGCTTGTTAAAATAGAAACAAAATCTGCATGTGCATCCCGCTGATGTAAAAACAGTGGTTTTTGTGTATCAATGGCGATTTCAATTTGTGCTTCAAATGCTCTTATCTGTTGCTTACGACTGGAAAAATTTCGGTTAAAATCCAGACCGCACTCGCCCACTGCGACAGCATTTTCATTTTTTAACATCTCACGAAGTTCACTAGCCAGATCATTAGAATAGTCACTGGCATGATGAGGATGCAAACCAACTGTGGAAAAACATAACGATTCATACTGCTCTGCCAGGGCAATTGCCCGCTCACTATGTTCGATATCCGTGCCTGTAACAATAAAGTGCTCGACACCCACCTGCTGAGCTCTTTCAATAACCTGCGGCAAATCTTTTTTAAACGAACTACCGGTTAAATTCACACCAATATCAATATATTTTTCCATATCGGTTATCATAACAGGTCAGCACAGGTGCTTCATCATCCTGCAACACTAAAAATAACAGGTAGGTAACAATTTCAACCCCAGTATCAATAGCTGTCGTCTGTTTTTCAAAAACACGCCAACAACAGGCTAAGGACTTCTGCCAGTTAAATAAACTACCATTGCTGAAAACAAAAAACCAGCGGTATGATTTACAGCTTATATTTCATGATGATCTGATTGAATTATTTGATAGTGAATTGAACACCACGATATCGATAGACTTCCTCAAAGGCCCACTGGCGCACAGACAACAATTTGGCGGCGGACGAGGCCAGGCGATAGCCAAAGCCATGGGCTTAAAATCAGGTATCACGCCAGCGATACTTGATACCACGGCAGGCCTTGCCGGTGACGCATTCGTTCTGGCTACCCTTGGCTGTGCCGTCACCTTGCTTGAGCGCTCGCCAATAATCTTTGCCCTGATTGAAGACGCCGTTGAACGTGCATCGCTTAGCGATAAGTTTCAGAACATTATCAAACAGGGCTTTAACATCATCAATACAGATGCGAATGACTTCATCACTCAACAACTGGCCACAAACAGCCCCAAACCCGACGTCATATATATTGACCCCATGTACCCCGAGCGAAAAAAATCTGCGCGCGTCAAAAAAGATATGCAGATTCTGCAACGCCTGCATGGCAATGATGATACCACCTCACAGCTACTTGAGAACGCGCTGTTATACGCAAAAAAACGCGTGGTGGTAAAGCGCCCCCTGCACGCTGAAACTATCAGCAAAAAAATGCCTAATACCTGTATAAAAAGCAAAAAAACGCGCTATGACATATATACCCTGGAAAAAATGTAACCCGCCGGCCAATTTCCAGGTTGAAAAAACATTACGTCAAAGTAAAACCAGCAAGCGTTACAGCAAGAACAAAGATAAAACGTTAATCTCTGAAATTATTAAACTGCAACGGCAAATCAATATCTGCAGCTTTTAGAAATGCCATAACCGCCTGCAGATCATCCCGTTTTTTTCCGGTAACACGCACCTGCTCGCCCTGTATCGCAGCCTGTACTTTAAATTTATTTTCTTTGATCATTTTAGTGATTTTTTTTGCATCTTCTTTATCAATACCGTGTTTAACCAGGATTGTTTGATAGGCACGCAAGCCTCTTTCTTCTACCTTGCCGCGATCCAGGCAACGATTATCAATGCCGCGTTTGGATAATTTATTCACCATGATATCGCGCATCTGTTTCAGCTGAAAGTCACTCTCCGCCTCAAAATTCATTTCGAATTCTTTTAATGTCACTTTTGCGGCACTGCCCTTAAAATCAAAGCGGTTTGAAATCTCACGATTCATCTGGTCAACTGCATTGGTTAATTCATGACTGTCGACTTCAGCGACAATATCAAAAGATGGCATGCAAACTCTCCATTAGTCGCTCTTTGCCATCCATGGCACCGCGACATACCTTCCATCCATGGACATAACTGATTAGAATAAAAAAACTGTTCGAAGTATATTACTATCCAAGATTGTTATTCAAGGGCTTTAAAAGCAGAAAGGTCACAAAAATGGCTAAAACAAGCACAATCAATTTAATCATCGCTTTGGGTGCATTCAATGCGTTTATTGCAGTAGCTGCGGGCGCATTCGCGGCACACAGCTTGAAAGACATGTTAAGCATCGAATATTTCAATATATTTAAAACTTCTGCTGATTACCAGATGATGCACGGCATTGGTATGATACTCATAGGTTTATTGAACAAACAGGATACAAACCGCTACAACATCACTGCAGCAGGATTTATGTTTATGGGTATAATTTTATTCAGCGGCAGTTTGTATGCACTCACCCTGACGGGTACAAAATGGCTGGGCATAATTACCCCGTTTGGCGGTGTATGTTTTTTAATTGCCTGGTTAATGCTCGGGTTTAATTATTTATTAAGCAAAGACTGACTAAACAGGAAATCAGCATGGCAGACATCTATCATCAAATCGGAGTAAAAGTTGATATTCAAAAAGTTTACCGTGCCGTTACCACATTAGATGGATTGTCCGGCTGGTGGACAAACACTACGGGCAGCACAGAAGTAAATGGAAAGTTATATTTTCATTTTAATAACATAATAATAGAGATGACCATCCTGGAACTGGTAGCTGATAAAAAAGTCGTCTGGCAGTGCACTGAAAATGAAGGCGAGTGGAAAGACACGATAATCACATTTGATCTTGAGAAAGCGGATAAACAGATCTTTATTAATTTCTCACATACGCAATGGTCACAACAAACCAGCTTGTGTGCACACTGCAGCACCAAGTGGGCAGTATTTATGTTAAGCCTGAAGGATTATCTGGAAAAAGGTAAAGGTCATCCTTTTCCAGACGACATACAGGTAAACCATAGTGACTTTTAACACCAGTACAACATAAACAGCTAACGCGGCCGCTTTTTATCCTGTATTGCTGAACATATACCGCGCACGATACTTAATTCGCGCTGCGTGACATTTGCGCGATTAAACAGTCCTTTCAGGCGACGCATAACAACATCAGAGTTATTCGCACCAAAGAAACCAAGGTAACTTAATGCCTCGTGCAAATGCTCATACATGCCTTCCATTTGATCTGAATGTGCCAATGCATCATAACGGTGTTTACTTCCTTTCTTCTTGGTTATTCTTTTATTCATCAGGGCAAGACGGTATTCATAACAAACCACCTGCACCGCAGCGGCTATATTTAATGAACTAAAATCCGGGTCTGTGGGAATATGTAGAAGTACATTACATCTGGCCATTTCATCATTGGTTAATCCACTGTTCTCCCGGCCGAAGACAATGGCAATGTCACCCTGTTCAATTATTTCAAGTGACGTCGTCACACATTCTCTGGGTTCTAAAATGGGCCATTCAATGGTTCGCAGGCGTGCACTGGTGCCAGCTACCCAGACACAACCTGAAATCGCCTGGCTCAAATCTTTAACCACAACAGCATTATCCAGCAAATCGACCGCGCCCACCGACCGGCTTATCGCTTCCAGAGATGGATACTCTTTTGGTTCTACCAGAATTAAACGGGATAAACCCATATTTTTCATCGCCCTTGCAGCAGCGCCAATATTGCCTGGATGCGAGGTATTCACCAGTACGATACGTATATTTTTCAGTAGTGAGAGATTTGTTTGCTGTGTCATGGCGGTAATTCTGCTATGCTACGCCCCAGATTAAAAGCGCCTTGTACTAAGCATCTTTTTCATTATGGCTGCGTTAAAAATGGTTTCAAAATGCTCACTTACTACGTGTAAGCTGCACTTTTTCAACCATTTTCTCCTTACCCTAATGAAAAATCTACTTTGTACAAGGCACTTTACTAGTTAGTTAATTAATTATTCAGCTTACCTTATAAATAACATGCAACCAATGGTAAATATAGCGGTACGCGCTGCGCGTGCTGCCGGCGACATTATTGTCCGCAACATGGATCGACTCGATCGTCTCAAGGTCGTCAGCAAACAAAATAATGATTTTGTCAGCAGTGTCGACCACATGGCGGAAGAAATCATTATCGCCACCATAAAAGATGCTTACCCCGATCATGGCATTCTTGCTGAAGAAAGCGGCACGCAAGCAGAAGGGTCAGAATTTCAGTGGATTATTGACCCGCTCGATGGCACCACAAACTATTTACATGGCTTTCCACAATTTTCCGTTTCCATTGCGCTAAAACACAAAAACCGCCTGGAAGCTGGTGTTATCTACGACCCGATATCACAGGAATTATTTACTGCATCACGTGGCAATGGCGCTCTGCTCAATGATAAAAAAATTCGCGTTACAAGCCACAAAGGCCTGGAAAATGCATTACTGGGCACCGGTTTCCCCTACTGTGACCATAGCTATCTTGATACCTACCTGGAAACCATGAAAGAACTTATGCAAAAAACTGCAGGAATCAGACGTCCAGGCTCTGCCGCACTTGATCTTGCCTGGCTGGCTGCAGGCCGCATTGACGGTTTCTGGGAATTTAATCTAAAAGCCTGGGACATCGCTGCCGGCGCCCTCATCGTAAGAGAAGCAGGTGGTATTGTCAGCGACTTTGAAAATAAAGATGGTTACCTGGAAAGTGGTGATATTATTGCTGCGGCACCAAAAGTATTTCCGGAAATGATGAAAATTATTCAGCAAAAAGTGAATGCAAGCGGTTATCTGAAACGCTGATTTGTACTAGGGTACCTCTGATTAAGTCTGAACTGACCGATTTGCGAAGTGTATCTATCTAAGATGACATTACACAAACGAGCCGTGGCGTAGTGTCAAAAACTTAAAAGCAATAGTCCACAGATGAACGCAAATGAACGCAGATAAAAACAAGAAATGTTTATTTTTGTCATCCTGACTGGAGTGTAGCGTAATGGAAGGATCTTGTTCACCACGTTATTATGGTGTAACCGTCTCAAGACCCTTCACTACCGTTCAGGATGACATCAATTAACTAATGTCTTTTATCTGTGTTCATCTGCGTTCATCTGTGGAAAAAACGGTTTTGTTTGTGTGTCCATTCATGGCCGGTTTCGTACTCTCAGCCTTTTCATTATTCACTTTCACTGTTGTTCCGCCCACTCTGACTTTGTGTACGCTTTAATCGTCAAAGCATGAATCGCACCACTTTGAATGTGCTCATTCACCAGCGCATAAACCATTTTCTGCTCAGCCACCATGGTTTTACCTTCAAACTCATCTGACACCACGATTGCGGTATACTTGCTGCCATCTGCGGTTACCGTGGCTTCACAGTCATTAATACCTGCTTCGATAATACTTTTTACTTCACTTGTTTCCATCACAACCTCAAAGACTTCAAAATAAAAATATCGCTATGGTACATCGTCAACAACCTTTTGACACCCTACTTTCAATGTCGGCATTGGCTAAATAATGCTAAATCAAATCATTCTGCTGTGTCGCCCGGGATTTGAAAAAGAATGCGCTGGCGAAATAATGGAACAGGCAAACCGGTTTCAATTTCCCGCTTATATTCAAACCAAGGAACAATCTGGCTTTGTTTGCCTTGTTAGCAGTAACAATTTAGCCAGTAATGAACTAATACTAAAAATTAATTTTCATCATTTGATTTTTACCCGTCAGTGGTTAGCATGCCATAAAGAGGCTCTCTCCTTACCTGAGACTAACCGGCTACCCGATATTCTAATATCCATAAAAGACCTCAACGATATATTTTCTGATGTAGAACTGGATTACCCTGATACCAACGAGGGCAAGTCTCTGAGTAAATTCTGTAAACAATTCAAACCACATATTGTTAGCGCTTTGAAGAAGGACGGCTTATTATCCGCCCACGCAAACTGGCGCTTACACCTGTTTTTTACTGACTCGCTGCACGTTAACATTGGCGTTTCAGCTGTCGATAACAGCTCCACTGACACTATGGGCATAACCAGATTAAAAATGCCCGGTGCGGCACCCAGCCGCTCCACATTAAAACTGGAAGAAGCCATACACTGGTTTCTATCACCGCCGCAGCAAACAGAGTTAATTAAAAATGGCATGACCGTGGTTGATCTGGGCGCGGCACCTGGCGGCTGGACATGGCAATTTGTAAAACGTGACTGCCTGGTCACAGCCATAGACAATGGCCCTATGCAGCAAGCGCTGATGCAAACCGGCATGGTCGAACACTTACAAACGGATGCCTTTACTTACATACCAAAGAAAAAAGTAGACTGGCTGGTTTGCGATATGGCAGAAAGGCCGCTGCATGTCAGCCGTTTAATTGCGCGCTGGTTCAGCAACAAACAATGCACAAACGCAATATTCAATTTAAAACTACCGATGAAAAAACGTCTTGCCACGGTGCATGAGTGTATCGACCTGCTTCATCAGAAACTATCCGAAGCAAACATCAAACACACTATTCAGGCAAAACACCTGTATCACGACCGCGAAGAAATCACTATTTGTATAATAACCACTCAAAACTAAAAATATTTTTAGTCCACAGATGAACGCAAATGAACGCAAATGAACGCAAATAAAAACAAAAATATCTTAAAAACTGACATACTTGAGCAATAGCGAAGAGCGTAAAATTTAAAGACCCCACAAAACATGCAAGATACTTCACTATTGTTCAGGATGGCATTTATTAATATGCGTTTTTATTTGCGTTCATTTGCGTTCATCTGTGGACAAGCTCCTTTTTTTTTAAAATTCGACAAGCGACTTAACATTTGGTCAAATACAAACAACCTACGCTTAATCAATAAAAAACTATGCAAAGCAAAGCCCTGAAACCTGAAGAATATTTCATCAAAGATGAACCTTATTACCAGTCTATCGGTGATGAAATTAAAATTTTCGAAGCAGCCTATAAACAGTCATTACCCATATTACTCAAAGGGCCAACCGGCTGTGGAAAAACACGTTTTATGGAACACATGGCGTGGCGGCTTAAAAGACCATTGATCACCGTTTCCTGCCACGATGATTTAACAGCATCTGACCTGGTTGGACGATTTTTAATCTCAGGTGGTGAAACCGTCTGGGTTGACGGCCCTTTAGCACGTTCGGTTCGTAATGGCGCTATCTGTTACCTAGATGAGATCGTTGAAGCTCGCAAAGACACCACCGTGGTTATCCATCCGCTGGCCGATGATCGCCGTGTATTACCAATGGAAAAGGTCGGTGAAATAATTGAAGCCACGCCCGAATTCTGCCTGGCTATTTCATATAACCCGGGCTATCAAAGCGTGATGAAGGACCTAAAACAAAGTACTCGTCAACGCTTTGTCGCGCTTGAGTTTGATTATCCTGATGCGGCACTTGAAGCCGAGATCATCATCAATGAAACAAACATCGATCTCGCTACAGCAAACCTGCTGGTTAAGTTTGCCCACATGACGCGCGACCTTAAAGGCAGCGGACTGGATGAAGGCGCTTCTACTCGTTTGTTAGTACATGCTGCAAAACTTATACACGAAGGTATTTCGCCCGTAGTCGCCTGTAAAACAGCAATCTCTCAAGCCATCACTGATGATGCTGATATGATAATTGCCATGCACGAACTATCATCTTCATTATTTTAAGATAATCGAAGTATGCATCATTCCGCACTTACCTTTGAAGAGATCATCAAATTACTTGATGTTTACTATGATGCCGAGTTCACCTTCATAAAAAGTGAAGACGCTGCAGAACTTATTGTTAATCAGCCTCGTAACATTCAAGATTTTATCTTGAATTTATGCAAACGTATTTCCGCTACCAATGAAGAACTGGCATTCCAGTTTACTCTTAACTCTATTAAAGCACTGGAAGCCATGGATCAGCACATGGTTGAAGCCTGGGCTATGACGGCTACAGACAACTACGACCGTAAAGGCCTGACGCCTGCGATGTCAGTTATCCGCAACCTGGATAATTATGTTCATACTGCTCACATCAACGCCTGCGGTGCCGTATTAGATGAAGAGATATCTGTATTACTGCCTTTTGCACAAGGGCTTTCTGGAAGAAAACTGAAGATCACAGAGGCAGATGGCAACCACGCTTACACTGATACCGAAACAATATTTCTGCCTGCCATTATCGCTTTACTGGAAGAATCTAAAGAAAATTTTTTAATCTATAAAGCGACTGTCGCCTTTCTCTGGGCACAGATTCAATTTGGTACCTTTCGCCTTCCTTTTGATGAGATACTTGATTGCGAAGACCCGGAAATACAATTAAAAAAAATAGCAGCACTCGAACGCATTCGGCTGGAAGCATGTATCAAACGCGAACTACCCGGTTTGCACCGGGACATGCAAATATTAAAACAGAAAACTATCGATAGCGAAGAACGGACATACTCAGAACACTGGCAAAACATAATAGACAGACTATCTGCTGAAAACGCAAGCGTCGATGATACTTTGCATTGTTTCACTATAATTGATGAAAACCATATTCCAGCGTCATTTTGTTATCAAGGGGTGTTCAAGCTTGATCAGGTTAACACGGTCATGCAAAAGCGCATGGAAAAAGAAAAAGTCTATTTTCGAATTGCGCTAAGTGAACTCGCAAAAGAATCGTTGAGCAAAAATAACGACACTTCTGATGAAGAACCGGAAGTTGACGCCAGCACAATTTTTGACATCAGAAAAAATGACACTAAACAGACAAACTCAGGAGTAATCGAACTCGAACTCGAAGGTGAACTGGTCGCAATACCGGACCACGTTAAAGAACTAATAACATCTATCGTCGTCGATTTTGGTGAGATTCCACCAGAGCACCTGCATGCAGCCGGGCCAGGTGAATACGATTTAAAAAAATATGAAGAAGCAATTCTCAACCCGAATGATGTCTGGCAAGGCACTTATCATGAAGAAGGCGCTGAGCTGTATAACGAATGGAATTTCAAACGCCAGCATTATCATAAAAACTGGTGCGTCCTGCGCGAGCTTGAGATTAAACCAGAATATGATGACTTCGTAGAGAACACCCTGGATAAACATAAAGGTTTATTAAAAAGCCTACGCCACACCTTTGAAATTTTACGCGGTGAAGACAAATTACTTAAAAAACAGATATACGGTGACAATATTGATATCGATGCCTTAGTCGAAGCTTACGGTGATGTAAAAAGCGGCATGGAAATGACTGACCGCCTGTTCACTAAAATGCATAAAGAAGAAAGAAATGTCGCCGTTATGTTCATGGTTGACATGAGCGGTTCAACCAAAGGCTGGATCAATGATGCTGAACGCGAATCATTAATATTACTTTCTGAAGTGATACAGATACTTGGAGACCGTTTTGCGATATACGGATTTTCAGGCGTCACCCGCACCCGCTGTGAGTTATATAAGATCAAAGCCTTTGATGAAGACTACAACGATGAGATCAAAGGCCGCATTTCTAACATACGACCTAAAGATTACACCCGCATGGGTGTTTTCATCCGTCACATGACGCGACTCTTTAACGAAGTCGAAGCTTCAACAAAATTACTCATTACCATCTCCGATGGTAAACCGGATGATTACGACACCTATCGTGGCGAGTACGGTGTAGAGGATACACGACAGGCATTATATGAAGCGCACCGTGATGGCATTCACTCTTATTGTATAACCATCGATGAAGAAGCACGTGACTATTTGCCACACATGTATGGCGCGGCAAATTACTCTGTTATTAGTGAGGTGGCACAATTGCCGCTTAAAGTATCGGATATTTATCGAAGACTTACAACGTAAAAACAATTTGAAACACGCAGAGGCGCGGAGACGCAGAGAAAAAATTATTATTGTTTTTTTAGCCGTAGGCTAAAAATATTAAAGACTCTGCGTCTCCGCGCCTCTGCGGTAAAATTTATGTTATCTTTTTGCTTTCATTTGCGTATAAAACATTATTCATATGACAAACTCAATATACTGGTACGACTACGAAACTTTTGGCATTGACCCCCGTTATGATCGCCTGTCACAGTTTGCCGGCATTCGCACCGATGAAAATTTAAACATCATCAGTGACCCTTTAACACTTTATTGCAAACCCGCTAATGATTGCCTGCCTGATCCACACGCCTGTTTAATCACCGGCATTTCACCGCAAAAAGCACTTGTCGATGGTATTAACGAAGCGGAATTTATTGCCACCATCCATAAAGAATTTTCAACACCCGCTACCTGTGTTGCCGGTTATAACAACATCCGTTTTGATGATGAATTTACCCGTAACGCCTTATACCGAAATTTTTTCAATGCTTATTCGCATGAGTGGCAACACGGAAATTCACGCTGGGACATTATCGACACGGTGCGCTTGACCCGTGCTTTAAGGCCCGACGGAATTAACTGGCCGGAGCAGGATGGTCACCCCAGCATACGCCTGGAATTACTCACCAAAGCAAACCATATTAAACATGAAGCTGCGCATGATGCAATGTCGGATGTTTATGCAACCATTGCTGTTGCTAAACTTATTAAAGAAAAACAACCGCGTCTTTATCAATACATCTATAACATGCGCAAAAAAACGGAAGTCAGTAAGCTCATCAATCTACGCACACATGAAGCTATTCTTCATGTTTCCTCGCGTTATTCAGCGGAACGTGGCGCAATTGCGATGGTCATGCCTGTCTGCCAGCATCCGGTCAATAAAAATGGCTTTATTGTCTACGACCTTAATGTTCATCCTGAAGAGTTTTTTGCTACTGATGTTGATGAAATGGCGGCCAGGTTATACACACCTGCTGCCGAACTGCCGGAAGGGGTAAAACGTATACCGCTTAAGCAGATACATATTAATAAGTGTCCCGTTATCGTGCCTTTAAAAACCATGGACGATAATGCTGCCAAAAGATTAAACATTGATGTTGAACTCTGCCAGCAACATCGTGAACTCATTCTTCAACATATCGAGGAATTTGCAAAAAAGACCGCCGCCATTTTTCAGCAAAGTGATTTCCCCGAAGTCAACGACCCGGATGGCCAGTTGTATTCCGGTGGCTTTTTCAGTCGCGATGACAGCCAGCGCATCGATACCATACGACATACCCCCGTAGCTGAACTCGCTAGTCTGCATTTTAATTTCGATGATCCCCGCCTGGAAGAAATGTTATTTCGCTACCGGGCTCGAAACTATCCGGATACACTTAATCCAGTAGAAAGAAAACAATGGAACGACTATCGACAGGACAAATTTAGCAACCCGGCCACTTCAAACCGGACATTCAACCAGTTTTTAGCTGAAATTGAAGCTATTCAGCAGTCACCAGACACCATTGGCAGCCAGTTAGTACTGCTTGAAGAACTGCTTGAATACGCAGAATCAATAAAAATTTGACCAGATATCAAAGTTAAACCAGAGAAAAACAATAGCTTATATATATCTGTTGATAAATATCAATTAGAACTTGCTAATATTAGTATTTTATAATATACTTTCTTCACTGGTCAAAAAGACCATGAACAAAGCGCATGAACTTTTTTTAATATTACTGTATTACAAACTTTGAGGGTTTTAAAATGAAAACATTACAAACTATTGCTGCTGCAATGATCTTAGCAACTTCTACTGCTGTTTCTGCTGATTGGGATATGCCTTTCTTCGGTGACAACGACAATTCTAACTACAACAACTCTAATAACTGGAACAACAACGGTTACGGTAACGGCAACGGTGACGGCGAATTTGACGGTGACGGCGAATTTGACAGCTCTTTCTCTTTCGGTATGAAAGCTAAAGGTCGTGGACGTGGTCAAGGTCGTGGTAACGGTAACTACGATGGTTACTATAATGGTAACAACAGCTACAACGGTTCTAACGGTTACTACAACGGTTATGCTCCTTACGGTTATGCTCCAGCTCCTCAAGCTGCACCTGCTCCACAGGCGGCTCCAGCTACTGTAGCTCAATAAGTTTAGCCAGATATACTAAAAAGCCCGACTCCTGGATTCCAGGAGTCGGGCTTTTTAGTTAATAGCCAGAAAACAATCTGACCTGAGCAAAGATGAACAGATACCCAATCGCATTTAACTCCGGGCGGATACTAAGGGCACTTCCATTCATTCCATCATCAGCTTTATTAGCGCAAGATCCATGTCGCACGTCTCATGAATGAACACCTTGAATTCAAAACCTGTTACACCCGGAATAAATAGTACTCATAAGAATCAGTTAATTTCTTCAGTCGGGCTTTTCGATCTTAGCGGCCATGATGATACAGATACAAACTGAGTAGAAAGGCCGGCACCCCAATGTGCCGGCCTTTCTATTTTTAAAATAAAAAAATAATATCCATTTAAGAATAATCTTTTAACTCACACCATCCATAAATATATAAATTAGAACTTGCTAATATTAGTATTTTATAATATACTTTCTTCACTGGTCAAAAAGACCAAGAACAAAGCGCATGAACTTTTTTTAATATTACTGTATTACAAACTTTGAGGGTTTTAAAATGAAAACATTACAAACTATTGCTGCTGCAATGATCTTAGCAACTTCTACTGCTGTTTCTGCTGATTGGGATATGCCTTTCTTCGGTGACAACGACAATTCTAACTACAACAACTCTAATAACTGGAACAACAACGGTTACGGTAACGGCAACGGTGACGGCGAATTTGACGGTGACGGCGAATTTGACAGCTCTTTCTCTTTCGGTATGAAAGCTAAAGGTCGTGGACGTGGTCAAGGTCGTGGTAACGGTAACTACGATGGTTACTATAATGGTAACAACAGCTACAACGGTTCTAACGGTTACTACAACGGTTATGCTCCTTACGGTTATGCTCCAGCTCCTCAAGCTGCACCTGCTCCACAGGCGGCTCCAGCTACTGTAGCTCAATAAGTTTAGCCAGAAAAACTAAAAAGCCCGACTCCTGGATTCCAGGAGTCGGGCTTTTTAGTTAATAGCCAGAAAACAATCTGACCTGAGCAAAGATGAACAGATACCCAATCGCATTTAACTCCGGGCGGATACTAAGGGCACTTCCATTCATTCCATCATCAGGTTTATTAGCGCAAGATCCATGTCGCACGTCTGATGAATGAACATCTTGAATTCAAAACCTGTTACACCCGGAATGAGTAATACAAATATGAATCAGTAAATTGCTACAGCCGGGCTTTTCGATCATTACGACCGGGCTGCAATAATACATAAGCCGTGTAGAAAAATAAAAAATATAACCATATTAAAAACAAGCTATTAAATAGCCATCTATAATTAGATATTGCTTATATTAGAGATTCATAATATTATTTTCGATTAACAATGAAGACTAAGTGCATGAGATTATTTTTTAAATAATTTCTGCATGTTAAACTTTGGGGGTTTAAAAAATGAAAACATTATTAACCATTACTGCTGCAACTTTTTTAGCAACTTCTACTGCTGTCTCTGCTGACTGGGATATGCCTTTCTTCGGTGACAACGACAACTCTAAACTACAACAACTCTAACTGGAACAACAACGGTTACGGTGATGGCAAATTTGATGGTGACGGTGAATTTGACGGCTCTTTCTCTTCAATATGAAAGTTAAAGGTCGTGGTAACGGTAACAACGATGGTTACTACAACGGTTATGCTCCAGCTCCACAGGCAGCTCCAGCTACTGTAGCTCAATAAGTTTAGCCAGAAAAACTACAAAGCCCGACATCTGGATCCTTGATGTTGGTTTTTTTAAATAACAATAAAATAAAACGTATAGCTAGCTATAGCAGGTATAAATCATGAGCACCAAAAAAACTGAAAACACAGACGAAATTACAACTACAACTGAAAACAAAAATATATTTGCTCCTTTAGGTAAATACGCAATTGTTGCAATGATAATGGTAAGCATTATCGTAACAACAGCCATCATGCTGAATAAGCAGCTCGGCACTGTCGAAGAACAGCTTGCCATTATGGAAATTGAAGTCGCTGAAAGAAATGCTGCTATTTCAGGCAACACGGTTACAACTGAGAGAAGTGAAGCAACTGTTTCCAGTTCTGCCATTAACGAAGAACAGGAAAATGCAAAACTAGCTAAAGCCGAGGCTGTGCCTGTTCTAGTCCAGACTGCTGAAGCTCAAGCGGTTGAAGCTCAGACTACTGAAGTTCAGGCAGCAGAGGTACTTGTGGCAACTGAAAACACCATCAAAGAAACTGTCACAGAAGCAGACATCAGCACTGAGCAAACTAATTCTACCGATGTAGCTTTAATTGAACCAGCGATGAGTAAAAATCCTGCACAAGATAATCAGGCGCAATTTACTATGGCAAAACGTGACCAGGAGCGACAGGCTCGCCTCGAGTCTTTTAAACTTGAGCAAAAACAACACATGACTGAAATGTTTGCTCGAATTAAATCGCTCGAATCTAAACAGCTTGACCAATATAAAATGCACCAGGATAAACAGATTGAACGTTTACGTCAGCAAATAGCTAAGCAAGAACAGCTGATCGAAGCACTAATATTGCGTAACAAAGAACGGGTGGATATTCGCGAAGCCAGCATGCAAAGAAGCCAGTCAAATCGAGAGCAAATGCTTAACCGTATTTAATACCTATATTATCTAATCAATAGTTAAGATTCGGTAGATTGCGATCAGCTTTACTTGAGTCATAAAGCTCAAATGTTCAAGATAAGCTTGACTAAAAAAAGCCGGTAAGTTTCTTACCGGCTTTTTTTTCCTCATTTGATGACAGTCTATATGATTATAAAACAGGATAGATACAGCTTTCTTCAGTACCTATTTAGCAATAGATTTAACAATAAATATTATTAACTATATATCATAAGCACTTAAAATATATATTAATAACTTTTTTTTAAAAATTCGAAATGACTTTAACAGGGATATTTCATTATTGACTATATTAATTAATTCTAATATAATTATCTTCAATGGTTCTAATGAGCCAGAGTGGTAATTCTCACGAATGAAGCGCATGATTATTTTAACAAATGAGGGTTTATAAAATGAAAACTTTACTAACAATTGCTGCTGCAACTATCTTAGCTACATCAACTGCTGTTTCTGCTGATTGGGGCAATAACAACAACAACTGGAACAACGACTGGAACAACAACTGGCGCAATGATGGCTATGGATCTGGTTATGGCGACGGTTATGGTGACGGTTCTGGTGATGTCGATGGCAGCTTTAACTTCGGCATGAGCGGTAGTGGCAGCGGTCGTGGTCGCGGTAACGCTCGTAACGAATATTACGGTAATGGTTATAACAACTGGGATAATCGTTGGGATAATAACAGTGGTTACTATAATAACCGTGGTTACGGTCGTCCATATTATGGTCCAGCTCCATACGGTTATGCCCCGCAAGCTGCACCTGCCGCACAAGCTGCACCTGCTCCACAAGCAGCACCAGCTAAATAAGTTTTACTAAAAACTTATAGAAAGCCGTGTCTTCTGACACGGCTTTTTTATTGTCTCCAGGAAAGCAAAGATTGTTTCAGACAATCTCCATACATATCCACGTGCATAGCGATACTGGTATGCCCGGACATGAGCATATGTACAGGATGTACGGTATGTTGCGGCTGTATGGATGCAGAGGAGCAGCGCATGTACAGGATGTACGGTATGTTGCGGCTGCATGGATGCAGAGGAGCAGCGCATACCAGGGATGGATTGGCAGCGGCTGCTTTGCGGTAAATTTTGTATAAATCAACACCCTGTTATATTCCAGGCAAGGTGATTAACCGCCGCATATACTAAAACACCTGTTTACCTCATTTGAAGTATTGATTATAGTGGTACTTCCTTATATTTTTATAACAATAGATTTAGCAAAACAAGCACATGGAATATACTGCTAACATAATTTGGAGTTTAAAATGAAAATACTACAAATACTCACTGCCGTTGCGGTACTCGCGACATCAACCACTGCAGTCGCATGGTGGGGTCCATTTGATGATGACGACCGTTATGATAATCGTTGGAATAACAATCACTGGAACAAAAACCGATGGGATAATCGTTGGAGTGATAATGCCTTTGGCGATATGTTGAGCGACGTGATGGGTGATATGTCTGGCGACATGGACGTAGAAATCAAGTTCAAGGTTCGAGGCAAAGGCAAAGGCAAAGGAGATGCCAGAGGTTATGGTTACAATGATAACTACTGGAACAACAATTACAGATATTACAACAATAATCGCTATCGCAACCGTTATGGTTCTTCTTATGCGCCATATGGTTATCAACCCTATTACAACAGACAACCGCCCTACTACGGAAACGCACCATATAAACAGGCACCCGCACGACCAGCCCCTGCACAGTCAGCGCCTGCGAATAAACAGGCACCTTATAACAAGTAGTAACTATTGACTAGAAAATGCAGAATCCTTAAGCTATTTGGTCTTTAACACAGAACAACTTTAACAAAATTGCACTAGCTGCATATTAAGAAAAATGTAGATCTAAACACTTTTTACCAGGGAAAATAAGATGAGTGACACTGATAATAAAACTGAAAAAAAAGTTGAAGCAAAAACAACCGAAACTGCTCCATATATGAAAAAAGACAGGCAACAGGACAATCAGACTGAATCATCAAAGAGTAATTTAGTAATCCCACTGGTATTACTGCTAGTATCAGCCATCGTCATCATTGCAACTTTCTATGAAAGCGAATATACAGGTATGATAGCACAGACAAACTCAGTGACTGACCCACTTGAGAACACCTCCAGTACTGATATAACCACTACTGAAAAAGCAACATCTAAAAAACCAGTTCCTGAAGAATCCATGTCCGAAGCCCTGGCTTCTGTAAAACCAGCACCTGTAGAACAAATCGCTTTAGTAACTGATGAACAGGCATCTGCAGAACAAGTCGCTTCAGTAACTGATGAACCCGCATCTGCAGAAGATGTCGCTTCAGTTACTGATGAACCGACATCTGTAGAACAAATCACTTCAGCAACTGACGAACCCGCATCTGCGGAAGATGTCGCTTCAGTTACTGATGAACCGACATCTGTAGAACAAATCACTTCAGCAACTGACGAACCCGCATCTGCAGAAGATGTCGCTTCAATAACTGATGAACAGGCAAACGATGCAGAAATTAATACAACAGTAGCAACTAAAGCAACCATAACACCCCTTACTTCGGCAGATGAGCAGCTACCTGCCGCCACCACGATAGCGACTTTAGCAACGATTGAAATAGCATCCGCAGAAGACAGTACAACTATAGAACCAGCAAACAAATCAGCAAGCGAAGAACCAACACCGATGCAAGATCGTGATATACCCGATGAACGACGTCCATACGCTAACAAGCAGACTTTTGAACAGGCTCGCAAGGAAGCTAAAGCACGCGCACTGGAACAGCGCAATAAACACAATAAAATGATGCAGCAACGCCGCCAGGCCTATGAAAAAGAAATGCAGCTCAAGCGTGAGCAGTATGACGCAACAATGAAAGCCTATCAGGAAAAACGAGCAAAAATAGCTGAAGCCCAAAAAGAGCTATATAAACAAGTTGAGCAGAATCGCATCGAAACAATACAAAAAATGAAGCAAATGCATAAAGAAATATCTGACATGCAAAAACAAATGCACCAGATGATGCGCGATTCACAACCACCGTTTAGAAATGATAGATTTACGCCAAAACAGGACTCAAAAACTGAGCAAATACAAAACACCTAAAAGCAAGCTTTTAATTCGGAGACAACAGCAAAAGGCGCATTTTCATGCGCCTTTTTTTATTCGATAAATGCCTTGCCAAAAGGAAAAATCCGGCGCATCAGAATATTAACATTTGACTATATTACTAACCTCTAATATAATAGCAAACGGTGCTTCATTATTTATGCTGTTTTTTATTGCCTCTAAATTTCAGCATATCTCAACTAATTTCAATTTTAAAAAGGTAAACGAAATGAAAGTTATAAAATCAAAAATCCAATTAACAGCATTAGTTCTTTCATTCGTTTTTACGAATACAGTTCTGGCTGCCGAGTCAATAACAACCACGAGTGAAGATAACAGTACAGCTAACACTGTCAGTAATACTGTTTCTCCTGCAGCGCAAGCAGAAACCACGGTCAGCGATCAAGAAACAAGCCAGCCTCAGAGCGTCAGTGATACTCAAAACTACCGCAAGCAAAACGACGAACGTTGGCAGCAGGTGCAAAAAGAGCAACAGGAAGCATACAATCGTTTCTTAGAACGCAGAAAACAGCATTTAGCTAATAATAATTCTGCTTTTAATAACAATGTTCCAGCACACGTACAGGAAAGACACAACGAATTTATGAAACAAATGGAAGAGCGTCGGGCATTAAATATCAAAATGATGGAAGAGCATCGTAAAGCCGCAGCAGAAAGAAGAGATGAAATGCAGCTTAAAATGCACAAAACAGATAACACACCTGAACTGGATAAAAAAGCCTAAGTTAAAACCTGGCTTGACGGTTACGCAGCTTACAAATGCAGGCGACGAGATAAATTAATCTAAATGTAGTTTGATTGCTAAATCAAGCAATCTGTAAACAGTGTAACGAATCAGCAGCAATCATGCGCTGCCAGGGCACGTAGACTTCGGTTTACGTGCCCGCCTTTAGTTTAGGCAGAAAAAACATTATTGCGAGTAAACGAATAAAGTTAGCTTCTTTGGCCAAAGATTGATGTTCCAACCCTGATCATAGTTGCACCTTCTTCAATCGCCAGACAATAATCCGCACTCATCCCCATCGAAAGCTGATCAAAATCGGGCAAATCAAACTCCTTTTTACAAGACTGCTGTAATTCTCTTAATTGCGCAAAAGCACTGCGCGTCTGCTGCTCATCACCTTGCACACCGATAGTCATCAGACCTCGCCATACCAGGCATGGGTATTGCTGATCTAGCACTTCCTGTAAAAAGGGTTTTACTGCGGCGGGTTTTAAACCTGACTTACTATCTTCGCCACTTACGTTTACCTGTATTAAACAATTAAGCCGGGAACTTTTAGAATTGTTCAACATTGCAGTTGATAGTTTCCGCGCGAGCTTGATGCTATCGACTGAATGTATCCACTGAAAATAGCCAGGGATTTTTCCGGCTTTTTTGGACTGCAGATGACCGATAAAATGCCATTCCAGGGCTGTATCATTCAGCTGTGGAATCTTACTCATCGCATCCTGAATGGTGTTTTCAGCAAAAGCAGGTTGTCCAAGCGAGGCAACAAATTTAACCTCATCAAGTGACCGTGTTTTTGAAACGACAACCAGGCAAATGTCATTGATATCTCGCCCGGCTGTTTCAGCACACTGCCGAATTTTTTGCTGAACCTTGTTTAAATTTTCAGCAACACTGACTGTCATTGTTTACTGCTTGTAATGAGAGAAAAAATGCTCGATAGCATTCATCGCTTTACTGAGTTCATCTACATACGGTAAGAATACAACCCTGAAATGATCGCTATCCGGCCAGTTAAATGCTGAACCATGAATAATCAGAATTTTTTCCTGGGTTAGTAAATCCAGCACCATCTTTTCATCATCCATAATGTTATATCGGCTCTGGTCCATTTTGGCGAACAAATACATCGCACCCCTGGGTTTGACACAACTGATTCCGGGTATTGAAGTTAGCATATCATGGGCCAAATTACGCTGCTCATACAGGCGCCCGCCCGGCACAATCAATTCATTGATACTTTGATAACCGCCCAGTGCGGTTTGAATGGCGTGCTGGCCCGGTACATTGGAGCAAAGTCGCATTGAGGCCAGTAACTCAATGCCTTCGATATAATCCGTGGCATGTGCTTTATCGCCGCTGATTACCATCCAGCCGGCACGAAAGCCTGCTACACGATAAGCTTTTGATAAACCGTTATAGGTTAAACATAAAACATCATCGGCCAGCGATGCGGTTGAGATATGCTTGGCATCGTCATAAATAATTTTGTCGTAAATTTCATCAGAAAAAATAATCAGCTCATGTTCTCTGGCAAGCTCCATGATACTTTCAAGTATTTCTTCTGGATACACCGCACCTGTTGGATTATTCGGGTTGATAATAACGATGCCACGGGTATTGGCCGTTATCTTAGATCTGATATCGTGTAAATCCGGAAACCAGTCAGACGATTCATCACATAGATAATGCACTGCCTGACCACCGGAAAGGCAGACTGCGGCAGTCCATAAAGGGTAATCCGGTGCAGGTATCAACACTTCATCACCGTTATTAATCAGCGCCTGCATCGACATCACAATAAGCTCACTGGCACCGTTACCCAGATAAACATCGTCAATCTCGACATTTTTAATGCCTTTCTGCTGGCAATATTGCATTACTGCTTTACGTCCTGAAAATAGTCCTCTGGAATCACTATAACCCTGAGAAACCGGGACATTGTGAATCATGTCCTGAACAATTTCTTCTGGCGCATCAAAGCCAAACGGTGCAGGATTGCCGATATTCAGTTTCAGGATTTTATGACCGTCTTCTTCCAGTCGGCGTGCTTCACGATGTACCGGACCACGAATGTCATAACAGACAGCATCCAGTTTGTGGGACTTCTTCAGTGTTCTCATTCTATTGTTTTCAGTGACTTATCTTGTTAATTGTTTTGCATTTAAGTATATATGTATATGGCACTGAATTGTTTGAATATCTATAAAAAAGGAACCAAAATAACGCAGCTAAAAAAAAGCCAACCATCAATGGTCGGCTTAAACGGGTCTTGCGCTATGAAAAAATAATATACTATCAGTGCCAATGACTATAATCTCACCTGTTTTTCAATAGTAGGCATTCTATTACAATAATCATTTAATATTTATTGTCAAGAGACACAAAATTTAGAATAGTACACACTACGCTCATTTACCATTAAGACGAGACAAACTATTTAAAATACAGATTATAAGGAACCACTAATAAAATAATCATCAGTTAAAAAACTGCTTTAACACACGATATAAATAAAAGGCATCCCAGCGCCCGGCCAACTCACGAATCGAGTGCATGGCAAATGTCGGCACGCCAACATCAACGGTTTTCACGCCTATTTCACTCGCCGTTATCGGCCCGATAGTGCTGCCACAGGCCATATCGGAACGGACCACAAATGATTGCACGGGCACATCGGCAAGCTCGCACATTCGTTTGAATAAGGCGCTGGTTTCACTGTTGCTGGCATAACGCTGGTTCGCGTTAACCTTAATCACGGGTCCGTCGTTAAGTATCGGGCCATGATTTGCGTCATGCTTGTCCGCATAATTCGGGTGTATACCATGCGCATTATCGGCCGATACCATAGTGCTGTTAGCGATCAAACGAGCAAAACCTTCATCACTACCAGACAGTCGTTGCAACACTGATTTAAGGAAAGACCCCTGTGCACCTGCCGCTGACATACTGCCCACTTCTTCATGGTCATTACACACCAGCAGGCTATTTTGCCTGCCATCATTGTTCAGTAGCGCCATCAATCCGGTGTAGCAGCTAAGTAAATTATCCAGACGCGCACTGGCAATAAAATCATCATGCAGGCCAATGACGGCTGGCGGCTGCACATCATAAAAACTTAATTCATAGTCCAGTACTTTTTCAGCTTTGCCCTGTTTTGTTGCATCTCGATTTGTATTAACAATTTTCAGTAGTATCTTTTTGAAGTCAGCTTTAACATCAGCTTCTTTCTCAGGCAATTTCATCAGCACGGGTGGCAATTGATTTTGCTTATCTATAGACCGTTGTTCATTAACTTCGCGATCCAGATGGATAGCCAGACTGGGAATGACCGCAATAGCTTTTTCCAGATTAATCAACTGATGTTCAATATTGCCTTCTTTATTAAGATAACTCACTCGCCCGGCTAAGGACAGATCACGATCAAACCATGGATTAAGTAGCACCCCTCCGTAAACTTCAACGCCCAACTGCAAATAATGGTTACTGATAATTTCCGGGTTCGGTTTCACTTTCAAACAGGGACTGTCAGTGTGCGCACCGACCATTCGCATACCATTTTCAACCAGTGACTGCTTAAGCTGGAAAGCGATTATCGATGAATCATTGCGGGTAACGTAGAAACGTTCAGCCTGTGGCTTATCGCTTATTGACCACGATTCACTTTCTTCCAGACGTTTAAAGTCATTCTGCTCCAATATTTCAACCATGGTTTTAACCGCATGAAATGGAGTCGGTGAACTTTTTATGAAATCAATTAAGCCATTAACAAAATCTATATCTTGCATTTTAAGTACCTGTTTTTTTTGCAAATAACGCTGAAATATATCATCCACAGTTGAACGCAGATAAAACCAGTTTTATAGCTTACTGTGATCCTGAATGATAGTGAAGGATCTTTAGTAATATGCTATTAATATGCCACATTCAAGATCCTGCACTATCATTCAGAATGACAACCAGGGGATAAGGTTTTTCGTTTTTACCTGTGTTCATCGGCGCTCACTGTAGAAAATAGTTGTTACATCTAATTTAATTTATACAAGGTCTTTTGCTGATAACCACTAATAACCGGATACAGGCCAGCAAGCTGTTTATCTAAATCCGCATCACCGGTATCAGCAATCATGGGACGTTTGTTTAATGTGCGTAACTTCTCATTAGTCGCTACAATTATAATATTTTCCCGACCAATCTGATCTATAACTTTTGCGCTTAACTGCTGATTTCCTCGCCCGAAAACATGCCCCTGTCCACCAATAACGGTCACTATTATTTTTGCCGGGTGATTGTTAATTGTTTGTATAATGGTTTTCTCATCAACATCACTGGCAATCAACTGCTGATTACAAACAATATCAATACCGAGCAGCGTATTCTCCAGTGACAACTGATTCATAATCTCAGCCGTTGTTGAACCCGAGCCAATGAGATAAAAAACATCGGGTTCCATGCTTTCAATAATTTCAGTCGCAATGTCCTGCAGCGCAATCTGCTGATGATTCAAGCCACCCTGTTTGATTAATTGCATGCGTGTATCATCAACCGGCACTGATAAATAACCGTAACACCGTGCAACAACTTTCCCTTCACGAAAAGCCTGCTCATCGAGATCCATTACCTGCGCATCATGCAACGACATTGGCGCGCCAGACAGAATCAGGTTAATTAACTCACCTGCATGCAATGGTGTAGTTGCATACACTGCAGAATGTATTTTTACACCTGCCGGTATGCCGATAACTGCCATTGAAAGATTTGACTCGCTCGACAGGACATCAAGTACATCCCGCGCAGTGCCATCTCCGCCGGCAAAGATGATTAAATCAACCGCTTTTTCGAGAAACAGGCGAATAACCTTTTTAGTATCCTTTGCCGTGGTCTGCTCATCCGCCACTTCTTCAACCACCCTGTATATAACTTCATAAGGTAAATTGAGCGTGCGTAATACATTTTCACCCATTGAACCGGCCGCAGTAAAAAAAGTAAAATTATTTGTTGAAGACACTTGCTGCATGGCAATCTGAGCACGTTTTTCTGCCTGTGGCCTGGCGCCACGTGATAAAGCTAATGCCACTATATCCTTACCATCACTGCCTTTTAGAGCAACCGCACCACCAATGCCGGCAAAAGGGTTAACTACAAAACCTATTTTCATATAAGCTGTCACGTTGTTTACTGTAAACAGTGAGTTTATCATCCTAATCCCCATCTTCGCCGCTTCAATGGTAAAATCATTGGTTTAAAGATACGCTAAGAACGACTGTTACTGGCGACTATAACTAACGACTATTTTTATGAAATTTTCTAACTGTTTTAAACCTCGCCGTGAAACATGTACGGTTGATATTGCTGGTGTTCGGGTAGGTGGAAATGCGCCGATTGTGGTGCAATCAATGACCAACACCCATACAGCAGATATAACCGCTACCACGCAGCAAATAATGCAGCTTGCTAATGCCGGTTCAGAACTGGTTCGTATCACTGTAAACGATAACCAGGCTGCAGCAGCGGTTGCGCGAATCCGCGAAGCACTGGACAATAATCACTGCCACGTTCCACTGGTCGGCGATTTTCATTATAACGGTCACAAGCTATTAAGTGATTTTCCAGATTGCGCACAGGCATTAGCCAAGTACCGGATTAATCCTGGCAATGTTGGTAAAGGAAAAAAACGTGATAGACAATTTGCCACCATGGTTGAGCTTGCCTGTAAATACGACAAAGCCGTACGTATTGGTGTCAACTGGGGCAGTATGGATCAGGCATTACTGGCTGAACTGATGGACGAAAACGCCCGCCTGAACGAACCACATGACGCGCATAATGTTATGCTGGAAACAGTGATACGTTCTGCGCTTGAAAGTGCAAAACAGGCACAGGCCATAGGACTTAAGAAAGATAAAATCATTCTGTCCTGCAAAATGAGCGTGGTGCAGGATCTGGTCACCGTTTATCGTTCGCTAGCAGAGCGCGATAACTATGCGCTTCACCTTGGTTTGACAGAAGCCGGTATTGGCTCAAAGGGCATTGTTGCATCTACCGCGGCGCTCAGCATTCTACTGCATGATGGCATTGGCGATACCATTCGAGTTTCACTCACACCTGAACCGGGCGCACCACGTGAAAAAGAAGTGATCGTCGCACAGGAGATTTTACAGACCATGGGCTTGCGATCCTTCGTACCGCTGGTTACCGCCTGCCCTGGCTGCGGTCGTACCACCAGTACTTTTTTTCAGCAGCTGGCATCACAGGTACAACACTATTTACGCAAACAAATGCCTGCATGGCAGGAAAGATTTCAGGGCGTAGAAAATATGTCGGTTGCCGTCATGGGTTGCGTGGTTAACGGCCCGGGTGAAAGCAAACATGCCAATATTGGAATCAGCTTACCGGGTACAGGTGAACGCCAGGTGGCACCGGTTTATGAAGACGGTGAAAAAACCGTGACGCTCAAGGGTGAAAATATTGCAGAGGAATTTGAGGCGATTATTTCGGCCTATATTGAGCGAACATATAAGTCACGGTAAGAAATAATTAGCTACATGGAGGCTGTGCATACCGTTTTTTGCAGGACGCAAAAAACGCTGGAAAGTGAAAAATTAAAGACTAAACAGGAGCCGTCACTGCAATATGTACCGGATATACGGGCAGATGTTTACTCCTGACACGGATGTAACTTATTAGGGTAACGCATGGAGCTGTTGCCGAGGAGCAACTACCGAGGTACAAAACAGTCCCTTTAAGCGACTGAGTTGCCTACATGAGACTGCTTCATTCCTCGCAATGACATCAAAAGCTTTCCCCTTTTTCATTATTTATTGCGCGCAGCGCTACGCGCTAGCCTGTTGTGCGTTCACATTCCGGCGTTTACGCACAGCATCTGCCAAATCCCGTAAACACTCCTCCGTCGCTGGCCAGGAAATACAGGCGTCAGTAATACTTTGTCCATAAGTCAGTGGTTGACCATCAATCACATCCTGCCGCCCTTCAATCAGATGACTTTCTAACATCACACCCATAATACGGTTTTCACCGTCAGCCACCTGAGAGGCAACATTGTTACAAACATCCACCTGACGACGGTAATTTTTCATGCTATTTGCATGCGAACAATCCACCATCATTAGCGGCTTCAAGCCATATTTTTCCAGTTGCTCAGCGGCATGCTGGATATTCCTGGCATCGTAATTAGGTTGCTTACCACCACGTAAAATGATGTGGCAATCATGATTGCCTTTAGTTGAAAAAATGGCTGAGCGACCTTCTTTGGTTAACGACATAAATACATGAGGACTTGATGCTGCGTTAACTGCATCAATCGCAATTTTAAAGCCACCATCCGTGCTGTTCTTAAACCCGATTGGGCAGGATAATCCAGACGCCAGTTCACGGTGCCCCTGACTTTCTGTAGTGCGAGCGCCAATGGCTCCCCAACTGATTAAATCGGCTATATATTGCGGACTAATTAAATCAAGATATTCTGTGCCAGTGGGCACACCTTCATTGGCTAAATCAAGCAGTAATTTACGAGCAAGTCGCAAGCCTTTATTAATTTTAAAGCTACCATCCAGATCAGGATCATTAATCAGGCCTTTCCAGCCAACCGTGGTTCGTGGTTTTTCAAAATAGACACGCATAATGATACATAAGTCATCTGCCAGCTCGTCTATTAAACCTTTCAATTTTGCAGCGTACTCTCTGGCAGCATCCGGATCATGAACAGAACAGGGTCCTGTCACAACCACCAGACGGTCATCCTCACCATGTAATATGTTGTGTATGGCCTGCCGCGCATGATAGACCGTTTCCGATGCCGTCTCGTCCATAGGGTATTCCTCGTGCAGCTTAATCGGCGGCAATACTTCCTGGAGTCCTGTTATACGTACATCATCGGTTTTAAAAATCATTGCTTTACTCGTACTCTTAAATATCTTCTAAATTTCAATTATATAGGAATATTGCCCTAATCCCTATATGGAATCAAAAATGATAGTGTAACCCGGGTAAATAACATGGAGAAAATATAACGCTAATAGACTTGCAGGACGGGCCTGCTCGGAACGTAGCTAATTTTGTAGCTGCCTCAGTAATACGGGCAACTCGTATAAACTGTTAATTACAGCATCAGGCTGGCAATCTTCCCGTGTCCAGAATTTATTTTGCCGATTAAGCCAGACTGCAAACACACCTGCCGATTTTGCACCTGAGATATCCTGCAGCGGGTGATCGCCAATGTGCACCATCTGCTGTGCTCCAATATTAGCCATTTTTTGAACCTGTAGATAGATATCTGGTTCAGATTTCAATTTGCCCACAGAGGCTGAATTTAATGCGAAATCAAACCAGTGATCAACGCCTGTCTCTACTGTGCTGGCATTACCATTGGTTAGACTAACCAACTTGTATTCTTCATTCAGTTCATCCAGTACCGGTATCACATCATCAAATAAAATAACCTGTTGCCGTGCTTCATAAAAGATTTCAAACGCAGGTTTTATCCAGTCACTCGCCAGTTCAAATTCATCCGCCAACATTTCAAATGATTTCATTCGCAATTTTGTTAAATCATGCGCAAACTCTGTATGACTATTAAGTAGCGAACGCCTTTTTTCACGTAGCTGATGGATATCATAATGTTGCGTGATAACAGGAACCTGATCAGACAGCCATTGATATAATAATTTTTCAGCGCGATCGATAGTAGGAAGACAAGGCCATAAAGTATCATCAAGATCAAAACTTAATAGTTTAATTACTTTTGACATGGTGCTTAGAAGTTAGCCTATAAAGCAATATTACCCATAACTACTGCTTATTAAAAACGATATGTATTTATTTAGCGATAGCGCTTACACGTTTATCAGGCAGAATTTCAACCACGGCCTGAGACTGTGCATCTGCCAGAACAGTTGCAACATCCGTTTGAGAAACTTCATCACCTATTATTCCTGATGGTACTGACTCAGATGATGTTTTTTTCTTTGTTTTTTCAGTAGTCGATGATTCTTTCAGGTCTACAGCATCAGCAAGTTTCACAATATTATCAACAGAAAAGTTCACTAGATAACCATCACCCTTTTGTTTATTTTTATAATTTTGTAATGCGGTTATTGCTGACTTTTTATCTACAAAATATCCAAACCTGACGTTATAACGATTTTCATTTTTCTTGCTAGTATAGCCAGAAACATACGCATCTAAATGTTGCGCCTGTAACATTTTCACCATGTTTTCCGCATTAGTCAAACGCCCGTACATGCCAACTTGAATAGAATATTTAATGTTGATTAGTTCAGCCGAGGTTAACGAAGCGAGCACCATAAAATCATGCTCTTTGCTAGCTGCAGTTTCGCCCGACTCATGTTGAAAATCAGCTGAAGTAAGCTTCTCTTTTATTGAAGATTCAGAAGATGCTTTTATAGAAAACCGATTGTTCTTGTTAAGAACATTTTTATCGTCGCTGCTTATTTTTGTACTCGACTTACCTGGTTGCTCTCTAGAAGACAGTTTTTTCGATGTTGAGACATCATTAGCCTGGTTCACTTTTCCCTTATTTGAAGAATTATAGACCTTTGATTCAACAATTCTGTTTTTCGCACTGGCTTTATCGACGTGCGGCCGGTCAACATCTATTTCAGCTCCTGCTACGATTATTTCTGGAGACTGTTGCTCTACTTCACTTTCCAGCAAAACAGTTTGTTCTGGCAAAGCTAAAGTTTCAATTTCACTGCCCGCAGCATAAAAAGTTATTGCCTGTTGATAACCACTAAGAAAACCTGCAGCAAAAACAATAACCGTGGTTAACACTGAAATAAAACCAAGTTTAATCAAACCTCGGTTGTCTATTAATATTGGAGCCATCTTCTATATAAAAAATGTGAATTTACAGGATTGATACGCCAGGGAATCTCTGCTTGAGTTAATTAGATTTATGCACAGGAAAAAATATTCGTATTTTTCACGAAGTGAGCAGACTCCGCTATGACTTCCTGTCATTGCGAAACTCGCACATCCTTATGCATTTAATAGTAATCCTATAGCTGCGATTATCGAGAAAGATACGGAGAATTTCAACAAGCCTAAATAATCGGACTTAATCAAAGCATCCATTCATATTTTAGCTTACCTGGGCCTTATAAACTCGAATATTACATAAAAAGGTAGAATTAGCATTTTTATGTAATATCCGTTCTAATTGCTCCCTCCCCCTTTTTTACTACTGCAAAGGCAGCTTCATCGTGTTCCAGTAAATCAGCAATGTTAGATTGCTGGTTTACTGGACTCTTTTTTATCAATTCGCTGGCCATTCTGTGCATCTACCTGATATTTTAAAATATAGACCATTTTCAATTTTTCTATCGACTTTTATCACAAATCTGCTATATAACTTGCAGCAGTCCAAAAATTAATAGATTTTTCATTACCCTGCCTTATCACTGCGAAATACAATTGCTTTTAAAACTAAATAAACGAAACCAAATCACATTACATTAATGGGTTGCATTGATTTACATTACTAATTTCATGCACTGTTAGCTTGCAATGGAGTAAATTATGTTCGTTTCTCTTTTAAAAATTTCACTTTTGATAGTAGCACTATACGGAATTCTTGGCGGTGGTAATGTAATAGCTGCTAACTCAACAAACCAGGCACCCAATTTCATATTAGAAGGCCAACAAAAAAAAATTGAGTTAAGCAATTACCATGGAACAATCGTCTACGTAGACTTCTGGGCATCATGGTGTCAACCATGTCGTAAATCATTTACCTGGATGAATAAAATGCAGTCGTTATATGGAGGCGCGGGTTTTAAAGTTATCGCCATTAACCTTGATGAATCAAGAACACAGGCCGATAAATTTTTACAACAAATTCCTGCTAATTTTGATGTTGCATTTGATCCACAGGGCAATACGGCGGAAGCTTATAAGGTAAAAGCAATGCCAAGCTCCTACCTTATCGATAAAAACGGAAATATTGTGCACGCTAATCTAGGTTTCCGCGGTAATGACGAGGACGAACTTGAAGCAAAAATTAGAAAACTGGTCCGCCAATCTACTGTTGCTAGCCGATAAAAGATAGTTGGCAGTTGGCAGTTGGCAGTTGGCAGTTGGCAGTTGGCAGTAATTTTAAAAAATTACTACCACTTTTAAAACAGTATTTCGCTTTTAACTAATAACTTCCTACTGCTGACTGCCAACTAGCTTTTAATCCCTATCCAATGATACCAGTAATCGAACAGATCCTTATCAAAACAGGCCAGTGCCGAACGAACTTCAAGTTGCCCACGAAATACAGCTTCATTGTCTAGTGATATTGAATGACCACCAGCTTCACTAAAAATCAAGCTGCCCGCTGCATAATCCCACAACTTTTGACCACCATGTAAATAAATATCAAATCGTCCAGTAGCCATCCAGCACCAGTCAATGGCGGCAGAGCCTATATTTCGTTGTGATGCAAAAATTCTTTCTGTAACCAGTTTAACAGTGAGTTTTTCAGAGAGACGTTTCAAATCAATTTCAGCAATGATCGGTTTATTCTTTGCAAAATTCATCAGTGAATAATCAAGTCGCTTATCATTAAAATACGCACCCTGACCTTTTATTGCACTAAACATTTCATCTCGAACAGGGTCATATATAAGGCCTAACTGCTGCTGATTATCAATGATCAAAGCAATAGAAACAGCAAAAAATGGCAAACCTGCAGCATAGTTGCTGGTCCCATCAAGCGGATCTATGCACCAGTAGCCCTTCGTTTTTTTCATCGCGGCCTGATCAATAACTGCCAATTGCGCTTCATCCGTCATTTCTTCACCAAGGATGCCGTACATCGGCCAGTATTGATTTAATTCTATTTCCAGACGGTTTTGCATTGCCATATCCGCCGGCGTTATTACACTGCCATCATCTTTATATTCAAATTTAGAATGCCCAAAATCTTTCAGTATTTCCTCTTTAGCCGCAGTTTTAACCAGTGACTTTAATTTTTCTAAATCAGTAAATAACATATAACTAACCGGGGTACTTTATAGGAACGCAGAATTTTGGGAGGATCTCATTGGACAGCTGGAATGATTCATCGAAAACCATAACCATTCAGCAACTACCTGGCGTTACTGGGGGTATAATAACCATTGTTAATATACGATGTTTGTTTACTATAATTCTATACTTAAGCCGCATATAGCGTTCCTATGAAATATCAGGTTTCCATTACCAGGGGATATCGCTACCATCTATATCGATAAAGCGACCACTATCTTTTATAGTTAGTTCTGACAGGTGTCTAAATAACTGCTCAACACATTGTCGCGTTGTAATTTCTGCATCCGGACCGCCCATATCTGTTTTTACCCAACCGGGATGCAGCGCCACACTGATAATTCTCTGCTCTTTCAAATCAATAGACAAACTTTTCACCACTGCATTTAATGCCGCTTTACTGGACCGGTAAATATAACTGTTACCATAACCATTATCAGCTATGCTGCCCATCTTGCTACTCATACAGACAACCAGTTTACGATTACCCATAGACAACTGTTCAGAAAAGGCTTCAACCATTTTCAACGGCGCAATGCTATTTACCTGAAAGGCCTGTAACCAGCTTTCAACATCAACCGAGCCAAATTTATTTTTATCGCAACCGTAAATGCCCGCATTATTAATTAAGATATCAATAGCATCATTACGCAACTCATAAGACAGTGCCTGTAAAGTACCAAGTTCCTGCATGTCAGCAATATGCACACTGATCTGCCCATTGGATAATTTTGCAATATTATATAAATTGTCGGCGTTATGCGGATTACGACAACAGGCAAAAACAGACCAGCCCTGTTCCATTGAGTATTTAACCATTTCAAGGCCGATACCCCTATTTGCGCCCGTGATTAGTATGTTCATAATTCTATTTTTGAAAATAATAAAAGATAATTTTTCCGAAAATGCACGCAAATGAAAGACAATAAGCAATTAATTTATAAGTTATTATTAATAAAAAAGAAGTTTTAAGCAACGCGCATATATTGTAACAGCATATAGGTAATCAAGATAAAATATGAAGCTTTTATTTGCGTCCATTTACGGAAAAAAGTGCTTGTAACTTTAATCTTTCCATTAAAAAAGCCGCTTAATGATTAACATCAAAACGGCTTACAGACTTGTGTCTATTTTATATCTTAGCCAATATTATAAATCTGGTTCATATAAAACTGCTCAAACTCATCACCTGGCAAGGCTTTACTCCAGAAATAACCCTGCCCGTAATGACAACCTATGCTTTTCAATACGTTTAACTGACTTTCTGTTTCGACCCCTTCAGCAAGTAAGTCGAGTTTCAAACCACGAGTTAAGCCTGCGATAGCGTCTACAATTGCAGAGTCACTCTGATTTTCAGGTATTCCACTAATAAACTCACGATCAATTTTAACTAAATCAACAGGAAAATCTTTAAGATAAGCCAGTGATGCATAACCGGTACCAAAATCGTCAAGCATGACTTTGATGCCCATCTTCCGCAATTTTTTCAGTGTACTTTCTACTTCACCCACATTTTCAATTAATGTACGTTCAGTAACCTCTACAGATAGGGATGAACCTTCAATGTTATTATCAGAAATCGCCTGCGTAAACAAAGTCACCAGATCCTGCTCTTTAAACTGGCGAGCTGACAGATTAATAGAAACATTCTGGTTTTTTAAGTCAGCATCCTGCCATACACGAATCTGTTTACAGACACTCAAGATCATCCATTCACCGAGAACAGTAATTAACCCGCTATTTTCCAGGGTGGGCATGAAGTCAGCAGGCTGAATCATACCTTTATCGGGGTGCTGCCAGCGTAATAATGCTTCTACACCGACAATTTCATTCTTATCAATATCGATAACGGGCTGATAATGGATCAGGAACTCATCATTTTCAAACGCTGCTTTTAGGCTGATTTCCAGATCCAGACGTTCCATTGCGCTAACACTCAGTTCCGGCTTATAAAACTGGAAGCAATGTCGGCCATTTTCTTTAGCCCGGAACATGGCGGTGTCTGCATTTTTAAGCAGGGTTCGCGCATCTTTACCGTCATCAGGATAAATAGAAATGCCGATAGACGCACTGGTATAGGTTTCCTGATCATCCAGGCGAACATTATGTTCAAGAATGGTGGTTAGGTTGTCCGCGATTGAAATGGCGTCTTCCGGACTATCAATACCTTCGATAATCACCGCAAATTCATCACCACCCAAACGTGCGATAGTATCGGCACGGCGTATCGATCTTGAAATCAATTGGCCTACGGCCTTGATTAGTTTGTCACCAGCATCATGGCCAAATGAATCATTCACCAGCTTAAAATCGTCAATATTCACCAGCATTAATGCCATTGATGTGCGACTGCGCTCAGCACGGATAACGGCCTGTTCCAGACGATCTGCAAATAACAGGCGATTTGGCAAATTGGTTAAGGTGTCGCGATAAGCCAGTAATTGAACTTTCCGCTCAGCAATGACTTTCGCTACCACCGATTTCACCCGATGTTTAAGCACCGCCCATTTGATGGGTTTGGTAATAAAATCTATAGCACCGACTTCATAAGCCCTTTCAACGGACGCATCGTCATCCAGACCGGTAATCATCATCACCGGAATATCTGCGTGGCCATTGTCCTTAATTTGTTGACAGGTGGTAAAACCATCTATACCCGGCATAACAGCGTCTAAAAGAATAAGTGCAGGATTATACTTTTCTACCGCTTTTATTGCTTCCAGCCCATCAGATGCCTCGACAATATCAAAATCTTCTGACTCCAGCACATGACGCACCATCAAGCGAATGGACGGGTCATCATCTGCTAAGATAACGACAGGTCTTTCTTCATATTTTTGGGTGTCACTGAACAATGAAACAACGTTCGACATATTCTACAGCTCCGACTTATTTGCTTTCGTATGCACAATAATCTATCAATTTTATGATCCATGGACACTGATACTTTCAGTGTACCCACTAAGTCTAGACCTTACACGGAATATCTCCATGAAATGTTTAATAAAAAGTCAAATTTTGTAAATTAATTTTTTAAAAAAAAAGTACAACAGGCAAATTTAAAACAAAACACCCTATTATCTGCTAATAAAAGACCAGCAACAGGTCAAACTAGCCCTATTATCGACACAAAATTCAAAATTTTTTCCCTGACTTATTTCAAACTTTTTTCAACCAGTTCAGAAACATCATTTGAAAGGTTCGGCAATGAAATCAGCCGTTGTAATGCGGATTTCATTAACTTCTGGCGTGTCTCGTTATAGCGTTTCCAGCGTGTCAATGGCACACATAAGCGAGAAGCAATTTGTGGATTCATCGCATCTATTGTTTCGATATACTCTTCTAGCAACTCATAACCAAAACCACTGACATCATGAAAACAGGTAGGATTGGCCGAACAAAAAGCCCCTAATAAAGAACGTACCCGGTTTGGATTTTTGATATCAAAGTCTTTATGCTCAAACAACTGTTTCACTCTCACTTTTGCTGAAGCATGTGGCATAGTGGCCTGCACAGTAAACCATTTATCCATCACCAGGTTATCGTCTTTCCACTGTTGGTAAAAAGCAGCAATGGTTTCATCCATGCTTGCTGCTTCATAATGCACCAGTGATTTAAATGCAGCCATCTGATCCGTCATATTATCTGCAGACTTATACTGTTGTTTTGCTAATTCTTCGCCCTGCTCCCCCATATACATCAAATAAGATAAAGCCTGATTACGTAAAAAACGTTCTCCCATTGATTCTGTAGATAAATTATATTCATCCTGTGAATTTTCCTGATAAACAGCAAGCAACGCGGGCTCGAGGTTCTGTGCTAACTGTGAATAAATAAACTCTCTTGCCTGATGGATAGCGTCAACGTCAATCACCGGCATCATTTCACCTATATACATCAGAGATGGCAGTGTTAAAGCACGGGCAATTAATGCTTTATCCAACGTTTTATTATTTACTATTTTTTCACAGGCATTGACATAATAATCTGGTAATAACAGTTCACCTTCTGTATTAATCGAATCGACCAACGTTAAAATCAACCGTGTTGATAGCTGCTGCCCTGCTTCCCAACGGTTAAAATCATCAGTTTCATGTGCCATGCAAAAAGCAAGCTCTTCATCATCACGCTCAAAATTTAACTTCACCGGAGCAGAATAACCCTGCAATATTGAAAGCACCGGCTTTTCTCTGATATTTTTAAATTCAAATTGCTGTTGGTTTTGCGTAAAATGCAGCACAGTCGAGGTTTGCTCATGTGCAGAGTCCAGCTGCAAAGGCATAGCCTCAGTGTTTTTAGCTAATAAACTGATTTTCACCGGGATATGAAAAGGCAGCTTTTCATCCTGCCCTGGTGCGCTCGGTGTAGATTGCGATAATTCTAGCCGGTATATTTTTTCATTAGCATCAAAATATTCTTTAACCGCAACTTCCGGCGTTCCTGCCTGTTTATACCAACGTCTAAACTGACTCAAATCAACCTGGCTGGCAGCTTCCATGGCGCTGACAAATTCTTCTGTGGTTACTGCCTGGCCATCAAAACGTGCAAAATATAAATCCATGCCCTGACGGAATTTATCGGCGCCTAACAGGGTATGAATCATGCGTATGACTTCTGCTCCCTTGTTATAAACGGTAACCGTGTAAAAATTATTTATTTCCTGATAAGAATCCGGTTGAATAGGATGCGCCATAGGACCGGAATCTTCTGCAAACTGGGCAGTACGCAAAATATTGACATCATCAATGCGTTTAGGTGCTGCAGAATTCATATCCGCGGTAAATTGCTGGTCTCGAAATACGGTTAACCCTTCTTTTAAGGTTAACTGAAACCAGTCACGACAGGTCACCCGGTTACCGCTCCAGTTATGAAAATATTCATGACCGATAACACCTTCTATGCCCATAAAATCAGTGTCGGTTGCGGTATCCTGTTTAGCCAGAACATACTTGGAATTAAAAACATTTAAACCTTTGTTTTCCATTGCGCCCATATTGAAATCATCAACAGCCACAATATTGTAAACATCCAGATCATACTCCCTGGCAAATGTTTCTTCGTCCCACTGCATCGACTTTTTAAGTGAAACCATGGCGAAATCACATTTATCAATATTATGATGCTGCACATAAATACGTAACTGCACATTACGTCCATTCATGGTTTGATAGTGATCTTCAATAAAGGCTAAATCACCCGCCACCAGCGCAAAAAGATAACAGGGCTTTTTGAACGGATCCTGCCATTTTGCCCAATGCCTGCCATTTTCATAATCGCCCGCATCCAGCCGATTACCATTTGATAAAAGTACAGGGTATTTAGCTTTATCAGCAATAATAGTAGTGGTAAACAAAGCCATCACATCGGGACGATCCAGAAAATAAGTGATCTTTCTAAAACCTTCCGCTTCACACTGCGTGCAGTAGTTACCACTGGATTTATACAGGCCTTCCAGTGAAAAATTTTCCTGTGGTTTGATAAAGGTTTCTATTTCAAGGGTAAATGCATCAGGCACATCCAGCAGGGTTAATGCGGTGTCCGTCAGCGTATACGAGGCATCATCTATTAGCACATCATCTATTTTCACTTCACCTAATTCAAGGCATTCCCCGCTCAAAACTAATGGAGAAGATTCACCCGGCACCTGCCTTTTAAGCTGCATTATTGAAACGACACGCGTTTTTTCTTCATCCAGTTCAAAACAAAGATCAACGTGATCAATCAAAAATTCAGGCGCTTTATAATCTTTAAGATAAATAGTTTTTACTTGCTGGTCCAGGTCTTTCATTGACAATATCTACAGTTAAATTTAAAGCGAAAGATTAACATAAAAAAAGCCTGATCTTTATAGATCAGGCTCATAGAGAAGAGATTGTACTAATGATGAACTTTAAAGCTAAAACTGCTTGCAGTAATCATTTTACGCATTGGTCGGGACGACAGGATTTGAACCTGTGACCACTACACCCCCAGTGTAGTGCGCTACCAGACTGCGCTACGCCCCGAAACAGTATAGATATCAGATGCTTACCTGGAAATTAAAGTCTACCATAGTTGTATATTTCCAGCTACTTTACTGAAGAAATAACCGATAGGTAGCTAATTTGGGTCAGACTAAGCATCAAGTGGCGAAGTTTACATCATATGCAACCTGCCCTGCTGTATTTTAATACGCCTACCTTATGATTTAATCATTACTATGATACTTCTTGCTACGTCTCATTCACCTAACGGTTAAAGAATTATTAAATGTACGTATAGAAGTCCTAATTAAAAATTAAGACCGGAGTACTACTCATGTATATCAGCCCCTTTGCGGTTTACGAGAATAATTCCAAACAACTCTTTTGTACCTACTTATTTTTGTAATCGTATTGATATCCATAATACTTATAACCGTTACCATATTTATCGCCATAACGCCCCTTCTTCAATTCGATACCGTTGAAGATGACGCCCTTAATCTGCACACCATTCTGCTCAAATCGTTTGAATGCCGTCTGGATTTCGCGCAGGTAATGACTACCCGAACGCAGAATCATAAAACCAGTCGCAGCATATTGCCCGACAATTGATGCATCTGTTACCGCTAAAATCGGCGGTGTATCGATAATAATCAGATCATAACTATCTTCAAGTTTACTTAATAAAGTTTTGAAAGTATTACTCATTAAAAGCTCTGAAGGGTTAGGCGGAATAATACCACTAGTAATCACATCCAGATCTTTATGCAAGGCATCCTTACAAATCACATCAGATAACTCATGTTCACCACAAAGTATTTCGGACAGTCCCGGAGATTTCTCGATATCAAATGAGGTATGGATATGACCCTTACGCATATCGGCATCGATTAACAATATCTTTTTACCCGAATCAGCCATCAGGTAGGCGAAGTTGGTCGAAACAAATGATTTACCGATTTCTGGAGAAGGCCCTGAGATCATGACTATTTTATTCTCCGCTTCCATCAGGGCAAACTGAATACTGGTGCGCAGACTTCTTAAGCTTTCAAGAACCTGATCGTCCTTATTTACATGAGCCAGGAGCTCATTGTGAACGTTCCCCGAACGTTTTTTCCCAGCCCTGGACGCCTTGGCATGATACTCTGAAAATGGTATTTCAGCATAGATTGCATAACCGAGTTGTTTTTCGATTATATTCGGATCATAAATGCTACGGTTGAGTGCTTTTCGCAAAGCTGAAACTCCAACACCAACAATAAAACCAAGCAACAGACATACTGTAATAATCAGCATTTTCTTCGGTTTCACCGGATCATCAATAACAACTGCTTCATCAATAATCCTGGCACTTCCAATGGTGCCTGCCTTGGCGACCTTCAGTTCCTGCGATTTATTAAGCAACAACATGTAGAGCTCTGTCGCTACAGTAACGTCACGATTCAGTTTCACTGCTTCCAGTTCGGTCTCAGGCAAAGCAAATAGTTTGGCATCCAAATCGAGCTTTTGCTTTTCAAGATTTTTGACTTTTTCACGCATACCCTGAATTACTGGATGATCTGGCGTTAATTTATGAATCAGCTCCGCCTGCTCAATAGAAAAATGAGAGAGTTCAGCTTCAATACGGGTAATTCGCTCGATCAAATTCTGGCTTTCAAAGCTAAGGTCAATAGTGCCGCTGTCTTCTCTGTGATGATTTAAGGCAATTTCAGCTGCATTGAGCTCTGCCTTCAAAACAGGCAGTTGCGTTGCAATAAATTGCAACATCTTTTCTGACTCTTCTGATTTCTGCTCTACGTTCTGGCGCAAATACTCCTGGGTCAACTCATCAATAATTAAGCCTATTTTTTTCCGATTTGTGCCTTCCAGGCTGACACTGAGAATGCCTGTCTTTTTACCATTTTCAACTATTTTTATTTTTTTCTGATATTCACTGACAACCGCATTATGGCCGAGTTTAATTAACTTGAATTGAGTATTCTGACGGGCAATTAAACGACTAACAAAAATTTGGATACCTCCATGCTGATCCGATATTGTCTGATTATGGGCGGCCTGACCTACTTCACCTTTAAGTACGGTCTCGCCTTCACTGTTGGCTATGATGTACTTGCCTTTCTCCATGACAACAAGGATAAAGGGTTCTTTCAAGTATGTGTCTGGCACTTCAAAGCGATTCACCTGTATTACTTCCCCTCCCCAGGCATAACTTGACAGCCCCATCCATGCATCGGCGGGTTGTCCAGCAATCTTAGATTGTCGCGCCTTATAAGCACCGATTAAAGGAAAGTAGTTGGGTTCAACACGCGTAGTCAGGTTAAGTTTTTCAACCATCTCGCCGATTACTCGGCGCGACTTCAAAATCTCGATTTCGGTGTCAGCAGATGAACCTTCCCCACCCAGTAAAGTATCCAGCTCATCCATTCCACCCAAAGCTGATTGTTGCTGCTCTATCTGAATGACTGCATCGACTTTATATACCGGGCTGGACAACAGGCTATAGAATACAGCCAGCAGGAAAAACAGGCCTGTAATCGATGCGATTAGCAGGCGGTTTTCAAGTAGCATTCCAAAAATCTGCGAGAGGTCTATTTCATCCTCTTTCGCATCTTCGTGGCTTTGAATTACCGTGAGTGTTTGTTCTTGCGTCATTATAATTTTTTATCGCTAATACTTTATCGCACTACGGCATCCACAAACCAGAGCGCATTAACGCTGGGCATTAGCAGAAGCATAACTCTACCCCATTTAGCAATATCTGCGGTGGAAACAAAAACCACATCAAGTGCTTGCAACTGAAAGGCGGTTGCTAAAATTAACGCACCCGGCTCTGAAGCGTCAAGGTGATAGGCATATGGTTTAGAAAAGTCCTCACCCTTTCGCAATACAAAAATACGTTCGTTATCGGCGGTGAGTTGATCAACACCCGATGAAGCAAGCGCATCAGCCAGAGTCAACTGACCATCAATAAGCGGAAGTGTTGCCTGCTTTTCTACCTCACCCATAACAAACACTTTGTGTACGGTGTTAGCAGGCACATAAACAATATCATCATTTTTCAGCATTATATCTTCTGAAGAATCGCCACGATAGTAACGATGAATGAGGTTGTAATGTGTATTGATTCCGTTTCGAGTCAGAATAACTGACTGAATATCAGCCCTTTCATTATTCCCTCCAGCAATGTTGACCACGTCAGAAAGCATTAGTGCCACATCTGTGATTGGAAAAGTGCCGGGCTTTTCAACCGCACCTGCTACCTGTACCTTCTGGCTATTGAAACCAACAACACGAACATCAAGCTGTGGTTTACGGATATATTTGGACAGACGTTTGGTCAAAATCTTCCTGACCTGTTCTGTCGTTTTACCTGCCACATTGACTAATCCAACATAGGGATAGAAAATGGTTCCTTTGCTACTGACCCGGTGACCATCCTCTTCTGCCGGTCGTTGCCCTCCGGTCGGTATGGTCAGCTCAGGATGATCCCAGACAATAATATTAAGCACGTCCTGCGATCCAACCTTGTATTCATACTCCGTCACATCGGTCTTTACATCAAGTGTCGCCTTATTTATCAGCAATGGTGTTAGCGACTTCTGATACTGTTGTTCAATCAATGAAGGTGTTATGGGAATCAGCGTTACCGGCAAAGGCTCGGGCTCTTCTACAGACTCATCCGATTCAAAATCACCGGTGTTAATTGTCAAACCGGGGGCCCAGGCGCATCCAGTGAGTTGTGACAAAAACAGCAAGAATATTAATAAAAGCCTTAGCATACTTTGTCGCACCACTCATCACATGCTTTGTTAATTTTTTCATAAGCATGAACAAAGGCTTGTTTGGGTTTTTTATAGGGGTCAGATATTTCGGCATCACTCCACTTTCCCAACAGGTGAACACGTCCTCGGGCATAGGGAAAAAGACTTTCGATTTCCTTTTTCTGCCAATGCTCCATTACCAGAATTAACTCGTTCTGCTTAACCATTTCATTATCAAGCTGACGAGCTCTGTGAGCTGCGCCATCTACCCCATGTTCTGTCATTACTTCAATAGCATATTCATCGGCTCTCTGGCCAACGAGCGCACCGAGACCTGCAGAGGAAACGCATGTGTCCATGCCATGTTTTTTTATTTTTTGTTGTAACAAATACTCAGCCATTGGGCTTCGACAAATATTGCCCACACAAACAATCAGAATATTATTAAACATTTACCCAGTATAATGTAACGTCCATCATGACTTTATCAGCAAGCACATTTCTATCGCCAAAGTTATGGGGACTAGCGTTAGTTATAGGGACTAGCGATAGTCTGTTCCTGAATTACTGTAGTTGTAACAGGAGATGATCCAACCGCAGAATTCATATCCATGCCACCAGAAGACCCGCCAATTACAATAGTGTTTACAGAAGCGACTGGAGCGACTGGAGCGACAGCTACTGTAGCTGGCATGATAAAAACTGGATCCATCAATTGAAAATCGCTTGCACTAGTAGGACTTGTAACAGCACCTGACTTACCGACTGCAACCGATAAATTTGTATCAACCACAACGGCCTCACCAGTTGAACCAGCAACCGCAACCTGACCTTCTTTAACACTTACATGTGTACCGGATTCAACTGTCTTTACCCTTGAGGCAAATAAGCTTTCCGTATTAACACGTGCTTTTGATGGTGGAGGTGCAATATTGTTATCAAAAACTACAGGCGCCGTAGTCGTTACTTTTTCGCGAAGATTGTTGACTACTTATATCACCATAAAATCCAGATTCCAGGGAATAGCTACCATTTTCATTACGTTGATTAATACTGCCCTCAATCACATGTAAAACGATTCCCCCAGTATCACAATTGCCCACACAATTTACAGTAAAATCGGTACCACTCACACCAATAGTTGCAACAGAAGTATTTAACTTGAATGCCTTTTGGTTGTTTTTACCAATCGATCCAGTAACAATACGTAATCCACCCTCTATCAACTTAAAAACAGATACATCCTTTTTACCTGTTTCATTATATCTATAATCAGTAATATTAAACTCACTTTTAGCCTGCATAGTGATACTTGAACCGTCTACAAATTGTAACTGAGCAAAACTATTTTTGGAACTGAATAAATGTTCTGTGCTATAAACGGGGTAACCCAAGCCCAAACGGCGCTTATACTTATTACCAACAATGACTTCACCCTTTATTGCAACGACTTTTGCAATAACTGGTAAATTCGTTTTCATCTTCGGACCAGCCATTTTTTTATTTTCTTCTTCGCAGTCTTTACCACAAATCCTCACCGAGAAATCAGAGCCTTTTTTTTGTGCAATTACTACTCCATCCGGTGTAGTTACCTTGTAAAGATCAGGATTCTGCTTTGCTATCTCACCTGTAACGCCCCTGATTCCGCCCTTAATAATTTCTATTTCAGCCTCTTTTTGACTGTATTTTTCTATGGAGATGTTGGTATTCGGGCGCAATGCGATTTCGGCACCGTCAACAAATAAAACTTTAAGCATACTACCTTCTAGTGTTTTGAGCATATCATGGGTAGATATTTCATCACCTATTTTCAATGTTTTTTGCCCCCCAAACATAAATGTTCCCTGTACACTTATACTTTCTTGTACAATTCCTTCACCATCGATATAAATGACCTTGCCAATAATAGAGTTTTCGGCATAAACAAATGGGGCAAATAGCGTCAACGCAATAACAACCTGAGGCAACTAACGATCGATGCCAACTCTTATTTATTGCGATTTTTTTAGAAGTTACTTCTTGTTGCAAATCTTTCATTATCAATCCTCTAAATATTTGATTCCTGTCCAGGCCTAATAATTGGATATTCGATAGCACCTGGAAATAAGCACTGGATATACGCGAACCTAATCTAAAATGTGAATGAATATGCCACTGAGCCTACGAAAGTTGTGCCTTCATCACCCGGCACTCGATTATTTACATCAAATGCACTCATTGTAATGATGAGCGGAAAGTCAGAGACTGGCAATATCGATGTGCCCAGTGTCACTATAATGGATGTGTAATCAGCTATAAGACTAATGTGCGGTGTAAGATATACGCCAACAGACGCAAAAACACCGGCCTCACTTTCAGGGTCAATTTCCTGTATGTCAGCAAAAGCATTTGTTCCTACACCTGCATTAATAATAACTGGATGATCTTCAATGGGGATAATTTTAGTTACTTTAGTATAGCAAGCAAGCCTTCAAGCTCATCTCGCATCTGGCGAATAATTTGCTGACTTTGTGAATTATCATCAGCGACATCTTCACCGGTAAGTTTTAGTTTAGCACCACCAATGGTATAACCCTGATCATATAACAAACTGCGAATCTGACGTATAAGAATAACGTCATGGCGCTGATAATAACGACGGTTGCCGCGACGTTTTACCGGTTTTAACTGAGAAAATTCCTGTTCCCAATAGCGTAATACATGGGATTTAACACCACATAATTCACTGACTTCCCCAATTGTGAAATAGCGTTTACCTGGTATGACAGGTAACTCGTTATTATTGCTGGCTTCCAGCATAGGCTTCTACTCTTTGCTTCAATTTTTGTCCGGGTCTGAAGGTTACGACGCGACGTGCTGAAATTGGAATTTCTTCACCTGTTTTTGGATTACGACCGGGTCGCTCTGTTTTATTTCTTAAAACAAAATTTCCAAAACCAGAAAGCTTCACGTGATTTGCGTCGCCCAACGCTGCGCGAACCTCTTCAAAGAACAATTCAACCAGTTCTTTGGCTTCACGCTTATTTAAGCCCAATTCTTCGTATAAACTTTCAGCCATATCGGCTTTCGTCAATGCCATACCTACTCCCGAAGTGTAGCAGCAAATTGTTGATTTAGTGTAGATATAATGTTTTCAATTTCAGAATCTACTTCCAAGTCGGTAAGAGTGCGGGAAAACTCCTGTAAAATCAAGCCGAAAGCGACACTTTTTATGCCTTCTTCCACCCCTTTACCCTGATATATATCAAATAATTGTGTTTCTTTGACCAAATCTGATGATGTTGCCTCAATCACTGATAAAATTTCAGCTACTGGAATAGCTTCATCAACAAGAATGGCCAGATCTCGCCTTACTTCCGGGTAACGCGATAACGCTGAAAATGCGGGAATATTATTCTCCGCAATAGCAGACTGTTTTAATTCAAATACATAAACTCTCTGGTCGATATCCAGTGCTTTCTGCACTTGTGGGTTTAATGCCCCTATCCAGCCTACTGACTCACCATTCTGCTTGATGCTAGCGCTCTGCCCCGGGTGTAACGCTGGGTGCTCAGCCGCTTCAAAAGTCGTTTTACAAGCTGAATAAGACAACAAAGCTTCAATATCCGCTTTAAGATCAAAATAATCAACTTTTCGGCTCTGCTCAGCCCATTGTTCCTGATGAATGTCACCGCAAATAACGCCGGCAAACATTGGTTCCTGCGCAATTCCGTCAACACCGGCCTTATCCGCGCCAGGCTTAAAACACAAACCTGTTTCAAAAAGCCGTACACGATTTTGCTGGCGGTTTACATTGTATTTCAATGCACTAAGCAAACCTGCCCACATTGTGGTTCGCATAACAGACATTTCAGATGACAAAGGATTCGCTAATGCAATAGTCTGTGACTGAGGATCTAATATCTTCTGCCACTTCGGATCAACAAAGCTATAGCTAATTGCCTCAAAATATCCACGGTTTACCAGGCATATTTTAAGCGTATTCAGTGAATTTTTTGCTTCGGGCTGCGACTGTATAATCGAGTGATAACTCGGTTGTGTTCGTGGAATATTGTTATAACCATAAATACGCACAACTTCTTCCAGCAAATCGGCTTCGATCTGTAGATCAAAACGGAAACTGGGTGATTTTATTAACCAGCCGACCGCCATGGATGGCGGAAGTGCGGAAGATGCAGGAGCAATTTTTTCGCCATCATCAGTCACCTTCACTTCCATGCCTAAGCGCTGGAATATATCAGTAACTTCATCATCCGCTAATTCAATGCCGAGTACACGTTTAATTTGACTGGAACGCAAATAAATCGGCAAAGATTCGTCCGGATGAGATGCGGTTTTATGTTCAACTACCGGACCAACATCGCCACCACATATCTCACAGATTAATTGAGTGGCACGTTCAATTGCATGCACCTGTAACTGTGTATCTACGCCACGCTCAAAGCGGTGTGATGAATCGGTATGTAAACCATAATTACGCGCTTTACCCGCGATAATTTCCGGCTTAAAAAATGCACTTTCAAGAAAGATATCCGTTGTCGAATCATCAACTGCCGAATCTTCACCACCCATAACGCCAGCCAGTGCCAGCGCTTTGGAATCATCCGCTATTATTAATGTTTTTTCCTGAAGTTCAATGCTTTTACCATCTAATAATGTTATTTTTTCAGCGTTATTAGAAAAACGAACGGTGACTTTGCCACATAATTTTAGTAAATCAAAGGCATGCATAGGCTGCCCCAGTTCAAGCATGACATAGTTAGTGATGTCAACCACCGGGCTCAGGCCGCGGATGCCAGCACGTCGCAAACGCTCAAGCATCCACAATGGTGTTTGTGCTTTAACGTTAATACCTTTGATAACTCGACCGGCATAAAACGTACACGCTTCATCAGCCTGAATTTCAACCGGAAACGCATCTTCAATGGTCTGTTTATACGGTTCCCACTGCGGCTCGTTAACGTCACACTGATTGAGCACACCGAGTTCACGCGCCACGCCCTCAATACTTAAACAATCACCTCGATTGGGCGTTAAATCCAGTTCGATAATATTGTCATCAAGTTGCAGGTATTCTCGAATATTTAGTCCAGGCGGTGCATCATCGGGTAACTCCATTAAGCCATCGGCACTATCAGCTAGTCCTAACTCTTTTTCGGAACACAGCATGCCAAATGACTCAACGCCGCGTAGCTTTGCCGGTTTAATCTTAAAGTTTCCCGGTAATACCGCGCCGATTTTTGCCAGCGGAATAACAAGCCCCTGCCTGACATTGGCAGCACCACAGACAATTTGCAGTGTTTCACTACCGTCAGTCACCTGACAAACATTGAGTTTATCGGCATCGGGATGTTTTTCCAGGGACTCAACTCGAGCAACCACAACTTCAGTAAAATCGCCAGCAGCCGGTTCGACACCATCCACTTCCAGCCCGGCCATAGTCAACTGCTCGCACATTTGCTGTGTCGAAATATCTGGATTAACCCAGCTTCTTAACCATTGCTCGCTAAATTTCATATCTGTTTCCTAGCCCGCAACTCATACCAGGATTTCGGACTCAGGTGCGTCTGCTGTGCTCAAGAGCGCTAACCTGGACTGAGTAAGGTAGCCATAGCTACCTTGCGAGGGAAGGTTTGTGTTATTGAGTGCAGCAGATGCGCATGATCCGAAATAACAAACTGGGATTGCATATGCCATAAAAGTTTTTTTCTTAATCATTGCTTTAAATATGTACGCGTTGTGTCCTGGTGTGAGTTGCGGGCTTTCTTAAGCGAACTGCTGTAAGAATTTAACATCATTTTCAAAGAATAAACGTAAATCATTAACGCCGTAACGTAACATCGCTAATCGCTCTACACCCATACCAAAGGCATAACCGGTATATTTTTCAGTATCAATACCAGCAGATTCAAATACTTTCGGGTGCACCATGCCGCAGCCTAATACTTCCAGCCAGCCAGTGTGGCCACACACACGACAGCCTTCACCTTTACACATCACACACTGAATATCGACTTCCGATGAGGGTTCGGTAAAAGGAAAATACGAGGGTCGAAAACGTGTTTGCAAATCTTCATTTTCAAAAAACTGTTTTAAAAAATCAGCCAGTGTACCTATCAAATCGGCAAAACTCACGTTTTCATCGACTAATAAACCTTCTACCTGGTGAAACATCGGTGTGTGCGTTAAATCAGAATCACAGCGATAAACTCGACCCGGTGCAATAATGCGCAATGGCGGTTTTTCGGTTTCCATGTGCCTGACCTGAACCGGTGAGGTATGCGTACGCAATAGTGTATTGGCATCAAAATAAAAAGTATCGTGCATCGCACGTGCGGGATGATGCGACGGGATATTCAGGGCTTCAAAATTATGAAAATCATCTTCGATTTCAGGGCCTTGCTCAACAACGAAACCCAGGCGTGAAAATAAATCTTCAATACGCGCCATGGTTCTTGTTACTGGATGCAAACCACCCGATTGCTGACCACGGCCAGGTAAAGTTACATCGATTTTTTCACTGGCCAGTTTTGCATTGAGTTTTTCAGCTTCCAGCGACTGCTTGCATTGTTCAAGCGCCAGCTGCACTTCACGTTTTGCATTATTGATATCCTGGCCAGCTGCTTTTCTTGTCTCTGCTGGCAGCTTACCTAATGTTTTTAGCAATGAGGTCAGCTCGCCTTTTTTACCCAGGTAATCAACTCGAATCTGATCTAAAACGTCCAGACTGTCAGCCGCATTTATTATTGCAATTGCATCTGCGGTTAACTTTTGTAAATCCACGCTTCAACTCCCGTATGAAGTATTTTAAAAACTTTTATACCACAGAGACGCAGAGTTTTATTACTTGTTTCGCTTTCGGAGAAGCAAGTATATAAAGGTTTTCTCTGCGCCTCTGCGGTTCAATCTTTCTTTTTTATTTTTAATTCACATGCGTCGCTCTTTGCCATCCATGGCACCGCGACATACGACCACCACGGATGGTGGAAGTGCAGATATTGCAGGAGCAAATATCTGCCCGTACATCCTGTACATGCGTCACTCTTTGCCATCCATGGCACCGCGACATACGACCACCACGGATGGTGGAAGTGCAGATATTGCAGGAGCAATATCTGCCCGTACATCCTGTACATAAAAAAAGGGGAAGCAGACTCCCCCTTTTGTACTGATCAAGCTTATTCAGGCCCCAGCACTATGCTGGCTCCCAAATGACACTCACAATAATTAAGCTGCGAGTGCTTCTTTGGCCTTATCAGCGATTTTTGTAAAGGCAGCCATGTCGTGTACGGCAAGGTCAGCCAGTACTTTACGGTCAATCGCAACGTCCGCTTTTGTCAGGCCATTGATTAAACGGCTGTATGACATTCCACACTCGTGCGCAGCTGCATTAATACGCACGATCCATAATGAACGGAACATACGTTTTTTAACACGACGGTCACGATATGCATATTGACCCGCTTTAATAACAGCTTGATGTGCTACACGGTAAACACGACTACGCGCACCGTAATAACCTTTAGCTTTAGCTAAAACATTTTTATGTTTAGCTCTGGCTTGTACGCCTCTTTTTACTCTTGGCATTGTTCTATCTCTATATGTATTCTAAAAGGCCGGATCTAATAAATTAGACGTATGGCAACATGCGTATCAGCATCTTTTTATCGTTTTCATGTACTTGTGCATCATCACGTAAATGACGTTTACGCTTGGTGCTCTTCTTGGTCAAAATATGACGACGATGCGATTTACCACGCTTAAATCCGCCGGAACCGTTTTTGCGAAAACGCTTTGCAGCTCCCCGGTTTGTTTTCATCTTAGGCATATGCCTTCTCCAAACTTTAAAATTAGTTGTAAGTTTTAAGTCGTAAGTTTTTTGCCTTTAACTTTCAAACTTGAAACTTAAAACTGTTACTTTGTTTTCTTCGGTCCCAGCACCATCACCATCTGGCGGCCTTCCATGCCTGGCATCTGCTCAACGTTGGCAATTTCTTCTAAATCAGCCACTACACGTTTCAATAATTCCATACCCAGCTCCTGGTGCGCGAATTCACGACCTCTGAAGCGCATGGTTACTTTGGTTTTATCGCCATTTTCAAGAAACTTGGTTAGCTTGCTCAGCTTGACTTTATAGTCACCAACCTCGGTGCGGGGGCGGAACTTAATTTCTTTCACCTGGGTGCGACGCTGCTTCTTTTTCGCACCCTGTTTTTTCTTGCTGTTTTCAAACCTGAACTTACCAAAATCCATTATTCGGCATACAGGCGGCTCTGCATTAGGTGAAACTTCTACCAGGTCCAGTCCGACTTCAATTGCTTTCTTTAACGCATCCTCGCTGGACATTACTCCAAGCTGGTTACTTTCATGGTCAATTACCCGAACTTGAGGGTAAGTGATGTCGCTATTGATGCGCGTCTTTTTTGGTGAAGCGATAGTTTTATTCCTCTAAAACAGCATGACCGCGGTTCGCAATCTCCAGTGAAAACATGTTTGCTACCTCATCAACTGACATAGCACCCAGGTCTTCACCGCTTCGCGAACGAACGGCCACTGTATTTGTTTCAAGCTCCCGATCACCGATAACCAGCATATAGGGAACCCGCTGTAAAATGTGCTCGCGAATTTTATATCCAACCTTCTCATTTCTCAAGTCCAATTCGACCTTAAATCCTTGCGAAGCAAGACTTTTTTGCATTTTTTCGGCAAATTCGGCCTGTTTGTCGGTAATATTGAGAATCACGGCCTGAACCGGTGCTAACCAGAGCGGGAATTTAGCCTCATGTTCCTCGATCAAAATACCAACAAATCGCTCAACTGAACCCAAAATGGCACGATGCAACATCACCGGAGTGCGCTTGCTGTCATCGGCAGCAATATATTGCGCATCGAGACGTCCCGGCATGGAGAAATCAACCTGCATTGTACCACACTGCCATTCACGCCCGAGGCAGTCTCGCAGTACAAATTCAATTTTCGGGCCGTAAAAAGCGCCCTCGCCCGGCTGCAGCTTCCAGTCCAGGTTTTTGTTATCTAATGCAACTTCCAGCGCTTTTTCAGCTTTATCCCAGGCCTCATCATCACCCACTCGTTGCTCCGGGCGAGTTGATAGCGCGACTTTTATATCGGTAAAACCAAAATCTGCATAAACTTCATAAACCAGATCGATAAAGGCTGAAACCTCGTCCTGCAGCTGGTCTTCAGTACAGAAAATATGGGCATCGTCCTGCACAAAATTTCTAACCCGCATCAGGCCATGCAGTGTGCCAGATGGCTCATTTCGGTGGCAGGAACCGAATTCTGCCAGGCGCAACGGCAAATCGCGGTAACTTTTCAGCCCCTGATTGAACACCTGTATATGACAGGGACAGTTCATCGGTTTAATTGCATAGTCGCGATTTTCAGAGTGCGTGGTAAACATCATGTCACCGAACTTGTCCCAGTGACCGGATTTTTCCCACAGGCTGCGATCAACGATTTGCGGAGTGTGAATTTCCTGATAATCGTGCTGCCGTAATTTATCGCGAATATAGTTTTGTACCGTCAGGTAAATTGACCAGCCTTTATTGTGCCAGAACACCATGCCCGGTGCTTCTTCCTGCATATGAAAGAAATCCAGCTTTTTCGCCAGTTTTCGATGATCACGTTTTTCTGCTTCTTCCAGCTGGTGTAGATAAGCATTCAGCTGCTTCTTGTCTGGCCATGCTGTGCCGTATACACGGGTCAGCATTTCATTGTCTGAATCACCGCGCCAGTATGCGCCAGCGACTTTCATTAACTTGAAACCTTTGCCCAGTTTGCCAGTGCTTGGCATATGAGGGCCGCGACAGACATCAAACCAGTCGCCCTGGCGATAAATAGAAACCTCTTCACCTTGCGGAATAATGTCCTGGATAATTTCAACTTTGTAGTCTTCGCCAATGTCGGTAAAAACCTTTACCGCTTCATCACGGTCGATCACTTCACGCACGATCGGTAAATCGCGTTTAACTATTTCGTGCATGCGCTGTTCGATGACCTTCAGATCATCATCGGTAAATGGCTTATCACGCGCGAAATCGTAGTAGAAACCATTTTCGATGGCGGGGCCAATGGTTACCTGCGTTCCCGGAAACAGTTCCTGAACTGCCTGCGCCATCACATGCGCTGCATCGTGGCGCATCAGCTCCAGGGCTTCTTCATTTTTTGAAGTAACGATAGCGACTTCTGCATCATTATCGATAACATGCGAGGCATCAACCAGTTCGCCATTAACACGTCCTGCTAGCGTTGCTTTCGCAAGGCCAGGGCCGATATCGCTAGCAACATCCATTACCGTTAATGGTGAATCAAAAGAACGCTGGGTTCCATCAGGCAGAGTAATAACAGGATTGTTCTGTGGCATGTTTTCTCCAGTGGCGATCACTACGAAAGACCGCTTGTTTTTAAAAAAAGTTATCAGTTGGCAGTAGTCAGTTCGCAGTAAAAGCTCTTAACTGCCTACTGCAAACTGACGACTGCCAACTTTTTATCTGGTAGGCACGAGTGGATTACGCCGCCCATCCATGGGCTTCGCCCTTCGGGCCGCCTAAAAAAACAGGCGTTCTAAATTGTTCCAGACAATTTAGCCGAACCAACGGTGGCTCTCACCCACTCGCACCTTCCGGTGAAACTGGTAGGCACGAGTGGATTCGAACCACCGACCTCTTCCATGTCAAGGAAGCGCTCTAACCAACTGAGCTACGCGCCTAAAAATAGGTTATAAATTTCAGTCCTGTGGCGTTGCGGGTACAAAATACGTCCAGTATTTTGCCTTTCAGGCCGCGCTATGCGCGTTCAAATCCGATCCTGTCGGATTTAGTCCTGCCTACGCTCAACTTTGGACTTTGTGCCGGCCAGACTCCTGTCTGGCGTTCACGACTCCTTGCCCGCCGCTTACCCAACTGAGCTACGCACAAGCCAAGGGCGCGAACACTATCAAAATATCCATATTTACTCAAGAAAATAATTATTAAGTCTCATAAATCTATGCAATTATTTATACGCTAAGCGTAGAAAAAGTATATTTAACGTAATTTGTTCTACAATAATTACTGTTGATTAACTCTTAATAGTCTTGGTAATTAAAGGATAACATTTATGAATCGCCTCAAAACCCTATCAATTTCTACTGCATTACTTTCGAGCATCGTTTTAATCACTGCATGCAGCAGCAGTGATGAAGGCGGGGGCGGTTTAGCCAGCGTACCCGCCAATGCAACTGTTATTGACAGCACAAATGCTGAATCAACGGTTCTTGCGGCAGCAAGTTCAGCATCATCACTTGAGTCAGCTTTTTCAGCTGTTGGCGCAGAAACAACCCAGAGCCTTAGCCTTAGAGGTACCCTGGATATAATTAGCCCACTGCTAAAAAATCTTTCAAATAACGCTTCATATAATAGCGCAACGGGAATAGCTATTAATGAACCATGCCCACAAGGAGGTTCTATTTCTGGCACAGTAACAGAAACAACCAACGCTACAGCGACCACAGAAACTGGCAGTGTCAGCTTTAATAGCTGTAACGAGTCCGGATTTATTATTAATGGCAGTTTTTCATTTACCGATACGTCTGATATCGCAACGGGCACCTACTCTGAAAATGCCAGCGGTTCGATTACCATGAGCGATGCTAATAGTAACTCCTCATTCAGCTTCACTGGTTTTGTGTACGCAGAGACTGGAAATAACCAGAATTTCACCCGTACGACAACACAATTGACCTATGCTATCGACTTTGTCGCCAATGGCACTGCTGGTGGCGGATTTCTGGTAACACTGACAGAGCCTATTGTTGAAAGTAGTGGAGATAACTGCCCGGAAAGCGGTCATATCACTGTTACCGGTGCTAACAGCACAACAGCAGAAGGCATTTACAACGGTGATGGCACAATGACGATTAAAGCTAATGGCGTGATTGTTACTACAATTGCAGCTTGTTTCGGCTAATCATTATTTAAAACTTATATCATCATAACGGGGCGAAAGCCCCGTTATTTTTTTATGAATAAAATAATCAGTTTTGCTGCACTATTAATGTTTAATTCAACACTGGCATTCGCAGAAATACAATTAACACTTTCGCCCTCTTTTTTATATTTTGATTACACTGAATTTAGTACCACAGACCAGGCCCTGGATAGAGAAACTGGCTGGCTGCCAGGCGTTAAAGCTAAG
>CAWDMF010000035.1:0-28737 GCA_963803185.1 uncultured Gammaproteobacteria bacterium | reverse complement strand
CCGGCACATTCGCGGCCGTATGGATTGCGCGCGAACAGCGCACCGCTGTGCGGATCTGTTTCGGTGACGATGTGCATCAGGTTGGAATGTCGCCATTCACCTAGCACCAGCTCCCAGTACCCGGTCAGCGACAATTGACGTGTACGCTCCGAATGGTTGCGTAACTTGATCACCGCGAATTTCACCGGCGCATCCATAGATACGTAGCTATGCAGTTCCGAGGCGATGCCGGCTTCGTCGTGTTCGAAAACGCTATAACCGAAGCCGTGCCGGCACACATAACCGGACTTACCACGCGCCGGTAACGGCGTTGGCGACCAGAACATGCCTGTTTCTTCGTCGCGGATATACATTGCCTCGCCGCTAGCGTCGCTGAGCGTGTCATTATGAAACGGCGTCAGGCGGAACTCATGGGCATTCTCCACCCAGGTGTACGCGCTGCCGCTCTCGCTGACGACGGTGCCGATGTGCGGACTGGCGATCACATTGACCCACGGCGCCGGCGTGTTCTGGCCCGGTTCCAGCATGACGACGTATTCGTGTCCGTCAGACGTGAAGCCCCCGAGGCCGTTACTGAAAATGCGATTGCGTTGTGCCAGCGGCTGCACCGGCTCGGTTTCCGCCTGCAGCACCGGCTGCAGACGTTCCGGCATACGCTCCACCAGTGCGCGTCGTGCCACCTGTTCGAGCAGTGTTTCAGCGCTGTCGGTAAGCACGACGCGAGCGACCGACTGGAACAGGACACGATCTTCCTCGGAGAGTTCTTCGGTGCGTCGCACGAACACACCACCCGGCTTGTCGATAATCTGCGCTTCGGGACCAGCGTTGATCAGCCCCATGATCCGATCATGCAGCACCGCGCGGTAGCCCGAGAAATCCTCATTCACGATCACCAGGTCCGAACGCAGGCCCTTCATGCGCCAGTAGCCATGGGCCTGCAACATCTGTTTTACCAGGTCGATGCGCTCTATGTCGCCGATGCGTACCAGCACGATCGGCAGATCGCCCGAGACTGCGAAGCTCCACAGCCCGGACTGACCAATCTTGTTACGGACAATGACGCTGGGTGCGGCACGGCGCAGCGCATTGGCGTAGATCACCGAGCCGGCCAGGCGACCATAGACCTGCGCATCAGCTTCACTGGCATTGAGTTGACGCAGCACCTCCTGACTCTGGAACCAGGCCATTTCAAAAGCGCGTTCAACGAAGTGCCGGTCGCAATACTTGTCAAGCACGGCCAGTGCCGCCTCGCGCGTGTCCGCGACACCGGAGATGATCTGTACGATTGCCGATTCATCGACTGACAACCTGATGGTGCGACGGATCGCTACGATGGGATCGAGCACCGAACCATCGGTATTCGATAACGTCGCCGGGCCGTCAGATTTATCCAGCATCAACGGGTTGACCGCGGTTCGGCCCCGGCCGATAAAGCGGGCGCGGTCGGTCTCGTAAGACGGCTTGTCGGCAACCGCCTCGGGCGCAGCGAGTAAATGAAACATCCACGGCACCTGCTCGCCCGGCGTGCGCGGGCGCCGCGTACACAGGATCGCCTGCCGCTCTGGCAGAATTTCGGTTTGCACGAACAGGTTACTGAAACTGCGATGGGCCAGATCGGCATTCAACGCTGCCAGCACCACTTCCGCATAACTCGTCACCTCGATATGGCGAGTGCGGGAAGACAGATTGGTAAGTGTGACCCGGCGGATCTCGACATCGTCTTCGGGTGAAACGCTGATCTCGGTGTGCGTTTCGATGGCATGATCGCGTCGCCGGTATTCAGCGCGCGCCTGCACAAATATCGCCTCGTAGTGATCGGCCTTCTGCTGTGTCGGTTGATATGCACTTGACCAGTAACGCCCGTTGTCACGATCGCGCAGATAAATGAATGTGCCCCAACTATCGGTCGTGGTGTCCTCCCGCCAGCGGGTAACGGCCAGCTCGCGCCAGCGGCTGTAACCGCCGCCGGCATGGGTAGCCATCACGTGGTAGTGGCCGTTGGACATCAGGTGCGCTTCCGGTACCGGCGTCTCAGGATCGGTGAACACACGCATGATCTCGCCGGATTCCGTGGCAGCAGGACTCGTACTCGCACTGACTTCCGCCGCGTGCGGGTGCAGGCTTGCGCCCTGCTTCGGCACTCGCTCCTGCAACAACAGTTCCGTCGCCCGCGCGAGCGGGTCGGACATAAAGCGGCGCTGCATCGGCTGGTTCAGCAGGGTATGCGCAAACGCCAGCATGCTCATGCCCTGATGATGCGCCATGAATACACGCACGATAGCGTGATGCTTGCCGCGCGGCACACGCGAAGGCGTGTAATCGACCGCCTCGTAAAAACCATAGTCACCGAGGAAGCCATTGTCGGCCAGTACTTGCAGGTTGACGCAAGCCGGCAGCGGCATCACCGTCAACGCCAGCGCGCTGGCGTAAGGCGCGATCACCAGGTCGTCGCCCAGGCCGCGCTTCAAACCCATCCCGGGTACGCCGAATGCGCGGTACTGATAAACCTGGTGCATATCAGTGGCATTGTAGCAGGACTCTGAAATACCCCAGGGCACGGCGCGTTGACGTCCGTATTCGATCTGGCGAGACACCGCGGCCTTGCAGGTCTGTTCCAGCAGGGTATTCTCAAAACCCGGCATGATCAGCTGCGGCATCAGGTATTCGAACATCGAACCGCTCCATGAAATCAGGCTCATGTCACCGAGATGACTTGTCAGCAGACGGCCGAGGGAGAACCAGTGCTTCTGCGGCACCTGGCCCTGCGCGATCAGCAGAAAACTGGCGAGACGGGCTTCGGAGGCCAGCAGGTCATAGCAGGCCGGGTCGCGGCGCCGTTCGCCCACGTCGTAGCCGATGGTCAGCAAACTGCGCGATTTGTCGTACAGAAACTCGAAATCCATCAACGCCAGTTCCTGGCAACGAGCCACCAGATAGTCGATGGTTTTGAGTCGCTCCACCGCGTCTTTGAAACTTGATGCCGCCACCTCGGCAGTGCCGGCCGAGCGCTCTTTCGCCAGTTCCGCCAGTGTCGGGCCATTTCTGAAGTCACCCGGGCTAAAGTTACGCGGCTGGTGCACCAGCAATCGAAGATCGGCCTGAATGGCGCCGGCCTGACGGTCGAATGCCTGCGCCCAGTAATACAGTTCGCCATCGATATCGATATCCAGCGGCAACATTCCAACCATCGCGCCGTCGCTGCGGTGAATCTGATCAAGCATGTTATCGGCAGCGGCCAGTGTCCGTGGCTGAGCCGCTGATGTGAGTTCAGGCTGGGTGAATGCGTGCAGTGTTTGTTGCAGAAACTCGATCTGCTTCGCCAGTTCCGGCGTGGGTGAGACCGGCAGATGTTCGATCAGCACCAGTAGTGTGTCCTGCAGACCCTGAAACGCGTTCACTGACAGCACCGGTTGGTGTTTCAGCTCGGCCAGCCCCGCTTGCAAAGTCAGCAGGCTGCCGGCCAGGTTGCCGCTATCCACCGAAGAGACATACTGCGGCGAAAGCGGTTTCAGCGTTTGCGTATCGTACCAGTTGTAAAAATGACCACGGTAGCGTTCCAGCTTTTCCATCGTCGCCAGCGTGTTCTCGACCAGTTGCAGCAATTCACCGGCGCAGATGTAACCGAAATCGTAGGCAGCCAGGTCCGACAGCAACGCCATGCCGATGTTCGTGGGCGAAGTGCGCGAAGCGATGGCCGGCGCCGGATATTCCTGGAAGTTGTCGGGCGGCAGCCAGTTGTCCCGTGGGCCGACGAAGTCCGCGAAGAAGCGCCAGGTGCGGCGCGCCGAGGTGCGCAGGAACACGCGCTGATCAGCACTCAAATCCGGTTCCGGTGATGACAGCGGCAGACTGATCCACCAGCCGACGACCGGCGATACCAGCCACAGCAATAGCACGGGCGTGCACCACAGCCAATCCATCGAAGCGGTTTGCCACTGTGCCGATGATAAATACAGGCCGAGCGCCAGCGCCACAACCGGCGCGATCCACATCTCGCGGAAAAAATCGACGAGCGTACGGCGCGCGTTGCGATCGGCATACGATGGCAGTTGCCAGAGCAGCAATCCTTGTCGCGTGAACAACATACGCACCCCCGAACGCAGGATCGCGTCCAGGCAAATCAGCGCATCGTAGGGCAACAGCACCAGCGTCAGTAAAGCGAGCAGCAACGGGTGGCCCGCAGATTTGGCCGTCAGGCTGAAGTGCAACAGCCACTGGCGTTCATCCGATTTGCGTATCAGCCCGATCACGGTGGACAGCAGCGTGGGCAACAACACAATACTTGCTACCAGCAGGTTCCAGAACCAGGCCGGTCCCGGGCCAAACAACCAGCCACCGGTCAGCAGGGCCAGCAATGCCGGCGACACCAGGCTGCGTCGCAGGTTGTCGAACAACTTCCACCTGGACAGCGCGCTGAGCGGATTCGGTTGCCGCTGTGCCTTTGATGCATCCGGTGCATTCGCGTCGGGCGGTCCGGGCACGCGCGGTAACAACCAGCTGGCTAGCTGCCAGTCGCCGCGTATCCAGCGGTGTCGTCGACTGGCGTCCATTACGTAACTGGACGGATGTTCTTCGATCAGGTCAACATCGGTCACCAGCGCTGAACGCGCATAGCCGCTTTCGATCAGGTCATGACTCAGAATCTGATTCTCCGGAAAACGTCCATCGACGGCCTGACGAAACGCGTCTACATCATAGATGCCTTTGCCGATGAACGAACCTTCGCCGAAAATATCCTGGTAGACATCCGATACTTCGCGCGTATACGGATCGATGCCCGATTCACCCGCGAATAATTTGCTGAAGCGTGACTGGCCCGCGCTGGTCAGGCTGATCGACGCACGCGGTTGCAGGATCGCATAGCCTTCGACGATGCGTCCCCTGTGTGCATCGTACACTGGCCGATTCAATGGATGCGCGAGATTGGCGACGAGCGTGCGCGCCGCGTCGCGCGGCAGTTGCGTGTCGGTGTCCAGTGTGATTATGTATTTGATCGAGCTGAGAATGGAGGTGTCACCGACGATATCCGAGAAGGACGATTGTTCCTCTCCCCGCAGTAAGGCATTGAACTGTTCCAGCTTACCGCGCTTGCGCTCGTAGCCCATCCATACCCGTTCGACCGGGTTCCACAGCCGGGGGCGATGAAACAGGTAGAAGATGCACGCACGGTCGTCGCGATACTGTTCGTTCAGCGCTTCGACCGCCGTGCGCGCGTAGGCAAGCGTTGATTCATCGTCCGGCATACTATGCTCGGGCGCATCACGGAAATCCGTGAGCAACGCAAACAACAGATTCTCATCACGATTGCCGAGATAACGGATTTCCAGCGCTTCGAGAAGATCATCGATTTCCTGTGGCCCGCTCAGCAAGGTGGGCACGACCACCATGGTACGGTACGCAGACGGAATGCCCTGCGAAAAATCCATGCGCGGTAACGCACGCGGCGGCAGCAACAGTGTGACCAGCATGTTCACCAGCGGGACGGCTAACGCTGAGGCACCGATGATGCCGAAAAGGGTGAAATACCAGAAGCGCCAGTCACTCGGCCCGAAATCGTCAAACGCGTAAAGCACGGCCGCAGTCAAAAGCAGCGTGAGCAGCGCAATGGGGCCGAGGTAAAAGAAAAGGCGTAATTGCCGGCTCTTGCGTCTGAGCCGCAATCGCAGAGGCAAACGGCAACCGACGATGCGTTCCAGATTCTGCCGTCCGCGATCGATCAGGTAAAAGCCGACATGCGCGCCGCGATCGTCGGTACTCGATCCATCCGCGGCAACCTGTGCGAGGCTAATGGCTTCGCGCGCAACATCCAGCTCATTGTACGAACCGAGTCTCGCCACGTCCTCGATGACATGCCGGTAACGGTCGCGGGTAGCGAAATCCTGGCTGGCGTACATGCCCGCCGGATCTTCACGCAAGGTCTGTTCGACGACACTAAGCGACTCGACATAATCGCGCCAGTCCATTGCGCCGATGAAACGCAGACTGCCGATACTGTTTGCAATGGAAATCTGGTTGGTCGCGGCGGTGCGCGCGGCTGCCGCCGATAACTGTGTTGCGGTCACACCCTGTTCGAACAGTTTGTGTTCGACCCAGGTTTGCACGAACGCCATTGCAGGCCCCTGGGCCTGCAGCCTTGCGTAAAACTCTTCCACGAACGGAGCGGTCAGCGGCACATCGGCATTGGCGAACTCGGCCAGCAACTGGATGAGCTGGTTCGGTTCCTCTTCGGCCGTGACCAGCATACGGTCCGCCCAGCTAATGGCCGCGTCGCGCTCTTCGCGCCGACTTGCGATACGCACTGCAACGCGGCGCAGGTTTTCCAGCAACGCCAGCTGCAGCATGATCGGGAATGCCCAGAGTTCGCCCAGCTTTAAAGGTTCAACGCTCTGGTAGGCGGCGACGAACTGGGTGGCGTTGTCGCTGTCGAGACGGCCGTCCATGTGAGAGATCAATTCCAGCGCAAGATCGTAGATGCGCGGGAAGCCAGCCGACGGGCCATCAGCCAGTCGCGGCAGCTGTCGGCTGTAGCCGCGCGGTAGATGCCTGCGCGCCAGCGTGATCTGTTGCTCAATCAGATAAAAGTTATCGAGCAGCCAGGCCTCCGCCGGTACGATCCGCTGTCCCGGCGTTACCGCAGCGGTGACAATGTCATACGCTGCCCGCAACACGCTCGAATTCTCCGCCAGCCGTGGCAGCAACCTGTCAGGTGGTGGACGAGGATCGATTTTATGCCGGCCGGCCAGCATTACTGCATGGCGCTTCAGTTGCTCGATGCTGAACAGTTCCGCACGCAGCAACTCGGTATCCCGGTCGTTGTGCAACCAGTTATGTGCGCGTGCCGAAAAGCCGAACTTATTGATGATTATGACTTTCTCCTCGTCAGTACTACGATAATCAGCGCAGCGTCAACAGCAGGATGACCCGTGACTATCTAAAACTCATACCACGAGTAATCAAATCCATCAGCCGGTTACCGGACAACCTCAACGTAGTTACGCTGTATTGGCGGATATTGAGAACATCTAGACAGGTACGATAAGTATCGTGGAAACGTTTATTGCTGGAGCTGGTGGCCAGGGTTTCAAATTGCCCTTATACTACCCGTCGTAAAAAAAACTTCAAGTCATATAACTGCGGGCTGTTATCATCCCCGGTAATATTTAACGCGTCTTGTTATATCCCAGGGCCAGTTGACTTCTTAGACTCTTTCTTGAGTATCTTCGCTGCCTTCTTTTCTTTTGCTGACAACAGGGATTTCTTCCTGGCTTCTTTATTGTTTTTCTGTTCTTTGCTCATGTTTATTATCCGGGTATTGATGTGTAATCGACAGGTCAACCAAAGCTGTTTGCCAATGTTTACAGAGTGATAAATGTTGAGCGGGTAATTCGTGCTTTACGAACCACGTTGTATCCTGCTATCTCGCAAGAGACACCGAAAACGGCGGAGATGGTAGATGGCAACTACTGTACCATAGAATTGAATTTCGCACCTTGTTATAACATTTATTTATAAGAAGCAGGTGAAAACGTAACATACAGGTTTTAATATCATTTACCAGGCACACTGTTACTCGATTCGTTTATATCGTTTGCGCAGTAATATTATAGACACCCACAAAAACATCTGCAGGCGTGGCCAGGACATGTATATGATTTGTCATCAAACAATAAGCATGAACAGAAACACCATAGCGTGATACAGCTTCTTACCACAACTCCAGATAAAACTGATAATTCTCAGGCTCAAGAAACAGGCCTCTCGATTATTTCCGCGTTGAACAAAATGATACGCGTATTCGGGCAAGTACAACCTTGTGTGTCCTGACATAGCAACTCCTTTGCTAAACTTTAACTCTAATTGATAGTAGCAACCACTTCTGGGAGGGCACTGAGCTTAATGCCGCTTACTTAAGCCGAAAATGCACATTCATCTTACTAAATTTGTCATTGCGATCCCTACATGGCAAAGATTGTTCCCAACAATCTTTTTGCATTTCCTCCATCCATGGAGGTCAGCGTAGGTTAGTAGGGCAACGCATAAGTACAGGACGTACGGGCAGATAATTTCTCCTCGGCAATTACCGAGGTACGAAGCACTAATGTTGCCTGGAGCTAAATTAATGCCGCGCTAACGCTCGCAATGACAGGGATTTCGGCTTAAGTAAGCGGCATTAGGCACTGCGCTCTTTTATTTGTTATAGAATTGGTTAGAAATTTATTTCCTCCGTCGCCTTTAATCTGTAAAACAACAACATGAATACCAAGAGCCCATCCTCAGTTTCCAGCTGGCTAATGACTTTGAAGTAAAACGTTTAATGAAAGGCTACATGCCAGAAGATAAACAGTCTCTGGGTTATGCCACATTACTGGAATGGAATAACATCCTGTATGAACCAGAAAGCGGCGCCGCAGATTCCATTCGAAAAGCAGTAGTACGCGTCGGCATCGTGCAATGGCAGATGCGGCTTACCGATTCATTTGAGACCTGGATAAACCAGGTGGAATACTTTGTCGATTCAATGTCCGCTTACCAGGCAGATTTTGTCCTGTTTCCGGAATTTTTTAATGTGCCGCTGATGGGCATAGGCGATCAACACAACCAGTACGACGCCATACGCTTCCTCGCCACCTATGCCGATTGTATCGTTGAATCGGTATCGCAATTTGCCGTTACTTATAACATCAACATTATTGCAGGCAGTATGCCAGCCATGTCCGGTGACAACTTATACAACAACGCATACCTGTGCCGGCGTGATGGTACCGTGGACGTGCAGCCAAAAATCCACATCACCCCCCATGAACGGCGGGACTGGGTCATAGAAGGAGGCGATAGCCTGCAGCTGTTTGATACTGATGCCGGCCGCATCGGCATACTGATCTGTTACGATGTGGAGTTCCCGGAACTATCGCGTCTGTTGGCAAAACAGGATATGGAAATCCTGTTCGTGCCTTTCTGGACCGATACAAAAAATGGTTTTTTACGCGTTCAACGCTGCGCACAGGCAAGAGCCATCGAGAACGAATGTTATGTCGCTATCGGCGGCAGTGTAGGCAACCTGCCACAGGTTGAAAATGTCGATATTCAATATGCACAATCCGCAGTATATTCCCCTTCCGACTTTGCCTTTCCTCACGATGCAATCATGGCAGAGAGTACGCCGAATACCGAAATGGCTCTGATCGCTGACCTTGATCTGGATAAACTTGTCCAGCTTCGACATGAAGGCTCGGTCACTAATTCCAGGGACCGCCGCGATGAACTGTTTGAGCTACGCTGGCTGGGAAGCGGCATGAAATCAGAAGAGATCTGATATCTGCAGGGAAACCGGGAACAGACTGATTACCCTTTTTTCCTGGGCCTCATTTTAATTCTAACCAGACCAGGATCCGTTCAGCGACTTCTTGCCATCGCTCGTCCAGAGGGTAAATGGCTCTGACGAATGGCACATTTGCTCACTGTAAGGCCACAATGCATGGAACTAATTCCCAGGCCGGATGTTCATAAATAATTAACATGTGCATGTGCTTCAATCACCGGAACCTTTGCAGTACCAGCAGCAGGTCAAAAGTACAATGAAACGCTTTAATTTCGTATTTCTACTTTCCCTGTCGATGATCGGCTCGTGCTCGACAAACCCGAACTATGACCCGACGAAAGCCCACCATACTCAATCAGGCTTTCAAAACATCGACTACAAGGACGACAAAGGATTCCTGGCATTTATCAAGTGGCGCTGGGAAAGGCTCTTCCAGGACATACCTGGTGCCGATGACTACGATTTTACGATCGACAGAACACATCATGAATTTGTAAAAAACAACACAGAGAAAGCCAGCCTGACATGGATTGGACACGCAACTTTTCTCATCCAGTTTCACGGCCTGAACATACTTACTGATCCCCAGTTTTCAGAGCGTGCTTCGCCCGTATCCTGGGCCGGCCCAAAACGCGTTGTTGCGCCGGGAATGGCGATAGCAGATATGCCCGATATCGATGCGGTGATCATTTCACACGATCATTATGATTCTCTGGACATGTCATCCGTTATCGCCTTGTCAGAACATAACAGCGAGCGAAAACTTACCTTTCTCGTTCCGTTGGGAATGAAGGCATGGTTTGACGACCTGGATCTGAATTCGGTCAATGTTGTCGAACTCGACTGGTCGCAAAACCACGAAATCAGGGGTGTCAGGTTCACCGCGGAACCGAGTCAACACTGGAGTAAACGCACATTGGCTGATGCCTACGAGCGACTATGGGCTTCATGGGTCATAGAAGCAGATGGTAATCGTATATTCTTTGCAGGCGACACGGGCTATGCAAATCACTTCAAGGATATCGGCAACAGGTATGGGCACTTTGACCTCGCACTACTCCCTATTGGCGCATACGAACCAAGGTGGTTCATGAGTTCCTACCACGTCAGCCCGGATGAAACCGTCAAGATACACATGGACATTCGGTCCCGGCACTCAGTTGGCATGCATTGGGGCACATTCATCTTAACCGACGAACCGCTCGATGAACCCCCGCACAAGCTTACCGAGGCATTAAGAAAATATGATATTCAAGAATCAGATTTTCAAGTCTACCAACATGGTGAAACACGGTTTCTAGATGAATTGCTTTAGCTTTAGCTTCATCTTTGATCGTATAGATATCGATACCCTGCTTTAGTGCTACTATTTCGATTGTGCGATTACAGGTGTAAATATGTCGCCTTTCCAGCTCTAACCCGGATATTTCATAGGAACGCTAAAAATTCAACTTAACATTATGATTATATTGAATATTATTGGTATATTAGCAAAGTACACTATGTACTCAGGACCACTATGCAGTTTTTGGGAAAATCTCAGCGGCCATTTTGAACGATTCGCCTGTAACCATAGCTATGGCTATGCTTTTCGCCGAATCGATCAAACTGACTCGCTAAGATTTCCCCAAAATCCTGCATTCCTATGAAATATCCGGGCTAAAGAAATCCAGAACAGGTTTAAGTATTGGCATCATAAATAAAATTAAGAGTTCTTTCTCCATTAAATGAAGCGATGAAAAGGCTGACTGCTCCAGCGAGTTAATGATCCTCATTTGTCACAGACCCTAATGCCGCTTACTTAAGCCGAAAATGCACATTATCTTACTAAATTCGTCATTGCGAGGTACGAAGCAATCTCTGGCAGGCAGGCACCAGAGGCTAATAGATTGCCACGCTAACGCTCGCAATGACAGGGGTTTCGGCTTAAGTAAGCGGCATTAGTCACAGACCCCTTTAATTAATTGCTTACCCTGAATAGTCAAATGACAGGGGGCGCAATATTTCATAAGCCTGACGAATTGCTATAAATCGTACAGCATCCCCTCCTCGATCCGGGTGATGCAGGGCAGCTAACTTTCGGTAGTTCTTCTGCACTTCGCACCAGGGAGCTTTTACTGGCAAATCCAGTACCTGGTATGCATCAGCCTTTTTTTCCTGCAGAAAATACAGTTGCCAGAATTGATCCAGTAAAATATTAACCTGAGACTCAGACGCTTGCAGAAAGTTGTGCCAATCAGTGTAGTAACCGCGTAAATGCTCGTCACTATTAAGCTCAGCTAATAACTGCACTGACTCAATCTTCGCTGGCTGCATATAAATTGCTAACGGTGAAATATATAGATAGACTTTCTCATCCAGCAATCGCTGTTGCAATTGATAAAGTGCATTCATAATCAAAAAATGTTTTTGAAACAATGCCAGGTTTTGCGATTCTGCCAGCTCAGAAAAATGCACATTATCCTGCTCAAGCGTTTTCATTAACTGATGTTCGGTAATAGCGGCATCAGCTTCTCTTAAAATTTCTAGCACAGGTACAATCAACGGGTTTTCAAACATGAATAAGCTAACACTATTGTTTTGGAAGTTTTGGGTCAGAGTAAAAATCATTCATAGCATTGTAGAGTTTTTACTCTGACCCCAAATGCACCTGAGAAAAACGTCTTAATTCCTGCTCAAATTGATCAAGCGGTACTGGTTTACTAAACAAATAGCCTTGATAATGTTGGCACCCATGGCGATCTAGAAACTCACGTTGAGCATCGGTTTCCACACCTTCCGCGATCACATCCAGACCCATTGCCTTGCTCATCACGATGATGGTGTTCACGATCGTGGCGTCGTTTGGATCGGACGCTATGTCACGCACAAAGGAACGGTCGATCTTGATTTGATCCAGTGGCAGTTGTTTTAAATATGTCAGCGATGATTGCCCGGTGCCAAAGTCATCCAATGAGAATCTCACTCCAAGCGATTTCAGTGTTTGCATTTTCTTGATGGTGTCCTCGAAGTTTTCGAGTACGACACTTTCTGTCAGCTCTAGTTTTAGCAAAGAAGGATTCACGCCACTTTCAAGCAACACGTGCATTACCTGCTCAGCGAAATCAACCTGGTGCAATTGTTTCGCGCTGACGTTCACAGCCAGCGTCAAATTCCGCGTCAGCTCCTCGCATTGCCATTTATTGATCTGTGCGCAGGCGGTTTCAAGTACCCACAAACCAATAGGCACGATCAAACCGTTTTCTTCAGTCAATGGAATGAATTGATCAGGAAAAATAAGGCCACGAGCAGGATGCTGCCAACGCAACAGTACTTCTGCACCCAATGGTCGATGCTTGCTGTCTACCTGAATTTGGTAGTGCAATGAAAACTGCTGCTTTTCCAGTGCCTGGCGTAAATCGGCTTCCAGTGACGATCGCGCTTGCAGTGCTACTTGCATCTGTGGATCAAAAAAACGAATTGCATTACGTCCTGCCGCCTTGGCCTGGTACATTGCGACATCAGCATTTCTAAACAAGACGTCGATACTGTCCTGCTGTCCGCGAAACAGATTGATGCCGATACTCGCCGTGGTGTAACACTTATAATCTTCCAGCATATAATGCTTAATTAGCTCGTCGGTGACTTTTTCAGCAACCTGCTCCGCCTGTGTGGCCGCATCGTCGGGCTGTTTGCTCAAGTCTTCCAGCACCAATACAAATTCATCACCACTCAGTCGTGCCACGATGTCGCCCTTACGCACGCAGTTCTTCAGCCGGTGCGCCACCTCGATCAATAGCATGTCGCCAATAGCATGACCTTTCGTATCATTGATTATCTTGAAGTGATCCAGATCGAGAAACAGCAAAGCCCCATACTGATCGCTACGCAGACTTTTCTCCAGTGCATACTGCAGACGATCAATCAACAGACGGCGATTGGGTAGTCGCGTCAGCGGATCGTAAAAGGCCAGCTGATGTATTTCCTCTTCCGACTGCTTGCGCTGTGCAATGTCGGTAAACACAGACACAAAATTTATTACCTCCTTATTGTCATCGTAAACAGCCGTGATGGTCATATACCTGGGATAGAGTTCCCCGCACTTGCGCCTATCCCATACCTCACCAACCCATTTTCCGGTTTCGCGTAGTTCTGACCACATACCCTGATAGAAGGCCGCATCGTGATAGTCTGAGTCCATATCGTTCATATTTTTCCCGATTATCTCTGAAGAGCTGTAACCGGTGATATCCTCAAAGGCCTTGTTGGCACGCAGAACTTTTGTGCTTGAATCGGTAATCAGGATGGCCTCCTGAGATTCGAATGTAGCCGCAGCGATGCGCAGTTCCTCTTCTGCTTCCTTAGTAGAAGTGATATCGCGAGATAACACGATGTAGCTGGCTGGCTTACCCGGTGTGAGGCATTTCTTCGAAACCGATAATTCGAACCAGTGCGGGCCCTGAGACAGGGGTAGCATAATCTGGCGCCCGAAGGTCATGCCGTTTTTATCTGCATCCTGTATCGCTGCGAGTACCTGTTGTGCCGCCTCTGCGGGCAGAATTTGAGTGACTGACTGGCCTTCCAGCTCACTTTTCGGTGCAAACAGCAAGTCCCCTCGTACGCCCCAGACGTTAAGATATTCGCCGTTTATATCCAATTCAAACATTAAGTCCGGCACGGCCTGTAACAGGGCATGGAAGTTATTATTAGCTTCTTGCAGAGACTGTTCTACCAGCCCGCGATCTCTGGTATTCCGGTAACCAACTATCAAGGTTGCAGAGGTATTCAGGAATGGTGTTAACCAGTCAATGAGCTCAGGCGTATAACCGGAAGGATTATTCGCCGCGCCGATCATACCGACCATTTGCCCGTTGAAGAATAACGGCAATCCCATAAACGAGTTCATCGCTGGATGCCCTGGTGGCAAGCCTCCAGCACGCGGGTCATTCGCTGGATCATTCGCTATAACAGGCTTTTTCGTAACCATTACCTGACCGAACAATGACTTAAGGTTATGAAACTCCATGCCTTGTTCGGCGGTATATTTATTGTATAAGGCCCGCGTTTCATCGTTCCATGCGATGTTCGTAATTGAGTGCGTCTTCAGGAATGGTATGCCTTCATCCTTGTAGAAGATCTCGCCGATAAACCCATATTCACTCTCAGTCATGGAAAGCAGGATATCCAGGAGGTCACCGAAGGATTGGCGGGGCGTCGTATCAACAATAAAGCGTGCTTGCGCTTGTCGAATTGCCTCAAGCATGGCCGATGAGTCGCGTTTGGACAGATCAAGATGAGATGCCACAAAAATTTCCGTCATAATTGCAAATTCTTTTCTTTATAAATAGTGTACAGGAATAATAGAGTCCCTTTTTCTCAAAATCCACTGATTGTACAAAAGCTAATGGCAGTTATTCGCCGCAACAAACGGCCATATTTCCACACGAAATTTTAGTGAATTATGCAACCACCCCAAATAGCCTCCCTCTCCCCGACACAATCCAACTATTGAGGTCAGCATAAACCCACACTGATTTCACGCGCACTATCTAAACAGAGCAATAGTGCCAGAAGTGAATATAGACCACCAGAAAATCTTGAGCGACTTCCAGAATTAAAGGGACGGGACGAATTTACTGAGATATGCGCATTTTCAGCATAAGTTAAGTGCCATTCTACTCTGACTCCAATTATTATTTAACTTACAACCCTTCTAGCAATTTTTGACTTACAAAATGAATATGCATCTTCTCATCCGTATTGAATAATTTTGAAAAGCGCTCTGATACTCTCTCCTGTTGTACATCATCTTCAAAACTTGATATTACCAATCTAAACCGATTGTAGTTGTTTGTATCTCGATCAGCTTTTCCTGCCAAACCGATCAATTCAACACTATCAACAAAAGCACCAGATGACTCGAGGCGTATGATGTATATGACAAGAGTGTCTCCAACTACAATCCTGGTTATCTCTTTTTCATGTTCCACTGTCGTGAGCTTGCTTACATCAATCTTTGCAAACACCTTTTCGGGACAACCACAACCGAGAGTATTTTTCACAAACACTTTTAGTTTTTCATTATTCCAACTAGCAGTCATTTCAAATGGACCAAAATCTATAAAGTAAAATATTAAAAGGACTGTCAGCTTAATTCTGCTTAACTGATGAGGTTGTGGTTAAAATCCCTCTACTCCACTATTAAAGATGTTTTCGAATTTTTTTGAATCCATTGGCGATCTCTTCCCCAAGCAATTTAGCCGCCGCACCAATGTCCTGCGAAGCGTCCACCGCCGCACTGCCCAGTTCCTTTGTTTTAGCCTCAAACATTTCCAGTTGGGCTTCAAGTTTTTCCCATTCATCGCCCATCTCCATCTTGGCCAGTTGTAGCTTTACCTTCAGTTCGTCTCGCTCTTGTTGTAGCTCATTAAGCATCTCTTCAAAACGTTTTTTGACATCGTTCATTTTGTATTCCTCTCTTTATATATTGAGTAATGGGCGCTTGCCCTATCAACCGAAATATTCGGCCAGATCCACCAGTTTGCCGTAGTTTACCAAATAATCCACCTCCACCTGGTTAAAGGGGTTGGTGACAATAAATAAACTAATCAAACTGTTCATTTAATTCGTTAGAATCTATCCACGCTCGATTTTGTCTGAGCGGTTTTAACCAGCCCTGTCGTTTAAATTCAGCTGTCGCTTTACTGGCACTTTCAGTGGTAATACCAAGCATGGCTCCCATATCTTCTCGGCTTGGCAGGAAAAAACATTCATCATTCGATGCCTGATCCAGCAATAATAATAAACGGGCTACGCGTTGCCGGGCATTACCGGTTGATAGTTTGGTAATCCAGCTATCGGCACCGCTCAGAGCTTTTTGCCAGCGCTGTATCAGGGCATCGTGCAAATTCGGGGTATCGCGTTGCAATGTTTTAATTACCGAGCGGGGTATCCTGCACACCTGCACATTATCCAGTGTGACGGCATCGTGATCAGCAACCTGACCATTCAAACTTTCAAGCCCGGCCAGGTCGCCCTGACCGAGTAAACGTACAATTCGGCGATCTCCATTGGGCAGGTGCTGCACCAGCTTAATCAGGCCTGATCGAATGGTGTAAACAAATGGCATTTCATCGCCCTGATGATAAAGACGACTACCGGGTTCATATTCAATATCGTCGATCGGGTGATGTATGCGGTCAAAGTCATCATGGTCAAGATCGGAAAATAAAACCAGGTGGCGGATAGCACAATTTTTACAGCGATCAGCACCACGCCAGGCTTTTTCTATCTGTATATTTTTCACTGTTTATTAGCTTCAGAAATTATATTTTCAATGGATTGAAATATTTCAATGCCGCAATTTGTCTCTGCATTTAAACTTTTAACATAACTTAATTTTGGAGAGCATCATGCAACCATCGAACCGCTTACAAAACATGCCGATATCATTTTTCGCCATGGTAATGGGACTGGTTGGTCTGACAATCGCCTGGGAAAAAGCCAGCGATCTATATCAATTCAGCACAGCAATATACAGCACCTTATTGATTCAGTCCGTAGTGGTTTTCGTCATTCTAGCAGGGCTGTACCTTTACAAAGTTATTAATTTTCGCCAGGCATTACTAAAAGAGTGGGCTAATCCGGTCAAAATGAATTTCATTCCGGCTATTTCCATCAGTCTGCTGTTGTTTTCTATCGCGTTTATGAGCATCTCGATAAATTTAAGCCTTGCCTTTTGGGCCGCGGGTACCATTTTACACCTGGTCATTTCACTGATGGTGATGAATTCCTGGTTACATCATGAAAAATACGAAATACATCATATTAATCCTGCCTGGTTTATTCCTGCAGTTGGTAACGTTATTGTACCTTTGGCCGGCGTTCCGCTAGGTTATGCTGAATTATCCTGGTTCTTCTTTAGTGTTGGTATCACTTTCTGGTTAATACTGATGGTTATCATATTTAACCGCATTATTTTCCATATGCCATTACCGGTAAAACTTTTACCGACTCTGTTCATATTAATCGCACCTCCAGCTGTTGGTTTTCTGTCTTATATCAAACTGACCGGTGAACTGGACGCTTTTGCCCATGTGCTTTACAACTTTGCTTTATTCCTGACTATTTTACTGCTTAGTCAGTTACCACGATTTGCCAGATTGCCTTTCTTCATTTCCTGGTGGGCTTATTCATTCCCGTTAGCGGCCATGAGTATTGCCAGCATGGTAATGGGGCAGATCAGTGGTAAAGCTTTTTACGGTACTATCGGACTGGGACTTTTATTTACCCTCAGTGCTCTGATTGTGCTGCTGTTCATCAAAACCCTTATGGCAGTGCAGCATGGCAAAGTTTGTCTTACTGATTAATATCAAAATTATATTTCTTTTAGGAGAAGCCATGAAACAAGTTTTATTACAGGAAAAATTTCCCATCTTTAAACTAGAAATTGATAAAAGCGAAACTGAGTTCAAGTCTGCTCAGGGTCTGGTCAATCACTTTAAACAGTTAATCGACGAGCATAAAGTCACACGTTTTATCGGAGAGTTTGATCACTACAGTCATACCAAAGGTCTTGAAGGTGGAGAAATTGCTAATAACATCATCGATGCACGTAATGTGGTTTTCTGCTTTGGCAGCAAATTACCGAAGGCTGAAATGCTGGCGGTCAGGCCTCGTTCAATCGGCATCGCCGAAACAAAAACAGGTTTTATGATTTCATTTATGGAAGCACCGATGGCATTGGCTAATGACACGATGGAAGCCTGGGTTAAGGGCGTCGTGTTAAAAGTTGCAGCCTGAAATTGTAAATTTTTTAATAGTATAGTTAGGAGTCAGTCATGAATATAGCAGTGACCAGTCAAAATTTTAGAACCATTACCGGCCATGCCGGTAAAACCCGCCGGTTCCTGGTGTATACCAGTCCGGCTGAAAATGAGTGGCTAGAAACAGACCGCCTCGATCTGCCTAAAGAAATGTCTATGCATGAATTTAAGGGAAGCTCTCATCCAGTCGATGCTTTTGATGTATTGATTACCGAAAGTTGCGGCGACGGTTTTATTCGCAAGATGGCAAATAGGGGAATAATCGTATTGACCACCAGTGAAACTGATCCTCTGACAGCAGTGAAAACCTACGCTTCAGGTGGGCATTTACCACCGGCTAAACCACATAGTCACTGATTAATTCTCAGAAGCAACTCATTTTACTCACATGTCATCCATCATTAATCAGAAAACAAGCATCTCAATCGTGGTCTGCCCCCTATTCTCATTTAATTATTCATACCAGATACTTATAACTATAAAACCTTTTATATGATCTTTTTCACCATGCGTCTGAGATGATTGCAGCGTTTCTAAAATTTTTATATCTGGATTATCACCCAAAAACTGATTAATTTCGGCTTCAAGATGTTCTGAAGTCTGGCTATCAAATATTTTAACTTTCATTATAAACACCTTAAATAAAGTTGATATATAGTCAGGTTATAGCGAATAAATCATAATAATTGAAGCAGTCAGTCCATTTAATTATTTAAGGGTAACCCAAAATATTCCAATCTATAAGTATTACTTTTTCGAATTTCATGATTGAATGATTGTGCTATTCGTTTTTAAACTATGACTGTATATGTTTGTTGCGGGATTCGAAGATGACGAACCGGTGAGTGAAGAACCATCCGGGGCATAAAAAGTCACGCCCTGATTTATTTAACTTTATTGGATATTTGCGGCCAGAGTAAACTGGCTCATTATTTTTACTCTGGCCCGAATGCCAGTAAGTTAAGAATGTTTTCCAGTGTAGGGTGCGCCATGCGCACCGTGAAAATTCTTGCTGGCTGGGATTTTGGTACACACGGCGCACCCTACTATAATTCTTATTTCCCTTAATTTACTGACATTGACTCTGACCCTAAATCTTTTATCTTTTTACAGTTTGGCGAAAGCCTCATCAAAGTCCTTTGCAGCAGCATCGGTAAATTCAAAGTTACCACGGATGTATTCCAGGGTCTGCTTTTCTGTCTCCGTTACCCCCTGGCCGTCACTAGCGGACTTGAACAGATCGGTCACTTCATCCTTGGAAAGTTTACCTTCACCAGCGCCAGTAGTGTGCTCTTTAGCCAGGTCGAGTAATTCTTTTTCGTACTTAACACCGTCGATAGTCTGGTACGCCATTATGTTTTTCCTCTGTTGTTTAGTTATAGTTTATATCAATTTTATTGAAACGGAAGCTGCCGATATAACGCCAGGATAATCTCAGTGCTCCAGGGCAGTCTTGCCAAATCAATGGTTATTAAAAATCAATTCCAGATGATTCTCTTTCCTGGAACAATGATTTCAAGCAGTGCATTATAACCACAATATTTGGCAATATATGTAGTCAGAGTAAATTTCTTATAAGTGTTTTTATGAGCGTCTATAATTACCAGAGATTAATTAAAAGAGAGGTAAATTCGAATTAAAGGAATGAATGCACCAGCCTGTTAATGATTCTTATTTGTCAGCGACCCTGTTAGCTAGCTGAAGTAACACGCCACAAACCGCCTGAGAATCTCCTGTGCATACGGGGTTGGTTTTCTACTGACTTCCTTTTTTAACGCTTCCGCTTCATGCGGTTCGAAATAGCCGTGATTCGCGTAGGTATTGATCCGCAGAATGAATTCTTCAGTATCGCCTTCCGGGTGGAACTGGGTGGCGTACACGTTCTCACCGACGCGAAACATCTGCACCGGACAGTCACTGCCTGTCATTAGCAATATAGCACCTTCGGGGGTGGCTTCGCAGGCTTCCTTGTGGCCTAGCAGGACATCAATCCGATACGGAAAGCCTTCGAGTATTTTGTCCTTCCTGCCAGCATCAGTGATGTCCAATGTAACACAGCCAACGGTTTCACCGTATTTCGTAGTGATGGGAGTGCCGAGGTACAGACCCAGCAGGCCGTTACCAGAACAGGCACCGAGAAAGGGGAAGTCCCGGGTTACCACCTGTTCGAGTAAGCCGTTGAAATCGGCCTCGATCTTTTTCTGGATGCCGGATTTTTTGTTTTCGGGCGTGCTGATATCGAACGGGCTACCACCGACGATGATCGCGGAGTAATCGTCGAGGTCTATGTTACTGGGGATGCCGATCTTCTCGATGCCTATCCTACGCGTGTCCTCAGCCTTCAACTGGCCATACTTCAGTATACAGGCGTATTCGCTATCTGCTGTAGTATTTTCAGGGCGTAATTGCAGGATCAGAACTGGTTTGGTGATAGTCATATTATTCGAAATGATGTTGCTCTGCGAATTAAAAGGGGCAGCAGCAAAAGAGGCAGAACTTTGTTTATATCAATCAATTAAATGAATAATGGGGTCTAACCGACTGCTATCCCCTTTAATTATTATAACAATTTATTGTTATTACATTTATTTACATTAACTTCATTGATATTACATTCCTCGTTCTTACAATAGCCTGGCCATCTGCTATAAGTCACAGCGCAGTCGCTTGTTTTTATAAGCGAATAATACTAGCAATAACTAAATCACTATGGAGAAACACATTGAGCAATAATAATCATGTAGGTATCGTCATTCACATCAATGAGGTGCTACAACAAGAACAAATTAACAAGCTGGAAAACTCATTAGGAAGTGATGCAGGAGTAAAAGAAGCGCGTATTAATCGTGATAGAAGCCATTTTATGCTGGTGGACTACATGCCCAGTGTCGTAACTGCAAGGCAGGTGATAAATTATGTAAAAAACAGGGGCTACAATGCCGTGCTGGTTGGAGGGTAAGCACCCTAAAACAAACCTATTCAAAAGTATAATTTCCCGGTAACGAAGTTAAAGCAGACAGACCACGATTAATCAAGCTTCGTCGGTCTGCCTGCTTTACCAGGCACAACCCGCCTTTTCAATATGACTGAAATCTCATCTTTTAAACGCTCATTCCTAAAAGCATAAATATTTTATCCCAAATATTACAATATAAAAATTATCCCCTATAATCCTATTAATTCATCATTAGAATTTGTTTTAAGTAAATGCGTCATAAAACATACTATCTGGTCGATAGTATTAACCATTTATTTAACTCTGGCGTCAATCGTTCTTGACACATCCAATACTAATGATACTTTCCAGAATTCTTAGCGCATGTTTTATTTGTTTTTTTATTGCTGCGTGCAATACGCAAAATAAAGCCACAGCCGTTAAAACAACGACTGAAATCAAAACAGTACCAGATATAAAAACAGTGTCTGAGAAAATAGCACCTAAGAAAACAGCTCCTGAGAAAACAGCTCAACATAAAACTACTACAATGAAAGCCAGGCATGAAATAAATCTATCAATTGTCAATATGCATATTGATCACCATATAAAAGTAAGGCATGCAATAAATCTATCACTCGACAATATACATATTGATGTCCATATAAATAACAATAACTTTTTAAATACAGGCAAAGTGCCCACAGAAAAAAATAATGCCTTATTTGAAACACTAAGTAATAACGATATTGAACCCAAAATCAATTTAAGCGGCAAATTGCTTACGGATAAAGACAGAGTCGACAATAAACAGTACCTTGAGTCGGTCAACGGTGTGCAAATAAATATCAAGGGCAACTTTCATTAAAATCAGATCACTGGAGCCTGAACCCATTGATTGTTTAATTCAAAATAAGCTTATCCACAAACCTCCAGACAGCAGCAGTTGTTAGATAGAATTTTTTCCTGAGTTTCACTATTGCCTCGACACTGCCTTCGTTTTCCATGATTACTTTAGTATCCTCTTTGATCGCATTGATATCGGTATCCTTTTCTAGCATTATGATTTCGATTGTCCGATTATGGTGTAAATATGCCGTATTTTCAGCTTTAAAGAAATCCAGAATGGGTTTAAGTACTGGCATCATACAAATAAGTTAAAAGGGGCGGAGGTAATGGCACTTACTTAAGCCTAATTCAAAGTGATGTTGGCTAGCGGGGTACACAAACACTACGCTGTCATTTCGACCGGAGGGAGAAATCTTATGCCACTGTGGTAACAGATTTCTCCCTCCGGTCGAAATGACATGGTCGATTAGGCGTCAATGTAGATGAGCTACTGGTTATTGATGCAACACGCGCTTAAGTAAGTGCCATTCGGGGCGGAGGGATTTTAATCATGTCCCCTCTTTTTTTATTAATTATTTCAACTTTGTTGATAAAAAGTTAATGCACCAGCGCTGTAATGTGTCTCAGTTATCATCGCTCTGTTAAATTCTTTAATTTTAGAACCCGGCATTGACAGGGTCCGGTCTTTAATTGTGCATACTACTTAGTAAAACAAAATTCAAATGCGGCTAGCGCATTTATTAGTTCATGAACAATGAAAGATCTGACCCCATTCACGCATTCGCATACCATAGCCAGACACTCTTATGTTCCCTATAATATCCCGATGCTGGAACTAATACTTGCCATTGTCATTCTATTGAGCGTTGCTATCTGGATTTATAATCAATTGGTCAGAGATCGTAATCAAGTACTTTCGGCCTGGAGTGACATCGATGTACAACTCACACGCCGCCATGTTTTAGTACCCCAGCTAGTCACTGTGGTGAAAGCCTATGCTGATTACGAGAAGGCGACCATGACCGCAGTGACCGAACTACGTGCGCGTAGTTTTCTGTGGGGCCTTTGTGCATTTAAAAAGTTATTGTTATTTATATGGACATCATATATTTGTCGAGTGATAGATTTGCGTCCTACCTTTATATGGTGATCAATATGCATATTGACAATTGATAATACCTGGTTTTCATTTAGTAGTTTTATGTTGAGCTGTTTTCTCAGGAGCTGTTTCTCCAGGTGTATTTTCTCAGACACTGTTTTATCTCGGTACTGTTTTGATTTCAGTCGTTGTTTTAACGGCTGTGGCTTTATTTTGCGTATTGCACGCAGCAATAAAAAAAACAAATAAAACATGCGCTAAGAATTCTGGAAAGTATCGTTCATGCTATTGGATGTGTCAAGAACGATTGACGCCAGAGTTAAATAAATGGTTAATACTATCGACCAGATAAGCTGTTTATGACGCATTTACTTAAAACAAATTCTAATGATGAATTAATAGGACTATAGGGGATAATTTTTATATTGTAATATTTGGGATAAAATATTTATGCTTTTAGGAATGGCACGTTTAAAAGATGAGATTTCGGCCTCATATTGAAATGGCGCAGTAGTGCCTGGTAAAGCGGCAGACCGACAGAAGCTTGATTAATCGTAGTCTGTCTGCCTTTAACTTCGTTACCGGGAAATTATACTTTTACGGGGTAGGGGTTTTTGTTTAGGGTGCTTACCCCTCCAACTAGCACGGCATTGTAGCCCCTGTTTTTTACATAATTTATCACCTGCCCTTGCAGTCTACGACACTGGCCTATGTAGTCCACCAGCATAAAATGGCTTCTATCACGATTAATACGCGCTTCTTTTACTCCTGCATCACTTCCTAATGAGTTTTCCAGCTTGTTGATTTGTTCTTGTTGTAGCACCTCATTGATGTGAATGACGATACCTACATGATTATTATTATTGCTCAATGTGTTTCTCCATAGTGATTTAGTTATTGCTAGTATTATTCGCTTATAAAAACAAGCGACTGCGCTGTGACTTATAGCAGATGGCCAGGCTATTGTAAGAACGAGGAATGTAATATCAATGAAGTTAATGTAAATAAATGTAATAACAATAAATGGTTATAATAATTAAAGGGGATAGCAGTCGGTCAGACCCCATTATCCATTTAATTGTTTGATATAAATAAAGTTCTGCCTCTTTTGCTGCTGACCCTTTTTAATTCGCAGAGCAACATCATTTCGAATAATATGACTATCACCAAACCAGTTCTGATCCTGCAATTACGTCCTGAAAATACTCAGCAGATAGCGAATACGCCTGTATCCTGAAGTATGGCCAGGCTGAAGGGACAACGCGTAGGATAGGCATCGAGAAGATCGGCATCCCCAGTAACATAGACCTCGACGATTACTCCGCGATCATCGTCGGTGGTCAGCCCGTTCGATATCAGCACGCCCGAAAACAAAAAATCCGACATCCAGAAAAAGATCGAGGCCGATTTCAACGGCTTACTCGAACAGGTGGTAACCCGGGACTTCCCCTTCTCGGTGCCTGTTCTGGTAACGGCCTGCTGGGTCTGTACCTCGGCACTCCCATCACTACGAAATACGGTGAAACCGTTGGCTGTGTCACATTGGACATCACTGATGCTGGCAGGAAGGACAAAATACTCGAAGGCTTTCCGCATCGGATTGATGTCCTGCTAGGCCACAAGGAAGCCTGCGAAGCCACACCCGAAGGTGCGATATTGCTAATGACTGGCAGTGACTGTCCGGTGCAGATGTTTCGCGTCGGTGAGAACGTGTACGCCACCCAGTTCCACCCGGAAGGCGATACTGAAGAATTCATTCTGCGGATCAATACCTACGCGAATCACGGCTATTTCGAACCGCATGAAGCGGAAGCGTTAAAAAAGGAAGTCAGTGGAAAACCAACCCCGTATGCACAGGCGATTCTCAGGCGGTTTGTGGCGTGTTACTTCAGCTAGCTAACAGGGTCGCTGACAAATAAGAATCATTAACACGCTGGTGCATTCATCCCTTTAATTCGAATTTACCTCTCTTTTAATTAATCTCTGGTAATTATGGACGCTCGTAAAAAAACTTATTGGAAATTTACTCTGACTACATATATTGCCAAATATTGTGGTTATAATGCACTGCTTGAAATTATTGTTCCAGGAAAGAGAATCACCTGGAATTGATTTTTAATAACCATTGATTTGGCAAGACTGCCCTTGAGCACTGAGATTATCCTGGCGTTATGTCGGCAGCTTCCGTTTCAATAAAATTGATATAAACTATAACTAAACAACAGAGGAAAAACATAATGGCATACCAGACTATCGACGGTGTTAAGTACGAAAAAGAATTACTCGACCTGGCTAAAGAGCACACTACTGGAGCTGGTGAAGGTAAACTTTCCAAGGATGAAGTGACTGATCTGTTCAAGTCCGCTAGTGACGGCAGGGGGAACGGAGAGAAGCAGACCCTGGAATACATCCGTGGTAACTTTGAATTTACCGATGCTGCTGCAAAGGACTTTGATGAGGCTTTCGCCAAACTGTAAAAAGATAAAAGATTTAGGCTCAGAGTCAATGTCAGTTAGTTAAGGGAAATAAGAATCATAGTAGGGTGCGCCTTGGGTACCAAAATCCCAGCCAGCAAGAATTTTCACGGTGCGCATGGCGCACCCTGCACTGGAAAACATTCTTAACTTACTGGCATTCGGGCCAGAGTAAAAATAATGAGCCAGTTTACTCTGGCCGCAAATATCCAATAAAGTTAAATAAATCAGGGCGTGACTTTTTATGCCCCGGATGGTTCTTCACTCACCGGTTCGTCATCTTCGAATCCCGCAACAAACATATACAGTCATAGTTTAAAAACGAATAGCATAATGATTCAATCATGAAATTCGAAAAAGTAATACTTATAGATTGGAATATTTTGGGTTACCCTTAAATAATTAAATGGACTGACTGCTTCAATTATTATGATTTATTCGCTATAACCTGACTATATATCAACTTTATTTAAGGTGTTTATAATGAAAGTTAAAATATTTGATAGCCAGACTTCAGAACATCTTGAAGCCGAAATTAATCAGTTTTTGGGTGATAATCCAGATATAAAAATTTTAGAAACGCTGCAATCATCTCAGACGCATGGTGAAAAAGATCATATAAAAGGTTTTATAGTTATAAGTATCTGGTATGAATAATTAAATGAGAATAGGGGGCAGACCACGATTGAGATGCTTGTTTTCTGATTAATGATGGATGACATGTGAGTAAAATGAGTTGCTTCTGAGAATTAATCAGTGACTATGTGGTTTAGCCGGTGGTAAATGCCCACCTGAAGCGTAGGTTTTCACTGCTGTCAAGATCAGTTTCACTGGTGGTCAATACGATTATTCCCCTATTTGCCATCTTGCGAACAAAACCATCGCCGCAACTTTCGGTAATCAATACATCAAAAGCATCGACTGGATGAGAGCTTCCCTTAAATTCATGCATAGACATTTCTTTAGGCAGATCGAGGCGGTCTGTTTCTAGCCACTCATTTTCAGCCGGACTGGTATACACCAGGAACCGGCGGTTTTACCGGCATGGCCGGTAATGGTTCTAAAAATTTGACTGGTCACTGCTATACTCATGACTGACTCCTAACTATACTATTAAAAAATTTACAATTTCAGGCTGCAACTTTTAACACGACGCCCTTAACCCAGGCTTCCATCGTGTCATTAGCCAATGCCATCGGTGCTTCCATAAATGAAATCATAAAACTTGTTTTTGTTTCGGCGATGCCGATTGAACGAGGCCTGACCGCCAGCATTTCAGCCTTCGGTAATTTGCTGCCAAAGCAGAAAACCACATTACGTGCATCGATGATGTTATTAGCAATTTCTCCACCTTCAAGACCTTTGGTATGACTGTAGTGATCAAACTCTCCGATAAAACGTGTGACTTTATGCTCGTCGATTAACTGTTTAAAGTGATTGACCAGACCCTGAGCAGACTTGAACTCAGTTTCGCTTTTATCAATTTCTAGTTTAAAGATGGGAAATTTTTCCTGTAATAAAACTTGTTTCATGGCTTCTCCTAAAAGAAATATAATTTTGATATTAATCAGCAAGACAAACTTTGCCATGCTGCACTGCCATAAGGGTTTTGATGAACAGCAGCACAATCAGAGCACTGAGGGTAAATAAAAGTCCCAGTCCGATAGTACCGTAAAAGGCTTTACCACTGATCTGCCCCATTACCATGCTGGTAATACTCATGGCCGCTAACGGGAATGAATAAGCCCACCAGGAAATGAAGAAAGGCAATCTGGCAAATCGTGGTAACTGACTAAACAGTAAAATAGTCAGGAATAAAGCAAAGTTGTAAAGCACATGGGCAAAAGCGTCCAGTTCACCGGTCAGTTTGATATAAGACAGAAAACCAACAGCTGGAGGTGCGATTAATATGAACAGAGTCGGTAAAAGTTTTACCGGTAAGGGCATATGGAAAATAATGCGGTTAAATATGATAACCATCAGTATTAACCAGAAAGTGATACCAACACTAAAGAAGAACCAGGATAATTCAGCGTAACCTAGCGGAACGCCGGCCAAAGGTACAATAACGTTACCAACTGCAGGAATAAACCAGGCAGGATTAATATGATGTATTTCGAATTTTTCATGATGTAACCAGGAATTCATCACCATCAGTGAAATGACCAGGTGTAAAATGGTACCTGCGGCCCAAAAGGCAAGGCTTAAATTTATCGAGATGCTCATAAACGCGATAGAAAACAGCAGCAGACTAATGGAAATAGCCGGAATGAAATTCATTTTGACCGGATTAGCCCACTCTTTTAGTAATGCCTGGCGAAAATTAATAACTTTGTAAAGGTACAGCCCTGCTAGAATGACGAAAACCACTACGGACTGAATCAATAAGGTACTGTATATTGCTGTGCTGAATTGATATAGATCGCTGGCTTTTTCCCAGGCGATTGTCAGACCAACCAGTCCCATTACCATGGCGAAAAATGATATCGGCATGTTTTGTAAGCGGTTCGATGGTTGCATGATGCTCTCCAAAATTAAGTTATGTTAAAAGTTTAAATGCAGAGACAAATTGCGGCATTGAAATATTTCAATCCATTGAAAATATAATTTCTGAAGCTAATAAACTGTGAAAAATATACAGATAGAAAAAGCCTGGCGTGGTGCCGATCGCTGTAAAAATTGTGCCATCCGCCACCTGGTTTTATTTTCCGATCTTGACCATGATGACTTTGACCGCATACATCACCCGATCGACGATATTGAATATGAACCCGGTAGTCGTCTTTATCATCAGGGCGATGAAATGCCATTTGTTTACACCATTCGATCAGGCCTGATTAAGCTGGTGCAGCACCTGCCCAATGGAGATCGCCGAATTGTACGTTTACTCGGTCAGGGCGACCTGGCCGGGCTTGAAAGTTTGAATGGTCAGGTTGCTGATCACGATGCCGTCACACTGGATAATGTGCAGGTGTGCAGGATACCCCGCTCGGTAATTAAAACATTGCAACGCGATACCCCGAATTTGCACGATGCCCTGATACAGCGCTGGCAAAAAGCTCTGAGCGGTGCCGATAGCTGGATTACCAAACTATCAACCGGTAATGCACGGCAACGTGTAGCCCGTTTATTATTATTGCTGGATCAGGCATCGAATGATGAATGTTTTTTCCTGCCAAGCCGAGAAGATATGGGAGCCATGCTTGGTATTACCACTGAAAGTGCCAGTAAAGCGACAGCTGAATTTAAACGACAGG
>CAWDMF010000034.1:0-13140 GCA_963803185.1 uncultured Gammaproteobacteria bacterium | reverse complement strand
ATCTTCGACTTTCTGGTTTTCACCCCCATATTAAAACATAACGACATATAACACTTATAAATCAACGAGGCATACAAATGCAAAACTATGAACGCGATGGCGATGGCTATCTAGTCGATATGAATACCTGGTCACCTGAAATCGGTCGTGCTATGGCTGAAACCGATGGCGTGGAGCTAGATGACAGCAAATGGCAGCAGATACTCAAAGCCAGGGAATATTACGAAGATAACGCGGTCGTTCCACCGATCCGCAAATTTGCCAAATATACTGGCATCGATCAAAAAGAAATGTTCAAAATGTGGATGACTGGACCGATGAAACCGATAACCAAATATGGTGGTCTACCCAAACCAACCGGTTGTGTCTGATCTAGCAACCACGATATGAGGGGCCAGAGAGTGAATGCTCTCTGGCCCTTTTTTTATGCTTTAACATACGGCAAATTGTAATGGTTGTGTAATGGGGGGACAGACCCTAATGGCACTAAGTTAAGCTATATTTGCTTGAATCCGGTTCACATCCCTTGCGGCTAACGAGACAGCAATCAATGTCGCCAGGTTACTGAAAGACCATGCTAAGCACTCTTAACTTAGTGCCATTAGGGACAGACCACGATTAAAGTCTCTTCGCCCTTTTATTTTATTTTTGATTAAAGGGGTAGGAAGTTCACACCGACCCTTCAACCGACTCATATTAGAAACATGTTTCCATTCAATTGCCGGATAAGTGGAACTAATTATTCAATTAGTTCGTGTTTAAAGGATGACACTAATAAATATTTGTGGCGATAGCAATGAAAAACAAAATAATGAATAAGCGTAGATCAATGCAAATAGCTATAGCTGTGTTGATATTTTGGGTATGCAGCTTCGGTGTTTTTTACATGCTTTCCACGGGCATTTCCTTATAGCAATAACCAGATCGATCATTATAGATTGTACCTGTTAGTACTATTCAGTTAGCCAATGCGAATTGTCAGCGACATCTGACTATTGTAATCACAGTGAAAAACAAAAAAAATAATCAGCGAGAAGTAGTAATAATAGAGGTTGCCGCGTGGGCATGTGTGTTATACATTGTTTACATATTTACTAACATAATATTTTAAATTAAAAAACACATGGGGTCGGGCCTTAATGGCACTTACTTAAGCCTAATTCAAAGTGATGTTGGCTAACGGGGTACACAAACACTACGCTGTCATTTCGACCGAAGGGAGAAATCTGTTACCACAGTGGCATAAGATTTCTCCCTCCGGTCGAAATGACATGGTCGATTAGGCGTCAATGTAGTTGAGCTACTGGTTATTGATGCAACACGCGCTTAAGTAAGTGCCATTCGGGTCGGGCCTTACATTTCACGTCATGTCAAATGTAAGGCCCGACTCTGGTTTTTTCTAAAGTTTCTTGATTAACGTCAACTTATTCTATGAAGTTGAAACCTCTCTTATGATTAAAATAGATATCATATAGATGTAATTGAAATTTATGTAAAAAGGAGGTTTGATCAATGAAGCAACCATTAGAAATCACTTTTAGAGATATTCCCCGTTCGGATGCGGTTGAAGCCAAAATTCGTGAAAAAGCCGCCAAATTAGATGAATTTTATGACCATATCATGGCGTGCCACGTGGTCATAGAAGCGCCGCATGGACATCATCATAAAGGTTCTCTGTATCATGTCCGTATCGATTTAACCGTGCCTAACGGCGAGATTGTAATCAACCGTGATCCAAAAGATCACCATGCACATGAAGATGCCTATGTCTCAATCCGCGATGCTTTTAATGCAGCACGCAGAAAGTTGCAGGATTTTGCCAGAAAGCAGCGCGGTGATGTTAAGACTCACGAGACACCACCGCATGGCACTATATCTGAGATAATTCCGACTCTGGACTACGGGAAAATACAAACTGCAGATGGCAGAGAAGTGTATTTCCACCGCAATAGTTTTCTAGACGGCGATTTTGATGCCCTGGATATCGGCGACAAAGTAAGGTTTGTCGAAGAACAGGGTGAAAAGGGGCCGCAGGCAAGTACGGTACATTTGATCGGGAAACACAGTATTGTTGGCTGAAACTATGTAGACGGACAAATGAAAATGGCAGAAGCGGCTTCTGCTATGGCATTGAGAAATCAACGCAGAACCAGAACGCACCGAACGGGGTCAGGCCTTACATTTCACATCATGTTAAATGTGAGGCCTGACCCCCATGATGTTTGACCCCCATGATGTTTGCTTTCAATTAATGCACGGTTAAGTTTTTGACTTAAGAAAAGCTTTAGAGCGATTTACTCTATGTTGTTCAGTCAGACTAAGACAAGTGAACTTTGTCGGGTTCTCTGCGCATTAAACTATTACCTTTAAATCCGTATTTTCGATACCAGCCAGCGAGCTCAGCATCGTTCAGGATTTTATTTCCGTTGAACTGCGCGTTAGCTTCTAAACTTAAACACACGCCATATTCATCAGCAGCATTGCATAGAAAGTTCATTATTTCAGATCCCTGGCCTTTGCCGGGTATAAAAGCACTTATGTGATAAAGATCGACTTCTGTCGGAGTGATAATATCACTGGCACACATAGCAATAAGGCCAATGGGCATGCGGTTTTTATTTTCGTAAACAAAAGGGTGAACGGTTTTTGATTCATTATTAACGCCTACCGTAACAGCTGCTCTGCCTTCATATAGTGAATACATGTGATCAACATATTCTGTGGCCTTTGTCATTGTAATAACCTGTGTTATGGGTGAGTGGTCTGGCGAGTAGTGATACCCGGGTAGTAATCGGAGGTAAACTGACCTGCTTGTGGTAAACACGCTTTATTAGCGGGTTATTGCAATAGTAACACCGATTAGGAAGAATTTACTGCAAAAAGTAATTTAAAAAACCGTGGTCCGTCCCTGATTTGTTCTGATATATCTTCCTGGTTGCTGGCATTTAATAACTATTATCATTAGAGGTGTAATGAAAGGGGAAGTTCACTCTGACCTGGTTTTCCACCCGGTTTTTTCCAGTTATTTAGCAATTTAAAACGGCCAAACTGCTAGAATAGCCAGCTGCTAACTACAAGCTGTAAAATCTAAGTCTATAACTCGATGATTAAAGCTTTTCTCCTGACTCGTCAGTCATTCGATACCCGCACCGGCGTTCAGCTGGTGTTCTGGTTTCAGACTGAAGCAGGGGCGCTTAAAGTCATTGTTAACGGGCAGCAGCCTGTCTTTTTTATTCGACAGCAAGATATGGCACTCGCAAAAGAGTTGTTAAAAAGCTTTCCGGGCGTTGCAATAAAAGCACTGGAATTAAAAAGTTTTGGCAACGAAGCGATAGCCGGCATCTATTTCAAATCGCAACAATTGTTTTACCGTGGTAGAGAACTTCTTCAGCAAAACGCTATACGCTGTTTTGAAGCAGATGTGCGTGCAGCAGAGCGGTTTTTAACCGAACGCTTTTTAACCGGACCGGTGTCAATTCATGTTGATGAGCCGGCAGATGTGCTGGTTAATCCACGAATAACGCCTGACGACTACCAGCCTGATCTTAAACTGATGTCGTTTGATATTGAAACAGACTTTTCCAGCAACGATCTGTTTTCTATTGCCTTTGTAACGGAAGAATACAAGCGGGTATTGATAATAGGGGAGAACGAGACAGTCGTTGATGAAATCCCAGATGTTGCTCATGATTTAGGCAGGAATATTGAATATCTTGCTGATGAGACGGCGCTGATAAAACGGTTTTTAGCATGGGTGAAGTTGACTGATCCGGATGTGTTCATTGGCTGGAACGTGATTAATTTTGACTTTCGTTTTTTACAGAAAAAATGTGATCAGCTAAAAATACCATTCAACATGGGGCGTGGCACCATGGGTAGCAAGCAGTCCAGCATCGTGTGGCGCAAGTCGCATGACGAGTCGGGACGTTATTTTCTGGTGATACCCGGTAGGGTGGTACTTGATGGTATCGATACCTTAAAAAGTGCGACCTATTCGTTTGCAAGCTTTTCACTGGAATCGGTAGGCAACGAATTACTCGGTCGGGGAAAATTGATTCATGACCCATTTTTAGATGAAAGGATGAACAATAAAGACATTCACGATCCTTTATTCAAAGCCAAAGAGATAAGGCGCCAGTTTAGAGAGGATAAGCAATCACTGGCTGCGTATAACCTGGAAGACTGCCAGCTAGTCTGGGATATTTTTGAAAAGACTGATCTGGTCAATTTTTCGATTGAACGTGCACGTCTTACCGGTCTTGAGATGGATCGCGCAGGGGGTTCGGTTGCTGCATTTGATAATTTATATTTGCCACGCCTGCACCGAAAAGGTTATGTGGCGCCAAACATTGGTGACTATGAAGGCCATCTGAGTGCACCGGGTGGTTATGTGATGAACTCACAACCTGGTATGCACAACAGTGTGCTGGTACTCGATTATAAAAGTCTGTATCCGAGCATTATTCGTACCTTTAATGTGGATCCTTATGCGCGCATCGCGGCATCGCAGGAACCTGAGAGTGATACCATACCGGGATTTGATGGTGCCCGATTTTCTAAAACGGAATATATCCTGCCGGATATTATTGAAGAATTGTGGCAGGCAAGGGATAAAGCCAAGCGGGATAATAATAAGGCCATGTCACAGGCGATAAAAATTATCATGAATTCATTTTACGGAGTACTTGGTACGCCCGGCTGCCGCTTACACGATTCACGCCTGACCAGTTCAATTACCAGGCGCAGCCATGAATTGATTCAACATACGGTGAATTTAATTGAAGACGAAGGTTATTCGGTTATCTATGGCGATACCGATTCGGTTTTTGTTTCGTTGAACCGCGCGGTCGATAATGCCAGCGCAGACAGCGTCGGTAATCACCTGGTTGCAATGATCAATAACTACTGGAAGGATTATCTTGCTGATGTTTTCGGTATTGAATCGTGTCTTGAAATGGAATATGAAACGCATTTCAGTAAGTTTTTTATGCCGACGATTCGTGGCTCAGTCAAAGGCAGCAAAAAACGTTATGCCGGGCTTGTTGTAGACAGTACAGGTAAGCAGCGTCTTATTTACAAGGGACTTGAAACGGTCAGAACCGACTGGACAGAGATTGCGCGTGAATTTCAGCAGGAACTGTATCAACGTATTTTTAATGATCAGCCCTATGAAGCGTATATACGGTCGACGGTCAACGCCCTGAAAGCAGGTAAGTTTGATCATCAGCTGGTTTACAGAAAAAGGCTCAGACAAAAACTCAGTGACTACCAGAAAAACATTCCACCGCATGCACAGGCGGCTATCAAAGCCGAGAAGTTCTTTGCCGAGAACAATGCACCGTCGCGTTATAAAAGCGCCGGCTGGATCAAATACGTTATTACGGTCAATGGTCCGGAAACGCTGGAGTGTCATACTTCAGCATTGAATTACGAACATTATATCGAAAAACAGTTAACACCTATCGCTGATACCATTCTGGCAGCATTAGGGAGTTCAATGGTATCGATTTTTCAGGATCAGTATGAGCTGTTTTGATAACTACTTCGCTCATCGTTAAATCTTTAAACACAGCGGAATCAGGCATTGCATGATGTTTACAATATAAGACCTGTTTTATTGATAAGTTACTCTTCTTCCTGTCCTGACGGTTGTGCTTGCTGCTGATCGGTTTGTTATACTCGTGTGACTCTATGATGGTTTTGGCAGTCCACTATTTACATTAGCGTAAGATAAATATAACAGGCAATGATATGAAAATGTTTCTGATACTGTTTGCACTGGCCTTGCTCTTTGTGATTGGTTCAGCCAGTGCGATGCGTTACCTGGACAATAAGAGTGTGACTAAGAAAGATAAAAAAAGTGATGAGGAAGTATAAAAGGGACTAATAAAACGAAATTAAAAGGGTCGGTGTCACAGCATAATCAATTACATAACTAATCAAATATTACTTGTCACCGGCCCCGATATGTCTCTCACTCTGATTCATCGAAACTGTTAATATATCGCAATGCAAATCATCAAATTTGGGGGCATATATGAAAAAAGTCATTCTTGGTTTAATGTTGATTATTGTTATTGCTATAGCTGGCAGTGTTTATTATTTATTGACCAACCTTGATGCCCTGGTTGAAGCGGCCATTGAAAAATATGGCAGCGAAGCGACACGAACATCTGTTCTTGTTGATAGTGTCAAAATAAATCTGACAGACGGAGCGGCTGGTATTACAGGTCTGACTATTGGCAATCCCGCTGGCTATGATCTTCCAAATGCGTTTTTACTGGGAGAAATTCGCGCCGCTATCGATCTGCAGTCTTTGCAGGAAGAACCTTATATCATCAATGAAATCACCGTACTAGCACCGCAGGTGTTCGTTGAAATTAATCAAGATAGAAAAACCAACCTGAATGAACTAAAGAACAACCTTACTGCGGGTTCAACTGGCAAGGCACAGGATAAAAAATCTCAGGCACCTGCTGAAGGCAGTGCTAAAGAACCGCGTCTGATAATACGCCGGGTAACATTTGCCGATGGCACGATACAGGCAAAAGTGGCGGCACTGCAAAATAAAGAATATGAGCTTAAGTTACCGGGCCTTGAGATGAGCAATCTTGGCGGCAGCAAAGGTGCGACGGCAACTGAGCTTGCCAGTGAAATACTAAAACGTTTAACCGACCGTGCCAGCGATATTGTTAAAAAAGATATTATTGATGCAGAGTTGAATAAACTAAAAGATAAAGCAAAGCAAAAAATCGATGAAGAAAAAGCCAGGCTTCAGGATAAAGCCGACAGCAAGTTAGAAGATGAGAAGGATAAAGCTAAGGACAAGCTGAAAAATCTATTCGGTAACTAAACTTCATTAATTAAAAATTAACGGGTTCGGTGGCAAAGCAGAATTGTTTACTTTTATTATTAAGTCTCATTCGTCACCGAACCCTTTAACTCTCCCCCTTTAATTCAATGAACACATTCGATATTAAAACGACACTGCAACGATTACACCAGATACTGCTCAGTCATCAAAGTAGTGAGGCTGTCTGGCTGGCAGATGTTATAGCGTATTGTGATATTGATGAAATTAAACTCTTTGAAAATCTAAACTCAAAACGCATGTGGGGTGGGGCGGGTTCTATTGCTAATGAAGCCCTGGCAGATAATTGTGGGTTAGAAGAATGGCAATGGCGTGTTGAAATTCGGGAATTTCGAGAGTTAATGATAGCGTTGGGTGAGTATTTAATGGCAAGAGAAAATTCGTATCCCGATATCTCTTCCTGGTTGCTGGCATTCAATAACTGGAATCAGTCGGATGTGTAACTAAAGAAGACTGACTGTCCCCACTTTTACCCTGTTTCCGCTTCTATCTTTTTAAATGCCTGTACGGTAGTTCTGTTCCGAGCCTTTCATCTGTAATCGCCGTGCCTACCGTAAAGTGATACATGCTCTGTAACGCTGTGTTATCTATCCCCAGTATTTCGTGCATGGTGTCATCGAAATAACAACCAATGCCAGTGGCGCGGACATCGGCGGCTTCGGCTTCAAGATACAGTGTTTGTCCAATCATGCCGGCTTCCCAGAACAGTTGCCGATATTGCCAGGGTTTGTGCTGGATGTTGCTATCAAATTCTGCCAGCATGCCCAGGCTGAATGCACTGTCGGCGGCTATGTCCTGGTGGCAGCTGATTGCACGTGCAGCGTTTTGGCTGTCGCCGGAGGCGAGCTGATACAATGCCAGATGTTCGGGCGTGCTAGCCGGTTTCATCCAGTCAAATTCCGCAGTTAAATTCTCACGTAGTATTATTTCGCCATTGGCTGATCGCGGCAAAACATATAATCCGGATTCCAGGTCTGCAACACGATGAATAAATAGCGCCAGGTGGATGCGCGGTGCGTAGTGCAGGCTGTCGAAGGGTGGTGCGTTGTGGCGTGGCAATACACTATCGAGCATGCGATAAAAATTTTGTAAGGGTAGTGTGCTAATGCCATCGAATGCCTGAGCGCTACGGCGTTGTTGAATAATGGTTGTGGCGAGTGCTGTTGATGGGCATGCGATTAAATCGGGCAACTGCGGTGGTATCCAGTGTGCGCTATCGGTTTGTGGTTTGATGCATGTGTTACTGATATCATCAATTACCGGCCAGTCGATATGTGATTGCGGGCTTAGACAATTTGCTTGCCCCTGCCAGTTACCCTGTTGTGCACAGGTAGTGAGTTCATCTGCATTGACTGATCGTTGTTCTGGCCGGGGGTGAATTTGTAACAGTAGATCGGCGGTTTCACCTTCGGCGTTGTTGAAATCGTGTTGTCGGTTTAAGCCTAACAGCGTGTTGATGTGTTCGTCGCTGCATGGCTCAAGTACCTCAACTTGCCAGCCCAGTGTTGCAGCCGCATAAGAAAATGCAGCAATGGCATGGCCGACATCGTGCTGGCAATAACGGTAAGCGCGCTCACCGTATTTCCATGCTTCGCGCCAGTGGATGGATGACAGGCCAATGAGCAAACTATCGGGTGCTGGCGGTATCGTGGCGAAGGCACAGCGTTGTTCAAGGCAATGTAAATAGCTGTGATAGTGATAAACCCCCGCAGCAATATTGTTGATGCCGGATGTGATTAAATAGCTTTCGGTTGGATGCAGGTTGCCACTGGATGGATTGTTACGCAAAGCCCAACGGTTGTTGCCATAAACTTTCCATGCCGACAAACCCATGGCAAGTTCAAATAATGCCGCTATTGCACTGGCATCTGTTTTCGCGCCCGATATATTGTCGCGTTGGTAAAGGTCGGCAAAGCTTGTGTTGAACTGTTGTGTTGCCAGTGGCAATGCAATTTGCGGGCAACCGGAAAATTCACGAAATGGATTGGCTTGAGTTGCCCAGTCAAGGCCGTCCGGGCCATTGGCATATTTCTGCAAGCGGTGTTTACTGCGCTGGTGATAGTTAGTAACGCTAATTTTGCTGGTTTTCATTTTGTGATTGTGCAATATGGCTAAGAGCAGAGATAAAAAGGGGACGGAGGGTAATGCCGCTTACTTAAGCCGAAATCTCTGTCATTACGAGCTTTAGCGCGGCATTAATTGTGCCTGGAGCAAAATTAGTGCTTCGAACCTCGGCAACTGCTTCTCGGCAATAGCTCCTGTTATGTGATTTGCCCGGAGGTCTGTGCATTAAAATATGTCTGACCTACCCAGCATGGATTATGTGTTTAATGCTACGGGATTCTTGTGAAAAATATGCAGCGCTTTTTAATCTTGATAATAGTCGCTAAGTATAAGCCGTCTTGTTAAAAATGTGAAAGAATGCAGGTGCAGTAGTGGGCAGATCACAGTTAATTTTTAAAATATAAGGAAAATAAAAAGGGACGGAGAGATTTATCGGAAACTGCGCCTCAGTAACGCATGAGCTGTTGTCGAGGAGCAAATATCTGTCCGTACTCCCTGTATATATGCGTTGTTCTGCTACCTCCGTCGATATTGTGTTCTCATCGCAGTTATTTATTTACTATAAAAGAAAACCCGCGTGTAGCGGGTTTTCTTTTAAAGCTGAAATAAATACTCAGAGTTTGGCGAAAGCCGCATCAAAGTCCTTCGCCGCAGCATCGGTAAATACAAAGTTTTTGCGGATATATTCCAGTGTCTGTTTTTCTATATCAGTTACGCCCTGTCCATCGCTGGCGGACTTGAACAGGTCGGCTACTTCATCTTTGGAAAGTTTGCCTTCGCCGACGCCGGTGGTGTGTTTCTCGGCCAGATCAAGTAATTCTTTTTCGTACTTAACACCGTCGATAGTTTGATATGCCATTATACTTCTCCTCTATAGTGATTGTGACCCATAATTGTTTTTAGAACTGGGCATTGCCGATAAAAACCGGGTTGGTCCCGAGGTCATAGGCAGGTTTGTCAGCTCAATCGTTAATAATAAAGACTGCCATTCATGAAAGCCAGATCCTTTCCATTGCCGGTAGATTAAGTGCGTCCAGTAACTATGACCTTGAGAAGGCGTAGTTTATTTGATCGGTCGGAGATTCACAGCAGGAAGAGGCGTGTTTTAACAATTGTTAACAAAAGAATGTAAATAACGGAGTCAGGTCTTTTCTTTCATTTCTTGAATTAAATGGCCAGGTTCATACTGATGTACCCCGTCACGTCCATCATATTATTATCTTCAGCAGCTGTGAGTACGCATTTATCTCGAATTTAACAGGGCATAAATACAAAAGTATGATCTACTACAAACAAACATATTTAAAAACTAAAAGCGTTCGCTGTTATGACACCTGATACTTACCTTGCTGCTTTTTTTATTCTGTTGTTTGCTTATTTCTTACGAGGCATTACCGGTTTTGGATCGGGTTTGATAGCCATTCCGCTACTCGCGCACTTTCTGCCCTTGACTTTTGTTGTACCTATGGTGCTGGTACTGGACTTTGTGGCATCGATTGTACTTAGCAGCCACACGCGCATGTTGGTACGTTGGGATGAAATTCGTATTCTATTACCGCCGAGCATCATAGGTATACTGGCAGGTTCAGTCATGCTGGTCAGTCTGCCGCGTGAGCCTTTGTTAGTTAGCCTCGGTTTATTCGTTATATTTTTTGGATTACGTTATGTTTTTAATGTGCATAGTGAAAATCCGATTAGCCGTTGGTGGTCAATACCCACTGGCTTGAGCGGCGGTTTAATCGGTGCCCTGTTTGGTACAGGTGGGCCACCCTATGTGGTGTACCTTTCACACCGTCTGCATGACAAAACACAATTGCGTGGTACATTATCGGGTCTGTTCCTGATCGACGGCGCGTTTCGTCTTATTACCTTTTTGATCTTAGGCTTGCTGCTTCAACCCGAAATGTTTAGTTCAATATTGATAGGGCTTCCGGTCACTGCCATTGGGCTTTATTTAGGTAACAAAGTCCACCTCGGCATTACGCATCGCCAGCAGCTGGCGATTATAGGTAGTTTGTTACTGGTTAGCGGTGGTTCTTTACTATGGAAAGCCTGGGCAGCTGTATAACATGGTTGATGAAATAGACGCCCCTTGAGAAACGGCGTCACAATGCGCCAACGCTGGCAGCGTTACTAACTCAGCGAAACAAGAGGAGCGTCTATCATGAATAAACGTAGCCTGATAGCCATTGATTTGACAAAAAATGTTTTTCAAGTATTAAGGGAATGTGGCTATTCACCGGTCAGTTTAAATAGACAGCGATTCAGGGTGTTGTGTTGCTTCTGTCTAATGACAAGATCCCTCGTCGTCTAAATATCAGACTCCGTCGGGATGACTTAATGGTGTAATGAGATGGTTGCTTGAGTCCAGGGTAGGACCAATGACATATACTATTATGAAACAGGCTGATGAAAGATACTACTTATACTATTCTGAATGAAACGTGCGAAAAAGGAGCAGTATGTCTGCCTGCTCGATGATGATGCGCCCTTTTGTAACACTGTTTTTATGCTTGATTTTGGCGATTTTTACAGTCTCTTCGACATATGCGGATGCCCTGTCCGAAGAAGAATTAGAAGACTGGTTCACTGATGACAGCGAGCCGAGTATCGATGACGTCAATGAAGGTCAGTTAATATTTATTTCTCCGCTTGCGGATAAGAATATTCTTTCTTCCGAGGCGATTATGACGATAACAGATAATAGTCTGAAAACCGGCATGGTGTCACTGCAGCAGTGTTACCGAAATCTTGACCCTGTTGCTGAAATGGAGGTGGTCTATAGTTATAAAAATATGAAACAGTTACGGATTATTTCTGTTGGCAATATTGCTAATGCCAGAGTTGTCGGCAGCAGCATTCAGCTACAGGATGTCACTGCGTCAGCATTTGTCTGTGTTGCAGCAGAAGTGCAGTTACTGGAAAACACCGCAGAGGGTTCTTACATCTTAAGTTATGGCCCTTACTACCGGCGATTTCTCGACGGTTATTACCCATACCATGTCACTGTCATTATCGATTACCCTGAACGTCATCTTCGATATGCTGATGTTTCGCCATCACCGAGACCATTGTTTGAGCTTGTTAAACAGCCAGGCAAGCTGATCATGGACACCTGGTTCGAAGGTGTTTTACTGGTCAATATTACATTTTCTGCGATAGATAGCGACTGAGCTGAATCACTGCGTTTACGCGGTGTCGGTAATAATATCAATCAGCAATCGACTGCTGCAATATGTCGAAGTATTCTGCAGGTGTTTCCACCCAGGGGAAATGCGCGCAGTCATTTATTATGTAATATTTTACCGTGGGCAGGGCGCTACTATAACTCTTATGATTTTCCGGCATCAATACATCCTGCCGACAATAGATCAGGGCGGATATTTTTGCAGACAGCTGCGTCAGCTCATGCTGCTGTAATGGCATTTGCCGGTATTCCTGCCATACCTGTATATTAAGTTTGTTGTTAGTGTCGTTGTGATCAAATTGTGCGGAATACTGCCAGCCTTTTTCAGCGTCGACAAAGTAACTGGCAATCTTGCTGCGAAAACTGTGTCGTTGTTCAGCAGCTGTATCGATATCATCAAGCTTGAGTTGTGCCTGGACATAGGGATGCATAAAACGTTTTCTTTCTATCTGTTCAAGGCTGGCCAGTTCCGGGTCAACAGGATTGCTTAATACCAGCGCTTTTACACGCTTCGGATAAAGCCTGGAGAACAGCAGGGACTGCAATGCACCCCATGAATGCCCCCATATTATAACGGGCTGTTCGGGCAGAATCTCAGTCATATCCTGTAGCCACTGGCTTAAAACCGGACTATCCTGTTTCATTGCCAGTGCCGCATTTTCCCCGACACCACGCATGTCCCAACGGCAGACTTTAAAGCGGTCGCGCAGATGCTGCTGTATCGGTTCAAGGTTCCAGCTAGTAAATGCCGGGCCGCCACCGATTAAATAAACCGGTTGTCCGCTACCCTGGCAGTTGACCACTATTTGCTCGCCTGCTGCTGAACTGTTGTCGAGACAGAGAATAAGATACACACTAAACAACCAGTGGTTTATGTTTTTCATTGCTATGTCTTCAGGGTCATCGGTGAGTTGAGTATGGTCAGGTGTTGCTTGTCTATGCTTATCATATTATCTGACAATAACCGGAGAGACGCTATACGAGTCAGTTGAAATAAGAACCCGCTGAATTTCACTCT
>CAWDMF010000033.1:0-100848 GCA_963803185.1 uncultured Gammaproteobacteria bacterium | reverse complement strand
ATCTTACCCGTGCCATGTTGAATGCTGCATTACACGGTGAACTGGATGATGTTGCTATGGAGGTCGATCCCATCTTCCAGGTCGCTATTCCCAAACATTGTCCTGGCATCCCTGACGAGGTGCTACAACCGGCAAGTGCCTGGCCAGACGCGGAGACCTACCAGGTCAAAGCACGAGAACTTGCACAATTGTTCCAGGATAATTTCCGTCAATTAGCTGACGAGACCGATCCGGATATTAGAAATGCCGGACCGATAGTGAGTTGATCAAAGCATTTCAAATTAATATGTAATTAAATTGAAGTAACTCAAACCTGGTCTGTCACACTACAAAAGAGTTCCACACTAAAGTATACAATTCAGTGTGGAGATAAAGGCTTTATGATAGCCTGATGTCGTGTAACTACAGCAGATTTACCCTGCTGATGAAGCCAGCGACTCAGCGGAAATTTTCCATTTCCTTATCCATGTATTCCAGTGCTTCCTGGGTATCAACATCTGCAGGCTTGTCGGCAGTTGCATCTGCGATATCTTGTGCCGCATCATGCACTGCTTCCTTGGTGGCATCAACCGCATCAGAGGCCATATCGCCTGTACCTTCAACCACATCACTGGTGGTATCTTTAACGGCATCAGTCACGCTACCCGCCATATCCTTTGTGGCATCCACCGCCTTATCCATCATGGATGGTTGAGTGGTAGCGGCATCATCATTGTCACCACAACCGGCAAGCATGAGCGCCATTCCGGCAATAATAATCAATTTTCTAGTCATAATAATACTCCTGGTCACTAAGTACGGGAAGTATAAACACCCTTGCTAATACAAGTCAAAATTAGCTGCCAAAATAGAGCATTCCTCACGCTAAAACCAGTCAGTAAACTTCACGATTTTGCAAAATGATAGCGCCCGTATTCAGGCTTTATGCGCTTGTCTATATAAAACTGATGAGCATCAGTCTGTCAATAAAGTGTAATAAAAACATTGACTTGTCTGGGTGGTGTCACTGTCACTATCAGGCAGAAGCATTAAGCCTTTTTGTCTGTCGGGTTGATGTTGTGCATAATGTCAAGGTAGGAAGGTTTATCAGGATCTTTTTTTCCAGGTCTGTCTGCATTAAATTTTTTGGTTCCATTTTCATTATTGAATCTTAAGTTCTGGTTCAGTCGGTGCTGGTTCCAGCTTAACAGTAATGCGGTTATTACGTTTTGCAGCAAAGTTCCATTCTTCTGCTCTGGTTTGCGAGGTAACTTCAGGATATTTTGATATTTCCAGTGTGCGTGGGACATTAGCGACCTCAACCGCGACACTTTTTTCAATCAGGGAATTTATTTCCGAAAGAAGGTTTGCAAAACTCAAAGATTGATGGGCGGAAGGTTCATCATTCGGTTGAAAGTTGTTACCTATATACTCACATTGAGTAATCGGTAAATTATCGTCTGCAAGTTTATAGTTGCCAGTTTCATCCCTGCTCATGCAGAATCTGCCAACATGCGTTTGCAAAATAATGTTTCCGGTATACTCTGCTTCCATTGCTTTATTAACTAAGTCTTCAATGTAGGGTAAACGCTTATCATTAAGTGCCAGTTCGTTAAATGGATATTCAAGAAACATATTATTAGCCCAGTTAACAAACTCCATTGATGCCGCTTTGCTGTCAGGTAATTTTTCTTCTAATGCCACTGACATGGCAGGTAAGTTTTCTTCTGCGCTTCTCTCCTCAGCTATAAAGGTTTGTTTTACATTTGTCGCTATTAAGTTTTTTTCAAGATGAGCGTTATCTGAAAGTAATCTGAAATTAAAAATAATCGATAGCATAAGTAAGGCGCTTACAATATAAAGTGGCCAGGGATTTATATTTTTCGCTTGCGACGCTAATTGATTCTGTTCCAGTTGTTTTTCACGTTCATTATTAAGCCGGTTAAAAATTTCATGACTAACAGACTCGACACCAAGCCACATGCTTTTGTGCAGCTCGACTGTCTGGTCATCCATCAACCTTTGAAGCTCATCGATAAAAGTATCGTGGTCACTGTACTGTGTCACGAAATGCTCATTAATTTCCTGTTTATCGGCTTTAGTTGTAACTGGTTCATCAACTACCAGGGTGGACTCGACTCGACGGTCATCTATTAGCCCCAGTTTAAATAAAGATTCTTTCAGGCCCACAGGGGAGATGGTCTTGGGGATAATGCCAACAGCACCAAGTGCACGTGCCTGGCTAAGATATACGTCTCCACCCCTGGAGGTGTACATCATGATAGGAATAACAGCAGTGTCCGGATTGGTTTTTATATGCTTAATCGCTTCAAAACCGTCCATACCGGGCATCATGTGATCCATAAATATCACATCTGGTTGATGATTTTCTAAATAATCGAGGGCATCAATAGCAGACTCGACAGTATCCACGTTAAGCGCAAGTTCTTTAAGCATACGCTTGAGCACGAGACGTGCAGATTTAGAATCATCTACAATAAGCGCTTGTTTTATTGCCATTGTTTTACCAGTTTTTTAACTAACATGGATGATTCTAGACTCTAACCAAAGAAATATCGACAATATATATTTATGCTGCTGATTTTTTAAATAATAGTAAATGAATAAAATTATAGTGTTTAAATCAGGCGACCACAATTTACAAACTCATAACCTGTTCATTAAGTTATCAAAAAACGAAATTGGCAGAAATTAAAGATTTTAGTTGGTATGCTGTCCCGTATGGCACTAAGTTAAGCTATATTTGCATGAATCCGGGACATGAACCGGGCACAGTTGTCAACGACACGCCGTGAAACGACCTACAAGGATGTAGGAAATGTAGATATTGCATCGTTACATGGATGTAACTTAGTAGGGCAATGCAGGAGCTATTGCCGAGGAGCAAAAAATCTGCCCTGCGGGTGATGGTCGTTGCCAACTGTGCCCGATTCACGTCCCTTGCAGTTAACGTGACAGCAGTTTATGTCGCCAAGTTGTTGAAAGGTCATGCTAAGCACTCTTAACTTAGTGCCATTCTATGCTGTCCCCTGTATTGCAGCCAGATAAAGATAAAATGTTTATAGAAATAGTGTCAGCTGAAAATCAAATAGCAATCATTGCCGGCCTTGCCAAAAACATATGGAATGAGCATTTCATCCCTATCATCGGAAAAGCTCAGGTCGATTATATGCTGGATAAATTTCAGTCTAAAAAAGTTATTGCTGAGCAAATAGAAAATGGATTTTTATATTATTTAATCAAACATAATAATGACTATATCGGTTATATAGGCGTGCTTGCTAAACAGAATCAGTTGTTCTTAAGCAAGCTTTATATTACATCTGCTGAGCGTGGCAAAGGGCATGGCAGAAAAGCGGTAGACTTTCTTGAAAAACTGGCTATTGAAAAAGGCCTGGGAAAAATCACCCTAACAGTAAACAAAAATAATACAGCTACGATTAAAACCTATAAAAAACTTGGCTTTGAAAACCGCGGGAGTATTGTTCAGGATATTGGTAATAACTTTGTCATGGATGATTATATAATGGAGAAAAATGTTTAACATGGGGCAGCAGTGACATGGGAGTTAAAGTTAAAAAGGCTGGTGACAAATGAAAATTATTAATAAAAAGGAATTAAGGGGCTAAGTTCTAACCAGTCTTACATTGCATGGATTAGAAACTGTTTTTTACTGAGGTATTTATCATGAGCGAAGAAGCCGTTGTAGCTAAAAAAGGGCCATTTGGTGTTGTTGTAAAAAAAGATGAAACATACTGGTGGTGCGCGTGTGGTCTCAGTAAGTCGCAACCATTTTGTGATGGTTCTCATAAAGCAACAAGTTTTACACCAGTCAAGTATGTGGCAGATGATAATGTAATGGTTGCATTTTGTGGCTGCAAGCAATCCAGGTGTAAACCGTACTGCGACGATTCGCATATTGCCATTAAAGTAGAAGAAAAAGAGATCGATGAGTCTAAAAAGAAACGGATCTTTTAGATACTGCGCTTCCTCCTGTTAAATACTTATAAATTCAATTTTTTGTCTGGAAATGGGTAGCTCTTAATGCCAGTTACTGTTTTAGTCTTCCACTCTGCCTGTTATTATCAGGCGCTAATTTACCTTTACTTTGAAGAGATTATATTATGAAAGCTAGAGCTGCAGTGGCCTGGGCGCCGAAAAAGCCTCTTGAAATTGAAGAAGTTGACGTCATGGGGCCAAAAGAAGGTGAAGTGTTATTAAAGGTTATCGCTTCGGGTGTTTGTCATACGGATGCTTTTACGCTTTCTGGCGATGATCCGGAAGCGAGTTTTCCCTGTATCCTCGGCCATGAGGGTGGCTGTGAAGTGGTTGAGCTGGGTCCCGGGAATAAAGGATTTAAAGGTGGGTGATCATGTTATCCCTTTATATATTCCCGAATGTGGCGAATGTGAATACTGTCGTTCAGCAAAAACTAACCTGTGCCAGGCAATCGCTGCAACCGTGTGGACGGGTTATATGCCAGATGGCACAAGACGTTTCTCTAAAGAGTGGTAAAGACATCTTTCATTATATGGGCTGTTCTACGTTTTCTGAATACACCGTTGTTCCTGAAATCGCCCTGGCTAAAATTAATAAAGCAGCACCGCTCGATAAAGTCTGTTTATTAGGTTGTGGTGTTACCACAGGTATCGGCGCGGTAGTGAACACGGCTAAAGTCGAGGCCGGCTCAACGGTAGCCGTGTTTGGTCTGGGTGGAATAGGCCTGTCGTGTATTCAAGGTGCGGTGATGGCAGGTGCAAACCGTATTATTGGCATTGATATTAACCCGGATAAATTTGAATTTGCCAAACAGCTTGGCGCTACTGATTTTGTTAATCCGAATGAAATAGATGGTTCGTTTGTTGAATATATGCAGGACACGTTTAACGGCGGACCGGATTATTCGTTTGAATGTATCGGTAATACACATGTCATGCGTGATGCGCTGGAGTGTACACACATGGGCTGGGGTGTTTCAACTGTTATCGGTGTCGCTGGTGCCGGCCAGACGATTGAAACACGGCCATTTAATTTAGTCGTCGGCCGCACCTGGAAAGGCACTGCATTCGGTGGCGTAAAAGGTAGAACCGAGCTGCCAGGTTACGTAGAGCGTTATATGTCGGGTCAGATTGAACTGGACAGCCTGGTGACACACACCATGCCGCTCGATGATATTAATCGAGCCTTTGATCTAATGCATAAAGGTGAAAGCATTCGCTCAGTTATTATTTTTTAAACGGGTTTATTGCTGATCCGACTATAAAATAATCATTATATATCCAGGCTGAAGTAGCAAGCCTGGCAAGAGATTGCTTTAAACCGAGAGATGAGCCGGAGAGTTAACGGGGATGCAGCAAAAAAGAATTAATCAAAGAGCGAAGCAGTATTATGCAGCAAATTGAAAGTATTAAAGAGTTTGGCGGTTACCTGAAGCGTTATGTTCATGACTCAGAGACATGTTCTTGTGAAATGACCTTCTCAGTGTATCTGCCGCCCCAGGTTGAGTCAGCCAAAGTGCCAGCACTGTACTGGTTATCGGGTCTCACCTGTACCGATGATAACGCCCGAGTTAAAGCCGGCGCGCAACGTTATGCTGCTGAACACGGTATTGCACTGGTTTTTCCAGATACCAGCCCGCGAGGTGATGAGGTCGCTGACGAGCCAGATCGTTATGATCTTGGCCAGGGGGCTGGTTTTTATCTGAATGCCACCCAGGCGCCGTGGCTGGAGCATTACCAGATGTATGATTACGTGACAAAAGAACTGCCTGTTTTGCTGGAAGCAAACCTGCCTTTATTGCCAGGCATAAAATCTATCAGCGGTCATTCTATGGGTGGGCATGGTGCATTAATCTGTGCACTTAAAAACCCGACGAGTTATAAATCGGTGTCTGCTTTTTCGCCTATTTGTAACCCGGTTAACTGTGGCTGGGGTAGTACCTGTTTTGACGCTTATCTAGGTGAAGATGCCAGTACCTGGCTGGCCTATGATGCCACCGCTTTGGTCGATGCGGGTGCGAAGGTTTCAGCTATTCTTATTGATCAGGGCACGGCCGATGAGTTTTATAATGAGAAACAGCTGTTACCAGAAAATTTTCAGGCAGCATGTGATAGAGAAGGGCAGGCTGTCACTATACGTATGCAGCCGGGTTATGACCACAGCTACCATTTCATTGCGAGTTTTATTGGTGAGCATATTGCTTATCATGCGAAAGCATTGAATGTTTAATTTCACATAAAGAGGCGCCCCATTTATTCCGCTAGTTATAGTTTGCAGGCTATAACTGATTATTTAGCGTTGCATTATTTTAGATTTCAGAGTTGCTCGTATGCTTAAGGCTAAAAGCAGGTCCGCCCCCACTGCTGCCCCATAAACACAAAAGTCATGCTTCGGTGCCAGTATATATCTGAAACTACTGTTTACAACCGACATGTACCGGAGCTACCTTGCTGAGACACGCCGTGAACCCGTCCATGGGGGCTCGACATCCGCATCCCTGCGGCTGACGGTCTCAGCAAGGTAGCTCCGATCCATGTCTCTAGATATTATTTGTGGGACAGCAGTGAATGGCGCTAAGTTAAGAGTGCTGAGCATGACCTTTCAACAACTTGGCGACATAAGCTGCTGTCACGTTAACTGCAAGGGATGTGAATCGGGCACAGTTGGCAACGACCATCACCCGCAGGGCAGGTTTTTTGCTCCTCGGCAACTGCTCCTGCGTTGCCCTAATAAGTTACATCTGACCTCCATGGATGGAGGAAATGCAATAGGATTGTAGGAACAATCCTTGCCATGTAACGATGCAAAACCTGCACTTCCACCGTCCGTGGTGGTCGGATGCGGGTGTTGAGCCATCATGGACGGTAGATATTTGCTCCTCGGCAATTGCTCCTGCATTGCCCTACTAAGTTACATCCATGTAACGATGCAATATCTACATTTCCTACATCCTTGTAGGTCGTTTCACGGCGTGTCGTTGCCAACTGTGCCCGGTTCATGTCCCGGATTCATGCAAATATAGCTTAACTTAGTGCCATTCGGGGCAGCAGTGGGGGCGGACCTGCTTTATTTTACGTCGCTCCTGGCCACCCTGTTAACAGGAAACAACCTATCGGTGAGCCCTGAGTTAGCTAACTGATTCTTACAGTCCAGCGTTATTTATAGTATTCTTGCTTAACTCAATAAAATAAAAAAAAGGTTAACTGTATGGGCTGGGAAGGATGGTTTTCAATTGCTATTACCACCTTATGTTTTAGCACGCTGGCGCTGACCCGTTATTCACCTGATACGGTTATGCTTGGCGGGCTTACCCTGCTGCTGTTAGCTGGCGTGCTCTCGCCCGAGCAGGCACTGTCGGGGCTTGCGAACGAGGGTATGGTGACGGTGGCTGTGCTCTATGTTGTTGTTACCGGTTTGCGTGAGACCGGCGGTATAAGCTGGATTGTACACTCCGTACTGGGTCGGCCGCGCTCGCTGCAACATGCACAAATTCGGCTAATGGCCCCGGTAGCCGTGATAAGTGCGTTTCTTAATAATACACCAGTGGTTGCAATGTTCATTCCTGCGATTACTGACTGGGCCAGGCGCAACGGGCTGTCTGTATCGAAACTGATGATCCCCCTGAGTTATGCCAGTATTGCCGGTGGCACATGTACCCTGATTGGTACCAGTACCAACCTGGTGGTTAACGGCCTGTTGATCAAGGAAACAGGTTCTGACGGACTGGCCATGCTTGAACTTGCCTGGGTCGGTGTGCCGGTGATGCTGGTCGTGTTTATATTTATCTTACTGGCAAGTAAATGGCTGCTGCCAGAACGACTACCCGCTATCAGCCGGTATCACGATGCCCGCGAATACACCGTCGAGATGCTGGTAGAAAACGGTAGTAAGCTCAGCGGCAAGTCCATCGAAGAAGCGGGGCTGCGTCAGTTACCGGGAATGTATTTGATCGAAATCGACCGCCAGGGTCAGATAATGCCGGCGGTCTCTTCTTATGAAGTATTGCGTGACGGTGACCGGCTGGTTTTTGCGGGTGTTATCGAATCGGTGATCGATCTGCAGAAAACACAGGGCCTGACGCCAGCATCAAACCAGATTTATAAACTGGGTTCTTCACGCCAGGACCGGGTGCTGGTGGAGGCTGTGGTTTCTGATAGTTGTCCACTGGCGGGGAAAAGTGTCCGTAAAGGACGGTTCCGGAATACCTATAATGCTGTCATTATTGCCGTTGCCCGCAACGGCAAGCGTGTTCAGCAGAAGATTGGTGATATTGTTCTGCGCCCCGGTGATACGCTGTTGCTGGAATCGCACCACTCATTTGCAGAGCAGCAGCGTAATTCGCGCGATTTTTACCTGGTTAGTGAGATAGAGGGGAGTAACCCGCCACAGTACCAGAAAGCTATGCTGGCGATGTCGATACTGGTATTGATGGTACTTGCCGTTGCTACCGGCTGGCTGAGCATGCTGAAGGCCTCGTTGCTTGCTGCCGGCTTGATGATTCTGACGCGCTGTACAACCGGCCGTGAGGCCAGGCGCAGTGTTGACTGGCAGATCCTGATCGTCATAGCCGCATCGTTTGGGCTTGGCAGTGCGCTGCAGATTACGGGGGCTGCTGAAATCATCGCTGTTTCACTGGTTGAACTTGCCGGTGGCAGCACCGGGATCTCGCTGTCATTGATGTTTGCTGTCACCGCATTGCTTTCTGCAGTGGCAACGAATAATGCTGCGGCCGTCATTATGTTCCCGATTGCGCTGACAACGGCAAATAACCTGGGGGTGAGTGTGGTGCCATTTGTGATTACCTTGATGGTTGCTGCTTCTGCCAGCTTTGCAACACCAATAGGGTATCAGACCAACCTGATGGTATACGGCGTAGGTGGCTATCGTTTTTCAGACTACCTGCGTATTGGTATCCCATTGACTGTTTTAGTGGGGCTGACGACAATTTTGCTTGTGCCGCAGGTCTGGCATTTCTGATGATCATCGAAACAGAATCATTATCAGCATCCACTGTTGATGAACGGGCTAATGATTGGCGACTGCTGTTGTTATCGGATTACCGGGGCAGTAACGGCCACAGCTAAGTTTTGCGCTGATATTGGGTATGGTAAGTGCCACTATAAAAAAAAGGACGAAGGGTCATATTTATTAACCACTTTGTTGACTGGGTCAATAGTTAAACTCTTCGCCCTTTTAAAATCAGCGAGCTTCCGCAGAACATGCACAAGCAATCAACTAGCTTTGTTTCGCCGGGTGAATATTTCGGGGGGGGGGGTGAAGCTGAACCGGTGGTCAGTGGTTGTTATGGACAACAACGCAATGGCCAGTCCGGTTCAGTTCATGTCAGCGAATTTATAACATTAAGAACACGCGTATAGAGTAAATACTCTATGCCGCCTGCTTTCTTCTGGCAACGCCTACCAGACCCAGCAGGCCACTGCCGAACAACCAGACAGCTGCAGGGACGGGTACGGCCGCCGCTGTACCGATGCTGTCGATGAGGCCAGTAGATGCGCAGTGTTGTCTGTACCATCAGCACAGCGTGAACTGGAAACGCCAGACTGACTGGCATCACCAGTAGCATCTGCCGCCAACTGTACACCTACATCGGCACTCGCTACCGCCAGGATATCCACGAAACCGAGATCATCCAGCATGTCCACGGTGGCACCTGCCGAAGCAAGGTCGCCGAAGCCGATGCGAGTGCAATGATGTCGAAGCCGAAGCTGAAGGTGAGGTCCTGGCCCGAAGTATTAGCAACGTCTATAGCCAGATCGGTAAAGGTCTCTGCGATACCATTGGTTGCTGTTCCGCTTGCTGTCGTTGACTGTAAGATACTGTCAAGGATGCTCATTGAAACAGCAGGGTCGACCACGCTGATGGTGCCAGTGGCGCTAGCATCTCCTGACTCGAAAAATTCAACAAGTCCAGAACCAAAGGCGTCGACAGACCAGCCTGTAGTCACCTGAGCGCCAGCTGCGTCAGTCACGTCAGTGAGCGTAAGCGAGAGCGAGGCTGAGGCGTCGTAGCTAGAGATGGCCATGGCTGCGGGCGTGAAGCCGAAACTTAGGGCGCCGAGGGCTAGCGCGGCGGAAAAGGTGTGAAGTTTGTGTTTAGTTAAGTTCATTATGTTGTCTTCCATTTTATTTCTAGTTTAAAGATTTATTTCTAGTTCAAAAATTTTTTAGTGGATGCGCAGAAAGCGCACCAGATCCACACGAACATGAAATATAGCGGATACGGTAAGGTCACTATTGTGCTGTCTGTTATTGATTATCCATTTTAGAAAAATTGAGTTACTTTTTTTAATATCCAAACGCACTGCCTTACCCAGCATATTTCTGTTGCTGTGAACGAAGGTCCGATATAACTTTTTGTAAACCGACCTTCAAGTATAAAACTATACAAAAAAGAATAAGCAATAATCATGCCCGAAATATAAATAATTTAATTAACAATATGTTACAAGAAAGTGAAGGATTGTGCAGGTTCAATAGTGTAAAAGTTTCGATACACATTTCTGGATTTCTTTACAGAAAGTTGAAGGTGACTGTATTGGCTTAACACTCATCATACAGCCGTTTGGATAATTCGGGCGCTATGTGTTAAATAATTCGACAGCCACTGATGTCAAATGAGTAGTACGTGCCGGTAAAAATAAAAGTGAGTATTGAAGTGAGCTAATCAATTGAGGGACCGAGTATAAAATCAACTAATTCGAAACCCCTGTCTTGCAGTAACTCTAAAATATCATCCCAGCTATACTCCGGATCTTCTTCCACTTTTGAAATTAAACCGGTAACGTAACGGTAGACTTCGTGTTGCTCAAAATCATCGGGTATTCGTACCAGGCGTATATTCGCAGGCTCACTTGCGGGTAGTATCATTAAATCATCACTCATATTTTTCTCCTGATTTATTAGCTGTTATGCGGGTTATTAAATCAAAAAATTAAATAAGGTATCAAGCTTGATTGAAGAATGAAGGGGGAGACATTTAACTTTATTTTATTTAAGCGTCCCGTAAATAAATGATCTGAGTCCCTCAACATAGGTTGATCCACTGACAATAAATCCATCATTATGACCACCACGCATTTCTAAAAAATGTTTTGGTTCAGGGGTGGCTTGAAAAATTTCACGACCTTCGACGTAGGGGATAATCTCATCATCCCTGCTATGCGCAATCATAACAGGGCAGGAAATATTCTTTACATATTTTTTTGTGTCGTATTTAAAGTGAGTGAGCCAGCGGATGGGTAAAAAAGGATAAAATCGTTGTCCCATGGAAGCTATAGAAGTAAAACCGGACTCTATAATTAATGCAGCCGGTGTGTGCTTGCTGGCGAGCCAACTGGCAATGGACGCGCCCAGTGATCGACCGAAGATGATAATCTGTTGGTTGTTAATGCCTTGCGTGTTCAGATAATTTAAGGCTGCTTCAGCATCCCGGTAAGTTCCTTGTTCTGTCGTTTTTCCTTTGCTTTGGCCATAACCCCGGTAATCAATAATAAAAACATTGAGTTCGAGGCGATGAAATATTTCAATTGATTCTAAACGGTGGGATATATTGCCAGCATTACCATGAAAAAAAAGAACCGTTTTTTTTGCATTATTATTTGCAATGAACCAGCCGTGTAAACTGACATTATCTTCGGTAATGATTTCCACATTTTGAAAATTTAAACCAATGCTTTCTGGCGTTGCGACAAGGTTCCGCCCCGGCATATCTGGATAATAAATCAGGCCTGCTTGTATATAATAAATATAGAAGCTGATCGCAGCATAAGCGCCGATTACGACTATGATCAGTTTCCAGATGCCAGGCATTTTAGTTTTAATATTTTAGATTAATTATTTTTTAGTTTAACGAGTTAATATAATATTTTCAGGGCTATATAGCTACAATAGCAAAAAGAGGACAGCGACAAATGAGGATTATTGCCACATTGGCGTATCCACCTCTAATCCAATAGGCTCGACGTAACAAATAATGACAAAGAATTATGTCATGCCGGAAAACCATGTCTAGCTGCAAGGGGAATACCACCTTAAGCCGGGATGTGCCTCATATGATTATTGGTCCCCTTATTGTTCTTTGTTCTATTGTTTCTGCTTACACTCTTGATATTTTAGTAACTATTCGTATAATTCGGCACCAGAGCCTCCGGCTTCTTTCGGTAAATCTTTAAATTTTGGCAATCCGTCTTTCATTGGCTGCACTGTTTCCTGGTAGTGAACATGGAATGCGGGAGTAAATGCAAGATCCTTTATGATAACCGCTGGCACATCAATAAGCCCCATGGTTGGGTGATCTGTGTATAAATAGCCACTGCAGGTTTTACACCAGACGCGATTACTCACAACTGTGTTACCACCACTAATCGGATTTTTATTAAACCCTGCAATGTTATCTAAACCCCGGGTAATTTTTAAAGTTGCCGGTTGCCATAATGTAAATGCACTTATCGGTCCTGCTGACCATTTTCTGCATGATTCACAGTGGCAATCGGCCATAGCTTCCGGGTTTCCTGTTACCGTGAATTTAACGTCACCGCAAAAACAGCTCGCCTGGTATTCTGTTTTTTACTTATTCTTAAGCAGAGTAAAAGGTGACAAACCACGGTTATCAAATAAATAAAAAAAGAGGTCAGGATAAAGATCCCGACACCTTTAAGACTGAATGATCGTTCTAGATTAAAATTTAGTTTCAGCTCTCCAGCACAATAATCAGGCTGGTCGTCAGTACACCCGAAAGTGCAGTCAACAGCCATTTCACTTTTGTAAAAGCCCGGTTGCTCAGATTGTCTATCATTTTAAATAACATAATATCTTCCTCCTCATGCAGTCGCTGCTATTGGTTCTTCGAAATCATTGGTTGCAAAGGTATCGAGTTTCTCGAAAAAAGTTTTATGGTCGATATAATGCGCGCCATCACAGGAGAAGTTCATGCCTATCAGTCCATTCACCCGGTTGATCGAGCCATTACGCATATATATCGTCTGGTCTGTGGAACGCAGTCGTTTAAACTCTTTCAGAATGTCGATTATATTTTCCGTATCTATCACCGGCTGCAGATGGTCTATCCTGCAGTCACGAAACTGGTCGAGAAATCCCGGACTCAGTACTTCATCCAGCACGAAAACGCGGTAACGGAAAGCATCATCCGCAAACCAGCAGGTCAACTGGCTGGAGGAATAATGCACCTTGACGTGGAATGCGCCCTTTGATGTTAATAGCATAAAAACGATATCATGTATGCGATCCAGTTCGGTGTCGAACAGGCTTTCTATGCGGCTTTGTTCGAACAGGAAATTTCTTACCGAGGGATCTCCTTTAACTTGTAACCATCTGTCTGGCATAACAATATCCCCTCTTCGATCCAGTTAAAAAATGAGTGCTGCAGCAAAGCGCCACCAGCACAGCACCGGTGAATATAAAATAATAACGTATTTATCTGATTGTCTGCGACGTATCAGGTGTAGAGTCACGAAAACACAGTGACAGAACTTCGCTGTCGTTAAGATTTGCCCCCAGGTAGAGGGCAGACTGTTGTAAAAAGCGGGCGCGGATGTGCCTGTATAATGCATATTCCTTTGCCTTGCCCTGGTTTTGCAGGCTGGCATAGGCGTTTGAAGACATCTTGCTATCGCGGGTGATAGTTGAATAATTAGTAATCATCTTTTCCTCCTCGCTGGTTAATCAAGGTAATGCCTCTGATTTTTCAACCGGTTTAAAGCTAATCCGGAGTACGCTTAATACCTGAGTGATTTACTCAGGATTTAAGTATAGTGATAAGTAAGATGAATAATAATTGATATTTGTTATAATTATCATAGAATATTATCTATGATAAAAGTACAGGTAGGACAACTCGCCAGACGTATCAGTCTGCGCCAGCTCCAGGTATTCGAAGCTGTTGCCCGTCTACTAAGCTACACCCGCGCGGCAGAAGAACTCTTCCTGTCACAGCCGACGGTTTCCATGCAGATAAAAAAACTGGAAACCGACATCGGGCTGCCACTGACCGAACAGGTTGGTAAAAAAATCTCGCTGACTGATGCAGGTGCTGCTCTATACCAGACGGCGCAGGATATCTTTGCTACGCTGTGGCGTTTTGAAATGCAGATAGATGACCAGAAAGGCCTGCGCACCGGGCAGTTGCGCATAGCAGTAGTGACCACGGCCAACTACTTTGCACCACGCCTTATCGGTAAATTCACCCGGGATTACCCGGGTATCAATGTCTCGCTCGAAGTCGGCAACCGCGAGCATGTCCTCAGCAGGATGAGCCGCAACATGGATGATCTCTACCTGGTCGGCAAACCTCCGGAGTCCAGCGAACTCGAATTTCAGCCTTACCTGGAAAACCCGATGGTAGTGGTCGCCCCTGTCAATCATCCACTTGCCGGGCGGGATTCTATCCCGCTTGAAGAAATAGCAAAACAACCGTTCATTATTCGTGAACGTGGATCAGGTACCCGTATCGCCGTCGAAAAGCTGTTTTCCGAAAAGGGGCTTACGTCTCAACATCCGAATGGAGCTCGGCAGTAATGAATCGATCAAGCAAGGAATAATGGGCGGCCTGGGTATCGCGGTAATCTCCCTGCATACGCTCACCGGTGGTGATGTGACTGAGCTCACGATACTTGATGTCGAAAGTTTTCCGATTTCCTGGCAATGGTATGTCGGCCATCCTACATGGCAAACGGCTATCCATCGTCGCCAGAACATTTATTGATTATATGTATAAAGAAGGTCCTTCGTTGCTGCCGGAAGATATAAATCACGGGCCATAAATATGATGAAAAATCCTGTTACCTATGTCCTCGGCATAAACTGTTACCTATGTTCCCGGTCAGGACCCTTTAATGGATGGTCGGGGTGAGAGGAATTGAACCTCCGACCTCTTCGTCCCGAACGAAGCGCGCTACCAGGCTGCGCTACACCCCGAAATGTTTAATCTTTAAAGAACAGTCAACAATTCAGTATTGTATAGTTTTTTAGTTGATAACAAAATGTCTAACTCATCAAGTAAATAGGATTACCTGTCTGGGCAGATCACCTGGTAAATCGATGAGTAGTCCATAAGGTCCATGCCGTTTGCAACCGCCAGGTTTGTTATTCTTTCAATGCCTTCCAGTGCATCGGTGTTTAGACCAGCCGCTTTGGCGTCATCGATAAACAGCCGGATATCTTTTAGCAGGTGTCGTGTTGAGAAGTTGGCCATACCAAAGTCTCGGTCCAGATATTTTTGCAACTTCTTGTCGTAGGTTTTTGCATACAGTGCACTTTCACGCACGGTATCCATGAACACATCCGTGTCGACACCATTTTTGAGTGCATAGCCCAGGCTCAGAGAAAAACCGGCGGTTAGTGCCGCAATCAACTGGTTCATCGCCAGCTTGAGCGCAGCCGCTGAACCGGTTTCACCTATGTATCGCGGTGAACTGCCTAATACCTGTAGTGCAGGTAGAGCATCCTCGAATACGTCTTTTGATCCACCTGCCATAATGATTAGTGTTCCAGTTTTCGCCTCGGGTATGCTGCCGAGTACGGGGGCTTCCAGGTAGCGGCCGCCGCGTGATGATATGACTTCGCCTATTTCTTTTGATTGCCCTGGGGAAATAGTCGCCATCTGTAAGATGGTTTTACCCTGCAGGTCTTTTTGTTTATCACTTTGATTATCCCCGTGCTTATGAAACCGCAGAAGGTTGTTAATAGCATCTGCATCACTCACCATCAGGATAATGGTGCTGGATAAACAGATCAGTTCATCCGCTGTGGGGCACACTATAACGTCGTTTTCGGCCAGGTCTTTTATATTGTTCTGGCTGCGGTTAAAAACCCTGACCGTAAAATCCTGTGACAGAAAACGCTCTACGAACGCGTGTCCCATCAGGCCTATGCCTAGAATACCTATATCCACCGTTCACCTTATATTGAAACTTTAATAGTGTCATTATAACCCTGTCATTGCGAGGAACGAAGCTTCCGCATCCTGTTCATGCCCCTAACCTGCATCCAGGTAGGCAAAACAATCCAGTTTAGATGGTGCCCTACAAGAAAAGATTGCCACGTTAAGGGTACTCCAGGCCTCCTTGCCTTACACCTTTCTGGCCACACTTTGTGTGTTCAAAACCGTTCCAGATAATTTTGTCGCAATGATGGTAATCAGGTAAAGTGGTTAGAACATGATACAGGTGAACTTGCACTTAATAATGAACGAGTGTAAATAATATCTTCAATTAAAAGTCAGTATTCATAAGAAGGAGTGCCACATGAAAAAACTAGCGATTACTCTACTGTGCTTGACGCCGATAATATCCTTTGCGCAAAACCCTATGGGTATGAGCGAGGGAGATATGCAAAAGATGATGCAGAAGATGCAGGAAGCGCAGGCCTGTATGGAGAAAATTGATCAGTCTGAATTAGAAGTGCTTGAGAAAAAAGCAGAAAAATTTGAAGCTGAAATAAAATCCTTGTGTGCCAGCGGGAAGCGTGATGCAGCGCAGGAAAGAGCGATGCTATACATAAAAGAAATCGTTAATAGCTCAGCGGTCAGGGAAGCGAAGAGATGTGGCGAGATGATGAAAGGAATGATGCAGGGCATGATGCAGGATGTGCCGTTTATGAATCAGGATAAGGATTATTCCAGCCAGCATGTTTGTGCTTCGGGGATATAGTCAAAATACACTTTACCTTGCCAGGAGAGTGACTTTAATGAATAGGGAAGACCCGAATGGCACTTACTTGAGCCGAAACCCCCGTCATCCACAGGGGCCAGCCCAGGGTCTGGCCGTTGATCCACCACTATGATATAGCTGCACTGGTATTAAACTCTTTGAGTGAAGGGGCATATTGCCAGACACAGGGTTGTTCATTTACGGGCGATGATACCGACAGCGAAGGTGAACGACTTAAAGCTTATTGCTGTTAATGGCGCATGCTTCAGAGTAATAAACATTACTCAATGGTGTGCCCTTTAATACTTTTATTATTTATTGCGGATACCCATCAGTCTCCAAAACTGGTGCCCACATTACTGTATGGTGAATAACAACACAAAGCGTTTCCTGGCTAAAAGTATGAAAGCAATTGTATACACAAGATATGGATCACCGGATGTTCTTCAGCTTAAAGATGTAGAAACACCCACCCCTAAGGACAATGAAGTCTTGATAAAAGTACATGCGGCATCCATAAACTCATGGGACTGGGACCTACTGAGAGGTGTGCCTTTTGTGAACCGCCTGATGTCCGGACTAGTAAAACCCGGCAGAATAAAAATACTCGGCTGTGATATAGCGGGGAGTATTGAGGCGGTTGGTAATAACGTAACACTGTTTAAGCCGGGTGATGAGGTGTTCGGTGATATATCCAGATGTGGCTGGGGCGGTTTTGCCGAGTATGTCTGTGCAAATGAAAATGCCTTAGCGTTAAAACCGACCAGCATGACTTTCGAAGAAGTCGCGGCCGTACCCCAGGCGGCAGTCCTCGCCCTGCAGGGTCTTCGTCAAGGACACCTTCAGACCGGAGAAATTACTACCAGCCAAATTACTCCTGCTAAAAAAGTGTTGATCAATGGTGCCGGTGGTGGCGTGGGGTCGTTTGCGGTGCCGATGGCCAAATCATTAGGGGCTGAAGTCACTGGTGTGGACAGCATAAAGAAAATGGATTTTGTACGTTCGTTAGGTGCAGACCAGGTCATTGATTACACCCGGGAAGACTTCACTAAAAATGGGCAAAACTATGACCTGATTCTTGATGTCATGGGATTCCATTCAATTTTTGATTACAAGCGCGCATTAAGTCCTAAGGGTATTTATGTCATGGTCGGTGGTGCTTCGTCTCTAGCGAACTGGGTTCTGTTACTCGGGTTATGGATGTCCATGTTCAGCAGTAAAAAAATGGGCCTGCTGTTACATAAACCAAACGCGGGTGATCTGGATTATATGAAAACGCTTTTTGAATCCGGTACAGTCGCACCTGTTATTGATAAGTGTTACCCGTTAAGTGAGACCGCTGAAGCGATGCGGTATTTCGGAGAAGGAAACGTTAAAGGAAAAGTCGTTATCACCATGGAGTGAAAACTTATGAAGGCAGTTGTATACTCAAGGTACGGATCTCCCGATGTTCTTCAGCTCAAAGAAATAGAAAAACCAACGCCTAAGGACAACGAGATACTGGTAAAAGTACATGCAAGTACAGTAAATCGAACGGACTGCGCAACACTTAGAGCAAAACCATTTTTTATGAGAATTGCTACGGGACTGTTCAGACCAAAGAAGAAAGTACCCGGAACAGAGTTTGCCGGAGAAATTGAAGCGGTTGGTGAAGGTGTATCGTCTCTAAAAGTAGGAGAAAAAGTTTTTGGATTTGATGATGGTGCAGGATCTCAGGCCCAATACCTGACGATACAGGAAAATAAGGCAGTATCAATGCCTGAAAATATAAGGTACGAGCAGGCAGCAGCCAGTTCTGAAGGTGCGCATTATGCGTATAATTTTATCAACAAGATAAACCTTGAAAAAGGACAGGATGTTCTCGTTAATGGTGCGACAGGCGCAATCGGTTCGGCGGCAGTTCAGCTTCTAAAATATTTTGAGGTTAATGTGACTGCGGTGTGTGCGATGAAAAATATTGAGTTAGTAAAATCACTAGGTGCGAATAAAGTAATCGACTATACAAAAGAAGATTTTACCAGACAGGATGAAAAATATGATTATGTTTTTGACACTGTCGGAAAAAGTTCATTTTTTAAATGTTGGAAATTATTAAAACCTGGAGGCGTTTATATTTCGTCAGATCTGGGATATATGTCTCAAAATATCTTCTTGCCATTTATAACGCCGCTGCTAAAGCCAATAATCGGAAACAAAAAAACTGTATCTCCAATGCCCGTAGATATCAAAGCAAGTTTGCTTCTAATCAAAAAGCTTATAAAGCCAGGTAGATTCAAAGCAGTAATAGATAGACAATATCCGCTCGAGAAAATTGTCGATGCCTATAAGTATGTTGAAAAAGGGCAAAAAACGGGAAACGTAGTTATAACCGTGAAACATTAGGAGTAGAGATGGATTTGGCTTAAATCTCTATTTTTTTCAATGAAGTGGTATCCTAAGAGATAACAATATGAATGTCATCAAAGCATTAGAACAACGAAAATCAACACGTGCATTTCTTGGTAAAGAAGTTGAGCAGGAGACAATTAACACTATTCTCAATGCGGCACGCCATGCGCCATCCGGCACAAATACACAGCCCTGGCAGGTGGCGGTTGTTACAGGCGAGGCTAAAATCAGGCTCCAGACAAAGATAGAAGGCGCTTTTCGTGCAGGGGATAAAGGCAAAGCCGATTACACTTATTATCCAGATGAATGGCAACAGCCGTATGCTTCACGCCGCAAGGAATGTGGTTTGCTTATGTATAAAACACTGGGCATAACGCGAGAAGATAAAGAACGCCAGATAAATCAATGGGCCGCTAATTATCGTGCCTTCGATGCACCTGTTTTGCTTTTGTTTTTTATGGATGAGGTAATGCAGACAGGTTCGTATATCGACTACGGTATGTTTTTGCAATCCGTGATGCTGGTTGCCGTTGACCAGGGTTTAGCAACCTGTCCTCAAGCCTCAATTGCCGATTACCCTGAAATAATAAAAGCGGAATTAGGGTATCCAGAAGAAACCGTTTTGCTATGTGGCATGGCATTAGGTTATGAAGATAAAGCTGCGCTGGTTAATAGTTATCGTACCTCACGAGAGGATGTGGCTTCGTTTACCAGGTATTTTAAATAGAGGAAATGACAAAAAACCGGTAAAAGATGGCTGGGCCCGAATGGCACGTAGCTAAGGCGAAAAATGCACATTGCGAATTACAGCCATTCCCGAGTCATGTTTATTAACTGCAATTCTGTGTATTCAAGAACCAGCGCTTCTACCTGGCTGTATTGTTTATTCAGATAGGATTTATCATTACTGATCATACACACGCCTATTACTGCCTGTTTCCAGTTATCTAGCGCATCTATTTCAGCTACTGAGGCATTGAATCTGCTGCTTAGTCGATCTTTTAAACTTTTTATCTGACTTCGTTTGTCCTTTAGCGAATGCGCATAAGGTATTTGCAGGCTGAGATTTATGAGTAGAACGTGCATATTAGAAACCAGGCATGTTGGTTACGTGATATTGTAATTTAGGCAAACACATTACACTGTTATATCTTTCGTTGGCAGATAAATTAACCCGGACATTGCACAGTAATAGTCGGCTTCAAGCTGTTGCACTCTTTTCACGGGTGCTTTTTGGCGCTAAGGTTAATCATTATGCAACCGACTACCACCATGCGTTCTATTATGAGTGATTTTGCAGAGGCCACGGGCTTGACCTGTGCTTTGCCTGAGCCACGTCGTTATCTGTGGACTGACGCTTTTGCCGTATGTAACTATCTGGAGCTTTATCGTCAGACGGGTAATGTGGAAGATTTGCAACTGGCACTGAAACTGGTTGATCAGGTTCATCACACACTGGGCAAGTTTCACCAGGATAGCAAACATAGCGGCTGGCTTAGTGGGCTGGACGAAGAACAGGCGCGCCTTCATCCCACCATCGCAGGTTTAAGAATTGGTAAGCAGTTGAATGAGCGACAGGCCAGTGAGATTTATGATGACCAGCTGGAATGGGACCGTGACGGTCAATATTTTCATTACCTGACGAAGTGGATGTTTGCCCTTAATCGTGTCAGCCAGGTTACCGGTAAAAGTATTTATAACCAGTGGGCGCTGGAGCTTGCCAGGGCGGCTCATCTGGCTTTTACCTATACACCGGCAGGTGGTGGTGTTAAACGTATGTACTGGAAAATGAGTATCGATCTTTCCCGCGCGCAAGTTCCTTCAATGGGGCAGCATGATCCGCTGGATGGTTTAATTACCTACTGGCAGCTTGCAGCGACCGCAAAAGGCTTTCCCGAAACACCCGCAGGACTCAGCCTTAAAACAGAGATTGACGAGATGCAAGTCATCTGCGCCGGGGGAAGCTGGGCAACAGAAGATCCTTTGGCTATAGGCGGTTTACTAACCGATGTTTACAGGCTGGTGCTGTTAATAGACGTCCATCATCTGCCTGAAACGAGCAGGCTTGAGTCATTATTACATGATGTCGAGATCAGTCTGCAGGCCTTTGTCAGTAATAACCAGCTGAATCTGCCTGCAAAATATCGACTGGCATTTCGAGAACTGGGGCTGGCTATTGGTTTGCATACAATAGGCAGAATGCAAAAAATCATCGAACAGCATGCCGAAAATTTCACCAATGCAGATCAGTTAAATGCCACCTTGAGCAAGCTTTCCCACTTCCATCGAATTTATGCGTTTATTGAGAGCTTCTGGTTGCAGCCTGAACACCGATCAGTCGATAGCTGGCTGGAACATGTTGATATTAACAATGTCATGCTGGCGACCAGCATGGCTCCGGATGGTTATTTAAATTAAAGGCTGAATTAAGTGGGGACGGAGTGAAAACCCCTTTTTATAGTTACTGTCCAGAATGGCACTAAGTTAAGAGTGCTAAGCATGACCTTTCAACAACCTGGCGACATAAACTGCTGTCCCGGATTCATGCAAATATAACTTAACTTAGTGCCATTCGTTACTGTCCACTTTATGGCTTTGCTGTTGATTACCGTCAATGTCGCTAACTCCTGTATGTGATTAGAATAGTCTAAACAGCGGAGTTTATCTATGTGCAAAACTGGTTTCCATGTTGTTACATACCTGACGTATTTTATGTTTGTTTTGCTGATGAGTGCATGCTCCACTAATGTAGTTAGTATCGATGCAAAAGACAGCGCAACATTCACCACATTCGAAACATCCATTCCGGTATCAAAGCAGGGTGATGCTCGGATAAAACTGCGGGCTTCACGCGTAGGCGGTGATTACAGCCAGGCTGTGCCGGATGGGAAACTGATCCTGATAGATGATGTACAAATTCGGGGGCCGACTGATGTTAGCGGAACAACAGATCTGACCTATGGATCGCTCAGTTTTGGCACAGATAACATGTTTGATGGCGGTGAGGTGGTGCAGCGAAAGTTACGCACCAGCATATATCTTGGCCTGGCGCAGACGATCATGGATGTGACACTGTTGCATCAAGCTACTAGCTACAGGACCAGTAATAGAACCACTGAGCTCTATATGCAATGGGGCATGTCGTATGCAATAACTTCCTCATTTTATGGCGGCGGCAGTTATGCCATGAGTATCGGGCCAGATTTGACAGGCATCACTGAGGGGGACCTGAGACTTGATTTCGCACTGTTCAAACACCTGCAAATCATCGGCGGTTACCGGTGGCTTGATTACCGTTATCTGGTAGAAGAGGAAGAATCAAGCATCAAGGTGAAATTCAGGGGGCCTTTTGTCGGTCTTTATATACCCTTCTAAACAAATCACAGCAAATATTATGCTCACAACACAGGGTGCAGTAAAGCACCCCTCGTTTTATATTTGCCAGGTTTATATTACAAGGGCGCTTCTCTGCCAAGCCAGTTATTTGCCTCATCCAGATCTTCAAATACCTGAACTTCCCAGAATGAATCAGTGAAAAAGGCGGCAAACTTATCAGCTATATCTCTGTTCGACTTTATTACAATGGCGCTTTTAATATTGGGATTGGACCTTTCGGCGGCACGGTGCTGGTGCGCGATTAAAGCCACTTCAGCATCATTCATTTCGATGCTTTCTGCATTAAGAAAATTAACTAATTTATACTTTATGGTGTCAAAACGTTCATCACCATAAATAGTTGTACTTGCCTCAACAATCTCTTTACCGGAAACCTTGCCATAATATTCCCAATATACTCCGTCACGTTCCCAGTCTAATTTGTATGCCATAATTTTATTTTCCAATTGCAAATAACGGTTCGAAATGAGTCCTTAAATAAATTCAGTATACAATATACAGCTATTTTTTTAGAAAGTAGCGTGGGCAGGGCTGCATAATCCAGATCAATTATTACTTGTCACTGCTGTTTTTTCTAAAGTTTTTTCTGTGAGTTGTCGTGTTGACCAGCTCATTCATTCCGTTCACCCTGAAACGGAACAAAGGCAACACCCAATATATCTCTGATATCAAGTTCACCATTTTCATTTTTCCTGACCAGTGTCAGCTCCTGATGGAAATAGGCTTGTCCAAGAGGGATAACCATACGGCCACCGGGTTTCAACTGCTCGATTAGTGGTGGGGGTATTTGAGTCGCTGCGGCGGTAACAATGATGCCATCATAAGGGGCATGATCTGGCCAGCCGTCAAAACCATTGCCAGTTTTACTCTTTATATTGTCATAACCAAGTTTTTCGAAACGCGCCCTGGCGATATCAGCAAGCGCAGGAATGTATTCAATACTGTAAACCTGTCTGCACAGTTGTGAAAGAATGGCAGCCTGGTAACCTGAGCCGGTACCGATTTCCAGGACGACATCATCAGCTTCAAGCTCAAGCAGGTCGGTCATTATCGCAACAATATAAGGTTGTGAAATGGTCTGCCCGTGACCGATAGGCAATGGACCATTGTAAAATGCGCTATCAATATGACTCTTTGGTACGAATTTATCACGCGGCACCCTGGATAGAGCAGTCTTCACTTTGGGATCAAGTGAATGTTTGCCTGTCATCCCACTTGTGTATTTGTATTCGCTTTCGATTTCATCGAGCAGGCGCTGTAGTTGCATTTTCATAATCTATTAACAGCTCCAGTAAGCAATCATTCCAGTAAGCAATCATTGTACCGCTAACAATAAGTAAAGGGGATAGTTCATTTAAAAAAGCTAAAAACGATCTTTCTCCCCTTTCTGTTATGATAAATGAGAATTATTTCTCACCCCGCAGAACGGCTAAATAATTAATGACAGCTATGTGCCGCGATGGTGAAAAACGGGGTGGGCACAGGACACTTACCTTTATTTTGCTGTGAGCAGGAAGTCGCAAAGGGGAAACTGGAAGTAATTTTACAGGATTATGAACAGCCTGAAATAGGTGTCTATGCTGTCTATCTGTATTGCTAATACCTCATCGCCAGGGTGCGTGCTTTTGTTGATTTTCTGGGGGATAAATTTGAGGGTTTAAAATTGTTTCGGTTTTATCCTGGATATGGAGTGGATTAATGCAAAAAACTATCTGGCTGCTTTCTGCCTATCGCTCTGATAGTCATGCCTGCTGGGCAGACTGGCTGGTAAATACCTTTACAGAGTTTAACTGGCATAAACTTGAATTGCCGGGTCGGCATTTTCGTTGGCGTATTCGTGGTAACCCTTTATCGTGGTTACACCAGTTGCCTGAACAAACACCCGATTTTATAGTGGCCACTTCGATGGTGGATTTATCCACGCTGAAAGGCCTGCATCCGCGACTGGCAAACATAGCTTGCATTTATTACTTTCATGAAAATCAATTTGCTTACCCGGTGAGCAAGAACCAGGTTGATTCTATTGAACCCAAAATGGTACAGCTCTATGGTGCGCTTGCCGCAAATACGCTGCTTTTTAATTCTGCCTATAATCGCGATTCATTTTTTAAGGGAGTTGAAAACCTGTTAAAGCTTTTCCCCGATGAAGTCCCCGACAGTGTTGTTGAGGCATTAAAAAACAAAAGTGATGTCCTGCCAGTGGTGATTCGTCCTGTCAAAAACAGGGAAGTGAAAAATAAAAAATTGATTCTATGGAATCATCGTTGGGAGTATGACAAGGCACCACAGGTTTTTTGCGATGCATTATTACAGTTAAATAAAATTAATCCAGATTTTGAACTTGGCTTATTGGGGCCTAGATCAATAATAAAGCCCGATGCCTTATTGGAGATCGAACAGGAACTGGGTGATAAAATTCTTATTAATGAAAAAGTTTCAAAAGATGATTATCAAAAATACCTGTCTCAATCTGCGATTATTGTCAGTACGGCAATACATGAGTTCCAGGGCCTGTCTGTACTGGAAGCAGTCAGTGCGGGTGCGGTGCCATTGCTGCCGGATGATTTGTGCTATCGTGAACAATATGCGGATGAGTACCGCTATAAAGCCGGTGATAGTCATGAGCTGGCAGAAAAATTATCAAGCTGGTTAGTAGCTGCTCCGCAGCCACCGGACGTTTCTTTTTGGTATGACAAAAAAATAGTCGATAACTGGTATGCGCTATTGAGTAATTATTAATCTAGCTGCGACTTCACTTGCTCTGTAGTTCCACAAGTCAGGTCAAGAGGCATGGATTGCGTTTCTCGGTGCCATTGTATCTGCCTAAAACCATTGTTTGCAACCGACATGGACCAACAGCACCTTGCTGAGACACGCCGTGAACCCTTCCATGGTGGCTAGGCATCCGCATCCGACCACCATGGACGGTGGAAGTGCAGGTTTTGCAGGAGCAAAAACCTGCCATGCGGCTGACGGTCTCAGCAAGGTGCTGTTGGTCCATGTCTCGGGATAGTATTTGTTGGTCAGCGGTGGGGGTAGAAGCCTTTTTACGAACAATCTTGAACGTTATATTTGATAGTATGTCTGAAGCAGCAGATATTTTTATGCTTTTTAAAATCCAGCTTTCCAGGGAGACCAAACATGACCAAGTTACCCCAATCACTTACCGCAATATTTCTGTTTTCAGGCCTTTTTTTCAATAATGCCCTGGCGCATGAGAATGAAACCCATTATGACCGTATCCACTTAAGTGTCAGCGCAAGTGCACAGCTCGAAAACGATACTATGGTAGCAACCGTGTATGCTGAAGAAGAGGGAAGTCAGGCCGCTGAGCTGTCAAGCCTCGTTAACCAGCGAATTCGCCGGGGACTTGACCTGGTGAAAACGCACCCTGAAATAAAACACCAGACTAATGCTTATTCAAGCAACCCGATTTACAGCAACAATAAAATAAAAGGCTGGCGAGTGCGCCAGAGTTTACGCCTGGAAAGTCAGGATATGACATTAATGAGTGATGTACTGGGTAAGCTGCAGAGTGAGCTGGCTTTACAATCTATGCAGTTCTCGGTTTCACCCGACAGCAAAAACCAGCAGGATGAAAAGCTCATCGATGAAGCATTGCAGGCATTTGAAAATCGCGCACAGCAGGTAGTTAAAAAACTGGGCCGTAAAAATTATAAGATAGTTGATATCAATATATCCACCTCCGGCATAAGGGGTGTTCGTCCACAATACCAGATGAGAGCCATGGTTATGGATGCAGAGGAAAGTGCACCGGCTATTTCTGCTGGGGAACAAACGGTAAGTGTAACGGTTAGCGGAAATATAGAGCTGGAATGATTCTGCGAGGACATTTTTAAGTCTTTCATCCCGTCTCCTTTTTTGGGCCAAATGATGTCAGGCGCCAGGCAGGTTTTCGAGCACAGTCTTTGCAAAGTACCTTAACAGCCTTGCAGCGGGCATGTGCAGCGGGATTCTTTTTGTTATGCCAGAAGACTGAGGTTGATAGCCGCTGCTATCTGGATTGCTTAATAATTTCGTATAACAGGGTGTGCTGACAAATGAGTGCCATTTTTTTATAGCAATCTTTAATGTTCAAGGTAATGTAAAAAACATTCATTTCGATAGCATGAGTTAGCTGCATATGCAAGACTGTGCACGGTTTCTACTTTTGGTTACACTTACTGTTTTCCAACTGTGAGCTGTGTATTTACAGCTTTTTTCATTGTCAATCCCCTTAACTCTTAAACCTGAAGTTGCATCGTATTTATGAATATCGCACAACGTATTACCGGTCGCATTGCAGAAGACATTAACGCCACAATTACCCAGGTTAATGCCGCCATTACCCTGCTAGATGAGGGCGCCACGGTTCCATTTATTGCTCGTTATCGTAAAGAGGTGACGATGGGGCTTGATGATACGCAGCTACGTAACCTGGAAGAGCGACTGCTTTATTTACGTGATATGGAAGATCGCCGAACTACGATTATTAAATCGATTGAAGAACAGGGCAAACTCAGCGACGAGTTAAAGCTGTCACTGATGCAGGCGGATACAAAAACGCGACTGGAAGATCTGTATACACCTTATAAACCCAAGCGGCGCAGCAAAGCACAAATTGCCCGTGAAGCAGGGATTGAACCTTTGCTCGATGCCTTACTTGAAAATCCATCGTTATCTCCCGACGTTTCAGCTAAAGATTATTTAAATGAAGAAGCCGGTTTTGCTGACGAAAGTGCCGTGTTAGAAGGTGCGCGTAATATTTTTCTGGAACGTGTTGCTGAACAGGCTGACCTGGTCGGAAAATTGCGCGACTATGTCTGGAGTAATGCGCAACTGGTTTCAACCGTGGTTGCTGGACAGGAAAATAAGGGCAGTAAATTTAAAGATTATTTTGATTACTCGGAACAATTAAAAAAGATTCCTTCACACCGGGTACTGGCTTTGTTTCGTGGTCGTGGCGAGACGGTATTACGTTTAAAACTCTTTATTAGAGGCCAGGATGATCAGGAAAAATTTACTGATATGGGCATTTGTGATTCGATGGTGGCCAATCATTTTAATCTGACTGCACAGGGCCGGGCCGCGGATAACTGGCTACTGGAAAGTGCACGCTGGGGCTGGCGAGTAAAAGTTTCGATGCAACTTGAAACCGAACTCTATACAAAGTTACGTGACAGCGCAGAGCAAGTGGCGATTCGTGTCTTCGGTGATAATCTGCGTGATTTGTTACTCGCTGCGCCTGCCGGTACACGTGCCATCATGGGTCTGGATCCGGGGCTGCGTACCGGTGTGAAAGTGGTGGTATTAGACGAAACCGGTAAGCATCTGGAGCACGCAACAATTTACCCGCATGTACCGAAGCGGCAATGGGATCAATCGATCGAGATTTTGGCCAAACTGTGTGAGCGCCATAAGGTTGATCTAATCAGTATTGGTAACGGTACGGCATCGCGTGAAACCGATAAGCTGGCCAAAGAACTGATAAAGCGTCATGCTAAATTACGTTTAACCAGCATTGTAGTCAGTGAAGCTGGTGCATCGGTTTATTCTGCCTCGGAACTGGCGGCAAAAGAATTTCCTGATCTGGATGTATCCATACGTGGTGCTGTTTCTATTGCGCGTAGATTGCAGGATCCACTAGCCGAGCTGGTGAAAATTGAACCGAAAGCCATCGGTGTTGGTCAGTATCAGCATGATGTTAATCAATATGCCCTGGCGCGAAAACTGGATGCCATTATTGAAGATTGCGTGAACGCGGTCGGTGTAGAAATTAATACTGCTTCAGCTCCGCTGCTCACCAAAGTTTCCGGCCTTAGCGATACCATGGCAAATAATATTGTCGCCTACCGGGAGCAGCATGGTGCTTTTAAAAGTCGGCAGCAATTGCTTAAGGTACCGCGATTAGGTGCTAAAGCATTCGAACAGGCTGCCGGTTTTTTGCGTATTCAAAATGGTGATAATCCATTGGATGCGTCTGCAGTACATCCAGAAGCTTACCCGGTGGTTGAAAACATTATTAAGCAACATAATAAAAACATTAGCGATATTATTGGCGACAGCAAATTTCTTAAAACATTAGCCGCCAGTGATTATACCGATGCCAACTTCGGTGAATTTACTGTACGTGACATTATTGGCGAGCTGGACAAACCGGGTCGTGATCCACGCCCTGAATTCAATACCGCTGTATTCAAAGAAGGCGTAGAAACCATCAAGGATTTAAAGCCCGAGATGATTCTTCAAGGCGTCATTACCAATGTCACCAACTTTGGTGTATTTGTTGATATTGGTGTGCACCAGGATGGCCTGGTGCATATTTCTGCAATCACTAATAAATTCATCAAAGATCCACGTGAAGTGGTTAAAACCGGTGAGGTAGTAAAAGTAAAAGTGATGCAGGTGGATGTGGCACGAAATCGTATTGCTTTAACCATGCGACTGGATGATGAAGTGGAACAAAAAGTGAATAAAGAGGCAAGCAACGCTGAACAGCACAAATCGAGCAACGCTAAAAACCAGCAGCAGAACAGATATCACAACAAAAGCCAGGGTCATAATAAGTTGAAAGCTGAGCAACCGGTTACGGCTATGGCAGCTGCTTTTGCCAATATGAAAAAGTAATGATAGAGGTGCTCGACAGTTGATTTTTTAATGCAAAAGAGACTAATAGGAACTAGTCAGTCAATTGCTGTCTATAATTGATTGCTAAATGACAAAGCGGTAAACAAATTAAATTACGGACACTGTATAAAAATGGTTTAGCTATACTATTATAGTGTTATTTCACAAATCCTGAATAAGCCAACGATGGCTGGGAATCTTCATCAAAATGACTTCTCATGATGAAACCGGGCGTGCTGACACCCCTGTTAAATTGAATACTGCTGACAGTGCTCATCAGCAGCGATATGTCAGCCTGTTGACCCGAAAAACGGTGGCGCTTGTGCTGGCAGGTGGTCGTGGTTCACGTCTGCACGAACTTACGGTCTGGCGTGCCAAACCTGCAGTCCACTTTGGTGGCAAGTTCCACATTGTCGATTTTGCACTGTCGAATGCAATTAACTCTGGCATTCGCCGTGTCGGCGTGCTCACTCAATACAAGGCGCATTCTCTGGTCAGGCACCTGCGTGACGGCTGGTGTGGTTTTAAACGTGCGCTCGGTGAATTCGTTGATGTGCTGCCGGCATCACAGCGTATCGACGCCGGCTGGTACCGCGGCACTGCGGACGCTGTCTACCAGAACATCGATATCATTCGCGATCTTAAGCCCGAGTATGTACTAATCCTCTCAGGAGACCACATATACAAAATGGACTACGGTCCCATGCTTGCTTTACATGTGGATGTGGAAGCAGACCTGACCATATCCTGTGTCGAAATTCCGGTTGAAGAAGCCGCCGGGACCTATGGCGTACTGCAGGTGGATAGCAGCGGTCGGGTGATTGCATTTGAGGAAAAACCGGCAATACCAAGCGAGATACCCGGTCAGCCGGGTATGTGCCTGGCTTCGATGGGCAACTACGTATTTGCTACCGGGCTTCTCTATGAACAGCTGATTAACGATGCGGACAATGAAAAATCCGACCACGATTTTGCAAAAAACATCATCCCTGAAGCCATCCGCAAGCACAGGGTATTTGCCTACCCATACCGTGACCCGGAAACGGGCAATCGCGCCTACTGGCGCGATGTTGGTACGCTCGACGCCTACTGGCAGGCCAATATCGAACTGCTGGATATCGAACCGGAGCTGGACCTGTATGATAGCGAATGGCCGATCCTGACCGACCAGCCGCAGCTGGCGCCAGCCAAGTTCGTGTTTAACAACGATGACCGACGCGGCATGGCAGTGGACTCAATGGTGTCTGGCGGCTGCGTGATTTCGGGTGCAAAACTTGACCGGGCACTGCTGTTTTCTAATGTAAAGGTGCATTCCTATGCCTATGTCGAGCAAAGTGTAGTACTACCTGGTGTCAGCATCGGGCGCCATGCCCGCATCCTGCGAGCCATCATCGACCGAGGCTGTGTGATACCGGAAAACATGGTGATCGGCGAGAATCACGAAGATGACCGCAAACGTGGCTTCCGCGTAACAGAAAAAGGCATTGTGCTGGTAACCCCGGATATGTTGGGTCAGTCGATTCACACAGTACGTTGAAGATATCTATGGCTTTTAGCCGGCATTTAAAGCTTAAGTCCGGCGTTATTCTTTTCTGATTGAGTGAACACTGAGAAAATACTTAAATATTCTCCTAATATCGCTCATATTCTAACCCTGATATTTATTCCTGGTTAGAGGCCAGTCCTTTATTTTCCGAAACAAAATAATATGATAACGAACAGGGATAAATAAAATACCACTAATAGTAATTTTTTGGTTTCGTTTTCCAGCTGTGTTTCAAAATCACTCGTAATTTTATTATTCATCTGTTTATCCTGTTTTAGCTAGAAGATTGTTTCTTCTATATCTTTTACACCTTGCTGTGATGTTTATTGTGAGCAGTAAATGAAGACCGTTTTCAATTGTGAAATGAATTACTGCCCTTGTGTATATTTTGAGATTTAGATAAATATTACGGCAATAATATTTATATATATATAACTGAACTGTTAACAATTGTTAAAACACCCTTAAACAAGGATTCAGGTTTTTATGTCATTTTCGCCGATGCTAATGGCTGACCCTTAGATCAGTGACTACGCTCCCTTTTTATTAAACATGAGCGCGTCATTGTCTAGCTAAAGTTGCTTGCAGCCCCGGTGTTGAACTTAACCCGGATATTTCATAGCAACGCTGAATTTTGGAGAAATATCCAGGTTAAGTAACGGTAACGTTGTATGGTGTAGATGTATCATATTCAAAACAAATGGGCTCGGTTAAATTACAGGGATGCAGAATGTATCTAGAGGATTTAATTTAAGCTTATAAAGAGTAAGGCTAGCTGATACTGGAATAAGGCGATGATTCCATGGGGCAGATCCAGGGGTGTCAATTACCTGTCGAATTGCAGTGGCAGTGTAACAGGGACAAAAGGTCTTTACCCTGCAAACCCTGCCATCGAGTGACAATGAAAGCAATGAAGCGCAAATCAGGCAAATAGCTGCTAGCGCTTTTTTCAGGCTCAAGCCCAGCTTTTTGCCCTTTATTTCATCATTTCGAGTTTAAACGGATTGATCAGAGTCTTTCTTTTCAAGCTTCTCTGAAGAAAATTTTTTCGGCCACATTACCTGGCGAAGATGACGGCGACGCAGAATATTGGAAGTGGCTTCACGCAGTGCCGAAATTAGCAGAGCTGCAATAATAGAAAGAACGATGTAATGCGCTTTCCAGATGAAAACATATGATGCACGCAGGTAGCCTGCTGTTAACATGTCAAACGCCAGTTGGAAATTAGCCAGCATGGTATCTAATTCTGCAGGCACAATAACACCGAGTGAGGCGGGATGTTTATCTATAAAAAACCATAAAACCCAGCCAGTTACAAAAATAATAATCGAGAAATTAAACATAAATAGTCATCCCGGATATTTCATGGTATCGCTATAAATGCATGAAACTCTGAGCATTGGGGTGGCCAGCTTGATCCGTTTAAAGTGTGATTATGCGAATCAGGTCAGTTCCTCCAGAAAGCTGTAAATGTCCGGCTGTTATTATCAGGATGTCACCGCTGTTTGCATTAACCATCTTCCTGGTCTCGCTTATAGCGAACTCAATACGCTTGTCGTCTTCTGGCTTGCCCTGGTAAAGTATCGGCATTACGCCCCAGTTCATTGATAGTTTTCGTACCACCCTTTTAGAAGAGGTGATTGCCAGTATCGGGCAGTTGGGACGGTACTTTGATATCAGGCGGGAGGTGAAGCCGGACTCCGTCAGGCTGATGATGGCCGCCGCTTTCAGGGTCGCCGACATCCCGACCGATGCCTGCCCGATCGCCTGTGTTACCACGTTTGCCGGGCTGGGTTTAATTTTTTGCAGATAACCGTATTCGTGTAATGATGCCTCGGCGCGTAACGCGATTGTTGCCAGGGTTGTCACTGCTTCCAGGGGGTATTTTCCAACAGCGGTTTCACCGGAGAGCATTACTGCCGAAGTGCCATCGAGAATCGCATTGGCGACATCGCTAGCTTCAGCCCGGGTCGGTTTCGGGTTGTGTTCCATCGAAGCCAGCATCTGGGTGGCGGTTATCACCGGTTTACCGTTGCTCACCGTGGTGCGGATAATTAGCTTTTGTGTCGTCGGCACATCGGCCAGTGGAAGTTCCACGCCCAGGTCACCGCGCGCCACCATAACGCCATCCGCCGCTTCGACGATTTCTTCCAGGTTCGCCACACCGGCCTTGTTTTCGATTTTGGCAATAATGGGAATCAGTGCTTCTTTTTCGATAAGGATCTCACGCATCTTGTAGATGTCATCTGCACTCTGAACGAATGATGCGGCGATATAGTCAACGTCGTTTTCTGCGGCAAAGCTCAGTTCCTTGACGACATCATCCCGGTTTTCCGGACTGACGGCGCTCATTGCCAGTTGAGTTTCTGGCAGGTTGACGCTCTTGCAATTACCCAGCAGTCCGCCATGGACGATACGGCAGTTGATCACGCCATCGGTTACTTTTTCGACTTCCAGCTCAATCGCACCATCATCAAGCAGAATCGGAATTCCCCGCCGTACTTCCTCGAAGAGTTTCTTGTAGGTAATAGAGACACCCGTAACATCGCCAGGCCTGTTTTCTGTGTGCAGGCTGAAATGCTCACCAGGCACCAGTGTGGCAGTGTCACCTTGCAGCAGGCCGGTGCGAATCTCTATGCCCCGGGTATCGATCATGATCGCTATGTTTCGTCCCAGCTCGCTGGCGGCAGCACGCAGGGTCAAAATCTGTTTACTGTGTTTATCATGCGTACCATGTGAGAGGTTGAGTCGGGCGACATTCATTCCTGCTTCGATCATGGACTTGAGCATCTCCAGCGTTTCACAGGCCGGTCCGATGGTGGCGACAATCTTGGTTTTTCTTACAGGCGTGTGAATGGGCGGTGTATTGTTCATGATGGTTATCAATTTATTAACTGTGGATAAATATGCGATTATGAACTTTCAGCTGGCAGACGCAATATACATTGTGGGTGAGTGATGGGTCTGTTTATCCTCGGCCTGGACAGGTGTAAAACAGTTGCTGAGGGTATATTACAAAGGCTGGTCACCAGGCTAAAGACAAGTGATCAGGAATATATTTGCTGTTAATTTCAATAATTCAGTCAGTCTTCCTGCGATCTTTGTTTTTTAACCTTCTATCAATGTTATATCTGCGGGATGGCCCTTTGTAATTGGGATCACCACTCCCCCGGCGTTCACTATTTTCACATCTACGGTCCAGGTTCATTTTTCGAGTCGATTTTTTTATAGATATGCCATCCTGAATGCGGCGCTGAGGCAGTGACTCATCAGTAATAATTTCTTCAGCCACTTTCTCAGAGGTGTTATTTTCCTTATTTTTCTTTGTGAAATATTTCTTCATAATGTACCGCCCGCCTGTCAATATTAATAAAAACTGCAGTTTCATATGCCTGTGCGCCTGCTGGTGCTGAGGTGTTGCAATAAAAGTCAGCTGTTTGAATTAATGTATTTGGTATGATTGAGTCTGATCACTCATCACTATACCAAAATCAAATATTATTATATTGAAATAATAACCCTGTTAACATTTTAAAAAAAGTCTTTACTTTTTTGATTATGTGGCGTCGAAGCTAATAATTTCGTCACCGATTACATTATTTTTTGGAAATGGGCATAATGAAGCAGATGCCGGTACACAGCCGCCGGTAATAAGCACACGTCCACGCCCATCTATTAAAGAATAACCGCCAACCTGGGATGAGCAAACAATACTGCCAGGATTATTTGCCAAACACTGGCCTCTGCCACAACTGGTTGGCCATGTTTGTCTTTCACTATGCCACCAATCGGTGGGCGCAAACAGGCTTTCCAGGTGAGTTATTTAGCCAACCCTGATGTGCAACGGCTAAGCACGGTGCAACGATTAATATGACTAAAAGAAGAATCGGCTAACTATTTTTTTCATTGATATGTTTTGACGTTGTGGTTTTCTGTCAAAAGCAATTAACTCAACAGTTTGTCCACTGCTTTTATTTATTGTTCTTTTGTTTAGTCACGCATTGCCAGACAGGTAACAGGTTTTCTGCTTTGCTGTGATCACTGGCAGGGAATAATAACTTGAGTTAAGTTATTTTTTTATGCCCGAAGCCATCCCTGGGCCAGTCGATAAGATTGGTCGATAAGATCAGTCGAAAAATTCAATAGGTTAACACGGTGGTGTTATCGGCAAATAATGCTGACAGTGTGCCATTAAATTTAACTCCATCAATGACTTCCTCACGTTTTATTCCGCCAACATTTTCCATGCACATTTTACAGAGAATGACCTGGCCGCCGGATTTCATAAAAGCCTGTAACATTTGGGGCATGGTTTTGCCATTAACATATCTGTTCTGCGGGATAGTTTTATCTACCCATCTAACGCCCTGTGCGCTTAAAAATATCGTTACTGGAATATCTCCAGTACTCAATACTTTATTGCTAATACTAACTGCCATGGCAGCACGATCCAGATCATCTGAGATTAAATTAACAAAAAGTTTTTTCCCGGCTTCGGCAGCCAATCCGGTGGAGTTAATGCCAAAGCAGAGAAAGGTGAGTAATGCCAAAGATAATATTTTTTTCATAACTAAAGACCTTGTATAAGTTGCATGCGTTTTTTTACTTAAAGAATTAATTGCAAACCATTATCGTGTTTTATGAGATTGTTGCCATGATATTTGTCAATAATTTTTCTGCTGTTATTTTATTTGACTTTAAGCGGGCGATATTTTTCGCTCGCCCCAATGTCGATAATTGTAGCGCTAAGTTATTTATTACAAAGTGTTTTTTATAATTAGTTAATTAGTCTGGCAGTTTAACCGGTTATGTTGGTTTTCTTTGATTTAAAACTGTTTATCCATTTAGGCATGTATTCAACAAAAAATACTGTTGTAATCTCAACACTAAGTTTGTACAATCGCGCCAACTCCCGTGTTTACAAAAGTTTACAATCACGCTAAACATGGAGCTTTTCCCTTCTGATCTTTAATTTATGATCGGGTTGTTGGTCTTGTATTTATTACAAACCAATATTCTCAACAGGCGAACAACAATGGAATGTTGAAATTAAATGTTCCTAAATGCCTATCAAAATGAAATGTTCCTAAAACATACAAATACTAAAAATTAATAAAAAATAGAGGTAATTATATGTTTAATTGCAAACTCAACCTTCGACGAGGGTTAAACTTTGTCGTCTTCATTGCAGCGGCAGTCAGTGCAAATACTGCATTTGCATTTGGATCGATAGGAGACGATGTCGAAAGTATCTGTGCTGACGCCGGTAACGAAATGATCGTTGACACAGGAAGCTGCTTCGCATGCCATGATAATGGCGATGGCGGTAGTGGTGCTGGTAAAACGGCTGCTAGTGGAAGCACGGCAGATATTATTGAGTACTTTTGTCCTGACCCGGTCGTAATACCACCTGAACCAACCTGTACTGACAATGATGGTGACGGTTATGATCTTGAAGGTAACTGTGGTCTTGCTGATTGTAACGACAGTGATCCATTGATCAACCCAGAAGCACAGGAAGATTGTGGAGACGGTATCGATAACAACTGTAATGGCCTGATTGATACGGCTGACCCAACTGCGATTAACTGCCCGATAGCCTGTACCGATATGGACGGCGATGGATTTAATACTGAAGGCGGTGTCTGTGGTGCGGTAGATTGTGATGACAACAATGCTGCAGTCAATCCCGGTGCAGAAGAAAGTTGTACTGATGGTGTTGATAACAACTGTAATGACATGATCGATGCAGCAGATGCGGCATGTGCTGTGTCACCTCCTGTACCACCTACTGAACCACCTACTGATGGAGACGATGGTGATGGTGATCGCGATGACGAGTCCGATGACGATGACGATGACGATGACGATGACGATGACGATGACGATGACGAGTCCGACAGTGATCGTGGTTATCGTGGTGGAAGAGGGGATCGTGATTAATGGCGACAGGATAGCCAGTTAATCTTAGCTAAATGGAAATAGCAAAGGGAGGGGGTATAACCCCCTCCCTTTTTTTAAATTTGCGTATAACCAGGCTTGTACAACAATGTATTATCAGGTTATGCTCAATTCTCGTTAACACCACCACTTTGCTGCCAGGCAGATCGATCTGACTTAATAATAGTTGTTTTAATTTAGTGCTATACCGTTTTATGCTGGACTTGCACAAGATATCTAACTATTAACCTTGATAGTTCTGCATTCGTGCAAAAATATTGTTACTTTCAAAGTGGATCTTACCCAGGTAAATAAATCAATGAATAAAACATTACAGAACATTTCAATCGCTACACTATTTTTTTCTGCTGTACTTATTTCAGGCCTGGCACTTGCTGAGCAGGAAAAAGAAACCGGTTCCATAGAACTTGCTAGTGCGAGCATTGCAGCTGACAATATGGATGCTGTGACCAATAAGGATGAAATGCTGAAAAATCTAAAAGCCCGTTACAGGGCTGTGTTTAATGGTGAGCCCGATGAAATCACGGAAAGCCATATAGCCAATGTGTACCAGCTAAGGCAAGGTACCAGGGTGGTCTATCTTTCAGCAGATGGAAAATATTTTCTTAAAGGCGATATGATCGATGCCGAGACTCGCGAAAATTTGACAGAAGTCGCTAAGCGTAGTGTACGAAAAGAAATTTTATACAAACAGGATAACCAACCGATTGTTTTTAAGGCAAAGGATGAAAAACATGTGCTTATGGTATTCACCGATATTGATTGTCCCTACTGTGTAAAACTACATCGTGAAGTATCGGCCCTGAATGAAAAAGGCATTACCATAGAATATCTGATGTTTCCACGAGCAGGTATCGGGTCTGCATCATATAATAAAACCGTGAGCGTGTGGTGTGCTGATGATAACAGGCAAGCTTTGACAGATGCTAAAAATCGTAAAACCATTGCTAGCGGAACCTGCAAAAATCCCGTTACAGCACAGTATCTTTTAGGGAAGAAAGTTGGCGTAACTGGTACACCTGCCCTGATTACCTCATCAGGAAGGTTGATCCCGGGTTACATGCCTGCAGATAAACTGATCGCTATGCTGAATTCAGAAACGGTCAAACAATAAAAACACAATGTAAATTATATCTGGTGCGTAGCGTTAAACCTGCGCAAGCAGATGAATATTAAGATTAAAACACTGATCTTTAGCCTTTATGGCGGCTAAAGCAACACTTTTTATGGATGTAAAAACCACGCCTTAAAAGAATCTAAAGTGGTCATGAAGAGCTCTGATCAGGTCTAATTACTTCAGGCTTGTCAGCTTGCCGGTATCTTCTCCGCACACATTTTTTCGGCAATAGCTGCTCGACAATTGCCGAGCAGCAAACATCTGCCCGTACCTCCGGTAAATAATGAATACCCTTATATTGCATCGCTTAGTGATAAGGTACAATATTTACCAGCAAAAATTTATACTGAGCCGGAGAGTCAAATGGATAAAACCGAAACCCTGACCATTGACGGTAACCAGGCCGCTGCCGAGATTGCACATCTGAGCAATGAAGTCATTGCGATTTATCCGATTACACCGGCATCACCCATGGGTGAATGGGCTGATGAATGGTCATCGCGCAAGCAGCCCAACCTATGGGGTACCGTGCCACGCATTATCGAGATGCAAAGTGAAGGCGGCGCGGCCGGTACCATCCATGGTGCGTTGCAAACGGGTGCGCTAACCACAACCTTTACCGCCTCTCAGGGATTGTTATTAATGATCCCTAACATGTTTAAGATCGCCGGCGAACTGTCGCCAACGGTATTCCATGTTGCTGCACGATCAATTGCTGCCCAGGCACTTTCAATTTTTGGTGATCACAGTGATGTCATGGCAGCACGCACCACCGGTTTTGCCTTTCTCGCTTCCGGCTGTCCACAGGAAGTTCTGGATATGGCCCTGATCGCTCAGGCGGCAACCTTACAGTCACGTATTCCTATTGTGCATTTTTTTGATGGTTTTCGTACCTCTCATGAAGTGGCGAAAATCCATGCCATCGACACCGGCATCATTAAACAAATGATTAGCCAGGAAAGCATCACGGCACACCGTTCACGTGCATTATCGCCAGAGCATCCTGTCATCCGCGGTACCTCACAAAATCCCGATGTTTTCTTTCAGGCACGAGAAAGTGTTAATAGCTATTACCAGGCCATGCCAGGTATCGTGCAGAAAGTCATGGATCAGTTCGCGTCACTTACCGGCAGGACTTACCATTTGTTTGATTATATTGGCGCTGATGATGCCGAAAAAGTGATAGTGCTGATGGGCTCCGGCGCAGAAACCGCAGAGGAGACCGTTCGTTTTCTAAATTCGCAGGGTGAAAAAACCGGCCTCATCAAAGTACGTTTGTACCGGCCATTTGATGCTGTCGCGCTAATCAAGTCATTGCCAGTAACGACAAAATTTATAGCCGTGCTTGACCGCACTAAAGAACCGGGCGCGGATGGCGAACCGCTTTATAAGGATATTGTCACTGCGCTAGCACAAAGCGATGATGACCATGACGGCGAGGAGCGTAAGCAGATAAAAATTATCGGCGGACGATACGGTTTGTCCTGCAAAGAATTTACCCCGGCGATGGTTAAAGCTGTATTTGATGAACTGGGCCCAAAAGATGACGGGGCAAAGCCGAAAAATCATTTCACTATCGGTATTGTGGATGACGTTACACACAGCAGCCTGGACTGGGACAAAAACTTTCGCACTGATGCACACAATAACAGCTTTCAGGCCGTTTTTTATGGGCTGGGCAGTGATGGCACGGTCGGTGCAAACAAGAACAGCATCAAAATTATTGGTGAGTCCACGGATAAATACGCACAAGGTTATTTTGTTTACGATTCGAAAAAATCGGGTGCTGTTACCGTCTCGCATTTGCGCTTCGGTGATAAACCCATACTCTCCTGCTACCTGATTGAAAATGGCGATGCAAATTTTGTCGCCTGCCATCAGCCGGTGTTCCTGGAGCGTTATCCCATGCTTGATAAAGCGGCAGCTAATGCGGTATTCCTGTTGAACACACCGCTGGCAGCAGAAGATGTCTGGCAAAGTTTGCCAGAAAACATGCAGCAGCAAATTATCGACAAGCAGATCCGGGTTTATTGTATTGATGCCTACAACATTGCAGCTATTACCGGTATGGATAAACGCATTAATACCATTATGCAGACCTGTTTCTTTTCTATCTCAGGCGTACTGCCCGGTGATGTTGCGATTAAAGCCATTAAAGATGCAGTGGAAAAAACCTATGGTAGGAAAGGCAAACGCCTGGTTGAGCTTAACTTCAAAGCGATCGATGAAACCCTGGCTAATTTATTCGAATTAAATATTCCGCAACAAATCGACGCCAGCTTTGACCTGTCTAATCACATTCCAGCGAGTGCACCGGAGTTTGTCAGAAAAGTCACCGGTGAGATTATTGCTGGTCGTGGTGACCAGATACCGGTGAGCCTGTTTCCGGATGATGGTACCTATCCGCTGGGAACAGCGGCTTATGAGAAACGAAATATCGCACTGGAAATTCCAGTACTGGATGAAAACCTGTGTACCCAATGCGGCAAGTGCCCGCTAGTCTGTCCGCACGGCGTCATTCGCAGCAAGGTGTTTGATGAAAGCCTGTTAAGCGGCGCCTCGAAAACCTTTAAGTCGATGGTTATAAAAGGCAAAGATTTTCCGCCAGGCCTGCGCATGAGTTACCAGGTGGCACCGGAAGACTGCACCGGTTGTGGTTTATGCGCTGACATCTGTCCGATACGCGATAAAAGCAATGCCAGCCATAAAGCATTGAACATGCAACCTTACACCCCCGAACTTCGCCAGCAGGAAAAAGAAAACTGGGACTATTTTCTGAACCTGCCGGAGTACCAACGCTCTGCTGTTAAAACAGGTACCATCAAAGGTGCCATGATATTGCAGCCATTATTCGAATTTTCCGGTGCCTGTGAAGGTTGCGGTGAAACGCCTTATATCAAACTGGCCAGCCAGTTGTTCGGTGACCGCATGGTGGTGGCTAATGCCACGGGCTGTTCATCCATTTATGGCGGCAACCTGCCAACCACACCGTGGGCAACCAACCCTGAAGGCAGAGGACCCGCCTGGTCGAATTCGTTGTTTGAAGATAATGCCGAGTTCGGCCTGGGTATGCGCCTGGCCATCGATAAACAAAGTGAATATGCCCGCGAATTATTGCAGCAGTTAAAAACCGATATTGGCGAAGAACTGGTTACACAATTACTCGAAGCTGATGAATCAACCGAGGCAGGTATTGCCGAGCAGCGTTCACACATAGAAACATTACGCGACAAGTTAAAACAGATTGATTCGCCAGCAGCACGCGAACTTGAAAGCGTGGCAGAAAACCTGGGCCGTAAGAGCGTATGGATTATCGGTGGTGATGGCTGGGCATACGATATTGGTTACGGCGGACTCGATCATGTTCTGGCCTCCGGCGAAGACGTGAACATCCTGGTGCTGGATACCGAAGTGTATTCCAATACCGGCGGGCAAACATCAAAAGCGACACCACGCGGTGCGGTAGCCAAATTCTCTGCCGGTGGTAAAGCCACAGCGAAAAAAGACCTTGCCCTGCTGGCAATGGATTATGAAAACGTCTACATTGCACGCGTTGCATACGGCGCCAAAGATATCCAGACCATGCACGCCTTTCATGAAGCCGAGGCTTACCCTGGGCCATCAATCATCATTGCCTATTCACCGTGTATCGCACATGGCTTCGACCTGAAAAACAATCACCTGCATCAGCAGCTCGCTGTAAATAGCGGGCACTGGCCATTGTTCCGTTACAATCCACAGCAGGCCGCTGCGGGTAAGAATCCATTGCACCTGGATTCAAAAGCACCTTCCATTCCATACCGCGATTTCATCGAAACAGAAATTCGTTTCAACATGTTATGGCGAACACACCCACAGGATGCAGAGAAATTCCTCGAACAGTCACAGCAGGAAGTGCTGCATCGTTATCATTATTATGAACAGCTGGCGAGCCTGGAATGGGAAGAAGGTGACCTTGAACCGCCGCATAGAAAACTAAAAGCAGCCGAAAAAACAGAAGCGCCGACAACAACATCAAGTGCAAAGGAGCAGACATCATGATTGATTTGAGTACTGAATACCTGGGACTCAAACTGGCGAATCCACTGGTTCCTTCTTCATCACCATTAACCGGTAAACTCGATTCGGCAAAGCAACTGGAAGATGCTGGTGCTTCCGCCCTGGTGTTGCCTTCATTGTTTGAGGAAGCTATTGAGCGTGAGCAAAAAGAGCTTGAGCGCTATGTGCATTCGCAGGCACTGGGGCATTTTGAAGCACAATCCTATCAACCGGTACCGGAAGATTACGACAGTGAACTTGATAGTTACCTTGGCTCCATACAGCAATTTAAAACATCGCTGGATATCCCTGTTATCGCCAGTTTGAATGGCATCTCAAGCAATGGCTGGATAGATACCGGTAAAGAATTACAACAGGCCGGCGCAGACGCATTGGAGCTAAATGTGTATTACATTGCCGCTGACCCAAACACTAGCGGCGAACAAGTTGAAAGTCGTTATCTGCAATTGCTTGCAGATTTGCGTGAACACATAAGTATACCGGTCACCATGAAACTTTCTTCACAGTTCTCTTCTGTTGCCAACATGGTGTCCAGGTTGCAACAGGCAGGTGCGCAGGGCGTATCACTGTTCAACCGCTTTTATCAACCGGACATCGACCTGGAAACACTGCAGATAAAACCCCATCTCGAACTTTCCAGCTCAATGGAGTCCTTGTTAAGGATTCGCTGGATTGCCTTGATTCGCGGCCGGGTGGATTTATCAATTGCGGCAACCGGTGGCTTTCATCAAATTGAAGATATTGTTAAAGCTTTACTTGTTGGTGCGGATGTGACACATCTATGTAGTGTGCTGTTACAAAATGGACCGCAACATATTACGCTACTTAAACAAGGTTTAGAACATTGGCTGGAAGAGCATGAATATGAATCGGTGCAACAAATGAAAGGCAGCGTTAGCCGGTCATGCGCGATTAATCCTGCTGCGCTTGAGCACAGTAACTATATGAATGTTATTAAGAGTTATGGGTGGTGATCAGGCCGGCAGGGAAAACTAAGTCGCAATATTTTTGGTGATTATCAGTCTTCGCTAAAGTATTACGGTCGCAAATTCGGGGCAATGCTACATTCTTTCTGGCCTGTTAGCATAGCTATACAGGCCAGGATAATTTAATGGCAAGATAGGTTAGAATAAACTCAAATTTGACTTCTACTCAATATTTAGCCTAATCAAAATTTAGAGAGCCTCATGTCGAGTAACCAGTATGACCTGTTAATTGTGGGCGCCGGTGTATCCGGTAGCGCATTACTTTATCTCAGCACCAAATACTCCGACATCAAACACATCGGCGTCATTGAAAAATACGCTGCGCCTGCCCGGGTTAACTCGCTGTCAAGTAACAACAGCCAGACCCTTCACTGTGGCGACATCGAAACGAATTACACGCTGGATAAAGCATTAAAAGTTCAACGTGCTGCCAGGATGTTGCGCAACTATGCGGTTGCACAACCGGACGCCCATCATATTATTTTTAAATATCCAAAAATGGTACTCGGTGTCGGTGAAGCAGAATGTACTTTACTCAAAAAACGTTATGAAGTTTTTAGTTCATTTTATCCCGATTTAAAATTACTGGATAAAAAAGCTATTGCTCGAATTGAACCTAATGTATCAATGAACGGGGATAAGTTTCGAGACGATGAAATCATTGCCCTGGGCTCAACCGATGAATATACTGCCGTCAATTTTGAAGCACTTTCACGCTCATTTGTTCGACAGGCGCAGATAGAAGCAAATATACACCCGGAGAAAATCGTTGATATTCATTACAATGAATATGTCGACCGCATTAGAATCGAAAACGATGGTTTTATAGTCGAAACTCAGGGCACCTGTTATCGAGGGCGTGCACTGGTTGCCTGCGCAGGTGGACATAGTCTTAAACTGGCGCATGACATGGGCTACGGCCTCAACTATTCGGTATTGCCAATTGCAGGCAGTTATTACTTTACCCCTCATGTATTAAACGGCAAGGTGTATACCGTGCAAAACGATGCCTTACCATTTGCCGCTATCCATGGCGACCCGGATGTGCTGGTACCTGGTGAAACCCGTTTTGGTCCAACCGCACTGGTTCTGCCCATTCTTGAGCGATACAACTTTAAAACGCTGCCGGATTTTCTACAGGTGTTTCGTTTTGACCGACGGGTGGCAAAAGTTTTATGGGATCTGCTTCGTGTTAGAGATATCCGTAACTACATGTTTAAAAACATACTGTTTGAGATTCCATTTATTCGCAAATGGTTATTCTTAAAAGATGTGCGAAAAATTATCCCTTCACTGAAACTGGGCGATTTAAAATTCGCCAATAAAGTTGGTGGCATACGCCCACAGCTTATTGATAAAGATAACTGCGCCTTACTCATGGGTGAAGCTAAAATCGATACTGGTAATGGCAGCATCTTCAACATGACACCGTCGCCCGGTGGCACATCTTGCCTGGAAAATGCAGAGATAGATTTGCGAACTATCGCAAAATACCTTGGTGCTAACATTGATGAATCAACATTACAAACCGACCTTCTTGTCGATGACCGGAAACATGACAGCGATGACTTTTCAGGCGTTGTAATCAGTGGTGACGATGCAGCTTAACCAGGGTACCTCTGATTATCATGAGGCCTATGAATACAGTCGTATTCAATGCTGGAGTAATCTGCGTACTGGCTTCACTTTTTAAAAGACAAGAATATTCAACGATGCATCGTATCTACTATATAAAAAATCAATCAATTAAAAAATGTGCGAAATGAATTACGCCTTTAAACATTTTAATATTCGAGTTAGAACAATTGCAACTGACTACCGGTAAGGTCTTCTTGTTTAAGTAAATTGGAAAAAGAAATACCCAGTAGGCGAACACTTTTGGTTTTTACTTCTGTTTTAGCTAAAAGAGCAGGTATTACTACAATAGCTTTTTTACGTACAGAGATTATCGTGTCGCTGGTATAGCTTCTGGTTACCTGAGTAAAATCAGAATATTTTATTTTAAGTGTAATGGTATAAGCTAATAGTTCTCGTTGTAACAAACTTTCGAGTATTTCATCAAGAAGATTAAATAATTGTTGTAACATTTCATTGGCATCAGAAATATCATGTTGAAATGTTGTTTCTGATCCCAGTGATTTTCGCACTCGCTGATTAGATACCGGCCGAAAATCGATGCCTCGTGCAATATCATAATAATATTCTGCAGAATTACCCAGTAGTTCCTGTAGTTCTAGCAGACTTCTGTCTTTTAAATCACCACCAGTATTGATACCAAAGGATTTCATTTTGGCCTCGGTTACTTTGCCTACGCCATAGAATCGTCCAATTGGCAAGTCACGTAAATAATGTTCGGCTTCTCCAGGTTTGATTATAAACTGGCCGTTGGGTTTGTTTTGGTCTGAACCTAATTTTGCCAAAAATTTATTATAAGAAATGCCTGCTGAGGCTGTTAAATTGATCTTGTTAAATATTTTCTCTCTTATTTCTTCCGCCATCAGGCTTGCCGAACTTTTACATAAGTGTACTTGCGACACATCAAGATAAGCCTCGTCTAATGATAACGGTTCTATGATGTCAGTATATTCTTTAAATATTTTATGAATTTCTGCAGACACCTGTTTGTATGCAGAAAATCGTGGCCGGACAAATACGGCGTGGGGGCAAAGTTTATATGCTCGGGATGAAGGCATTGCGGAATAGATGCCAAACTTCCTGGCTTCATAACTACTGGCGGCAACAACGCCTCGACTGCCCGGTTTGCCACCTACAACAACGGGCTTTCCTTTAAGTTCAGGGAAGTCTCGTTGTTCAACTGCTGCAAAAAATGCATCCATATCGATATGAATAATTTTCCGGTTCATCAGATAAAATGGCTGGCCTGTTTTAGAATTTAACTTGCAGCAACATCAATCATATACGCAATTATGATTTTCCCCATGGATTGCTGTGGTTTTACCGTGTTAATTTATCTTTTTTTTACAGAGTCTATGGGGATACTCTGAATATTTCCTATGATAGTATTAATAGCAGTAACCTTAAATAAAAATCCTGTTTGTTAATTACCTAGCCCATGTCTAACTATTCCAAAAAAAATAGAGTGCCAGATAAAATTAAAGATGATGCCATAAAGATTGCGCGTGGCACTCAACGCCCGGGGCAGACTAAAGAGCAAACAAAATTGATTGCCCAGGGTATACAAAAAGGTATAAATCAATATAAAAAGCAACAAAATGTAAAGCTTCGAGAGCTGGATAAGAAACTAAAAAAAGCGGCTGTTAGTCGCGTTTCAAATAAATCGTCGACTGACAGTAGCCTTGAACCTGCAGCAGTTAAAAGTAGCTATCTGCCCTGGCTGCTCTTGATAATATCCTGGTCTGGTTTTGCAGCTTACATCCTGTTAATAAAATAATTTCATAGCGGCAAGTAAAAGGCAAAGCGTAGACCACTGCTGTCCCATAAATATGAGAGGCATGACTTTTGTGTTGCCACCAAAGACCGTATCCCGCATGGATGCGGGGTTCGAGCCCCCATGGATGGGTCTACGGCGTGTCTTTGGTGGCAACACAAAAGTCATGCCTCGGTGCCAGTGTATATACCTGAAACTACTGTTTACCACCGACATGAACCGGAGCGTACCTTGCTGAGACACGCCGTGAACCCGTCCATGGGGGCTCGACATCCGCATCCCTGCGGCTGACGGTCTCAGCAAGGTACCTCCGATCCATGTCTCTAGATATTATTATGGGACAGCAGTGCAGGCTAGACTGGTTTTGAATTCATCTTTTCCTTTTTTTATTTCGCTTTTTTTTCTTACTGGCAACTTTAGCAGTGTTAGCCTTGTTACGGACAATCCTGCTCTGACTGGCTTTGTTGGACTTTGCCGGGCGGGCATTTTCTGCCAGGTTATTCAATATCGTTTCTCGACTTCCAACTGCGTAACCTGGCACTTTGATGCGTTTAATGCGTTCCCCGATGAGTCGTTCGATGTTATTCAAGGTGCGTTCTTCTTCGCGACTAATAAATGAAATTGCCTGGCCTTTGTTCCCGGCGCGACCGGCACGACCAATGCGGTGTACGTAGTCTTCTGCCAGATAGGGTAGATTGAAGTTGACGACATGTTCCAGGCCCTGAATGTCCAGGCCACGGGCGGCTACCTCTGTTGCAATCAGCACCTGTATTTTATCGGCTTTGAAGTCAGCGATGGCTCGGCGACGTGATCCCTGGCTTTTTTCACCATGACAGATGGCAGCTTTAATGCGAGCCTGTTTTAGTTTAACCATGAGAGCATCCGCCTGTGCCCGAGTACTGGTAAATACCAGTACCTTGAACCAGTTGTGCTGTTCAATCAGTTCGACAAACAGTTCTGCTTTTTGGTGTTCTGCAACGGGATAGACTACATGCTCTATGGTGTCGGCGATGGCATTTTGTTTAGCGACGCTAACCAGCTGATGGTTAGTCAATAATTTGTTAGCAAGTTCTTTCACCGGTTGCGATATAGTGGCCGAGAACAGCAGGGTTTGACGTTTTTTCGGGGTTTTTTCCAGTACTGCCTGTACATCGTCGATAAAGCCCATATCCAGCATCCGGTCGGCTTCATCAAGCACCACAAACTCAACGCTGCTAAGTTTAACGTTGCCTTGCTCCATATGTTCCAGCAGGCGACCAGGGGTAGCAATGACTATATCGATACCGGCTTTGAGTTTTTTCTGCTGGGCGCTTGTTTTAACCCCGCCGAACAGGGCGGTGACCGTGAGTGGCAAAAACTGCGCATAGCGCTTGATGGTTTCTTCCAGCTGCAGTGCCAGTTCACGGGTTGGCGTGAGAATGAGTGCGCGCGGGCTGCCGGCTAATGTCGGTTGTGGGCGATCAAACATCTGTTGAAGAACCGGTAGCGAAAAGGCAGCGGTCTTTCCGGTGCCTGTCTGGGCGTTGGCCAGAATGTCTTTACCACGCCGTGCCGGGATGATTGCCTGTTGTTGAATTGCTGTCATTTGGCTGTAGCCACAGATGTCCAGCGCTTGCTGTATTTCGGGAGCGAGATCTAAAGACGAAAATATCATGATAAAACCTCAGTAGAGTTGCTCTACTGTTAAAAAAGGTGTGCGAATTATAGAGAATTTAAACTCATTTGGTGAGCTTGATTACTCCATTGCTGATGATAAACACATACCGATTATCGAATTAGAAGAAGAAATAGCAGGTGAGCGATGTTGCAAGTAATTTAACCCGGATATTTCATAGGAATGCAGAATTTTGGAGAAATATCAGTGAGTCAGTTTGTACGATACGCCGAAAAGCATAGCCGTAGCTATGGTTACAGGTGAATCGTACAAAATGGCCGCTGATATTTTTCCAAAAACTGCATAGCGTTGTCGGGGACATAGTGTACTTTTCTAATATACTGCTATTTCTTATAATTATCATTGTGTTAGGTGAAATTTGCAGCGTTCCTATGAAATATCCGGGTTAATAGACAATTTTAACAACAAGGGTAACGAGAGCAGTTGACAGGCTTTGCTGGGCAGATTCTCGGCCACGATTGTCTTACGCGTTAGCATTGGCCTGACCAGGAAACGCGCTCTGATAACGAAGGCGGCTGGGCAACTATTCTAAAAGTTTAAATAATATTCTGCATGTGCCTGTTGCAGTGTAAACGTCCTGGATAACATTGTTTTCTGGCTCGGGTTGTTTGGCGGAGGAGCCCTGGCGGCTACCCCCAGCGGCGCACGCTACCGGTATCAAGATGAATAAAGTTTGATTTCGGGTAATAACCGACACCACCGGTCTGGCAGCTTATAGCGGCTTTTCGCAGGTCTGATAATTGGCAGCCGGGAAGCCGAATATCAATGGCTTTGCCTTGCATATGCAGGCTCTTCTTGGCAACGCCGTTACTTTTCTGACTCAATGCCGCATTGGTTTTTGGTGAGCGGTAGCCCGATATCACCTGGAATTCCTGCTTGCTGTCCATTTTTTGATGGAGAACATGCAGCAGGTTGAGTAAATCGTTATCCATATGGTATGTATCACCAGTGCGATGATCACGTAAAACATGGTTAATCGCTTTTAATTCACTGCTCTGATACTGACCTTCTGCCCAATAGGTTGCGTGTAAATGCTCTCCTGTATGTAAGTTTAACAGCGATAGTTTACGCTCTGCTTCAGCCGTTGCGGGTTGCGCAATAGCAGGGGATGACAGGCCGGCGAAAGCATTGGGTAAAGCTAACGCAGTGGTAGCACCGAGGCCTAACTGTAAGAAGCGGCGGCGGTTATGGCTGGTGTTATGTTGTGTGTTGTGTTGCGGTCGAAAAAAGTTAAATGGCATTAAATACTCTTAGACATATGTCTTATTAATCTGTAATAGCGGGATTATAGTAGAATTTTATTTGTTTTTCCGGTTATTTAGAGGTATTTTGCCATTTTTTGATCACGTTGATAGCTGTCTGGCGAAAAAATAAGCTCATTTTCATCGAGCCAGACAGTAGCATAGATTGCATAAACCGATAATGGTTGTTCAAGTTCAGCGCTATGGTTGATATCGCTATTGATAATATCCAGTAGTGATTGACGAGTGTTATTTTTAGTCATACTAAATATTGCCAGTGCCAACGGGTCTTCTACCCGAATACAGCCCGCGCTGAAATTTCTCTGTGTTTGATTAAACAGGCTTTTTGATGGTGTGTCATGTAAATAGATTTTCCATGGATTTGGCAAGATAAATTTAAGCCGGCCCAGGGCATTATTTATACCGGGATCTTGCACCAGTAAATAGGGGAAATGTTGCTTAGACATTGCCTGCCAGTCAATGGAGTCAGGATCGACCTCGGTGCGGTAGCCATTTTTGTTGTCAAAAACACGGAAATTGTAATGCTCAAAGTAATTCGGATTGGACTGCTGTTTGGCTAATAAATCCAGGCGAGCCAGTTTATTGGGTACATACCATCGCGGGTTGAGGACAACATGCGTCATTTTGCTGCTAAAGCTTGGAGTAGGACGTTTCGTTTTACCGACGATGACACGCATATCTAATTTTTTTTGATTGTTATCTATTGCCGTTAGCCGATAGTTGGCCAAATTCACCATAATATAACGCTCACCGAGGTCATCAGGTAGCCACCGTAAACGCTCCAGATTGATTTTGATTTGCTGCAGCCTCTCTACGGCAGAGATATTCATCGCGCGAATTGTGGCAGGGCCAATTATACCGTCAGTTTTTAAACTATGACGTCGTTGGAATCGTTGTACTGCCTGCTTCAGTTCTTTATCGTAATAATTACCTTGCCCGGGGTCAGGTGTATAGCTATTGTCCTCAACAGCCAGTCTGTCGCGAATGAGGGATATATTTTTATCTGAATGGCCTATTCGTAACTCGGGGGTTTCAGGGATTGTGGGCCAGCCACCGCGGTTAACAATATCTCGATAACGTGTTGCGGCAGCTGTTAACTGCCGGTATTGATCAGACGCTGGGATCAGTGAGTTAAGATGGGCTTTAAAGTGATTCGTTGATAATGCCTGTTGCAGAAATTCAGTAGCATTAAAATATCGACGAGGAATATACCATTTTGGATCAACTATAACCGGGTCCAGCCGTCCTATGGAAATATCACGTATCAGCTTTAATAGACCATCGGTAAGCATAAGGTCGAAAAGGTGAGCTTCAGATTTATTCTCTGTGGGATCAAGATGCTGTAATAAGTCCTGATGGTAATCGTTAGGATTGAGTCCATGATTAGCTGAATGGGCAATAAATTCCAGTGCATCATATGCCTTAAGGTTTAGTTGTTGTTGTTCTATCCAGAGGTAATCAGAAGGCTGCTGGTATAACTGGGACAGTGAAGCGGTATCAATACCGTAATCATTTTGCTGTTGCGGGGTATTAAACCGTTGATACGCTATCACCTGACCTGAAAAGCATAAGCATATCAAGTTTACGACAACTGCATAAATTATTGCTTTATTTGTATTCACAAATACTATACGGTGTATTTTGTCACATTTATATTGTTCATAGACATCGACTAAATTGCAACAGTTCTGACACTGGGTGAAATTGATTAATATCGTATATTCATATCTGCAAGATGTAAGCCAAACTTGACGGGTTTAACTATATCAGTAACTTGTAAAGTTTTAGTTTTTTAAAAGAATCTGAAATTGTTAAATAAATTGACAGTAAGGTCAAAAATTCAGGTTAAATAAAATAGCAGGAAATTTATCGGGATGCTTCAAATAAAAACCTTATCAAATCGATCGTTGGTGTTTGCAGTGGCTGGAATTACCATACTGCTTGTTCTACTCTCTGTTATATCTATTCAGTATACTAATCGTATGGTCTCGCAATATTCGAGGCTAGTAGCAACTTCAATCGAAGTTAAGCTGGAAATAGCAATGGCTCATCTATGGTTCGAAGAGATTATCTCGGGTGATCATACTGAGTCGATAGAAAAGGTCTGGTATCACCATGATAAAGCCAGTCACTATCTTGATGAGATAATTGAAGGCAGTAGTGATCCGCGGATTAATGTTGGCCATGTTGATTTCCCTCAAATCCGGCGAGATCTTAGAGCAGTAGAAGACATGCTTGCTGTTTTTCGAGAAACAGCTGTACAACGCATTAATTCAATTGATTATGCCGGAGTTGGTAGTGATGTTGATCAGGAATATGATGCTATATTTTTTGTGCTTCTAAATAATATGGATATGGTTATCGATGAATTGAAGCTGTTGAGCAAAAATGATCTTGAACAGTTCAATTTAATTCAGTTACTGCTTATTTTATTGATTCTGCTTACTGCTTCGTTCATTGGTTTTCTTTTATATCTTTATCGAAAACGTTTAATGGCTTTATTTAATAAGCAACTGGCAATTAACCAGACACTAAGTGAAAGTAAAACACGTTTGCAGGATATTGCTTTTTGTGGTGGTGACTGGATTTGGGAGGTGGATACAACGGGTCAATATACCTATGCCAGTGAAAACGTTGTTGACATCATTGGTTATTATCCGGATGAAATTATTGGTCGTACACCGTTTGATTTAATGTCGGCAAATGAAAGTGAACGTGTTTCTGCAATATTTACAGATATTATATCGACTCAGGGAAAGATTACCAATCTGGATAACTGGAATATTCATAAGAGCGGAAAACTTGTCTGTTTGAGAACAAATGGCTTGCCTGTTTTTGACGCCAATGGTCAACTAACAGGTTATCGGGGTGTCGATAAAGACGTTACCGAGCAGAAGGAGATGAATGATTTACTGATGCGTACTCAGAAGATGGATGCGATAGGCAAGCTTACCGGTGGCATTGCGCATGATTTTAATAACCTGATAGGAGAGATCACAGGTTATACAGAGATTTTGCAAAATAATTTACCCGTTGATCACAAATTGAACAAATATGTGCAGCAAATTAATAACGCTGCTGACAGCGCAAAGAAACTCATCACAAAATTGCTCACCTTTTCAAGAAAGGAAAGTATCTCTACTGAAGAAGTAGACATCAATCAACTGTTAAGAAATGAACAGCAACTGTTGGAGAAAAAACTGACTGCACGCATTGAATTAGACTATGAGCTGGAAGTTGATCTATGGCCTGTCTGCCTGGATAAATCGGCACTGCAAGACAGTATTCTTAATATCAGTATTAATGCTATGCATGCTATTACAGATACTGGCACGTTAATCATCAAGACACAAAATGTCAGTCTGGATGCAGAAAGTGCCGGTCAGTTAAATATAAAACCGGGTGATTATGCCGTTGTATCATTTTCTGATACGGGCGCAGGTATGGATGAAGTTACGCAACGTAAAGTATTTGATCCATTTTTTACCACCAAAGGAGACAGTGGTATTGGCCTGGGCTTGAGCCTGGTTTATGGTTTTGTACAACAGTCAGATGGAGCCATTCATGTGTCTTCACAGCCTGGGCTGGGGACGCAGATAGTGATTTATCTGCCGCGTTATATAAGTTCGGCTTCGGTTGAGCCCGAACCGAAAACGCTTTGCTCATCATGGGATTACTCGGGACATGAAACCATTTTAGTGGTGGACGATGAAGAGGCACTATGTAACCTGGCCAATGATATTCTTGTCAAGCATGGATACAAAGTGCTGTGTGCCAGCAGCGCTGAGAAAGCATTAGAAATACTGGAAACTGAGACCGTTGATTTGTTGTTCAGTGATGTAATCATGCCCGGCATGGATGGTTATGAACTGGCATCCAGGGTGAGTGAGAATTATCCAGATATAAAAATACAGATGGCGAGTGGGTTTACCGATATGCACCACAACAGCGAGTTTGATGAAAAAATGCATCAGCAGCGATTGCTCAAGCCTTATAGTTCTCAAGTGCTGCTGCATCGGATAAGGGCGTTACTGGATAGATCAAGCATTTCTTGATAGACAGAGCTATTAATTCAACTGATTTATTTAGGTTAAACGGTGTTCGGCCCGGTAAACCAGGTTATCGCTTATTGATGAGAATTATCAATTCATGTATCGGATAGTATAAATATAGCCCCATCCCGTTAGTGTAAGGTCGGTAAACTACTCAGCAAAGTTAACGAGACAGCAGTGAAATAAAGTGACAACAACAGATCAACTACCATTTGATAAAAGCTGGGCTGAATCTTTACTGCCGGAATTCGATAAAGATTACATGAAATCGCTTAAAGCTTTTTTGTCTGAAGAGAAAGCCAAAGGTAAGAAAATTTTGCCTCACTCATCTCTGTGGTTTAATGCACTTAAAAGTACACCATTGGATCAGGTCAAGGTAGTTATCCTGGGGCAGGATCCATACCCGACGCCGGGGTATGCCCACGGTTTGTGTTTTTCGGTTATGCCTGAGGTGAGCCCGATTCCAAAATCACTGATAAATATTTTCCAGGAACTGAATGAAGATCTGGGTATAAAAAATCAAAATGGAAATTTACAGAACTGGGCGAATCAGGGCGTGTTATTGCTTAATAGTGTTTTAACCGTTGAGCAGGGGAAAGCAAACTCTCACCAGGGCAAGGGCTGGGAAAGATTTACCGATAAAGTTGTTTCTGTAGTGAACGCGCTTGAGCATCCTGTTGTTTTTGTACTTTGGGGCGCCTATGCACAGAAAAAAGGTGCCATGATTGATGCTTCTCGCCACCTGGTGATTCGATCGCCCCATCCGTCCCCGCTATCTGCGTATCGTGGTTTCCTGGGAAGTCGGCCATTCTCGAAGATTAATCACTTTCTGGCGGAGCAGGGGCAGGCAGAAATAAACTGGCATGTGTAACCAGAAGAAAGCGGCATTTTTTCTTGCCGTTATCAATTTAATCAGCGATTTCCCTGTTCTTCATCACGATGTGCTGGCTAATTCTATAAGCTTGCGTGATGTTTTAACACTGCCTGTATAAAATGCTCCAGCTGGTTTTTTTCTTTCAGTTCTGTGTCTTCAATAACGGCCAGATCGGGGCAGGTTTCGCATAATTTTTTTGCAAATATGCCGCGGCCGGTTTCAGTAACACAGTGCCCGTCGATATAAACCGGCGTGCTGTTTAGACCGCAACTGGGCGAACGACTTTTGCAAATAAAGCCTGATAGAATTTTTAGTTCAGCAGGTTTTGTCTCGCAGTATCTCTGCATAATGTTTGTGATATCAATTGAATGGTCCTCACGTCCGGTGATTCTCGGATTCTTAATGCTGCCGGTAAGTTGCACTGGCGGGCGTGGAATGGAAAGCCCTGCTTCTACTTCGGGGCAGACTGGCAAAAATTGAAACAGCTGGTTGAGTTGGTGAAGAACGATTTTATTAGTTTTTGATTTGCCATCATAACGTACAGCATCACCCAGCAAACACTGACTAACCCCAACTAACGGTTTGTCGCTTTTCATTATTCATTAGCAATCAGGTAAAGATCCCTCATCGCCAAAAAACGGCTTGTTCGGGATGATAGTTACACTCGCTGTCATTTCTTCGCGCCCATTTCAAGAGCACGTTGCCTGGATGCATTTGCTTCTACCGCCAGTTTGCCAGCATCCCAGTTCGGCATCGTTTCCGGCCAGCCGAACATGTGGGCGGTGAGCACTTCGCACAATGCGTCAATATGGTCGCTATTGTCGTTTAAGCAGCTTATGTAATTAAAATGTTCGCCACCTGCTTCGATAAACAGGTCTTTATTTTCCATTTTTATTTCTTCCAGTGTTTCCAGGCAGTCTGCTGAAAATCCGGGACAGATGACATCGACACTTTTCACACCTGTTGCGGGTAATTCCTGCAATGTGACACTGCAATAGGGCTCTAACCAGGGTTCACGGCCAAAACGTGACTGAAATACAAGTTTCCATTCGTCGGCTTTTAATTCCAGGTTTTCCGCAACCAGCCGTGCGGTTTTATGACAATGGCAAAAATATGGGTCACCACTATCAACATATCGTTGTGGAATGCCGTGAAATGAAAACAGCAGTAAGTCACCACGTTTATTGTCTCGCCACTGTTTTTTTATGCTATTGGCCAGAGCTTCGATATATTTTGGGTGGTCGTGGTACTGATTGATCATGCGTAAGTCGGGCAGCCAGCGCCAGCCTTTAAGCACATCGGTGACCTGGTCAAAAACAGCAGCGGTAGTGGTGGCGGAATACTGGGGATATAATGGCAAAATCAGCAGACGTCGCGCACCGGCTTTGCGCAGGCCTTCTAGTCCGTTTTTAATGGAAGGGTTGCCGTAGGTCATTGCCATATCGGCAATCACAGAACCGCGGAAACGATCTTCCAGGTTTTTTTGTATCGCCCGTGTTTGTAACCGGGTGAAATGAATTAATGGCGAGCCGCTATCGGTCCAGACTTTACTGTATGCCTTTGCGGCACGTTGCGGGCGGATGCGTAATATTACGCCATGCAGGACAAGCCACCAGATTAAACGGTTGGCTTCTATGACACGGGGATCGGATAGAAACTGCGCCAGGTATCGTCGAACTGCCGAAGGTGTGGGCGCATCGGGTGAACCAAGATTAACCAGGAGTATGCCCAGCTTTTCCTGAGCGCCATGTTGATAACTGTATTTTTCTGACACGGATTTACGATGATACTTTTATCGTTATGTTGTTATTGGTATGCGAAGACTGACAGATTTGGCTTTATAGCTCAAGATAAATCTTAATGTCCAGCTATTCCATACTTTCATTCCAGCTTGCTTCATGAGTCATGTCGCGCTATTTATTTTCAGCCCTGACCAGCCTTTAATTATTCCAGTGACTCGCCAGAAGGCATTCAGCTGGCGAAATCCGAGATTATCGATAATGGCTACGGAATCACACTTCTTCCCGTGACAATTAAAACATGGATATTAGCATATCCAGGCCAACGGCCAGCAGCATGAAAATAAGATTGTTTATGTTATTGTTTATTGTTGATTTAGATTTAAGGATCATTTTTTCAATTAGTTAACGCTATTGGCCTGTATCGTGCCGAGTTTAATGAAAATAGCGCAGGCTGCCGTGCGCTTTTTGTGCAATGACACAAGATAAAGGGCGTTATTTTTAATGTAACGTTGCAGATGCTGTGAGAAGGACACTGCAGTGAGTCTGCACGTTTATTTCCTGCTGTTGTTTGAATGCGAAGGGTGACAGGTTTGTCTTCCTGGCTCAAAACAGATATGAATATGAAACTTTTTTACCGAGTTATGCGTGTTAATAAACAGGTTGAAATTCCGTTTTCCAGGTTAGCGGCGTTTTTAAATATTTGCGCTGATCATTTATGAGCTTATATTTTGCGATGAAGAACATTGAATTTCCGCTAAGAGTGGCTACAATCACAAGCATTAGAGCTGGTCTTAATAATACTGTAATATACCGCCAAATATTTTTTCTCTAGATATCCCAGGAGTTCCCATGCCAACAAGGCTGGTTGTACCAAATGAAATTGCCCCAGGTGAGCGACGCATCGCGTTGGAACCAGGGGTGGCTAAAAAATTAAGCGCAGCAGGTTTTAAAATTGCCATGCAACAGGGAGCCGCACTGTCGTCTTATTTCAAAGATGAAGATTTCACTGATGTGGAAACTGTTGCTGATGCTGCGACTTTATATAAAGAGGCAGACTTGATTTTTAAAGTCATGCCGCCGACGCTCGATGAGCTTAAGCAGATGAAAGACGGCTGCACCGTGGTAGGTTTTATGGTGCCCAGTAAAAACGCCGAGATGATGAAGTTGATGTGCGATAAAAATATCACCTCGCTGGCAATGGAACTGGTGCCGCGTATAACCCGTGCGCAATCAATGGATGCCTTGTCGTCACAGGCATCCATTGCCGGTTATATGGGTGTCCTGATGGGGGCACAGTTAGCGTCGGTGTTCTTCCCTATGTTGACTACGGCGGCGGGCACCATTCGTCCGGCAAGGGTATTAATTATTGGTGTCGGTGTTGCCGGTCTGCAGGCTATTGCCACCGCAAAACGTCTGGGAGCGATTGTTGAAGCTTATGATGTACGCTCTGCGACGCGCGAACAGGTGGAATCTTTAGGCGGTAAATTTATCGATACCGGCGTCAGTGCTGATGGTGAAGGTGGTTATGCGCGTGAACTGACGGATGATGAAAAACAGCAGCAACAGGATGTGCTGGCAAAACACATTGCCATGGCTGATGTCATTATCACTACGGCAGCGATCCCGGGTCGGCCTTCACCAAAGATTATTACTGAAGCCATGGTTGAGAACATGAAAACCGGTGCCGTCATTGTCGACCTGGCATCGGAAGGTGGCGGTAATTGCGTGCTTACTAAACCAGGCGAGACATTTCAATATAAAGAGCGCGTGACGATTCACGGCCCGTTAAATGTTGCTGGTGAATTACCGATTCATGCCAGTGAAATGTATGCCAAGAATCTGTTTAACCTGGTGTCACCGTTTATTAGCGAAGACGGTAACCTGGAACTGGATTTTGCAGATGACGTGATTGCCGGCTGCGTATTAACCCGTGATGGTGAAATTGTGCATCAACAATATCGGGATAAATAGTTTGTTTCACTGTGTTTAATCGAGATGAAAAGGCAACTACTCAGCGTATTATTTTCTGAGGGTATGGCTTGTTGATTTATCAGGCTTCTGCAACTTGGCGTTGCAGCAGAGCTTACATGGATGTATTCCCGCATCCTTATAAATCAACAAGCTATACTCTTATCCCTAAACTCGCTGAGTAGTTACATGAAAAGAAACGAAGAATAAGGTTTAAATTATGATTGAAGGTTTACCCGCGTTATACATATTTATGCTTTCAGCCTTTACCGGCTATGAAGTAATTAGCCGTGTGCCGGTTATTTTGCATACCCCGTTAATGTCAGGCTCAAACTTTGTCCACGGCATTGTTCTGGTTGGTGCCATGATTGTCATGGGCGAAGCAGAGGGCGCACTGGAATTAACTATTGGTTTTATAGCGGTTGCCATGGCAGCAGGAAATGCGGTAGGTGGTTATGTGGCTACGATTCGTATGCTGGAAATGTTCCAGCATAAACCAAAGCCATCAGCTAGCGGCGAGGGGGAGGCATCATCATGAGTTTAATTATTGATGCTGTTTATTTCATTACCGCTGCCGTATTCATTATCGGTTTAAAGCAAATGTCCTCGCCGGTGACTGCACATCGCGGTATTGTCTGGGCAGGTGTTGCCATGGTGGTCGCATCTGTAGCAACTTTTGCTGCGCCGGAAATTACCCTGGATATCGGCAGTGTAAATTTACAGTTGATGCTGGTTGCCATTATTGTGGGTTCGGCAGTGGCTTACATTACGGCCAAACGCGTTGCCATGACCGATATGCCGCAAATGATTGCGATGTACAACGGCATGGGTGGCGGCGCGGCGGCAGCGATTGCTGCAGTTGAACTGGTCAAACTGTCTGCTGGTGCAGAGAGTCATGGATTAACTATACAGGTGCTGGCGGTACTCGGCGCGGTTATCGGTGCAGTATCTTTCTCCGGTTCAGCCATAGCATTTGCAAAATTGCAGGGACTCATGAATAAGACCCTACGTTTACCTTTACACCAGGTAATCAACATTGGTTTGTTTATAGCGGTATGTGTATTTGGTTATCTGGTCGCTACCGGTCATCCGGTCAGTTTTGAATATATCATTATATTCTTTGTGTTGGCCATTATATTAGGCGTGATGGTGACACTGCCGATAGGTGGTGCCGACATGCCGGTAGTTATTTCATTATTTAATGCTTTAACCGGTCTTGCGGTCGCGTTTGAAGGTTTCGTATTAAACAATGCGGCGATGATAATTGCCGGCACGGTGGTAGGCTCTTCCGGTACCCTGTTAACTCAGTTGATGGCGAAAGCCATGAATCGTCCTATTTCAAATGTACTGTTCAGCAGTTTTGGTAGCGATGGTGGTGCTGCGGCAGCAGAAGATATTGAAGGCAGCATGAAAGAGATTCAGGCGAATGATGCTGCTATCATGATGGCATACGGCCAGAAAGTGATTATCGTACCGGGTTACGGAATGGCTGTGGCGCAGGCGCAACACAAGTTAAAAGAATTGGGTGATTTACTTGAAGCGCGTGGTATCGATGTGAAATATGCGATCCATCCGGTAGCGGGTCGGATGCCTGGCCATATGAATGTGTTGCTTGCAGAAGCGGGTGTGGATTATGACAACATTGTGGACCTGGAAGAGATTAATCCAGAATTCCCGATAGCAGATGTGGCCTTAGTGATTGGAGCTAATGATGTGGTCAATCCCGTTGCACGCTCAAATCCTGATAGCCCAATTTATGGCATGCCAATTCTGGATGCGGATAAAGCACAAAATACTATTGTAATTAAACGCGGTCAAGGTGCAGGTTTCTCCGGTATCGAAAATCATCTATTTTATGCGGATAACACGCGGATGTTATACGGTGATGGAAAGAAAGCGGTGGCAGAATTAATTGCCGGTATTAAAGCTTTGCAACAGTAGAACCGTTGGCTAGCACACAATAAAAAACCCAAATCCCGATATCGGGATTTGGGTTTTTTATTGTGTGCTAAAGCCGTATGTATCACAGTAATGCAGGCCTGGCCAGGGTAAAAAATCAGGAAAAATTAAAAGTTGGTAATAGCTCAAAAACGAGTTGATCTATCTTGCTGTAAAACGTTATAGCCGTACCTGATAATACGGCAATAATATTAAAAATTACAAACATAGTAGCGATAATGAGTGCAATCATCATATGTTTATTTGAAATGGTCATCATTCTTCTCATTTAATGTTGTTTTAAAGGCAGTTACCTTTTTTCATTATAAAATGCTGCAAGTGGCATGCCAATTTGGCGGATCATTTACCGGGTAAAAATTTACGCACCTAAGTTGTTGATATAAAACACGGCTTTGATTATAGGGCTTATATATAAAGATAAAGTGACAGCAAGGTTACGATTGTATGACAATGGGATTTGTTTTGATTTGGTGCGCAGGTGTTAATTTTGGTGCATTCTCTAAAATAAATTATGTAATTTATATTCATTCGCATAAAATCTGCACATCATGAAAATCTAGAAGTAATATAGATTCATATTTAAAAGTATTAAACAAGCAGGGGGCAAGCATGAGAACAATCTTGGTGTTAAATGCTAAAGGTGGTTGTGGTAAAAGTACAATTTCGACCAATCTGGCGAGCTACTTCGCATCAGAGATGGGTAAAAAGGTTGTGCTGGCGGATTTTGACCCGCAGGAATCAAGTTTGGCCTGGCTGGAAGTGCGTGATGAGAAAAGGCCGTTTATCGAAGGTATTGCCGCATATAAAGATCCACTACGTGTAGCTAAAGACACTGACTACCTCATTATTGATGCCCCGGCGCGTGTTCATGGCAAAGAACTTACCCAGCTTATGCGTAAAGTTGAAACTGTATTGTTTCCTGTATTGCCATCACCGATTGATATGCGTGCTGCAACAAAATACATGGAAGAACTAATGAAAAATGGCCGTGTTTCACGTAATGAAGTCAAAATAGGTGTGGTCGCTAATCGTGTGCGTGAAAACACCCTTATATTTTCTGCGTTGTATGATTTTATCAAGGCGATGAGGTTGCCATATGTTGCTACCTTGCGTGACACGCAAAATTATATTCATGCAGAAGAACGCGGTATTGGTATTTTCGAAATGGCACCATCGCAGGTACATCAGGACCTGGAAGACTGGGCTCCGCTTACTAAATGGTTGCGCAGTAAACGCAGTATGCCTTAAAAGCTTATTCACCACAGAGGCACAGAGTACACAGAGAAAAACTTATAATAGTTACGCGCCTGCGGCGCAGCAAACCTAAAAAATCTTTCCTCTGTGTACTCTGTGCCTCTGTGGTGAAATATTAATTATTCATTATTCATTGCCTCGTGTTCATCGCCGAAGATATATACCAGTTTAAAAACCTGTTTGTAACACAGTTAAAAAACATGCTGTCTGCTGATGAGTTAGGCGCATTTATTCTGGTGTTGGCAAACAGTCATCAGGATACGTTTTTACAAAATGAATTGCGGCATGCTTTAACAACTACCTTTGTTGCTTTAAAGGATAATTTTGTTGCTGGCAGGTTGAATGCAACTCAGGATGATAGTGATGTTTTTAAACAGCTGCTTGATGTTGACCTGGAAGATATGCCTGCATGGCGATATAAAACCATAGGCAACTGGCAGGTTGTTTGCAATTCAATGCGGCAGCTACGACCAGCGCGTACTTCATCACAGATTTTGACAACTATTAAACAGCCTTATGATGAAGCAAGGTTTCATTTTAATAAACCATTTTTAAAACCAGAAATTCTATGGGAGGGCTTATATAAAGAGCTAAAATTGCGTGTTCTTTATAATAAATTCCCGTTTTCTGATTATCATCTACTGGTTGTGGTCTCTCCTGAAAAAAACAGTCCACAGATATTAACGCAAGAAGTACATCAATATGCTTCTGCAATGTCAAATGATGTGAGTAATGTTTTCCCCGGTTTTGGTCTTGGCTTTAACAGCCTGGCTGCAGGTGCATCGGTGAATCATCTGCACTTCCAGGGTTTTATTCGAGACCAGGGTTTCCCAATTGAAAATAGTTTCTGGAAACATAATGGCGGTGATGTTGATTACCCTTTAACGGTAAAGTGTTTCACCGATACTGATTTGGCCTGGGATTATATGAACGATTTAATCAATAAGGATAATGCATTTAACTGTTTGTATCGAAAGCATAGCTGTTACATTATTCCAAGAAAATACCAGGGAACAGTTGCATTGCCGGACTGGTTAGCCGGTGCAGGGTGGCTGGATGTCGCTGGGGTGATGACTGTATCGGATGAAACTATGTTTGATTCGATTAATGAGCAGTCAGTTACACAGGCTTTGGGACTGCTGTTTAAAGATTAATATCAGTGGTTTACGCTTCCTATACTTATTTTATATTAGAATTTATCTATATAGGTTTTTGTTAAAGTTATTGACTCTGAACATTAATCGGCAGTATTATTTTTTTTAATGGTATTTTTAGACTGTCGTTGCTTTTAGTTACTTAGATTCATGATATAGAACATCATGGTTGTAAATCTCCGGGCTGATGACAGCCTTCTGTGTAAGCGGGCATGTAATAAGCCTGCATGTAAATGAACGCATACTGAGCCTTAGTCAAAGTATTTGCCCTCTGCCTGATGTGGAAACTTACAGATCGCGCTCATGGAATATCAAAAGGATAAGGAGGAAAGATGTTTAATTGCTATAAAGATTTAGCTGTAACTAACGCACATGGCGTACAGCTCACCGGGTTTCTATATCCAGTGATACTTTCTGGTGCATTGTTGACTTCTTCCACAGTTCAAGCAGAAAATCCACCTGAAATTGCAAGCTACACACTGCAAAGAGAAAAGACATCGGAATTTGGATCATCCGCTTTACAATTAGGGAAAAAGCCTGAAATAGAAATAAATGAGCAAAGCGGTGTTTACCAGATAAAAGTGACTGCCGTTATTGCTGCGCCTGCCAGTTATGTGCGTTATGTGCTTACAGACTACAAGCATATATACCGGTTGAATCCATCTATTATTGAAAGTGAAGTGCTTGAGCAATTTGATGATGGTTCAGTTAGTGTAAGAACCAGAGTTGTAGGCTGTGCAGCCTATTTCTGCGAAGAAATTGATAGAGTTGAAAAAGTACACACGTTGCCTTCTGGTGATCTGTATGCAGAAATTATTCCCGAGTTAAGTCAATTTAAATCAGGTAAAACACACTGGTCCATAAAACCTCTGGGTGACTATTGTGAAGTCAGCTATCTTTCTGATATGGAACCGGATATTTTTATTCCGCCTGTTGTCGGCAAGTTTTTAATCAAGAAATCCATCAGGGAAGAAATGCGCACCAGCTTTGCAAATTTGGAAAAAGTTTCCAGTGTTTTAGCTGCAAGGGAATGGTTGAATAATGATCAGCCTGCCAATGTTCAGACTATAACGGAAGCCACGCCAAATACCCCTTGTAATAGCTGCTAAGCAATGCATTTATTAGTAACGAGTAATTTATATGAGATTAAGAATTGGTCAATGTGCAATGATTTCATTATTATTATTCAGCGGTTGCGCGACCCAGCGGGTAGTCAGTTTTCAAAATGATATTGATCCTATACTGACTGATAAGTGCCTGCAATGTCATGTGCCACCTAACGGAGCCGGTTATGTCCAAACCGGGCTAAACATGGAATCCTATGATACCCTGATGAAAGGAACCATATTTGGTACGGTAGTTGTTCCAGGAGATAGTAGGCGCAGCGTGATTAACAAATTAACAGAGGGGCGAGCCGGAGATATTATGAGAATGCCTCACGGTGATGCAAAAAAGCTGACTGCAGAGGAAATTGAATTGTTGAAGCTATGGGTTAACCAGGGAGCATCAAACAATTAGGGACAGAGTAAAAATTCATGACGGTTTGTTATTGAGCGCATATTCGCATTCGGGAGTATGAGCCCACAGGGCGAATTCGACACTGAGCAGACAGTCAATTTTTTAACAGCAATAGTCCACAGATAAACGCAGATGAACACAGATAAAAACAAGAAATATTTATTTTTGTCATCCTGACTGGAGCGTAGCGTAATGGAAGGATCTTGTTCACCACGCTATTATGGTGTAACCGTCTCAAGACCCTTCACTACCGCTCAGGAAGACATCAAATAACTAATGTCTTTTATCTGTGTTCATCTGTGAAAAATTTATCTGTGGAAAAACGTTTGTGTTTGTGTGTCCATTCATGACCGGTTTCACCCTGAAAGGAGCTATATCTGTAGCTTCTCTTATAAGGATGTAGCCTTGTTTTTCTATTGTTCAGTTGTTATTTATTAATAGTGATAAAAGTGTTTCGATTAACTGGTTGATATGTTCTTTATTGTGTTTTGCCGAAAGCGTTATTCTTAAACGTGAAGTGCCTTCAGCTACCGTCGGTGGTCGAATAGCCGTTATCAGAAAACCTGAATCAAATAGTTGCTGGCTGATCTTTGTGGCTTTTTCATCATCACCTATAAGGAGTGGCTGTATGGCTGTTTGACTGTTTTCAATCGCTATATCTGCCTGGCTGCAACAGTTTTTAAAATAGGCTATGTTGCTGTTTAAGTTTTGCAGATGTTCTGCTTCGTTTTGTATGATATTTAAACTGCAGCGTGTGGCTTCAGCAATGGCAGCTGGCATAGCAGTGGTGTAAATATAGGTGCGTGCTTTTTGAATAATGGTTTCAATTAATTCCTCACTGCCGGCGATAAAAGCGCCTGCAGTGCCCATGGCTTTACCCAGGGTCGCCATGTAGATCGGTACATCTGTATGGGTTAATGAAAAATGCTGTAAGCAACCTTTGCCGGTTTCACCAAGTGTGCCAAAGCCATGAGCATCATCAACCATCAGCCAGCTGTCTGTTGTTTTACACAAAGTGGCTAAGGCAGGCAGCTCGGCTATGTCGCCATCCATACTAAAAACACCATCGCTTAATACCAGCTTTTCCAGAGTGCTATCAACTTTTTGTATTTTCTGTTTCAGGCTGGAAGCATCATTATGTAGATAACGTTGCAGCCGCGCACCACTGATTAAACCACCATCGATTAACGAGGCATGATTTAAACGGTCTTCAAAAACATAATCACCTTTTCCGACCAATGCCTGGCATAAACCAAGGTTGGCCATGTAACCTGTAGAAAATAAAATGGCACGCGGATAACCGGTGAACTCGGCTAATTCTTCTTCAAGCTGATGGTGAGCAATCGAGTGGCCATTAACCAGGTGTGCAGAGCCGCTGCCAACACCGAATTTATTGATGGCATCGATGGTTGCCTGTTTTATTTGTGGATGATTGGCAAGGCCCAGGTAGTCGTTGCTGCAGAAACTGATGACGTTTTTTTCATCAATGGTGATTTCGGCTTGCTGCGGGCTTTTTATTATGCGACGTGACCGGTAACGATGTTGTCGCTTTCTTTCATCGAGTTCCTTGCTGAGATCTTTCAAGTGGAAACCGGAAGTTTCTCAGCAGGAGCATGCTGATTGCTTTTTTGTTGCTTCGAATACGTGTTTTGTGTTCAGGCCTAATTTATCAAACAGTTGCTGATCATGGCTTTCAGCCGGGTTGTTTGTGGTTAATAATTTATCACCATAGAAAATAGAATTAGCACCGGCAAGAAAACATAAAGCCTGGGTTTCATCTGACATTTCTGTACGACCAGCGGACAGGCGCACAACGGACTCAGGCATAATGATTCTGGCCGTTGCAATGGTGCGAATAAACTCCAGTGGATCAATTTTATCTACGCCATGCAAAGCTGTGCCCTCAACCTGAACAAGCATATTAATCGGCACACTGTCCGGGTGCTGTGGCAGGTTTGAAAGCTGCTGCAAAAGAGAAACTCGGTCGGCTCGTGTTTCGCCCAAGCCTAAAATACCGCCGCTACAGACGTTAATGTTTGCGGCACGAACGTACTCAAGTGTATCAAGACGATCCTGGTAAGTGCGGGTAGTGATGATGTCGCCATAGTGTTCGGGCGAGGTGTCCAGGTTATGATTGTAATAATCCAGCCCGGCATCTTTCAGCCGCCGGCTTTGTTTTTCTGTCAGCATACCCAGGGTAACGCAGGTTTCCATGCCAATATTTTTTACCGCGGTTATCATATCGATAACCTTTTCCAGGTTTTTATCCGTCGGGTTACGCCAGGCAGCGCCCATGCAAAAGCGGCTGGCGCCATTGCTTTTTGCCTGCTGCGCTTTTTCAACGACCTCATCCAGTGGCAATAAACGTTCACGTTCAACCTGCGCATCGTTTTTCGAGCTTTGTGAGCAGTAGCCGCAGTCTTCAGGGCAGGCACCGGTTTTGATGCTTAATAAGGTGCTGACCTGAACCTGGTTGGGGTCGAAATTTTTCCGGTGAATACATTGAGCCTGAAATAACAGGTCGTTAAAGGGCAATTCAAACAGCGCGGAAATTTCCTGTTTTGACCAGTCGTGGCGTAATGCAGGGGTACTAAGTTCTGACATAATGAGTGCTTCTGGTTATAATCATGCCTATATTACACTACACGGATGAGTAGCCAAAATGGAACTTGCGCAAAAGTTATTATCAAATCTGTTCCCTTGTCGATGTATTCTTTGTCAACGAACAGTGAAACAGAATTTTGCGCTATGCCCGGATTGTTACCGGGCGCTACCGCATAATGACGTTTGTTGTCTGCGTTGTGCGCTACCTCTGGCAGAGGAAATCAATAATGCGGTGTTATGCGGGTCCTGTATTCAGAAGCCGCCCGCTTTCGATTATGCGCACAGTCTGTTTCGCTATGAAGGTGATGTCATCGGGCTTGTGCACCAGCTGAAGTTTGGTGAAAAAATTGGTTTTGCGCGGACCATTGGTGAAATGCTGCTGACTCTGTTGCTTAAAACAAACGAAAAACCGGATTGTTTACTGCCGGTGTCATTACATAAGTCACGTTTGCGACAACGTGGCTTTAATCAGTCAATTGAAATATCTCGAGTACTCGCCAAAGATCTTGCCATAGCGATTGAGTATACTGCGGTAGAAAGGCATCGAAGTACCACTGCTCAAACTGGTTTAAATGCAAAACAACGAAAAAATAATATCAAGGGTGCGTTTAGCCTGGCGGGTAAATTAAATTATAAGCATGTACTAATCATTGATGATGTGATGACTACAGGATCGACCGTTAATGAGCTGGCTAAACTGTTGAAAAAGAATAAAGTAGCACGCGTTGGTGTGTTGAGTATTGCGCGTGCACCGGTGAAGGCTTAGAGATTACAAGATTTATTAGTCCGCGAATAACGCAAAAGACGCAAAAAAAGCGAAAAATATTGTCCACAGATGAACGCAGAAAACACAGATGTTTAAAAATAAAAAAAGGTTTTTATCTGTGTTTTCTCTTCATCTGTGGAAAAGGCATTTCTTAGTGTTTTTCGCGAGCAATAAAATCTTAAATTATATCTGCAAACTGGTAGTCCAGAACGACGCCAATAAACACAGCCATGCCAAACCAGTTATTATTTAAAAACGCCTGAAAACAATGTTCTCGCTGTCTGTCTTTAATTAAAAATTGCTGGTAAACAGCAAACAGGCTGGCAGCCGCCAGGCCCAGGTAATAAAAGCCACTAAGTTCAGCGCGATGCCCGATAAGAATCAAATTAAAAATCAGTAAAACCTGTATCAAACCAATAATTAATTTGTCCTGATTGCCAAATAAAATGGCTGTCGACTTAACGCCAATCTTGATGTCATCATCATAATCCACCATGGCATACATGGTGTCGTAAGCTGTTGTCCATAAAATGGTCGCAAGAAAAATTAACCAGGTGACGGTCGTTACTTCGTTTGCCTGGGCGGCATAGGCCATCGGTACTGACCAGCCAAATGCGGCGCCTAGATGGACTTGCGGCAAATAATGGTAGCGTTTCATGAAAGGGTAACTGGCTGCAAGGATGATACCGCCCAGCGACATCCAGATCGTCAGCTCATTCATTAATAACACTAAAATAAAGGCGGTTAAACTTAGCGAGGCAAATACCAGTAAGGTTTCTTTCTTGGTGATTTTCCCTGACGCAAGCGGTCGTTGTTTGGTGCGTGTGACTTTGCCGTCAATATGGCGGTCAGCATAATCATTAATTGCACAACCGGCAGAGCGCATTAAAATAACGCCCAGTACAAAAACAAGCAAAACCAGCGGGTCGGGCCAGCCTTCTGCGGCGATCCATAAGGCAATGAGTGTGGGCCACAGCAATAAAAAAATGCCAATCGGCTTATCCAGTCGAGTGAGCTGAGCGTAGAGGCTGGCTTTTTTATAAAAGTAACTATGTTGTAATGTGGATTTTTTTTGTTGGAGAACAATTTTTAACTCAATAAATGATGTTTCTAATTTATCCAGCAATGGGTGGTTTGCCAGGTAGTCGATAAACCTGTCCATTTGTTTAATAATGAAATGCAGAATATGTAACAAACTTTGAAAAGTACTTTTGCTTTGAGAGTAAACAGTATTAAATGTTTTTTGCAGCAGGAGATTACTTTGTTGCCAGGCGGTTTTCATTTTTGGCAGTATAGTAGAAACCATGTTCGAAAATGTTGATGATGTGGGAAGTTAAATGATTTTACCTGATTCAGCCATAGAGTAGCGAAATCAGTGTATAGTTTTTATTGTCAGAATTGCCTTAAATAATGAGCAGGAATTATGAAAAATATACGTACTTTTGAAAATTTCACACCACAGATTAATGACACGGCATTTATTGATGACAGTGCGGTAGTAACGGGTAATGTTTGTATTGGTGCAGACAGTTCTGTCTGGCCCTGTTGTTCTATCCGGGGTGATATACATTCGATTGTTATTGGTGAGCGAACCAATATACAGGATGGTTGTGTCTTACATGTCACTCATGACAGTGAATTTGCACCGGGTGGTTTTAAATTGACGATTGGGAATGATATTACGGTCGGGCATAACGTCATATTACATGCCTGTACGGTTGAGGATCGCTGCCTGATTGGTATGGGCTCGGTAGTATTAGATGGCGTGGTTGTGGAGTCAGGAGCAATGATTGGTGCCGGCAGTCTGGTGCCGCCCAACAAGGTTCTGCAAGGAGGATATATGTGGTTAGGAAGCCCGGTAAAAAGAGTGCGTGAATTAACGGATAAAGAAAAAGACTTTCTGAAATATTCAGCAAATCACTATGTGAAACTTAAGAATCGCCATTCTGGCTAAAATTGATACTTATACAACGTTTAATATTTATAGCGAAACGGTCATGAGTTTGACAATTTGTGACAAACTGGCAACTTCCACTGTTACAATATGTATTATACTGTGACTGGTAAGTTATTGATTACCGTTGGTATAAGTCCAGGTGTTAGAGAGTAGCGAAACCCCGTCAAACATAATTGATCTCAGTCGAAGTCTCCAGCAAAAAGAGACTGAGATTGAATTATTGCAGCAAACTTTTACTGAAATCGGCAGCGAGCTTGATCTGGACAGAGTTTTTCAGATTGCCTCCGAGCGAGCGCGTGAGTTGATTAATGCTGATACCTTATTAATCCCCATACTTGACGATGACTGCGAAACCTACACCTACCGTGGTGGCGCAGGAAATAATACCGAAGAAATTATTGGTAAATCATTACCCATAAAGTTTGGTGTCTGCGGCTGGGTATGGAAACATAAAAGACCCTGGTGGCGGGGTATGCTGGATGAGCTGAGTGAAGAAGAAAAAAACTGCTGGGAACAACAAGTCGGCAATATGATTCTTGTACCATTACAGGGAAAGCATCATTTTCTTGGTGGCATAGCGGGTTTAAATAAAACGGGTGGCGGTAACTTTGATAAAAAGGATTTAAGCCTGTTACAACTCTTTGCCAGTATCGTTTCCGTTGCCATAGAAAATGCGATGGCAGTAGACAGTATTGAAGCGTCCAATGAATTAAATGAAAACTATCGCTTACGTCTGGAAGTTTTAAATAAGCAGCTTGTCGAAAGCAGCAAAGAGCTTGAATTTCTGTCGTTATATGATTCAGTGACCGCTTTGCCTAATCGTTCGTTATTTTATGATCGTTTTACGCGCGATTTGACAGAAGCTGTACGCAATGAAAGTACAGTTGGCGTTTTGCTGATTGACATTGATAGTTTTAAGGATATCAATGACGCGCTAGGCCATGATCGTGGCGATGAATTATTAAATAAAATCGCCAGACGCTTTGAGCAGGAAGTTAACAATAATGAAACCCTGGCACGTTTAGGTGGTGATGAATTTATTATTGTACTGCCGAATCATGATCAGGTGAAAATAATTAAGCGTGCTGAGAAAATTATAAATGGCCTGAACAATGCGTTTACCATTGATCAGCAAAAAATAGTCATCAATGCGAGTATAGGCGTCGCTTATTATCCAGAGCATGGCAATACCATCAGTAGTTTATTGAGCCATGCTAGTTTCGCCATGTATGAAGCAAAAAATAGCAAGCTTAATGTGTGTGTTTACAACCCGGATAATGATCATCTGGCGCAGGGGCACCTGGCAATGGTTGCTGATGTACGCCAAGCATTGCATGAAAAACAGTTTGAGCTGTACTACCAGCCAAAAATAAATGCAGCAAGCGGCCGGGTTACTGCGGTTGAGGCATTAGGGCGCTGGCACAGCAAAAAACACGGTAATGTACCGCCGAAAATTTTTATCGGTGTGCTTGAGCAAAATGGATTGATTAATGAGTACACTTATTGGGCGATTAAAACAGCGCTAAAAGAAGCCAGGGCATGGCGAAGAGATTTTAGTGCTATGCGTGTTGCTATCAACCTGTCGCCGCAAACATTAATGCATCCTGATTTTAGGGCTAATCTGGATCAGATCATTAAAGATAAACGGGATGGTGAATTACTTACTTTTGAAATTACTGAAAATCTCTTTCTGTCAGAGTTTGATCGTCTGGCTGATGTTCTCATGTATATTTGTTCAGTTGGGGTGGAGTTATCCATTGATGATTACGGTACCGGTTATTCTTCTTTGAGTCGATTGCGTCGTTTGCCGGTAAGCGAGTTAAAAATTGATCAGTCTTTTATAAAAGAACTGGTCGATAATAAAGATGACCAGGCCGTTGTTCATTCAACTATTGAGCTGGCTCACAACCTTTGTTTGAGTGTTGTTGCTGAAGGCGTGGAAAACCGGGCAGCGCTTGACTTATTAGTAAAGCTGGGTTGTGACACTGTGCAGGGTTTTCTGATTAGCAAACCGTTAACACTTAAACAGTTTAATGCGTTTGTTGATAATCGTACAAACCTTATTTGATGTAAAAAATAGCCCTTAAGCACGCTGCTGTCCCACAAACATGACACATAATTCATGTCTCGGTACCAGTGTCTGTGCCTAAAAACTTTGTTTACAACCGAGATGAACCGGAGGTGCCTTGCTGAGACACGCCGTGAACCCGTCCATGGGGGCTCGGCATCCGCATCCCTGCGGCTGACGGTCTCAGCAAGGTACCTCCGGTTCATATCTCTTGATAGTAATGGGACAGCAGCGTGCTTAAGCAAATTTCTCGCTGAGCTACCCATGTTGCTTTAAGCTGCCGTTAAAATTCCAGTAATTGTTAAAAATTGATCAAGGTTAAGGGTTTTTTAAGGAAAGTCATTTATCATTCCTGCTGCTTATAAATCTCACTATAATCTTATGAAAAAATTTATTTTTACTGCGTTACTTGCTTTATTACTGCTAAGTCACAATAGCTTTGCTGCATTTGATCAGGCGCCGGATATCAACCTTCCCGGTATTAACGGCAGCGTAAAGCTTGCCGAGCTTAAAGGAAAGGTCGTTTACCTGGATTTTTGGGCATCGTGGTGCGAACCCTGTAAAAAATCGTTTCCCTGGTTGCATGATATCAAACACAGTTATGCGGACAAGGGGTTTGAGGTTGTAGCGGTAAACCTTGATAAAGATAGAAAACTGGCAGATGAATTCCTTAAAGTGATGGATGTGAACTTCATGATTGCTTTTGATGAGAGCGGTGAAAGTGCATCAAGCTACAAATTAAAAGGCATGCCGAGCAGTTATTTAATTGGTCGAGATGGCAAGCTTTATGCCTCACACGTTGGTTTTAGAGAAAAAGATAAAATAAAGCTGGAGCAGGCTATCAAAGAACTGCTGGCTAAATAGTGAGTAATATTAAGATGAAAAAATGCTACGTATTTGTTTTTATTGCATTCCTGTCAGGTTGCAGTTCGATGGGGGTGGAACCCTGGGAGCGCGATTTACTGGCTAAAGATTCAATGCAGCTGGTTCCCGATTATTTTGATAATTTTTATGATGAACATATTTATTTTAGTAAGGAAGCGTCCAGCGGTGGCCAGGGCGTTGGTGGCGGAGGTTGCGGATGCAATTAACAAATATTAAAAGCAAGATCAGTCTTGCTACCTGTTCATTGCTGCAGGTGACCGCATCTGCAGCGCAAGCGGCTGATTCTGAATGGGATATTGATACCGCCTTTCTTTATTACGGTGAGAGTGACGGTCGTGTTCAAGCGGCTGAGCCTGCTATCTATGCGGGCCGCAATATCGGTGATGATGGCGAACGCATTGATCTGCGCCTGGTGATCGATGTGTTAACCGGTGCGACACCGAACGGTGCGCACGCTTCTTCAGCACCACAAACATTTACTACGCCATCAGGTAGTGGTACTTATAGCGCTGCAGCGGGTGAGACACCGCTTGATAGTACCTTCAAGGATACTCGTGCGGCAGTCGGTGCTGACTGGACCCTGCCTGTTAACCGCTTATCAAGGGTTAAACTTGGCTTGAATGCTTCAGCCGAGTATGACTACCTGTCACTAGGCGTGAGTGGCAGTTACATTCGGGAATTTAATAATAAAAATACAACACTTACCGCGAGCCTGGCATTCAATAATGATACCTCTAACCCGGTAGGCGGGTTACCTGATGCGCTTAAGCCAATGCGGGAGCAAGGTGCGGGGGTAAACCGCGCAGGCAGTGATGATACAAAAACAATCGCTGATTTTCTTATCGGTGTGACCCAGGTAGTCAGTCGTAACACCTTGCTAGAATTAAATTATTCATACGGCATGTCGGACGGTTATCTGAATGATCCGTATAAAATTGTGACAGTACTCGATCCGGCAACAGGTCTACCAGCGACAGGGGCATTTTTTGATACAGCAGCAACGGGAAATTTGCCCTATGTCTATGAGAACCGGCCGGATTCGCGGCAACGCAATAATCTGTTCTTTAGAGTGGCGCATCATCTTACAGAAGACGTTATCCATTTTTCGTATCGCTATTTCTGGGATGACTGGGGCATTAGCTCGAATACCTTTGATTTGAAATATCGCTACGAGATGGGTCGCAGTTATCTGCAGCCACATGTACGTTATTACATGCAGGAGGCAGCAGACTTCTATCGACATAATCTGGAACTGGGTAGTGATGTTGATGCAACCACTGGAGAGGTGCTGGTGAAAGAAGTCAGCAGTGATTCCAGGCTGATGAAGTTAACCGGAACAACACTGGGTTTAAAATATGGTTATGCACTGGGCAAGAATAGTGAATTGTCGCTACGTGGTGAGTTTATGAACCAGACATTTGATGATGGCGATGTTCCGGCAGGAGAAGAGACGCCGGATCTGGATGCGATCATTCTTAATGTTGGTTATTCACTCGTCTGGTAAGAATAGCTGAATCGATTCTTTTTGCTAGAGCAAAACTTTAAAGGCGATTCACCACAGAGTCACGGAGGACACAGAGTTTTACTTTGTTAACAGCACCTGGTAGGCGCAATTAACAATAAAATAGTTTTTCTCTGCGTCCTCGGTGACTCTGTGGTGAAAGTTTATTGATCTTGTTTTTGAGCTATCGCTTACACTTTCATATAAGCAGATTTCGAATATGCTGGATGACCGGTTTTGTTTCGGGCCTGACATTGCGCCAGATATAAAATGACTCCGCGGCCTGTTCAACCAGCATGCCCAAACCATCAAACACTTTAGTGGCGCCGTTGTCTGCAGACCATTGCATAAAGGGTGTTGCCTGGGCGGCATACATCATGTCATAGCTACAGCTGCTGTTTTTTCTGAATAAAGAAGCAGGCAGTGGCGGTAGCTCGCCCTGCAAACTGGCGGATGTGCCGTTGATGACAATATCAAAGCTCATTTCATTTATCTCATCTAAACCACAACCATTAAGCTGACCCAGGTCAGAAAAGTCCTTCGCCAGTTGCACTGCTTTCTGTTTAGTTCGGTTGGCAATCAATAATGACGATGGTTGTTGTTGCAGCAATGCTTCGAGCACACCGCGAACTGCGCCGCCAGCACCGATGAGTAGAATGTCTTTATCTTTTATCTGGATGTTATGATTTTGTATAAGGTCGCGCACAAGGCCGATACCATCGGTGGTGTCGCCATACAAGCTACCATCCTGTCGAATTATCAGGGTATTAACCGCGCCTGCCCGTAATGCGCGCTCGCTGTGCTGAGTGGCACATTTCCATGCGTCTTCTTTAAAGGGTACGGTGACGTTTAATCCTTTACCATTGTGCTGGATAAAATCTTTAATTGCCTGGTCGAATTGACCGACTTCGACAAGCTCAGCAGTGTAGCTGAGAGTTTGGCCGGTCTGTTCAGCAAACAGGGTATGTATCTGAGGTGATTTACTGTGTTTTATCGGGTTACCAAATACAGCATAACGATCAATGTTTTGTGTCATTACTTTTTATTCAGTTTCGGTCTTTAACCAAAGTGCCACTGTTTTTGCGTAATAGGTCAAAATGCCATCAGCGCCGGCACGTTTGAAACCTAGCAGGCTTTCCAGTACGGTCGCTTTTTCATCAAGCCAGCCGTTTTGTGCAGCGGCTTTTAACATGGCGTATTCACCACTGACCTGATAAACATAAGTGGGAATGGCGAATTCATCTTTTACGCGGCGTACAATATCCAGATAGGGCATGCCGGGTTTTACCATAAACATGTCCGCGCCTTCGTGAATATCAAGTTCAACTTCACGTAGCGCTTCATCTGAATTTGCTGGATCCATCTGGTAACTGTATTTATTGCCGGTGCCGAGGTTTTTTGCTGAGCCAACTGCGTCGCGGAAAGGCCCGTAAAAACTGGAAGCGTATTTTGCAGAATAGGCAAGGATGCGTGTATGGATAAATTTACTGTCTTCCAGTGCTTCGCGTATTGCGCCAATACGGCCATCCATCATATCTGACGGAGCCACGACATCTGCACCAGCCTGTGCGTGTGATAGCGCCTGTTTAACCAGTACTTCAACGGTTTCGTCATTTAATACATAACCTGTACTATCGATCAGCCCATCCTGGCCGTGACTGGTAAACGGGTCAAGGGCAACGTCGGTAATAACACCCAGTTCAGGTATGGCTTTTTTTAGTTCTCTTACGGCTGTCTGAGCTAAACCGTCAGGGTTATAAGCTTCGGCGGCATCATCTGATTTTTTATTTTCTGAAACCACGGGGAAAAGCGCGATGGCTGGTATGCCCAGTTCAAAACATTGCCTGGCTTCTTCAAGCAGCAGGTCAATAGTGACACGCTCTACGCCGGGCATCGATGTCACCGCTTCACGTTTATTGCTTCCCTCGATAACAAACATCGGGTAAATAAGGTCATCGACAGATAGTTTGTTTTCGCGCATCAAGCGACGGGAAAAGTCGCAGCGACGCATACGGCGCATACGGGTTGCTGAAAAGTTGCCGGTTTTGGACACAGTCTGCTCCACAAAAGTAAAATCAGAAATTGACCCGGATAGTTAATATAAATGTCCGGGCAAGGATGTGGCATATTGTAACAGACCATAATTTTAGTGGCATAATAAGGCGTTTATTTAATTGCAGGTGTAACCATGAAAATAATGAAAAAGTGGCTGGTTTTGCTGATATTAACGTTCTCAGTATCGAGTGTTTTTGCCGATACTAAAAATAGTGCTGTGTATATTCAGCAAGTTGATGAACCACTCGCCAGGGTTTATGACAAGGTAAACAAAAGTCTGGAAGATGCCCGGTTTTTTGTGGTTTTTGAGCCAGACATTGGCACAAACCTGGCGTCTTTTGCAGAGAAATGGGGCGATGATTATAACCGGAATAAACTCACTGAAATTCGCAGCATGGTGTTTTGTAATGGCTGGTACGCTAATAAAGTAAGTAACCTGGACCCGAATATGCTGGGTTTTTGCCCGTTACATATTACCCTGATCGAGCGAGATGGAAAAACCACCGTGTTGTTTAATCGTCCCGGTGTTATCGCGCAAAACAGTCCCGCTAAAGAACTTCTGCAAAAGCTAGAATCTGAGGTTATTGCAGCGATTCAACTGGGAGTGCAGTAATCATTACATAAGCTTAACCCGGATATTGCACAGCAATACAGGTTTCGCCTGTATAAATCGGTAGCCGTGATAATTATAAATAGTTGTAAATAAGGAAACAGCATAAACTCACTGCTAGGCTCCTTGAACAGAGACACGGCCCGTGAAACCGTCCATGGGGGCTCGGCACCCGCATCCATGCGGCTGACGGTCTCTGCAAGGAGCCTGCGGGTCATGTCTCAAGATGTTATTCTTCAAGTAGCAGTGGGTTTATGCTGTTTTTTTATGATTGTTCAGTTAAAGGCGGGCGAATACTGGATTTTTCGAGCTACATTGCTATAACTTAACTATTAAAATTGTGATCAAATTCAGGTTTTTAACAGGTGTTTTCTTCCGGCGAAGCTGTTAACTGCCCTTTCATAGTTCATATGACTGTTCATAAAATAGTCTCCTGGGGAAATCACATGCCTGATAATGTCGCAAATAAACGTGTTCTTATTATTGAAGAGTCTGCCACATTGCGATATATGCTTGGCAAAACAGTGCGAAAACAAGGCTATGAGCTTGTCAGCGCAGACAGCTTTTCATCTGCAATTAACTCGTTGCAGTCTGCCAGGCAGGAGTTGCACGCTATAGTTGTAGGCTGGCCAAATTACGAGCATTCTAACGCATCCAAGCACCTGTTGGTCATCCTCGATCGCGAACCTTACAGTGAGGTTCCGGTGATATTATTATCCAATGATGCAGAGCTTGAGTTGCTTAACTGGATGAGTACGCGTAAAAAAACCGCATTGGTACCCTGGGAAAATTATCAGGAAGTAGCGTCAACCTTAGAGTCAATGTTGAACCCGGGGCTTCAGCAGCCGGTTATAGAACCGCAAAATGCATATCGTAATGAATCAAAGATTAAGATTTTATTTGTTGATGATTCAAAAAGTATCCGAACTTATTATCAGCGATTGCTCGAACGCAACAACTACGAGGTCATTGTAGCCGGCTCGGTTGATGAAGCTTACCGTGTTGCTTTAGATCAGAAAATAGACATTGCGATAGTCGATTATTTTATGCCTGAGCAGAATGGTTATGTATTGTGCCAAAAACTCCGTGATGATTCGCGTACCGCAGAAATACGAACTGCGGTTATTACCGGCACCTATCTGGATTCGGTGATAAGGGATTGCCTGCAGGCAGGTGCCATTGAATGCATGTTCAAAAATGAAGCTGAAGAATTATTCCTTGCGCGTCTGTCGGGTATGCGGCGATTTATTGAAGTGCAGCGTTCTATTGAGAAACAGCGTGAAAATCTTGCTGCAATTTTAGAATCTGTTGGCGAAGGTGTTTACGGTGTAGATAAAGATAGTCGTATTACTTTTATGAATCCGGCAGCATTAAGAGTATTAGGTTTGAGCGATGTTAAGCCATTACTTGGTATAAATGCCAATGAATCTTTCCATGTAAACAAACAGGATATTGGTCGTGATTTATTAAAAGAAGCGTATTACTCAGGAAAACAATTGCAAGGCTATGAAACCCAGTTTTGCCACAAGAATGGTAAAGCCATTCCGGTTGATTGCACCTTATATCCACTAATCGTTAATGCCAAGCAGGAAGGCTCAGTCATTGCATTTCGTGATATTTCTGAACGCAAAATGATGGAGGAAAAGCTGCGCTGGCAAGCCACGCATGACCACCTGACAGGCCTGTTTAATCGCCGTTATTTTGAAAGTTATCTGGAAAGAGAAATCAATAATGTAAATCGCTCAGGCATTATGAGTGCGGTGGTTTATCTTGATCTGGATCGTTTTAAATATGTGAATGACACGGCTGGACATGAGATTGGTGATCAGCTGCTTATCGATTTAAGCCAGCAAGTAAACAAAAGTTTACGTCGGCATGATATTGCTGCTCGTATAGGCGGCGATGAATTTGCACTTATCTTAAAAAATGTCGATGAAAGTCTGGCGGTTAATATTGCTGATGAAATCAGAACATCGCTTTCAAATTTACGCGTACATCATGAAGATAAAATCTACCACGTAAATGCAAGTTTTGGTGTGGCGTTGATGGATGCGCCAGATATTACTGCTGGTGATGTCATGGCCAACGCTGATATTGCCTGTCATATTTCAAAGAGAATGGGTAGGAATCAGACGCATTTGTATGAAAAAAGCAGTGATGAACGTAATGCCATGGGCAGTGAACTAGGCTGGTCAGCTCGTATTAAAGAAGCATTAGAAAAAAACAAATTTGTACTGCATTACCAGCCTATCCTGCGGATGCAGGATATTGATCTAGTTAATTTGCCGGCACAGGATGGTGTTTTATGGCAGCGGCACTTAAGTGAAGTTGATAAGACATATAATTATGAAGTGCTTGTCCGGATGATTGCTGAAGATGGTGAATTACACTACCCTGATAGCTTTCTTCCTACCGCTGAACGATTTAATCTGATGACAGACATTGATATGTGGGTGCTGGAAAACGCCCTGCAGGACGTAGTTGCTACGGATGCGTTGTGTGAAAAGATGCGTTTATCTATCAATATATCGGGTAATACGGTTGATAGTGATGAGTCACTGGAAAAAATAAAATCGCTGATAGAGCAGTATGATATTAATCCTCAGATATTAACTTTTGAAATAACAGAAACCTCTGCCATTGCAAATCTTGAGAATGCGAATGACTTTATCAGTGCATTACGAAAAATTGGTTGTCGCTTTTCCCTGGATGATTTTGGTTCTGGTTTTTGCTCGTTCTCGCAACTCAAAAATTTGCCAACAGACTTTGTGAAAATTGATGGCCAGTTTGTCAGGAGTATGGCGAGAGGAGCAACAGATAGAGCAATTGTCACCGCGATGAATGATGTTGCTCATTCCCTGGGTCGTTATACCGTTGCTGAATATGTTGAAAGCCCTGAGATTGTTCGCTTATTGAAAATCTGTGGAGTTGATAAATTACAGGGCAATTATATTTCTGCACCGCTGACAGAGTTGCCAAGCAGTAACGTGTTTGACCTCAAGCAACAAATCGTTTAAAAATAAATATCTTCCGCAAATGGACGCGAATAAACGCAAATATTCCCTGTATTTTTGTTCCATTGCCACCCTGAAGGTTTGTTCAGGTACTTAAAATTGATGCGTTATACTGGTGCTGGCGTGCAACATCCTCAACTAACGTTCTAGATGACAAAAAAATAAAACAATAAAGTTTTTATTTGCGTTTATTCGCGTCCATTTGCGGAAAATTATTAAACCCAGTCCTTAGGTTGCAGGTAATAATCATAAAGTTTTGCTTCTTCAGTGTTTTCCGGGATGGCCCTGTTGTATTCAAAATGTACCACTGGAGGCAAAGACATCAAGATTGATTCAGTGCGTCCACCTGTTTGCAATCCAAATAAAGTGCCGCGGTCATAAACAAGGTTAAATTCTACATAGCGTCCACGACGATACAACTGAAATGCGCGCTGTTCCTCAGTATAGCTTTCATTTTTTCTACGTTGTACGATCGGTAAATAAGCATCGATATAATGATCGCCAACGCTTTGCATGAAGGCAAAACATTTTGTAAAACCCTGTTCGTTTAAATCATCAAAAAACAAACCACCGATGCCGCGCTGTTCGTTACGGTGTTTAATATAAAAATAATCATCGCACCAGGTCTTATATTTTTTGTAAGTATCGCTGCCAAAAGGTTCGCAGGCTTTTTTGGAAATACTGTGCCAGTGGATACAATCTTCGTCATTACCATAGTATGGTGTTAAATCGAAGCCGCCACCGAACCACCAGACAGGTTCTTCATTATCCTTGGTTGCGATAAAAAACCTTACATTGGCATGTGAGGTAGGGATCTTAGGGTTTTTAGGATGTATCACTAAAGATACACCCATAGCCTGAAATTTACGCCCTGCGAGTTCAGGGCGATGTGCTGTTGCTGATGCAGGCAATTCATCGCCGCTTACGTGAGAGAAATTGACACCGGCCTGTTCAAAAATGTCACCGTTGCTTAGTACCCGGGTAATGCCGCCGCCGTTGCCTGCTTCTCGCAGCCATTCATCAATAATAAAATCTTCTTTACCGTCTTCTTTTGCAAGTGCACTGCAAATATTTTGCTGCAATGAAATTAAGTAAGCTTTAACGGCTTGAATGTCGGGTATGTCTTCGCTGTTCATATTGGTTTTAACAATGGGGTTAATCTCTAATCACCCGATTATCGCATAGTCGAATTATTTTTGAAGCTTTGCTGCCTTGTTTTTTACTAGCTATAAGAATTTTATCAACACGATGGTGAAAATATTTATGCAGTTCGAGGGCATTGATTGCAGATTTTTTGCCCGACAGGTTGGCGCTGGTTGAAATAATGGCGTGTCCTAAGGCATTGCATAATCGCTGAACTTCATCGTGTTTACTAATACGAATGCATAATGTTTTGCTGTTGCCCACTAACCATGGTGGCGCAGAAGTGCTTGCCTTAACAATCCAGCTGATTGCCAGTGTGTTTTGTGTGATAATTTTTTCCTGTTCCTTTTTTATCAGGATCAATGGCCTTATTTGATTAATATTTGCCGCCAGCAAGATAAACTGTTTATTTGCTGGCCGTTGTTTTATGGCATTAATTTTTTCAACAGCATCCGGGTTATATGGGTCGCAGCCGAGACCATAGATGGTGTCTGTGGGGTAGGCGATAATGCCGCCATGTTTGATGATATGCGCAGCATGTCGAATAGCAAAATCACTTGCCATAATGGTCGGATCGTTAGAATTTTTTAGTCTGTGTTGGCTGAGTGAAGTCCGGGTTAACCCGCTTTTTTAACAGCCTTCTTTTTTACGGATTTTTTCTTTACGGACTTTTTCTTTGTCGCTTTTTTCTTTACTGTTTTCTTCTTTGTTACTTTTTTCTTGGCAGCTTTTTTCTTTTTACCGCGGCGGAAGGGTGCGGCGGCCAGCAGTTCTTCACATTCTTTCTGGCTCAGAGACGTTGGTTCTTTGTCTTTGGGGATTTTAGCGTTTTTTAAGCCATCCGTAATGTACGGGCCCCAGCGACCATTTAATACTTCTATGTCGGTGCCCGGGAAATTCTTAATGTGTTTATTTGCATCAAATTCTTTTTTCGCCTTAACCAGTTCCATTGCCTGTTCATGGGTAATGTTATACGGGTCGATGCCTTTGTCCTGATATTCTTTGTTAATAGAAACAAATTTGCTGCCATATTTCACATAAGGGCCAAAGCGACCATAGTTAGTTGAAAGTTCTTCGTCTTCGCCAGTCTTGCCCAGCTCGCGTGGCAATTGCAGCAGAAAATAAACATCGTCCATGGTGATGTCAGCCATTTTCTGACCGGGGCGCAGGCTGGCAAAACGGGGTTTTTCTTCATCGTCTTTATCACCGATCTGAACAAATGGACCATAGGGGCCCATGCGTACCGATACGGGTTTGCCTGTTGCTTCGTCAGTGCCAATGTGACGTGACTGGGCGACATCGGCACGGCTGACATTTTCTTCAATGTGATCGACGGTTTCTTTAAATGGTGACCAGAATTTTTTAAGCAGTGGCACCCAGTCATGCTCGCCACGCGCTATCGAGTCTAATTCATCTTCCATATCAGCGGTGAATTCATAATCCACATATCGGGTAAAATATTCGGTGAGAAAGCCATTAACGATGCGACCGATATCGGTTGGTGTGAAGCGACGACTTTCAAGTTCAACATAGTTGCGATTAACCAGCGTTGAAATAATACTGGCATAAGTTGATGGCCGACCGATACCGTATTCTTCCAGTGTTTTTACTAAACTGGCTTCAGTGAATCGTGGTGGTGGCTCAGTGAAATGCTGTTCATTTCTGATTTCCAGTAAATCAATTTTTTCTCCCTCGCTTAATTCGGGTAGCAGCTTTTCAGTATTGTCTTCGGCTTTTGTATCATCACTGCCTTCCATATAGACAGACATGAACCCCGGGAACTTGATGGTTGAACCTGAAGCACGGAAGCTGTTGCCATCGCCACAGCCGAGTTCAACGCTTACTGTATCCAGCGTGGCATGAATCATCTGGCAGGCCATGGTGCGCTTCCAGATGAGTTCGTAAAGCGCAAATTGATCCGGGTTCAGCCTGTCTTTAATTTCATCAGGTATATGAAGAACCGAAGTAGGGCGAATGGCCTCATGGGCCTCTTGCGCATTTTTTGATTTGTTTTTGAAAATGCGGGCTTCATCGGGTAAATTATTTTTACCAAAACGTTGTTCAATTAAACCACGTATTTCATCCAGTGCCTCATGCGCAAGATGTAACGAGTCGGTACGCATATAGGTGATTAAACCTACGGTTTCACCACCAATATCAATGCCTTCATACAGGTTCTGCGCGGTACGCATCGTGCGTTGTGCAGAAAAGCGAAGTTTCCTTGCGGCTTCCTGCTGCAGGGTGGAAGTGGTGAACGGTGCAGAAGGATTACGTTTTCTTTCCTTCTTTTCTACCTTATTAACCGTTAACTTGCCGTTAGCCGCTTTTAGTAAAGTTTCTCTGGCTGCGCTAGCAGTGTCAGCATCGGTGATGCTGAACTGTTTTATTTTTTCGTTTTTATAAATGTTTAACTTGCTTAAAAAATCCTGTTTGTCTTTTGAGACATCCGCTTCAATAGTCCAGTATTCCTTTGGGTCAAAGGCTTCAATCGCCAGTTCGCGTTCGACAATCAAACGTAAAGCCGGGCTTTGTACGCGTCCGGCGGAGAGGCCGCGTTGTACCTTTTTCCACAACAGTGGGGATATGTTAAAGCCCACCAGGTAATCCAGTGCGCGCCTGGTTTGCTGCGCATTGATTAAATCGATAGAGAGTTCTCCCGGGTTGTCTATCGCTTCCTGTATCGCGCGTTTGGTGACTTCGTTGAAAGCAACACGATGGACCTGTTTGTTTTTAAGCAGGTCTTTTTCTTTTAGCAGTTCATATAAATGCCATGAAATGGCTTCTCCTTCGCGGTCCTGGTCAGTTGCGAGGTAGAGCGTATCGGCTTTCTTTAAAAATTTAACGATTTTATCGACATGTTTTTCATTTCGTTCGATGATCTGGTATTTCATCGAAAAATCATTTTCTGTGTCAATGGCCCCTTCTTTGGGGATCAGGTCACGCACGTGACCGTATGAAGCAAGAACTTTGAAGTCTTTACCCAGGTATTTTTCGATGGTTTTCGCTTTTGCCGGCGACTCTACGATAACAAGGTTTTTACTCATACTATTTTATCAGTCTGTTATGTCGGGTAGTTAAAGAAAACATTTAATGGATTTGATCAAAGGTTTCATCAAACATAAAATCTTCCATCAATGCCAGTGCATTTTCTTCGCCTGGATGTGAGTGTAGCACTATCATGATTATCCACTTCAGTTGTTCTGCATCAAGTGAATGCCCCAGTGCGACCACGCGGTCGAGTATTAACTCACGCGTAACCGGGGTGAGGATCTTGGTCTGTTCCAGAAAATGTAAAAAGCCAATGCTTTCCAGACCGATCAGTTTTTTCTCTTCTTCACTATATATACGTATGCTAGTTTCTTTTAGTGGAATATGTTGATTATCGTGCTGTATATCGGCCAGACTTTCCAGCCAGTCAAAAGCCTGATTGATTTCACTGTTGTGAAATCCCATTTCTTCCAGGCGAAGTTTAATATTATCGCGCTCATCAGTGACACGACTGGTTTCGTTTGGTTCGTCCTCGACCAGGTAACGTTCGAATAAGAACATTAGGACGTCAACAACGGATTGTTTAATTATCATTCAAAAGTCTCGTTAAACCTGCGTCTATTCAGGGGAATAATCATATGTAAAACAGTTAATTACTTGATGTTAGTGTAGCGGCCGCCCTGGCATACAATGGTTCCTTCAAGTTCCATAATAAGTAGCATGGAAGCAACCTCGGCAGCAGTAAAATGACTGCGAAGCACCAGTTCATCAATGCTCGCAGGTTCATAAGCGAGGCATTTGAGCAGTTTTTGGTGATCCGGGTCAAGTGCCTGATGTGTATCTTGAAGATTTTCGTGGATATTTTTTTCAGACTTTTTGGGGTAGGAGGTTGCTTGCTGGTCTGGAATACACAATTCTTCAAGTATATCACTGGCTGTTTCAACCAGTTTTGCGCCCTGCCGAATCAGTTGATGACAGCCCCTGGCCATGGGGTTGTGGATAGAGCCGGGGATAGCAAATACTTCTCTGTTTTGTTCTATCGCGTATCTTGCAGTAATCAAAGAGCCGCTTTTTTGAGCGGCTTCTACCACTAGCGTGCCTAGCGCCAGTGCGCTTATTAATCGATTGCGACGTGGAAATAAACCTGGCTGCGGTTGTGTACCGATGGGCATTTCAGAAATAACGGCGCCATGCTCAGTAATCTGCTGTGCCAGCTTCTGGTGTTGTGCCGGGTAGACAATATCCAGACCATGCGCGACCACCGCGATAGTACCGGCCAGGCCCTGTAAGGCGCCTTCGTGACTGGCGCCATCGATACCACTGGCCAGGCCACTGGTAATGGTGATGCCGGCGTTAGACAGGTGCTGGGCGAATTCTCTGGCTGTGCTACGCCCGGCAGCCGTTGGATTGCGTGAGCCTACCATCGCTAGTTGCGGTTGCATCAGGTAATCGATGTCTCCTCTTACATATAATAGTGGGGGGGCATCGGGAAGTTCTTTTAACCTTACTGGATAAGCTTCGTCAAAAAAAGTGATTATGTGGTGATTGTCTTCAGCAAGCCAGTTAATGTCTGCACTAATATCCGGTTTTGTCTGTTTGTTGAGGGCCTCAATCAGCTCCGCCTTAATAGCTGGTTTTATCGTTAGCGCAGATAGCTGTTTATGACTGGCATTGAGTACAGCGTCAACCGTGCCAAATGTGTCCAGCAGTGTATGAAAAGTGGCGCTACCGACTCCAGGAGTGTGCCGTAGAGATAACCAGTCTTCTAATGAGTTCTGGTTTGTCTGACTGTTTTTTGCTGCTGCGTCCATTGCATTTAGTGTCCTGTTATATTCGTCCGTGTGTTCATCTGTGAATATTACACGATTATTCGCCTGCAACGATAGAATTTATCTGACTACACGGTGAGTTTGCGGGGTAAGGGTGTAGAGTATTGGTTTATAAGGGCAGCTGAATACATCTTGCTATCCATGGATGGAGCAAATGTAATAGGACTGTAGGGCACTTCCGTCGCACAAATATGAGAGGCATGGATTGTGTGTCATCGCCAAAGACACGCCGTAGACCCATCCATGGGGGCTCGAACCCCGCGTCCTTGCGGGATACGGTCTTTGGCGGTGACACACAATCCATGCCTCTAGATATTATTTGTGGGACGGCAGTGACTTGCAGGGACAATCTTTGCCATCCAGGCTGTGCAGCAACATCCTGCTGCAGTAGATTGATAAATCAACAGGCTTATACGTTCATGCCTTCAGCAAAATAATGCGCTGAGTCGTTACCAGTTAGTAAGCTTAAAACCGAGGTGTATGAACGAAATCATCCTTGTGAATGACGCGCTTTGATTCCAGCGTTAAACCATAACTGACGCGATCAAAGGTTTTAAACAGCATCAATAAGCCACTGCGTTCATTTGGCAGTTTTACCGGTTCACTACGACGTTTGTCAAAGTGATCACGGACAACTTCACCCTGGGTGAACGTTGCAAGTAAATGACCGACTTCCATGCCGTCCCGTTCGCCTTTATTGATAACCACGATCTGGTATTGGGCGACGCCAAACAATGCGTCATACAATGAGATTATTTGCGCATCGACATCTTTGTCAGGGATATGGGGGAAGAACAGATTTTCCAGTTTGCTTTTATCTTCCGGTAGCAGGCGGTCACCAATTAATACTTCTTGATGCGTGTAGGTAAGGTCGCCGGAAGCCGGGTCATCATAGTTGGTGATATGTACATTGCCTGAATATTTAGCCTCATAGCCTAAAAGGTCATTGCTGTTAGGGTCACGTAGTTCATCACCCGGTCTAAACACAGAAAAACGAACACGTTCTTTGTCAATTTCACCGCGGATATAAACACGATCGCCGGTACCTAATACAAGGTGTTTTTCATCGCTGCCGATTATGCGCGGTGCATCGTCGAGCTGCTCCTTGGTAACAACGCGGGGGTTGCTTAAGAACTGTCGGATAGCATCACCGGGAATACTGGGGATGCTGGCCTGTAGCGCTTTTGAGCGTATGCCAGGGCTGAGTTTTTTAACTGGTAATCCACCACTGTCCTGCTGTACTGTTTTGTGCTGTGCTTCATTGACCAGCATTTGCGGTTGGCCATTAACATAAACCAGCGTTAATACATCCCCCGGAAAAATTAAGTGGGGATTTCTAATTTGTTGGTTTCTCTGCCAGATTTCAGGCCAGAACCAGGGATCCTGCAGGAATAAACTGGAGATTCCCCATAACGTATCGCCTTTTTTAACCGTATATTGTCTTGGGTATGAGGCTTTTACGCGGATTTCTTTTGCCGCTACAGCTACTTTTTCAGTAGTTTCTGTCTGTTCAGGTTCAACCAGGATAACCGGATCGGGTTTCGATGTGCTACAACCCGTGATTAATACAGTGGTAGCAGCAAGTAGCCCTAAAAGCATGAAAAAGGGTACAATAATAGCTGGCATGGGAGTAGTTGAGTTGTTCATTGTTATTTTTATTCCCCGATTTTTGTGCCCTGAAAAGTCACCTGTTTCGTGGCCTGGAGGGTGCTTGTTTTCTTACTATTCTCAATGGTTTAAGATTACTTCAATTGCTAAAGCAAGTTTTTTATTGAGTGTAGCAGAAATAATAATAGACGTACTGATTAGTGACATTTTCAGATAAGGAATAATTAATCAAAGGTACCTTTAACTTGTATAAAGTGCCCTTAATATTATGGATAGACAATATAAGCTAAAAAAATGAAAGCATTATGGCAATACTAGACATATTAAATTACCCGGATAAACGCCTGCGTACTTTGGCTAGACCGGTAGAAAAAGTGGATAATGTTATTAAAAAACTGGTGGATGACATGTTTGAAACCATGTATCTCGCGCCTGGAATCGGTTTGGCGGCCACCCAGGTTAATGTCCATCAACAGGTGATTGTTATCGATGTATCTGAGGATAAAACTCAGCCTTTATGTTTGATTAATCCTGAGATTATCGCCGAGCAAGGCACAGAAAGCTGTGACGAAGGTTGTTTGTCAGTACCGGATATATATGAAACGGTGCAGCGCAGTGAAAAAATCACGGTGAAAGCGATGGATCAAAACGGTGATGAATATACCTTGCAGGCGGATGAAATGCTGGCGGTGTGTATTCAGCATGAAATAGACCATTTAAAAGGCAAACTGTTTGTTGATTATTTATCACCGCTTAAGCAGCAGCGTATTAAAAAACGTTTGCTTAAAACGCAGCGTGAAGAAAGCCGTAATGCTGCGGTTAAAATGTAATTTTTATACAGCAAAGTTTTAAAATAATAGCCGGCATCCATTTGTGAGTAATCCTCTTCGTATTATCTATGCCGGTACACCGGAATTTTCAGTGGCTGCGCTGCAGGCGCTAATCGAATCTTCTTATGATGTCGTTGCGGTATACACTCAGCCTGATCGTCCTGCAGGTCGAGGCCGTGGTTTACAGGCTTCACCGGTAAAAGAAAAGGCGCTGCAATACAATATACCTGTTTACCAGCCTAAATCACTGAAAGATGAAAAGGTTCAGCGTGAATTAAAAGCTCTCGACGCCGATTTAATGATTGTCACCGCGTATGGTTTGTTGCTGCCGGCTGCCGTGCTTGAAGCGCCGCGTTTGGGTTGTATTAATATCCATGCCTCATTACTGCCGCGCTGGCGGGGCGCAGCACCCATACAGCGTGCCATCTTAGCGGCAGACAAAAAAACCGGTATTACTATCATGCAAATGGATGAAGGCCTGGATACCGGCGACATGCTGGCCGTTGCCGAATGTGAAATTGCTGCTGATGATACCGGCTCAAGTTTGCATGATAAATTAATGCTGCTGGGTGCTAAAACCTTAATCTCGGTTTTACCTGCGATTGCCGAGCAAAGCCAGAATAGAACGAAACAGGATGATGCTGCCGCCTGTTATGCAGCAAAATTAAATAAAGCTGAGGCAAAAATTAACTGGTCATTATCGGCTGAAGAAATTCAACGAGCCATACGTGCTTATAATTCGTGGCCAGTAGCTTATTGTTTCTACCAGAAAAATAATAAAGCAGCAAAATTACGTCTCTGGCAGGCACAGTTTGATGTGAATGCTGTTTTGCCAGCGGATACTGTTCCGGGCGCAGTATTGGCAGAGTCTGCACGGGGTATTGATATAGCAACAGGGAAAGGTGTGCTTCGTATCACAGAATTACAGGCTGAAGGAAAACGTAGAATGTCGGTTGCTGACTTTGTTAATGCTAATTCTTTAGCTGATCAAATATTGAAATAATATCGTGGAAAAATCATCCTCTACAGTAAAGAAAAAAGCCAGAGTCAGTATTGCGCGACAGGCTGCTTTAAAAGTCTTAAAACAGGTTTTTAGTGGCCAGTCACTGTCCGCCGTGCAACAAGGTACAATTGATACACTTGAAGACGGGCGAGATCGTGGCCTGGCTAATGAAATCATTAATGGTGTGTTGCGCTGGCGCTGGCAGCTGGAATTTTTTGTTTCATGTTTGTTAGCAAAACCACTCAAACAAAAAGACAGTGATGTGCAGTTGCTTTTGTTAATGGCGTTGTATGAGTTGAAAGAGTGCCGGGCACCGGACTACGCCATTATCAATGATGCGGTTGAGCTGGTAAGGGCTCCAGGTGGAAAAGGCGCAGGAAAAAAGTGGGCTGCTGGTATGGTGAATGCGGTGCTGCGTCGATTTACTCGTGAAAAAGAAGAATTAATCGCTTCAATAAAAGATGCCCAGGTCCGTTATTCGCACCCGCGCTGGTTATTGGAAAAAATAAAAACTGACTGGCCGGAAAACTGGACACAGATTTTAGATGCAAATAATCAACGACCTGCATTTTGGTTGCGTGTTAATCAAATACAGTACAGTACTGAACAATATCAGAAGCTGCTTGCTGATAATGGTATTGAATCTCATTTTTCTGCGTTGACTGATCATGCGTTAAAATTAACCCGGGGCATCGATGTGCGTCTGTTGCCCGGATTTGCTGATGGCGCTGTTTCCGTTCAGGATGCTGGTGCCCAGCTTGCAGCAGCGCTACTTAATGTTGCAGAGAATGCTCAGGTGCTTGATCTGTGTGCCGCACCGGGCGGGAAAACCTGCCACCTTCTTGAGCGGTATAACGATATAGACAAGATAGTTGCAGTTGAACTCGAAGAGCAAAGGATGCGACGAGTGAGTGAGAATTTGCAGCGTCTTAAGCTTGAATCAAGAGCAGAGCTAATAGTGGCTGATGCCCGTGAGTATAAACAGTGGTGGAGCGGTGATCAGTTTGACCGCATATTAATTGATGCGCCCTGTTCGGCCAGTGGTGTGATTCGACGCCATCCTGATATAAAAACTTTACGTCGCGAGTCAGATATAACACCACTGGTGAAATTACAGGCAGAGATACTGGCATCTGCATGGCAGATGCTGGCCCCTGGCGGGGAACTATTGTATGTCACCTGTTCAGTATTCAAAGACGAAAATCAGAATCAAATACATGGCTTTTTATCTCGAAATAATGATGCGGCTGAAATTAAAATAGAAGCAAGCTGGGGCAAACCATGTGAACATGGTCACCAGTTATTGCCCGGCGAACAGGATGCAGACGGTTTTTATTATTGCCGACTAAAAAAAATGCAGTGAACTATGAAAAGTAAGAAATTAAAGCGTAAACTCCGGTATACGAAAACTGAACACCTCTTAGGTAAAGCTTAACCTTAAAGTAAACTGCTCAGCGAGTAGTCAAAATTAACTGTAACTGCACAGGTCACCCCTGAAATCTGTCAGTTCAAGCAGATCGTGAACTCACATTTTTTAACACTAAAATGGAGGGTTTTCAGGGGTGAGCTGAGTAGTTACCCATGAATATTCTTATTTTAGGCGCCGGACAGGTTGGATCAAGTGCTGCTGAAAATCTGGCGTCGGAATCCAATGATATTACACTGATAGATTCAAATGCTGTTTTACTTAATGATCTAAATGAGCGTCTGGATATTCAAACCGTCGTTGGTCACGCTTCGCATCCTGATACTTTAATAAAAGCCGGTATCAGTGATGCCGATATGCTGGTTGCAGTGACCAATAGTGATGAAACCAATATTGTCGCCTGTCAGATTGCGCATAGCCTGTTTCATACACCGACAAAAATTGCGCGAGTTCGTTCTCAGGAATATCTTAAATATAAAGAGCTGTTTAACGAGAATCATTTACCAATAGACGTCTTAATTAGTCCTGAACAGTTAGTTTCAGAGCATATACAGCGATTAATTGAATACCCCGGTGCTTTACAGGTACTGGACTTTGCCGGTGGTCGTGCGCGCCTGGTTGGTGTTAAGGCGTATTATGGTGGGCCGCTTGTGGGACATGAAATTGCCGATTTAAGAAAACATATGCCGGGCATTGATGCACGCGTTGCGGCCATCTTTCGTCGCGGCAAAGGTATAGTGCCTGACGGCCACCAGGTGATAGAAGCGGATGATGAAGTTTTTTTTATCGCGGCACAAAAAGATATTCGTGCGGTGATGTCTGAACTGCGAAAGCTGGATAAACCAATCAAATGTATCATGCTGGCTGGTGGCGGAAACATTGGTAAACGTCTTGCGCAATCACTGGAAAATAAATACAGCGTGAAAATACTGGAGCATAACACGGAGCGTGCAAAAGAATTATCCCGTGACTTAAGTAAAACCATTGTGTTGTACGGCGATACCGCGGATGAAGATTTGTTGCTGGAAGAAAATGTTGACCAGATGGATGTGTTCTGTGCGTTAACCAATGATGATGAAGCCAATATTTTATCCTCAATGCTGGTCAAGCGTTTAGGCGCTCGAAAAGTGATGTCATTGATCAATCGCCATGCCTATGTTGATTTGATGGAGAGTGAAGGTACTATTGATGTGGCTATTTCGCCGCAGCAAATCACCATTAGCGGATTACTGGCGCATGTGCGTCGTGGTGATGTGGTGGCGGTGCATTCATTGCGTCGTGGTGCAGCGGAAGCTATTGAAGCCATTGCCCATGGGGATAGCGAAAACTCAAAAGTTGTTGGCAAAACAGTTGAGCAGATCAAGTTGCCGAAAGGCACAACGATAGGTGCAATTATCCGCGGTGAAGAAGTCATAATGGCGCACCATGATATTAAAATCGAAAATGAAGACCATGTTATTTTATTTTTACTGGATAAAAGCAAATTTAATGCGGTTGAAAAATTGTTTCAGGTTGCCGTCTCTTTCTTCTAAAAAATTATGCATGTAACCATTATTCAACGCATTATGGGGCTGTTCTTGATGCTGTTCAGCATCACATTGCTACCGCCGGTTATCATTGATCTTATCTATCAGGAAGGTGCTGCGCAGGCTTTTTTTTATAGTTATTTATTTTTATTAAGTATTGGTTTTTTATTGTTTTTTCCAGTAAGAAATAAAAAAAATGATTTGCGCCTGCGTGATGGTTTCGTTGTTGTTGTTCTATTCTGGCTGGTACTGGGCGCTGCCGGTGCCATGCCTTTTTATCTTTATCAAAATATGGATATCAGTATTGTCGATGCACTGTTTGAATCTGTTTCAGGACTGACGACTACCGGAGCGACGGTATTGGTCGGACTGGATAATTTGCCGCACAGTATTTTATTTTACCGGCAGGAATTACAGTGGTTAGGTGGCATGGGCATTATCGTGCTGGCCGTCGCAGTGATGCCAATGCTGGGTATTGGTGGTATGCAGCTGTATAAAGCTGAAGCCCCTGGTCCGGTAAAAGATAATAAATTAACGCCACGAATAGCAGAAACCGCGAAAGCACTCTGGTATATTTACCTGGGATTAACCGTAGCCTGTGCGGCCGCATACTGGGTGGCTGGCATGGACTTATTTGACGCAGTGGCGCATAGTTTTTCTACGGTAGCGATTGGTGGTTTTTCTACTCACGATGCAAGTATTGGTTATTTTAATAATCAGGTGATAGAAGATGTGGCCATTATTTTTATGTTTCTCGGCGCTATTAACTTTGCATTGCATTTTTCAGTGGTGCGCACGAAAAGTTTACTGCCTTATTTACGGGATTCTGAGTTTAAATTTTATGCCGGTTTATTAGTTATTGTTGCTGCGCTTAGTGTTTATGTCTTATATAGCCAGTCTGTATACCCCGATTTTTTAAGTGCGTTTCGTGCCGGTTTATTTCAGGCAGTGTCGATAGCAACTACCTCTGGTTTTATTACTTCAGATTACGCGAGTTGGCCGGTTTTTATTCCGGTACTTTTATTGCTGTCCAGTTTTATTGGCGGTTGTGCCGGGTCAACCGGCGGTGGCATGAAAGTGATTCGGGTGTTGTTGTTAATCAAGCAGGGGCAGCGCGAAATCATGCGATTGATACATCCGAATGCGCAGGTCACTGTAAAAATTGGTAAGCAACCGGTCAATAATTCGATTATTGATGCAGTTTGGGGTTTTTTTGCCGCTTATGTTGCATTGTTTGCCATGATGATGCTGGTATTAATGTTTAATGGGCTTGATCAGATTACCGCTTTTTCTGCGGTTGCCGCGACCATTAATAACCTGGGGCCGGGCCTGGGTGAGGTCAGCGCCAATTACGCCGGCCTGTCAGATTTTAATAAATTATTATTATGCTTTTCCATGTTTCTTGGGCGACTTGAGATATTTACCCTGTTAGTATTATTTATGCCTGCTTTCTGGCGTAAATGATATTGCCGGAGGTCCTCACCGGTGGTGATGAGCGGAAGTCAGTTTGCATGTGAATAAAGCTTTTGAGCAGTATTAAAGCTATGCCTGATACACTATTTTATATCGCGTCCGCCGGGCGCTGCAGCTATTTATGAGTAGTCAACCTGTTGTGATTGAATCGATAATTAAGCTACCGGAAAGAAGTACAGCGTCGGGAAAGCCGGTATCTGGCATCACTGTTTCTAAAGGGACTGGCTTAAAAAGTTTGTTTAAGCGGCTGAAACATAAAACCGGTGAGGCCATTTTGCACTACAACATGATTGAAGATGGCGATAAAATAATGGTGTGCCTGTCGGGTGGTAAAGACAGTTACGTCATGCTGGAATTGTTGCAGGCCCTGCAGAAAAAAGCGCCCATATCATTTGAGCTGGTTGCGGTTAATCTTGATCAAAAACAGCCCGGATTTCCAGAAAATATTTTACCGGAATATCTACATGATCTGGGTATTGAGCATTACATAATCGAGCAAGACACATACAGCATTGTTAAAGAAAAAATACCAGAAGGAAAAACCACCTGTGGATTATGTTCGCGATTACGCCGTGGAATTTTATACTCTTTTGCAGAAAAAATAGGTGCCAGCAAAATTGCTTTAGGCCATCATCAGGATGATATTGTGGAAACGTTTTTTTTAAATATGTTTTTTAACGCGCAGTTAAAGGCAATGCCGCCAAAGTTATTAAGTGATAATAAAAAACATGTTGTTATTCGACCGTTGGCCTTGTGTAAGGAAAAGGATATTGCCGCTTATGCCGCAATAAAAAAGTACCCTGTTATTTCATGCAATTTATGCGGTTCGCAGAAAAATATGCAGCGTCAGGTAGTGAAAAATATGATAGCCCAATGGGAGCTGGAATATCCTGGACGCTCAGAGATGATTTTGTCTAGCCTGCAAAATGTAGTGCCTTCTCATTTGGCGGATAATCAATGCTACGATTTTGTAAATATCCGGGGAAGGATTCCCGGTTCATGATGAATACTGGCATGTGCCAGTACAAACGAAATATAAAACCCTGTGCTGTTTGTATTGAATCGTTAATGAACAGGCAGTGCTGTACCGAATGGCACTAAGTTAAGCTATATTTGCATGAATCCGGGACATGAACCGGGCGCAGCCAGCAACGACACGCCGTGAAACGACCTACAAGGATGTAGGAAATGTAGATATTGCAGGAGCAAATATCTACCGTCCATGGTGGCTCAACACCCGCATCCGACCACCACGGACGGTGGAAGTGCAGGTTTTGCAGGAGCAAAAAACCTGCCCTGCGGGTGATGGTCGTTGCCAACTGTGCCCAATTCACATCCCTTGCAGTTAACGTGACAGCAGTTTATGTCGCCAAGTTGTTGAAAGGTCAGGCTAAGCACTCTTAACTTAAGGCCATTCGGGGCAGCAGTGAGTGAACAGGGCTTTTTTTATCCAGTTTTCTTTTACTTGATTGATTCTGATCAATTATACTTCCTGTTAGTATCTGCAAAATATTGAAATATTTTTAAATTACGTAAGGTAACTTATGCGACGTATCCTGTTATTAATAATGTTTATGCTATGTTCTGTTGCTTATAGTAGTGAAGTTTTGGCAGTAGAAATCACCCGCGGGTTGATGTTGAGTAACTCCTGTGCAGCATGTCATGGCACCGATGGCAAAAGTCCCGGTGCAATTCCGAGTATTAACGGCAAGTCGGTACAATATCTTGTACAGGCGTTATACGACTTTAAATCAGGTAAGCGTGCTGCAACGGTTATGGGGCGGCATGCTTCGGGTTATAGTGATGAAGACCTTCGGCACATTGCCGATTATTTTTCCAGCCTGCCTTAGGAATATTAAATGAAAAATATTAGCCGCAGAAAATTTATCAAACACCTGGCTGCATCGGCCGCATTGTTTTCAGCACAGGGCCTGCTGACCTCATGTAGTAAAGGGGCGCGGGCAAGGGTTGTGATCGTTGGCGGTGGTTTTGGTGGTTCTACCTGTGCCAGGTATTTGCAAAGGTTTGACAGTAGTCTCAAAATCACGCTGATTGAGCCGTCCAGACAATTTATTACCTGCCCATTCAGCAATATGGTAATCAGCGGCATGCAAACCATGGATAGCATCAGCCAGGGCTATACGGCGCATACAAATCGTGGTATCAATGTGTTGCATACCCGGGTGCGTGCAGTGGATGCTTCGGTAAGGATGGTCGCGCTTGATAATGGCGATGTGATCCAGTACGACAAACTCGTACTTTCGCCCGGAATCGACTTTGAATGGAACGATGTAGAAGGTATGGACGAAAGCGATACTGAAATTATTCCACATGCCTGGAAGGCGGGGGCACAAACGACATTGTTGCGTAAGCAGCTTATCGCAATGGATGATGGCGGTGTGGTTATTGTTGCGCCACCAGTCAATCCATTTCGCTGTCCCCCCGGACCTTACGAGCGTGTGAGTTTGATTGCGCATTATTTAAAGCAGTATAAACCCAAATCAAAAATCCTGGTGCTTGATGCTAAAGACAAGTTTTCCAAGCAGGCACTGTTTATGCGGGGTTGGAAAGAGCTGTATCCAGGGATGATTGAGTGGATAAGTGCCAGTAAAGGCGGCCGCATTGATGAGATTGATGTTGCCAGACGTACCCTGTATACAGAATCGGGTGATAAGCACAAAGGGGATGTGGTTAACTTTATTCCTCCGCAAAAAGCAGGCATACTTGCACAAAATACCGGCCTGACAAATAATGATGGCTGGTGTTCTGTGGATCAACGAACCTTTGAGTCGCATGAGAGCAAGTACATATATATTATTGGTGATGCCTGCATCGCCGGGGAAATGCCTAAAGCCGGTTTTGCTGCAAATAGCCAGGGCAAAATATGTGCGGCAGCCATTGTGTCTTCATTGAGAGAAGTGGCGATGCCCGATCCTTCATATGTGAATACCTGTTATAGCCTGTTGTCACCGGATTACGGTATTTCCGTGGCCGCAGTCTATCGTTATAGCAAAGACAAGGGCATTTATAAAACCGGTGGTGGTGTCAGCCCGTTAGACGCTGATACTGCCTACCGTTTACAGGAAGCACGTTATGCTAAAGGCTGGTACGACAGTATCACCATGGATACGTTTGGCTAGTGTGGTCTTTATCTATGCGTTTAATATGAGACGCTACACTAGTGTATGATTACTGCTCGTTATTAGCGGTGATGAAATAAACTTTTTTCAGCGATATATTGGAGAATGATTATGAATGATGTCGAGCAGTTTGTTAGCACTTGTGCAACCTTGTTGAATGAGGATATTACTGAGAATGAATGTGGGATTCTTACTGCCGCATTCAAGTTGCAAAAACTCACGGCAGGTGAAATCCTGTTACGTGAAGGCCATCAGGATGACGCCCTGTATATTGTTATTGATGGTGACCTTGTTGCAACTCGTGACGCGGGTGGTAATGAGTATGTAGTCTTGAGCCATCTGAAACCCGGTGATATTGCCGGTGCAATGGGTTTCATCGACGGCAGCAATCATTCTGCAACATTACGTGCAAATAAAGATTCGCACGTTCTTACCCTGCATCGTGATGTACTGGAAGGCATGGTAGATACTCATCCCCAGCTGGTTTACAAAGTGATGAAGATGATTGTTCGTTCAGTTCATCAGACGCTGCTCAGAATGAACCGGCAATTTGTCGAGATGAACAATTATATTATGAAAGAGCACGGACGTTATTGAACAGGGCTATGGAGCATGGAAAGGTGGCTGCAGCTGCCGGAACCGTTATGAAACAGAAAATAATCAATATGCTTGAGTTGCAGGACTCGATGAACTCTAAGGTAAATCAAGACTGGCGCAGTGCAGGCAATGAATGGTATCGCGCTATCTGGATGGAAGCATCAGAAATGCTGGAGCATTATGGCTGGAAATGGTGGAAGAAGCAGGAACCGGAGATAATGCAGGTGAAGCTGGAAGTGGTTGATATCGTACATTTCGCCCTGAGCATTCGCCTGCAGCAAAATCAGTCATTGAATGATACGGCTGAACTAATCGCCAGGGATTTTGAAAATTTAATGCAGGCAGAAGATATTCGAAAAAGCATCGAATGTCTTGCCCTGTTAACCTTGACGGACCAGGGCGCGCATTTTACTTTTATTGCGGGAATAATGAAATTTCTTGATATGTCTTTTGATGAATTATATGAAATCTATGTCGGTAAGAATGTATTGAATATGTTCCGCCAGGATAATGGTTATAAAGAAGGCAGCTATAATAAAATCTGGAATGGTCGCGAAGATAATGAATATCTTGCCGATATTATGAAGCAATTAAACGCAGACAGTCTGACTTTTCAGGACGATGTTTATGCTGCGCTTGCTCAGAATTATGCAGCGTGAAGGGTGGCTTATAAGTTGTAAGTTACAAGTAGTAAGTTAAAAAGTAAAAAACTTAAAACCTGTAACTTACAGCTACGCTTTTAAACGTATTTCGCCAGTTTCTTTGGATACAAAGAATCTACCCTGCCAACAATTTTCTCATCTGGCTTAAACGCAATAGTCGGATCCTTGGAAGGATAATCCAGGCTGTATAAGAAGTGTCGCAGGCAGTTAATTCGTGCACGTTTCTTATCATCCGATTTAACCACAACCCATGGTGCGTCTGCGGTATCGGTGTGGAAGAACATGCTGCGCCTGGCCTCGGTGTAATCGTCCCACTTATCCAGTGATTGTAAATCGATAGGGCTGAGTTTCCAGCGTTTTAACGGGTCATGCGAGCGAGCGTGAAATCGGCGTAATTGTTCCTGGCGACTGACTGAGAACCAGTATTTGCGCAGGATCATGCCTGAGTGGACCAGCATGCGTTCCAGTTCAGGGGCGGTACGTAAAAATTCCAGGTGTTCTTCTGGCGTACAAAAATGCATTACACGTTCTACTCCCGCCCGGTTGTACCAGGAGCGGTCAAACAGAACGATTTCTCCATTGGTTGGCATCTGCTCGATATAGCGCTGAAAATACCATTGCCCCAGTTCCTTGTTAGAAGGTTTTTCCAGTGCAACGACATGTGCGGCCCGAGGATTTAAATGTTCCATAAAGCGCTTGATGGTGCCGCCCTTGCCGGCAGCATCCCGGCCTTCGAAAAAACCGGCAATGCGTTTCTGTTTTTCCTTTACCCAGGCCTGAACCTTGAGCAGCTCCGCCTGTAATAACTGTTTTTCGCTCTCGTAATCTTTTGTACTGAGTTTTTTTGGGTAGGGGTATTCGCCCAGTTCATAACTGACCCGTAATAAATCACTGGCTGAAATAATGTCCGGTGATGCCAGTACTTTTTCAGGATCAGACATGTTAGCAAGAATTTCTTTCAGTTCTGCCTTGCTGCGTTTTTTAGTGTCCACCTTTTCAGTGGCAGGTTTAGTAGTCGTTGTATTTTTAGTATCCATGAACCTTTATGCATTATGTTTGGAGTAAATAATCTTTCAAGACTAACAGATATTTGATGATAATTGTTTGATGAATATCATGTTTTATTGCTTATGGAGCAGCTGATTAATTCAGAGTTAATCAGCGGTTTGTTATTTTTTCTGCTGTTATTGAACAATAAAAAACCCGGCAGTGCCGGGTTTTTTATAAATGTCTCGCTCAGCCGATTAAATGACTACACTGCTTTATTTAATCTTGGCTTCCTTATACATTACATATTTACGAACCACTGGATCGAATTTTTTCATTTCCAGCTTTTCAGGCATAGTGCGTTTATTTTTAGTCGTAGTGTAAAAATGACCGGTTTTCGCAGATGAAACCATTTTGATTTTGTCGCGCATGATGTTTTCCCCTTAAACTAAACTTTTTCGCCACGAGAGCGCATTTCAGATAAAACAGTATCGATACCTTTTTTATCAATTATACGCATGCCATTGGCAGTAACGCGCAGTTTTACGTGACGGTTCTCACTTTCAACCCAGAAACGGTGGGTGTGCAAATTAGGCAAGAAACGACGTCTTGTTTTATTATGAGCATGGGATACGTTGTTACCGGAGACCGGGCGTTTTCCAGTGACCTGACATACTCTAGACATTGTATTTACTCCAAACTAACTAATATGATTAATGAAGGCCTCGATACAATGCGAGACCTCTGAATTGTGAGCCGGCAATTCTATCGGAGAAACAGTGGGCTGACAAGTAAAATAGTGACTCAATTTATCTGCTCCAGTTGCAGATGTTAGCGCTTGTAGCCATGTATAATACCCTCAAACCACCCAAATAAGGCAGAGAAACTGAAAAATGGCGTTAGATATCGTATTTATAGAAGATTTACGCATTGATACCATTATCGGTATCTATGACTGGGAGCGGGAAGTTAAGCAGACCATTGCACTGGATATTGAGATGGCGGCGGACAATACCGAAGCAGCATCCACAGAAAGTATTGATGATGCACTCAATTATAAGGCGGTTGCCAAGTCTTTGATTGCATTTACCGAAAAAAGTCAGTTTCAGCTGGTGGAAACACTGGCGGAACGTCTGGCAGAAATAATTTTGCATGAATTTAAGGTGCCCTGGTGCCGCATAAAACTCAGTAAGTTAGGTGCGGTGACCGGGTCCCGGTCAGTGGGCGTTATTATTGAACGTGGTCAACGCTGACAGATAATTTGGGATATTTATCAGATCATGACCACTATTTATATCAGTCTTGGCAGTAATATTAACCGTGAGGAAAATACCCGTTCGGGCATTGCTGCACTCAAGCAGGCCTTTGGAGATTTGACCCTGTCCTCGGTTTACGAAAGTGAGGCGGTGGGGTTTGACGGCGATGCATTTTATAACATGGTGATTGCCTGTGATGTTAACCGGTCTGTATTTGAAACTAATCAAATATTGCGTGACATTGAAGATGCTCATGGACGTGACCGAAGCGGCCCCAAATTTTCATCGCGAACACTGGATCTGGACCTGTTGCTATATGATGCTTTGCAGATTGATGAAAGAGGCCTGAAGTTGCCTCGCAGTGAAATTTTAAACAATGCCTTTGTATTGTGGCCGTTAGCTGAAATTGCACCTGATTTAAAACACCCTGAAACACAGACCAGTTACGCTGAGCTATGGGCTGCCTTTGATAAGAACAAAGAAAGCCTCAAACCTGTCGAGTTTTCTTTTTAAAGCATTTATGAGCCTGAACTCAATCCCCTGTGATCTTTTTGTTGATATTTCCGGTACCGACTGCGAAATGCCTTTTTCCAAATTGAATGATGCACTGGAAGTGCTGTTACCGGGGCAGATGCTAATGGCAGTATCAAAGCAACAGGTCTTGCAAAACGATATTCCCGGGTTTTGTCGACAGCGAAATTTGCAGCTGGTTGATCAGGGAGAGTCAGATGGGCAATTTTATTTTTTGATTAAACAAAGAGCCCGCGGATAGTATTTCTTAACAATTGCTACTCGGTAACTGCTCCATGCGTATACATAATAAGGGTTCAACCGCTTGCTGAGGTGGAATGAAGATCAAAAGAGAACATTAAAGCCTGCTCGCTGAACTTCATTTGAATGTGCTAACAGAGTAAACCGGCTAGAAGTGCTAGTCTAAAAAAACAAGAAAATTAGTCCGCGAAGAACGCAAAAGACGCAAATAAAATGGATATTATTGTGCGTCATCCTGAAAGATAGTGAAGGGTCTAGAACGCTTTAATACTATATAGTTGGTAAGATCCTTCACTATCGTTCAGGACGACATTAGTTCATTGTTTTTTTTCTTCGCGCTTATTTCGCGTCTTTTGCGTTCTTCGCGGACTAAATTCTTTTAAGGTTTTCCATCATCCGAAAAGTGTCGACACAGGCGCGTAATTGAGTTTAATAAAGGTCGGAGCAGGTATTTGTCGTCAGACAATTGAACAGTGATTATGAGCTAGCTGCATAGTTAAACTATGAAAAAAGGTGTT
>CAWDMF010000032.1:0-46899 GCA_963803185.1 uncultured Gammaproteobacteria bacterium | reverse complement strand
ATTTTGTGTTTACGTGCAGAGTTGAAATTATCCAGCAGGCGTTTTTCATGTTTTTCGTCTGTCCATGCTGAATCAATTGTTTCTTTATCTATGTTACAGGATTCAGCAATTTCATTAAGTACATCTCTATCACCGATGTTTCTGTTATCAACAAAATAAGCGCTGAACAATTTTTCGTGTAACCTGTAGAATTTATCACGGCCACAATGTTTAGCTGCTTCTGCAAGTAATAGCGCGTCTTTTGAGTTGCTGATGAAGCTTAGTTTTGAAAGTGGTATATTTTCTTCTTCAGCAATGCGCTGTAGATTTGCCAGCATTTGTTGCCATTGTGCTGATGAATAGTCCAGAGAATCAATCGCTTCACCTGCTTTGGCTGTCTCCGGGTGTATTTCAAGAAAACACCAGTTGATTTTTAAATCGTAGCTATCACGCAAACGCTGTAGACGAAAATGTCCAAGGTAACAGAAAGGACAGATATAATCACTGTACACGGTAATTTTTAATTCAGGTAAAGTCACCATAGGTCGCCGGCAAATAGTAGATGAAGGTAATACCGATTAATAAAAGCATTAAACAGCATCACAAGCCATTCTTTTTTTGTCTGACATGGTTTTTTGTTTTCAGTTCAGCCCACTGTGCAGATATGGCTGTTGATATGAAAGCAGGTGAAACTAGAAAGCCGGAACAGGCTGAGATAAAAAAAGGAGATACGCAGTGGACCATAGGTATCGGACTGGGCGTGTTCGACTATCTTCTTTATCCTGGAGCCAGACAAAGCAACAGGCTTATCTTTCCGGCGCCGTATTTCACCTATCGTTCACCAAAGTTTGAGGTTGATCGCGGGATAAAAAGTTTTATTTATAATTCTGAAACTATCATCATTGATCTTAGTGCAGACTTTGCTTTGCCGGTTGATAGTGATGAGACGCTGGCACGTGAGGGTATGCCGGATCTTGATTTTGTTCTCCAGCTTGGCCCGTCGCTGGAATTTATGTTAAACGATAAAAATAAAAATTATTTTGATGCGCGTTTTGAACTACCGGTTCGTGTTGCTTTTGCGGTTGCTCCCGGCAGTATAGAAAATATCGGTTATTTGTTCGAGCCGCGATTCACCTTAAAACACGAGCGTTTATCAAATACCGGCTTGTCACATAAAGCAACGTTTGGGCTTAAATTCGCAACGCAGGATTTTCATGCCTATTATTATGATGTGGCACCGGCGTTTGCCACTGCGACAAGAGCCGAATATAAAAGTGATGCGGGTTTTGGCGGCAGTTTTGTCAACTATCGCATCTCTTATAAAAGCAATGACTTTATCTATTGGGCTTTTATTCGCTACCAGTCATTAGGTGGTGCAAAATTCGAAGATAGTCCGTTAGTGTTACAGAATGATTATTATTTTTTTGGAGCGGGTTTTGCCTGGATATTTGCCCAGAGTTTATAGATACGGCCTTTAGTCATCTATATATAGAACCTGTGCTTTAGTGTTTTTTAGTTAAACAGCATGGTAAAACCAAGCATAAAAAGGATAAAAGCAAAACTCAGCCTGAGTTTTTTTTCTGAAATACTGTGGGCAATTTTTGCCCCAGGTGGGGCAAGCAGAAAGCTGCTGCCAGCAATGACTAGAAAGGCGTCATACTGCAGGTAACCGATTGCATGTGAGCCGCTGAGCGCAAGATCGTAACTGCTATATACGTAAGCAATGGTGCCGATAAATGCAATAGGAAAACCGCAGGCAGCTGAAGTAGCGACGGCATTTCGCATCGATATATTAAACCAGTGTAAAAAAGGCACAGTCATGGTGCCGCCACCAATACCGACAAGCGTAGAAACAAAACCAATAGTGGTTCCGCCTGCCACCGCAACGGTTTTATTGATGACCGTGTTATGTTGAGCGGGCTGTTTTTTTAGTAACAGATTTATGGCAACGGCGAATTCAAAAATAGCAAAAAATGATTTTAAGTTATCGCTATTTATAGTAGCAGCAAATAAGCCGCCAAACCAGGCACCTATAATAATGCCCGGGCTTAACAGAAGCACTAATGGCCATAATACAGCCTGTTTTTTATGATGTGCTCGAGTCGACGAAATAGAGGTGATAATAATGGTCGCTAATGAGGTGGTTAGCGCCATTTGCATCAGGTATTGTGTTTCGTGTCCCTGAGCTGAAAAGACAAAAAATAGCACCGGTACGATAATTAATCCGCCGCCGATGCCCAACAGGCCCGCAGCAAAACCGGCACATGCGCCGGTCAGGAGATATATGCCGATTGCTACAAGGTCAAGCAAATAATCAGGCCGCTATAGCTTGTTGATGAAGTTTCACTAGCAAATCACAGTCCAGGTAGGAAGCGTTGTTAGCATTCCCGGCAAGTACAGAAAAAGGTTTGTCTGGTTCACCCATCTGATCAAGCACGATGATGGCGTCAGTAAAATTATGCTTCCTGGTGTAATCGTTTATGGTGATTATGGTGTTTAGATTTGCGCCTGTTGATGACTTGATGCCATTTTCAGAATCCTCGAGAGCAATACATTCAGCAGCAGACAGCTTCATTTCTCTTAATGCGTAATCATAAATATCAGGTGCAGGTTTTTTAGCCGGTACAATATCACCCGCGGCAATGACCTCAAACCAGCCAATTGAGTCAGCCCCCAGAGTGTGAGTCAGTAATGCAGTGACATTTTCAGGCGTTGTGGTGGTCGCGATGGCAAGTCGCAAGCCCCGCTGTCTTGCTTCGTGTATTAAACGTTCCACACCGGGACGTAGTGGTATAGCGCCGGTAGATAACAATTTTGTGTAATGGCGTGTTTTTGCTGCATGCAGTTCAGGAATTTTAGCTTCGATGTCCTCAGGAATTTTGTCCTTGTCGAGAAATTTCTCAAGATAAAACTTCATCCGTTCTTTACCACCGGTAACGGCAAGTAATTCACCGTATGTTTCTACGCTCCAGTGCCAGTCCATGCCATATTCATCAAAAGCCTGGTTAAATGCAACACGATGACCATCACGCTCTGTATTGGACAGGGTGCCATCCACATCAAAAATTAAAGCCCTTAATTTAGTGTTTTTGGGCAGGGAAATTACGGCTTGTGTATTCATAAAGACGCCATTGTATATTCGTGTAAAAATAGTAACTTAGTTTACAGGATAGCTACATGCATAAAAACATTAAACTTGGCTGGATAGGGCTGGGTGTCATGGGCGGGCCAATGTGCCAGCACTTGATGGCTGCCGGTTATCCAATGTTTGTCTACACCCGCAGCAGGGATAAAGCGAGCGGCATTATCGATAGTGGTGCTGCCTGGTGTGATAGCGCGGTTGCAGTGGCAAAATGCTGCGATGTTGTTTTTACCATGGTGGGAGTGGAGCAGGAAGTAACCGATGTGTATTTTTCAGCCAACGGTTTATATGGTGGCGCTATAGATGAGAAAGTATTTATTGATATGGGGACGACAGCCCCGGCGTTAACACTGGAATTATCGCGTTATGCAAAACAGCATAACGCACATTTTATTGACGCACCTGTCTCGGGTGGTGATATTGGCGCCAGAAATGCAAGCTTGTCGATAATGGCTGGCGGCGATGAGGATATAATCGAAAAGGTCAGGGCATTATTTGAACTTTTGGGCAAGTTGCAGATTATGGGGCCCTCTGGCAGTGGTCAGCACACAAAAATGTGTAATCAAATTGTTGTTGCAGGTACCATGATCGGTATTTGTGAGGCATTGGTCTATGCGCAAAATGCCGGTCTCGACTGTGAAAGATTAATTACTGCCATACGCCTGGGTGCCGCCGGTTGCTGGGCACTGGATAATCTTGCGCCAAGAATTATTTCGCAGGATTTTGCGCCTGGATTCATGGTTGATCATTTCATAAAAGACCTTGGTATCGCGGTGCAGGAAACAGTCATGATGAAGATACAGTTGCCAGGTTTAGAACTGGCTAAATCTTTATATGAAAAAGTAAGTATTATGGGGCATGGTAAAAGCGGTACACAGGCGTTATTGCTTGCTCTGCAGGATATGACACATGGTGAGTTTTAAAGCTGATCAGATAAAATGAAACAGGGTAACCTCAATAAAGTGCAAACATATACCTGGCAAAGTATTTTTGCCATTGTTAAACAGCATAAAAAATCACTGATACTGGCAAATGTTATCGCACTATTTGCTGCTGTAGTCAGTGTCCCTGTGCCACTGTTAATGCCGTTACTGGTGGACGAGGTTTTACTTGATAAACCGGGAAAAATTGTCGAGTTGTTATCGTTTTTGTTTCCATCTTCATGGCTGGCTCCGGTCAGTATTATCGCAATTGTAATGCTGTTGTCGATGCTGTTAAGGCTGGTTGCGCTGCTTTTAGCGGTATGGCAAACGCGCGAATTTACCCGTGTTGCCAAAGATGTGACTTTTCGTATTCGTGTAGGTCTGTTGCATCACCTGCAAAAAGTTTCAATGGCGGAATATGAAGCGGTGGGCTCCGGTACGATAACTTCCCACCTGGTGACGGATGTTACTGCTATTGATGATTTTCTGGGTGCGTCATTAAGTAAGTTTATTGTTGCCGTGCTGACGGTAATCGGTATTGCGGCTGTTTTGCTCTGGATGCACTGGCAGCTTGCTTTGTTTATTTTATTAATGAACCCGGTGGTGATTTATTTCACCATGATAATGGGGAAAAAAGTAAAAAGTTTAAAACGAAATGAAAATGTTTCGTTTGAATTGTTTCAGCAGGCATTGATTGAAACGCTGGATGGTATTCAACAAATACGTGCCAGTAACCGGGAAGGACATTATCTGCAACGCGTGGTTTCGCGTGCAGAGCAGCTAAAGAAGAACATGATTGCATTTGGCTGGAAAAGTGATGCAGCAAACCGATTGTCTTTTTTTATATTCCTTATGGGTTTTGAAGTTTTTCGTGGCCTTAGCATGGTGGTGGTTTTATTCAGTGGTTTGAGTATTGGCGAAATGTTTGCGGTGTATGCCTATCTCTGGTTCATGATGGGGCCGATGCAGGAGATCCTGGGCATTCAATACAGTTATTACAGTGCAAATGCGGCTATGGAGCGGATTAACAGCTTGCTGGCAATGAAACGTGAACCCGAATACCAGCATAAATCCGATCCATTTAAAGGTAAACACACGGTGGGCTTAAGCGTTGAAAATGTGTGTTTTTCATATGGCGAAGATATTGCTGTACTTGATGGTGTCAGCCTGTCAATTGCTGCGGGCGAAAAGGTAGCGCTGGTTGGTGCCAGTGGCGGCGGTAAGTCTACCCTGGTGCAGATTATTTTAGGCCTGTATCCGGCAGATTCGGGTGAACTTTATTTTGACGGGGTTAATTTAAAAGATATTGGCCTGGACGTGGTAAGAGAAAATGTCGCCACTGTATTACAGCAGCCGGCGATGTTTAATGATACGGTAAAACAGAACCTGTGCCTGGGCCGTGATATAAAAAACGAAAATATCTGGCAGGCGCTGGAAATTGCACAAATGCGTGATGTTGTAGAAGCAATGCCCGAGCAGCTGGACAGCATAATCGGTCGTAGCGGTATTCGCCTGTCCGGCGGACAGCGTCAGCGTCTTGCCATTGCACGCATGATCCTGGCGGATCCAAAAGTGGTCATTTTAGATGAAGCAACGTCATCACTGGATACAGAAACAGAAGCATTATTGCATGAAGCGATGCACGCCTTTCTGCAAAACCGTACCACGCTGATTATTGCGCACCGCTTAAGTGCGGTGCGGCAGGCTGATCGTGTGCTGGTATTTGATGCAGGCAAGATTATTGATGAAGGTCATCACCAGGAGCTGATAACCAGAGATGGTTTATATCGTGATTTATATGGTACAAGAAGCTGATTAATTATTGCCTGATGTTAAACTAGGGCTGGATATTATTCGAGGACGGAGAGGTGAATTTTAGAATAATGAAAAAAATAGCAGTTTTATTAATTTTTCTCGGCCTGAGTAATATAACTTCAGCAGCCAGTGTCGGCAGCGGTGGTATAAGCACTGCATTTTCGAAAAATTCGACCAGTGTCGGTGTCGTTCTGGGTTCGGGCAGTGCTTTTAACGACAACTATATTATCCTGGGTGCTGGTGTCGGTTACTACGTGGTTCGTGGCTTAGAGCTTGGTATAGACGTGCAGCACTGGTTTTCCGGTGAGCCTTCAATTACCAAAGTCAGCCCGCAGATAAGATATGTCTTTACCCAGCCAAAAGTGATTAAACCCTATCTAGGGGCTTTTTATCGTCGGACTTATTTTGGCGATTTCAACGGCATAAATATAGATGATCAGGACTCGTTTGGTTATCGAGCAGGGGTTTACTTCTCTACCAATAACCGGGTTTATATCGGTGGCGGTGTTGTCTATGAAGAATATAAAGACTGTGATGCATTTGTTGACGACTGTTCGACGACCTATCCTGAAATACTCTTCACCGTCAGCTTCTGATTTTTATCTTTAGTGTTCTGCCAGCTTTAATGGACAGGCACGAATATTAGTTATTGATAATATGCTAAAGCTATAATAAAATTAGAGACAATCTAAAAATATATTAATACTTTATGCCAGAGGAATGATTCATGAACAATAAAAAATTGATGGCTGCCATCGTTGCTTTAATGATCAGTAGTATGCCGGTATTAGCCGACTGGGAAGCGCTTCCTGATGTTGCGCCAGCACCGGAAGATAACCCGACCTCAGAGGCTAAAGTGACACTGGGCAAAATGTTGTTTATGGATCCACGTTTTTCATCGACCGGTACTGTTTCATGTAATTCCTGCCACAACTTGATGGAAGGTGGTGATGACAGTCGTACCTTTTCTATGGGTGTGCATGGCAAAACCGGTGGTCGTAATGCCCCCACTGTGTGGAACTCGGCTTTTCACTCAGTACAGTTCTGGGACGGTCGCGCTGATTTATTAGAAGACCAGGCCAAAGGTCCGGTAACCAATCCAGTTGAAATGGGTATGTCTGAAATTGAATCGGCGATGGATAAAGTACGTGCTATTCCAGGTTATAAGCCATACTTCGAAAAGGCCTTTGGTAAAGATTCGATGACGGTGGATAACGCCGCGAAAGCGGTTGCTGCCTTTGAACGTACCTTAATTACCCCGAATAGTCCTTATGACAAATATGTAAAAGGCGACAAAAAAGCCATCACAGCACAGCAGGTAAAAGGCATGGAAACCTTTGCCGCAGCTGGTTGTACCGCCTGCCACTCAGGTGCAGCGTTTAATGGTCCTAAGATGGAATTTGGCCAGGGTTTCTACGCGAAGTTTCCAACCTTTACTGATAATGTTTATAATAAAAAATATGACCTGAGTGCAGACAAAGGTCGAGAAGAGGCGACAGCTAAGGCGGCTGATGCACACATGTTCCGTGTATCGACGTTACGTAATATCACAGACACTGCGCCATACTTCCATAATGGTTCAGTTAATGATTTATCTGAAGCGGTTGCTGTGATGGCAAAAACTCAGCTGAATAAGGATCTGTCTGACCAGGAAGTAAAAGATATCGTTGCTTTTCTGGGCGCATTGACAGGTGAGTACCCTGAAATCACCATGCCACGTTTGCCTGCGACATCGGGTTATAGCCTGGTGGCCGATAAGTAAGTCGTAAATCGTTCAGATAGGCTAAAATACGTTTTTTAAATTAGAACAGGTACCAGATCTCATGGCTACAGTTGAAATAACAAAAGATAATTTACAGGATACCATTGCAAATAATGATATCGTTATTATTGATTTTTGGGCACCCTGGTGTGGCCCCTGCAAATCTTTTGCTCCTATCTATGATGCCGTCTCTGAAAAACATGATGATATTGTATTTGCTAAAGTGAATACAGAACATGAGCAGGAACTGGCAGCAAGCTTTCAGATTCGTTCGATCCCAACATTGATGATATTTCGTGGTCAGATTGCCATTTTCTCGCAAGCAGGCATGTTGCCGGAAAATGCGCTGGAAGAAATATTAGCTAAAGTCAGAGAGCTGGATATGGATCAGGTGCGCAAGGAAGTGGCAGAGCAGCAGGCGAAGGCTTAAAAGCGTAGTTTTAAGTGGTAAGTTAGTGGCAAAATAGTTAGCTAAGTTAGCTTTTTAAAAACGCTAAAAAAGCCCCGAATAATATCGGGGCTTTTTTATGATATAAATTAAGTTTGAGTTGTAATGATGGCTATTTAAAATCTCCTGAAAACTTAAAACTTAAAACTTAAAACTTAAAACTTAAAACTTAAAACTTAAAACTTAAAACTTAAAACTTAAAACTTAAAACTGCCAACTGACAACTGCAAACTTAAAACTTAAAACTTAAAACTTAGTGCTATTACTTGCCTTTTTTTAGTTTGGCTGTCTCGGCATGAAGCGCTTTTTTAAGCGCAGCGTCTTTATCCTTTTCTGCTTTTAACAGTGCTTTTTCAGCAATAGCAACCTTTCTTAATTGTGCTTTGGTTTGCTTTAGTTCGTTTTCTAGTTCTTTTAGCTGCTTATCCAGCGATTCATCCTGGGCAGCTTTCTGTTTAGTTGCGGTGACTGTTTTAATGCTGGCTTTTTTCTTTGCCGCCGCTTTTATGGTTTTTTTGCTGACAACAGTTGGCAGCTCCTTTTTTATTTCCAGTTTCTTAACAGTGGTATTGCCTGATAATGTTTGAATTTTTTTACGTGGCCGTATTTTAGCCTGGCGTTGTTCAACCCTGACATGTTTTATCGCCGGTTTTGTGTTTTTTGTTGGCCTGGGTGCGGGATCCAGTATCGGTTTTACCGGTGTTCGTTTGGGGCGCAGTCCGCGTAAAGCAGATTTGACGCGTTTAGTCACTTCACTGACGTCACCATGCGCCTCAACTATATGTAATATGCCTTTTTGTTTGTAATGGTCGCTTAGCGGTTGGGTGAGCGATTCAAAAATATTTAATCGCCGTTCTATGGTGTCTTCATTATCATCTGAACGGTGTTGTAGCGTGCCGCCACATTCGTCGCAGACGTCATCGATGGCAGGCGGTTGGGTGAATAGATTGAACAGTGCGCCACAGGAAATACAGGTGAGTCGACCAATCATGCGTTGTATCAGCATTTCAGCATCAATATCAAACTGTAATACGGCGTCGATTGGCTTGCCTAATTTATCCAGGATATCGTCCAGTGCCACAGCCTGTGCAATATTGCGCGGGAAGCCATCCAGTACAAAACCCTGATCTGCGTCTGGTCGGGCAATGCGCTCACGAATCATGCCAATGACAATATCATTAGGTACCAGCTGGCCAGCATCCATAATCGTTTTGGCCTGCCTGCCTAGTGGTGTCTGCGCTACCACAGCTGCACGCAATAGATCGCCGGTAGCAATCTGCGGAATGTGATATTTTTCAGTTAAGTATTTAGCTTGTGTGCCTTTACCCGAACCAGGAGCCCCAATCAGGATTAATTTCATAGTAATTCCTATCACTTGTTGTGTTTTTATTAGAGGCCTTTGTATGAAGCATGTTTTACGCTATAGCGGCGTTAAAAATGGTTTCAAAATGCGGGGCCGGGAAGCGGTAAGGTATAGAGATATGCCTAATAAAAATCTACTTTCTACGAAGCGCTCACTTTATTTTATATAAGCCTGTTAACGCAAAAAACGCTAATAAGCTCTCCCTTATTATTATTTCAGCTGATTCTATCGATTGTTGAGAGATTGTCGAGCCTGAAACAGTGTAAACACTATATAATTGTATACCTATTTCTGTTATTTTGTCTTTTTTTGCGTTTTCAGCACCTAATTACATATAAAAATAATAATAAACTGTTTTCTGGGTCGTATTTTAATCTATGCCATATCGGTCTCATGTTTCTGATCATTCGTATGAAGCGAGCATATTTAAATTTCGCGCTATTGTTGCTGCGATTATTTGTTTGTTGATGCTGAGCGGCCTGCTGTTTCGTCTGGCGTGGTTGCAAATTGTTGATTATGCACATTTTTCTGACTTATCGGAGCATAATCGTATCCGTTTGATGGAGTTGCCGCCGACTCGCGGTTTAATTTATGACCGAAACGGGGTCATTCTGGCTGAAAATAAACCCACGTTTCATCTCGAAATTATTCCTGAACAGGTTGCTGATATGGATGAAACATTAAAGCAGCTGGGTGAAATCGTCACTATAAGTGAAGCTGAACTTGAGCGTTTTAAAGAACAGTTACGCGTTCGTCGTTCATTTCAGCGAATTTCATTGCGTACACGTTTGAATGAGGCAGAAGTCGCACGTCTTGCAGTGAATCGTCACCGTTTCCCGGGTATGGACATCAATGCTCGTTTGAGTCGTTATTATCCACAGGGCGAGGTTGCGGCGCACGCGGTGGGTTATGTCGGGCGAATCAATCAGCGGGATTTAACGGTAATTGATGAAGGTAATTATCGGGGTACGACACACATTGGTAAAACCGGGCTGGAAAAATATTATGAGGCTGAACTGCATGGCCAGGTTGGGCAGCAGAAGGTTGAAGTTAATGCCCAGGGCAGGGTAATACGTGTTATTGATAAGATTGCTCCTGTGTCGGGAAATGATTTGGTGTTGAATCTGGATATTGAAATGCAGCGTATAGCGTATGAAGCTCTGGGGGAGTTTGCCGGCGCAGTAATTGCAATTGAACCGCATACGGGAGCGGTGGTGACGTTTGTCAGTAAACCTGGATTTGACCCCAATCTATTTGTGCATGGTATCAGTCATAAAAAATACGATGCTTTGTCACATGGTGTATATAAGCCTTTGTTTAACCGTGCCATATTTGGGCAGTACCCACCGGGATCCACTTTAAAGCCATTTATAGGGCTGGCGGGCATCGAACAACATCGCTTCGGGGTGAGGGAGTCAATATACTGTGGCGGGCATTATTTACTACCGGGTGATGATACTAAACGTAAATATCGTGACTGGAAAAAACAGGGTCATGGTACAGTGGATCTTGATAAGGCAATTGAGCAGTCCTGTGATGTTTATTTTTATGAACTGGCTTACCGTATGGGTATCGATAGCATGCACGAGTTCCTGGCGCAGTTTGGTTTCGGTAAAAAAACCGGTATAGACATACTTGGCGAGCGAAGTGGTTTGTTACCCTCCACTGACTGGAAAAAACGTGCTCACGGAAAAGTCTGGTACCCGGGTGAAACCTTAATCGCTGGTATTGGTCAGGGTTATATGTTGACAACACCAATGCAGCTTGCAGTGGCAACAGCCGCATTAGCCAGTCGTGGCGAAAAAATTGTACCGCGATTGCTTAAAGAGGTGCATGCCTCGAAAGACGATGCAGTGAAAACTCGAGAGCCGTCCAGAACCATGATTGAGTTGCGCAGAGAAGAGCACTGGGATGTGATGTTTAATGCCATGAAAAAAGTGGTTCATGGAAAATGGGGAACCGCACGAGCAACTGGCTGGGGTATGAAATTTAAAATGGCTGGTAAAACCGGAACAGCGCAGGTGTTTGGTATAGCACAGGACGAAGAATATGATGAAGAAACCGTGGCGAAAAAATTACGTGACCATGGATTATTTGTCGGCTTTGGGCCGGTAAAAGATCCGGTCCTGGCGGTTGCCGTAGTCGCTGAGAATGGTGAGCACGGCAGTAAAATGGCGCCCATTGCAAGAAAGTTGATTAAAAGTTATATGGAAAAACATGAGATACTCGACTAGTAGCGAGCAATTTTTTGATTCTGATTACCAAAGTAAAAGCTCGCGGTTTTTGCAGATGCTGCATGTCGACCCGGTTTTGCTAACCGGATTGTTATTGTTGATGGCAGCCGGTCTGGGCATTTTATACAGCGCCTCGGATGGTTCGATAGAGCTTGTACAGCGACAGGTAATTCGCCTGACCATTGCTTTAGTCGTGATGTTTGTTGTGGCGCAAATCCCGCAGCATCAACTGTATCTTTGGGCACCGTGGTTTTTTGCGCTGGGTGTTATATTACTGGTTCTTGTTCTGGTGGCAGGTGATGTGGGGAAAGGTGCGCAGCGCTGGTTAAATCTATATGTGATTCGCTTTCAGCCTTCAGAGATGATGAAACTGGTGACGCCAATGATGATTGCGTGGTACTTATGTGAAAAGCCGTTTCCGCCGAAGTTTTCCGCTTTGATTGTTTCATTAGTGCTGGTGATTCTGCCAACCATGTTGATTGCAAAGCAACCCGATTTAGGAACCTCGGTACTGGTAGCAACAGCAGGTTTTTTTGTGGTGTTTTTTGGCGGTATTCGATGGCGCATACTTTTTGGTGCCATTTTTTCGATGATGGCACTGGTACCTGTATTATGGCAGTTTATGCATGATTATCAGAAGCAGCGTGTATTAACACTGTTTGATCCGGGGAGTGATCCTTTAGGTTCGGGTTACCATATTATCCAGTCAACCATTGCTATTGGTTCCGGTGGTATCTACGGTAAAGGCTGGTTCAACGGTACGCAGTCGCAGCTGGACTTTCTTCCTGAGCGCACGACTGACTTTATCTATGCTGTGTTTGCGGAAGAATTTGGTATTATGGGGGCGATTGTATTGCTGTCGCTCTATGCCTTCATTATTATGCGTGGTTTGTATATTGCAGCAACGGCACAGGATAGTTTTGGTCGTTTACTGGCTGGTAGCCTTAGCATGACATTTTTTGTTTATCTGTTTGTGAATGTTGGTATGGTTTCAGGGATTTTGCCGGTAGTTGGTGTGCCTTTACCTTTGATTAGTTATGGTGGTACTTCAATGGTAACGTTAATGGCAGGTTTCGGTATGCTGATGTCAATTAGTAGCAATCGGCGTTTGGTGGCAAAATGATGGGCAATAACTGAATAGTGAATAGTGAAATAGTTAAAAGTTAAAATAAAGTTAAAAGTGCCAAGTGATTTTCATGTTGGTTGGTGCATGATTTACTGACAATAATAGAAAAATAAAAATATATAGAGTGAAAAATGATGTTTAAAATAAAAAAATTTATTGTGATCGGTTGCTGGGCTTTGCTTGTAACCGGTTCTATGCCGGCGACCGTTAATGCAAACTACGCGCAGCGTGCTGATGTAAAGCAGTTTATAAATGAAATGGTCTATAAGCATGGGTTTGATCGCACTTATCTGGAAGCGCAATTTGCGGCTGCAGAACGGCTGGATAATGTCCTGGAGTCGATAGCAAAACCTGCCGAGAAAGTACTTACCTGGAAACAATATCGGCCCATATTTGTTACCAGTAAACGCAGCGAAAAAGGTAAAAAGTTTATTGCAGAATATGACGCTGTTTTACAACGTGCTGAAAAAGAGTATGGTGTCCCTGTTGAAATTATAGCGGCGATAATCGGTGTCGAAAGCTACTATGGTAAACATACGGGGAAATATACTGTTTTTGATTCATTAACAACCCTGGGTTTTGATTACCCGCCACGTAGTGCTTTTTTTAAGAGCGAATTAAAGCAGTTTTTGCTGTTATCAAAAGAAGAAAATATCAGTATCGAGAAAATGACCGGTTCTTATGCAGGCGCAATGGGAATGCCGCAGTTTATTTCCAGCAGTTACCGCAATTATGCTGTTGATTTTGATGGTGATGGTAAACGGGATTTATGGAATAGTATTGCAGATGTAATCGGAAGTGTGGCGAATTATTTTAGCCAGCACGGCTGGCAGGCAGGCGCTGCTGTGGTGCATCCCGTTACGGTTAAAAATAAATCAATTGTTAAAGAGGAAAATAGCTTAAAACCCTATAGTACGTTTAAGCAGTTAAAGTCTCAGGGCGTTGCTCTCAAAAAGATCCCGGAAAATCAAGGTATTGGTGATACAGAGGAGGTTACATTATTAAAACTAAAAGGAAAAGAAGGTGATGAGTACTGGCTGGGACTTAACAATTTTTACGTGATTACACGGTATAACCATAGTGTGCTTTATGCCATGGCCGTTTATCAACTAAGTGAAGAACTTAAACGTTAATGTGTCGAAATAAGCCGATAATGGTCCTCGGACAGTCTCCTGGAGTGAGCGCATCTGGTGTGCGCGGGGACTGTAGATGATTGATTGTTTATTAAGTGCAGGAAAAAATACGATGTCCGTTCTATATGGTTTCACATTATTGAGTTTGTGTGTAATGCTGGTTTCATGTGGTCAAATAAAAGACAGTGCACCAGTTAACTATTCAAAACAATGGCATGAGATTCCCGATGCAGTGCCGGCATCTGTTACCCCTAGTAAATATGGTAACCCGGATAGTTATAAGGTTTTTGGTAAAACTTATTACGTAAAAGATTCAGCAGAAAACTTTAGTCAAAAAGGCATTGCATCATGGTACGGCAATAAATTTCATGGTAAACGTACCTCAAGTGGTGAGGATTACGATATGTACGCGATGACGGCTGCGCATAAAACCCTGCCCATTCCTGTGTTTGTAGAAGTGACCAATCATGACAATAATCGCAAGGCGATCGTTAAGGTCAATGACCGGGGTCCGTTTCATGAAGGTAGAATTATTGACCTGTCATACGCAGCGGCAACAAAGCTGGGCGTTGCACAGACGGGTACAGCAAATGTAAGTATCCGTGTGGTAATGTCTGAGTCAGACAAAAATCGCCAGCGTAGCGACGCTGTTGTAGAGCCTCATCTTGTTGAAGGTGATAAACTCTACGTGCAGATTGCCGCCTTCAGCTCAGAAGATAACGCCTTATTACACCTGGAAAAATTGCAGGGTGAAGGTTTTAGAGATGTCAGGTTGCATATAGAAAGCAAAAAAGGTAAAGCATTGTATCGGGTGAGGATTGGTCCTTTGCCGTCAGAACAGGTGGCGAAAAATGTAGTTGCCCAACTCAAAGAAAATAATCATAAAAGTTTAAAAATAGTTAAAAATGATTAGCGGCTATTGTTTAAAGCAGTGGCAACAGAAACCTGGTTAAAATAATGCGTGAAAAAATATTGATAGATGTGCAAGCATAATAAATGGGCAGGTGAGAATGCTGTCCTTAAAATGATCCAAAAAAATAATATTACTACTAAGGAAGTCTGAACTGACCAGTTGATTTTGCTGTTGAAAAATTCCAGCTACTGAGTTGAAATATTGCCAACAGCCTGCTATTTCGTTGCTATTTTCTACCAGCGTGTAAAATTTTTGCACAGTAATCTCATCAGCAGGCCTGTTCAGCGCTTTGTTAAATCTTATAATTAACGAATTTCTAGATAGCGAGTTTAAAAAAATATTCCATGACGTATTCAAAAAGGTTGTATTCAATAAATAATAGTTTCCAATTAATGCTTTTTATACTGGCATTTTTAAATTTTAATTATGCAGTGGCCGCAAAACCTGTGCCCGCGCCACCCGAAGTGGCTGCAAAAAATTATATACTGGTTGATTTTGCCAGCGGCAATGTGCTGGCAGAAAAAAATGCAAATGCAAAAATAGAGCCGGCTAGCATTACCAAGTTAATGACAGCCTATGTTGTATATAAAGAAATGGACGAAGGTCGACTACATTTGGATGACATGGTTGATGTTAGCGAAAAAGCCTGGCGTATGGGCGGCTCAAGAATGTATCTTGAAGTGGGTTCAAGTGTTTCTGTTGATGACTTATTAAAAGGCCTGGTTATTCAATCGGGCAATGATGCCAGTGTGGCATTGGCTGAACATATTGCTGGAACTGAAACTGCATTTGTGCAGTTAATGAATCAGTATGCAGCAGAACTGGGTATGGAGAATACAAACTTTGAGAACAGTACGGGGTGGCCGGATAAAAAACATTTAACAACGGCGCGTGATATAGCAACACTGGCAGCTGCAATTATTCGTGAATTTCCAGAAAACTACATCCGCTATGCAGAAAAAGAATTTACCTATAATGGTATCAAGCAGTATAACCGCAATAAATTATTATGGCGTGATGAAACAGTTGATGGATTTAAAACCGGGCATACTGATTCAGCAGGCTATTGTCTGGTTTCATCGGCATTACGCGGTGATATGCGCATCATCTCTGTAGTGCTTGGTACCGAAAGTGAAAAAGCGCGAGCCAGCGTTAGCCAGGCTGTATTAAATTATGGTTTCCGGTTTTTTGAATCGCATACGCTTTATGATGAGGGTGAAGTGTTGAGCCGTCCGCGTATCTGGAAAGGTGAGTTTGAAACACTGACCATAGGTTTAGCTAAGGCTCTGGCTGTTAGTATTCCGCGTGGCGCTTATGATGATCTTGATGCAATAATGGATATTGATAAAAACATTGAAGCACCAGTAAGTAAAGGCCAGCAGGTTGGTGTAGTAAAAGTTTCACTGGATGGTGAAATGCTGGTAACTGTACCTTTGGTTGCGCTGGAAGCAGTTGATGAAGGTAGTTTCCTGCAAATTGCAAAAGATTATGTTTTACGTATGATTAACTAACTGGCAAAAATCAGTGAATGAGTCTATCGCTTGAATACCACCCCCAACATTGTTTACTTAAACGGTTTGTATCTACCGGTTGAAGAAGCCACAATCCCTGTTATGGATCGTGGTTTTCTTTTTGGTGATGGTGTTTATGAGGTGATACCTGTTTTTGGCAATAAACTGTTGCGTCTTGATGAGCATTTGCAACGCTTGCAGAACAGTTTGAATCGCATTAGTTTGCCTAACCCGCATGGTAATGAAGAGTGGGCCGAAATTTTTGCGGCGCTGATCAATAAAAATGACGGTAATGATCGTGCCCTCTATTTACAGATCTCACGAGGCGTTTATCCAGAACGTGATTTAACTATTAATGCCGGACATCCGCCTACTGTTTTTGCCATGGTATTACAGGTAACACCGCCTGACATTGAAAGAGTATCTGCGGGTATTTCAGTTATTACGGTTGATGACTTTCGCTGGAATGCCTGTGATATCAAGTCAACATCACTGCTCGCCAGTGTCATGCTGAAGCAGCAGGCGGTGGCTGCTGGTGTAGACGATGCAATTTTAATTAAAAATTCTATGCTCAGCGAAGGCACGGCAAGTAATGTTTTCCTGGTTAAAAACGATGCCTTAATTACGCCGCCGACCGGGCATAAGCTGTTACCTGGCATTACCCGAGACCTGGTGATTGAAATTGCAAAAAACAGCACCATATTGGTAGCAGAGCGCGAAGTAGAAGAAGCAGAATTGTATAACGCAGATGAAATCTGGATGACCAGTTCAACGCGTGAAATTGCACCTGTTATCAGCTTGAATGGTGAGGCAGTTGGTTCCGGTGCTGCAGGTAAAATGTGGAAACGCGTGATGGATTTGTATCAGCAATACAAGCAGGTGCTGCGCAGTAGTGATTAATGATGACTGACGATAAAGAAATAAAATTACATGATCTGACCCTGGAAGAAGGCGAAACCTTACTTGAGTTCCCCTGTAAGTTTCCAATTAAGGCCATGGGTATGGCATGTGATGAACTTGAAATTGCAGTGATAGATATTATTAATCGTCATGTTGATAATTTAGCTGAAGATGCACTGAAGATGAGACCAAGTAGAACGGGTAAGTACACTGCGATTACTATTACTATCACTGCTCACAGTAAAGACCAGCTCGATGCGATATATATGGATTTAACTGCCTGCGAACATGTATCTATCGCTTTATAGCGCTGCGACTCAGCCATGTATCCAAAAGTCCGACACCTTGGTGAGGTTGATTATCACCAAACCTGGCAGAATATGCAGAATTTCACCAACTCCCGCCAGCAGGAAACCGTGGATGAACTCTGGTTTTTACAGCACCCGCCGGTATATACCCTGGGTAAAAATGGCAAGGCGGAACATGTATTAAATTCGGCAGCTATCCCGGTCATTAATTCTGATCGTGGCGGTCAGGTCACTTATCATGGCCCTGGCCAAATTGTAGTTTATACACTGCTGGACCTGAATCGATTAAAAATAGGTGTTCGAGAGCTGGTCACAGTCATTGAGCAGAGCCTTATTGAATTGCTTGCCAGTTACGGTGTAAATTCAAGCGCCAGGCGTGATGCGCCGGGCGTGTATGTTAATGATGCTAAAATAGCTGCCCTGGGTTTGCGGGTACGTAAAGGCTGCAGCTTTCATGGTCTGGCGTTAAATGTGGATATGGATCTTGAACCATTCAGCCGAATCAATCCCTGTGGTTATCAGGGACTTGAAGTTACCCAGCTAAAAAACCTGGTAACAGATATAGAAATTAATGATGTTGTCGCGGATCTGCAACAGACCCTATTGAAAAATTTGAGCTATGAATAATCAGTCTACGAGCAGTGACAAAAAGACCAATAAGGACGTTAGGGGTGATAAATCCAAAATAGGTCAAAAGCCCATAAAAGGTCAGAAGCCCATAATAGGTCAGAAGCCCATAATAGGTCAGAAGCAGAAGGGCGCTGAAAAAGTCGCTCGTATACCGATAAAAGTGCAACAGCCGGCTGAGCGTTTACGCAAGCCAAACTGGATTCGTGCAAAGTCACCATTTCATCCGAGCGTAAAAAAACTTAAATCCGTTTTGCGTGAACACAAGCTGCATACTGTGTGCGAAGAGGCGGCGTGCCCGAATCTGGGTGAATGTTTTGCTAAAGGCACGGCTACCTTTATGATAATGGGTGATATCTGTACCCGCCGTTGTCCGTTCTGTGATGTTGGCCATGGTCGGCCAAATCCGCTGGATGAAAAAGAGCCGCAGCATCTTGCCGAAACAATCAGCGCAATGTCTTTGTCTTATGTTGTTATTACCTCGGTAGACCGTGATGATTTGCGTGATGGTGGTGCCGCGCATTTTGTTGCGTGCATAGAAAAAACACGCGCCTTAAATCCAGAAATTGAAATAGAAATCCTGGTGCCGGATTTTCGCGGACGTATGGATGTGGCATTAGAAATAATGCATAACTCACCACCGGATGTGTTTAACCATAACCTTGAAACCGTGCCGCGCTTATATAAACAATGCCGTCCCGGTTCAGACTACCAGTGGTCACTGGATTTATTAAAACGGTTTAAACAAACACATACTGCGGTAAAAACTAAATCAGGATTAATGCTGGGTCTGGGTGAAAACATGGATGAAGTGGTTGCGGTAATGAAAGACATGCGTTTGCATGACGTTGAAATGTTAACACTTGGTCAGTACCTGCAGCCCAGCAAACATCATTTGCCAGTTGAGCGTTATGTTAGACCAGATGAATTTGATGAATTGTATAACATTGGACTGGAGTTGGGATTCAGACATGTGGCCAGCGGCCCAATGGTGCGTTCGTCTTATCATGCGGATTTGCAGGCCCATGGTGAATTTACCCGGGGCGAATTTAAAGGCTAAGGAACCTCTGATTAAGTCATGAATCGACATCTTGTGTTTAAAATGTCCTGTTTCCGCGTTGCAGAACTTCGCAATAGCCCTGCTATTACGCGCGTTCCACGCCTTGAACCAGAACATTTTAACCGACAATCTGTTCGACCCAGACTTAATCAGAGGTTCCCTGGCTGTTTTTATGTTGTCATCTCGAACGAAGGTGAGAGATCTTACACATCGGCTGTTTAAGATCGCTCTCCAAAAATGTTCGAGATGACAAAGTTTCTGAAATTGATTATTAATATTTAGTAAAAGAGAAAAACTATGGGTTTTATATTTAAGCCAGTACGCTGGCTACTGGGCCAAATAATTATTTTTATCGACTGGTTAACGCGGCCAAAACCAATGCAGCGTTCAGCGGAAGCACAGAAAGAAGTTGATGAGCAAACGAAAAACATGGCCTTGTACCAGTTTCAACAATGTCCGTTCTGTGTAAAAACGCGCCGACAAATACATCGTCTGGCATTAAATATAGAAAAGCGTGATGCACGTAATGATCCGCAGTGGAACCAGGAGTTGATCAATGATGGTGGCAAATACCAGGTGCCATGCCTGAAAATAACAGCAGCAGATGGTTCGGTGCAGTGGATGTATGAATCGACTGAAATCAATCAGTATCTGGATGAAAAATTTTCCTCAATAAATTAGATGAAATGCTGCAGCTTCAGCAGCCCTGCAATACTGATTGCGTCTGTTATTTCGCCACTTAGCACACGTTCAACAGCTTCCTTAAACGGTAATTGTTGAATGACTAATTCTTCGGTTTCCTCGAATTCAGTCTCTTCCTGAGTGAGTTCGCGGGCTACATAGACCAGCCCGCGTTCATCAGTAACCGAATTAGAGGTATGTAATCTCATCAGTTCCTGCCAGTCATTGGCAATCAAACCGGTTTCTTCCTTGAGCTCACGTTTGGCTGATTCTAATGGATTGATTTCCAGTGCTCCGCCGCCCATCGGAATTTCCCATGAATAACAATCTGTCGCATAGCGGTATTGACCAACCAGCCAGGTATTGTTGTTAGCATCAAGCGGAATAATGCCAATAGCAAAATTCTTAAAATTTATTTTCCCATAATGAGACAAACCGCCGCCGGGATTGATAACTTCATCTTCATGCAGTGACAGCCACGGGTTTTCATATATTTTTTTACTGGTTTTAGGTTTCCACGGGTTGCTTGTTGTTGGTAATGTGTTGCGCATTGTTGTGTGCTTTTTATTTTTCATTGCATTCACCGCATAAGGCGTTTTCTGATTTTACTATTTGGTTTAGCGTTATCGATTACTGACGCAACGACTATTTGTAGTGATGTTTGTATTGTGCTGAGTTGTATCGCGATGTTGTCTTTTACTTTTTTTATTTCGTATTCTGCTTGCAGGTGCATCCAGTAGTTAGCGCTGTCGCCAAAATAGATTGCCAGTCGCACGGCTGTGTCGACAGTAATAGAGTGTTTTTCATGAATAATTTCATTAATGCGTCTGGGGGACTTTTATCGCACGCGCGAGATGATTCTGGCTCACTTTTTGGGGCTCCATATACGGTTGTAACAATATCTTTCCGGGGTGCTGGCAGGGCATTGTTAAAATGTAACGTGATTCGCTATATAACGCAATACGTTATACTTTTGTCGGCTTGTAGCTAAGCATGCAAATTCTAAAATATTTGAACCGCAGAGACGCCGAGGCGCCGAGATTAATAATAATTATCTTTTCTCGGCGCCTCGGCGGTTAATTGTTATTTTTGCCGGTAGAATCTGGCTGGTTAAAATTTTTATTCAATAGTTTGACGTAAACCATCCGGTTTCCACGCAGGCGCGATAACATTGGGCATATCCGAGCGATTAAGCAGTCGTGCGGGAGACAGGGTCAGCTCACCATATCGTTTATTAATATTGTCCATTACGCAGTTTAACTGCTGGCGTGTTGACTCTTCTGCCTGTGTGCTAAACAGGTCCATTTGCATGGCAGCGGGTTGCGGGTCGAGCGCGGTGACCTGTATTTGATGAATACCTTCACCTGACCAGCTTAAATCGAGAATGTAACATCCCAGCTGGTAAATTTGCTGCTGCTCGTTACTAAATTCGCCGAGTCGGCCTTTGCTGCCTAACCAGCCGTCATTGCTGCGCAAACCAATCCAGAAGGTTTTTGCCTGCATCTCATGCCTGCGCATGCGTGTGCCGACTTTGCTGCACATGTGCTGCAGGTAAGTGAGCAGGGTGTTGCGGTCGCGAGTATTGGGCGGTAAAACTTTGCCATGACCAATAGATTTGGGCGCAGCGATATCAGGATGTAATGGGTCGGGATCAGCGCCCTGACACATATACCAGATACGACGGCCCAGGTTGCCAAAACGTTTTGATAATACGCTGATGGGCAGTTTTTCCATGTCTCCGCAATAAATTACACCACGTGCGCCAAGGAAATTGCCAATACCTTTGGCGATGCCGCAGAGTTCAGTGACCGGCACATGTTGCAGGGTAGATTTTGCCTGCCAGGGTGGAATTACGGTAAAACCGTCGGGCTTGTTAAGTTTAGCGGCATACTTGGCAGTGGTTTTATCGCCGCTTAAACCGAGTGAGCATAATAAACCGGAGGCACCGTATACTGCCTGCTTGAGTTTGTGCGCGGCGTGTTCGGGTGTGCCGTACAGTTTCTGGCAGGAGGTGATATCAATAAAGGCCTCATCAACAGAAAATACTTCAATGTCGGGGCAGACATTGACCAGTGAGTGCATGATGTTGCGCGAGACTTTTGCATAGACTTTAGGGCGAGTTGGACGCTGCACTAAATGCGGACACAGCCGCAGTGCTTCTCTTAGCCGCATGCCGGTGCGAATACCGAAAGCGCGCGCTTCGTAAGAGCTGGTAATAATACAGCTGCCGCGCATGCCATTGGTGATGGCGACCGGCTGACCGAGCAGGGAGGGAAAGTCGCGTTGTTCAACAGAGGCAAAAAAAGCATTCATGTCGAGCAGGACGATAGCGCGTTGCCAGTGTTTGTTGATCATGCTGGATAATTAGAAGAAATAGTTGTCATCTCGAACGGATGTGAGAGAGCTTGAGCTTTTCTGTGTAAGATCTCTCACAAAAAGCGTTCGAGATGACAGGTGTGTATATTGTCGATGACAGTATGTTATTTAGGTTTACCATTTTTTACTTAAGTCTTCCCATTTTTTATTAGTGCTTTCAACGAGAATGTTTTTCTTTTCTCTACGCCATTTTTTTATTTCTTTTTCACGTGTTATTGCAGATTCAATATCATTAGTCTGTTCAAAATAAACCAGTTTGTTGACGTTGTATTTCTCGGTAAATCCTTTTATTAATTTATTTTTATGCTCGTAAAGTCGACGTTCTAAATTGTTGGTTACGCCGATGTATAACACTTTGTTGTTCCAGTTTGTTATTAAGTAAACATAATATGTTTTGTTCATGGTTAAAGTCCTTTTTGCTATTTGGGTTTTTAAGATCTCTCACATCCGTTCGAGATGACAGGTGGTATAAAATGTTCTGTTCTCTCGAAGCATGACCTGTCCTCCCGAAGCATGACCTGTCATCCTCGAAATATGACCTGTCCTCCCGAAGCATGACCTGTCACCTCGAAATATTACCTGTCCTCCCGAAGCATGACCTGTCATCTCGAACGTTTTTTGTGAGAGATCTTAAGTTTGTTTAATACTTCCGCAATTGCCCAATTAGCACCCCCTGAATCCGAATGCGACTGGCTTCATACACCATCTCTTCCATGTCTTTATTAGCCGGAATGAGTTTGATGTAACGCCCTTTTTGACTGCGTTTAAAACGTTTTAACGTGGTTTCGCTTTCATCGATCAGTGCCACCACAATATCACCATCGTTAGCGGTTTCGCGAAACTCGATGATGACGGTATCGCCGTCCATAATGCCGGCTTCGATCATGGAGTCGCCCTGTACGCGTACGGCAAAATTGTTATCTCCGAAAAAATCCCGCAAGTCGATCTCGTCTTCACCGGGAATGGCTTCAATGGGTTTGCCGGCAGCGATTTTTCCAAGCAGCGGCAGGATGGATTCATCGTGGTGTGGATTGGGCCTGAGCAAACGAATGCCCCGGTGTTTGCCGCTGCCGGTTTCGATAAAACCGGTATCGGCCAGTGCCTGCACATAGCGGTGTGCAACCCCGCGGGAGTTGATGCCGATACCTTCGGCAATTTCCTGTAATTTGGGCGGCACGGTATGTGTGGCGATGTAACGCTGAATAAAATCCAGCGTAAGTCTTTGTTTGTCGGTCAGTGGTTGTTTGTTGATCATTTTTGTTCTCAAAATGTTCTCATTTGGTAACATTGTAAGAGAACTGCTGGTGAGTAATCAAGGGGTGTTCTGATATTTAGCGTGTTTTTGTTTTCATTGCGCACCTCGTTTCCCGTGGTGAATTGAAGGCTGGGGTTGTAAGCCGCGCTTTGGATACGGCCGCTACCGATTTGCTGGGGAGCAAATTTTTTGGTGGTTTTAGTACCTTTGGCTACCCGTTTGTCGATCTGAGCAGTTGTTTGTGAGTCTTGATGCACCCGGTTTCGAGACCGGCCGGTAGCCAGAATTGGTGATCACTCCTGACCTGTCTCCTTTTATAAGCACTGTTTGGTTACCTAAATTTAATACTTAATACTTGATACCGCGCTGATACATATCAATCTTTCTTTGATTTCCTTAAGATGAGCGTCCGTTTTTGTTTAGCAGGCTACTAGAACCGGTTTAGTGCCAGAAAATCCATTGTCGCAGCAATCCCGATATGGACAAAGATACCACCCAGGATGGAGCGTGTGCGTTGAGATACTGCGCCCAGTATTAGTCCGGCAAAAATAGCGGCAAAGGCTTCCAGCGGGGGCTTATGAAAATGCAGCATGACGTACGGTATTAACGCGACCCCTATTGCCAGTTTTCCAAAATTCTTTTCCAGTCCCAGTACTAAAAAACCTCGAAAGAAAAATTCCAGCGCAATAAAAGTGGAAAGATAAGCCACTTCCCAGATTATGATATCCGATGCAGGTGCATAGAATGCACCTCTGAAGAAGGGATAAATCGCCCTGAAATCTGTTCGTGTTGAGGCGTAGATGGCAAAGGGCAGTACTATCAGGAACATGCCCAGGTAGATTACATAATACTGGCGCTTGATCTTTAGCTTAAGTCCATAATCACGCAAAGACTTGTTAAAAACGACTTTGATAATAATAGCGGGAACAATCAGAAACAGGATGATGGTCCAGGCTGCCCACCACAGTTGTGGATACAGTCCAAAGTGTTGCCTGGAAAAAGCCGGGAATTGACTGTAAAAAAAATCAGTACGTCCAAAATACTCGAGAATAGGCAAAGCCAGTACCGTATAGGCAAGTATCACAGCACCATGAATCTGTTCGGTCCTGGTAATGACGTTATTTTCTGTAGCTGTCTTTTTTTGTTGTTTTTTGCTCATTTTTATTTCCTGCAAAAAACTGCTCAATAAGTGTTAATTTACTCTGGCCTGATTGCCTGTGCTAACCGCGAAAAACGCAAAAGATGCGACACAGGACAAAAAACGAACAAATTGATTTGTTTTTTTTGCGTTCTTTACTACGCGCTTCCTGCGCTACGTCCTCCGGATCGTACTAGCGTACGTGCAAAATGCTCCCGACATTTTAGTGCGTCTTTCGCGGACTAAGCTTTTGTTTTAATGCCCTGTCAACTTGCTGCGGGGCTAGCTTACTTGAGTTTATTTTTTAGGAATATATAAATCCGTAATCGTGCCTTCGGCCATTTCAGCGGCAAAATTGAAGGTTTCGGACAGGGTTGGATGTGGGTGCACGGTAAGTGCAATATCTTCTATGTCTGCACCCATTTCTAATGCCAGTACGGCTTCTGCGATGAGTTCACCCGCATTGGTGCCGACCATGCCGGCACCGATGATCTGATGGGTGTTTTTATCAAACAGTATTTTGGTGATGCCTTCGTTGCGTCCGATACATAACGAGCGACCACTGGCAGCCCATGGGAAAACGCCTTTGGTATACTCAACAGCATCGGCTTTTGCCTGTTCTTCGGTGATACCCATCCAGGCAATTTCAGGGTCGGTATAAGCAACCGAAGGAATGGTTTTGGCATCAAAATACGATTTCATGCCGGAAATGACTTCGGCTGCGGTTTTGGCTTCGTGTGTGGCTTTGTGTGCCAGCATCGGCTGGCCGACAATATCGCCGATGGCAAAGATGTGGTTGACGTTAGTGCGCTGCTGCTTGTCCACAGCAATAAAACCACGTTCATCAACGGCAACACCGGCTTTATCGGCATCAATCAGTTTGCCGTTGGGGCTGCGGCCGACGGCAAGTAATACCCGGTCGAAGGTATCGTGCTCAGGTACGCCTTTGCCTTCAAAGGAGACTTTCAGGCCTTTTTTCAGAGCGTCGATAGCGGTAACTTTGGCGTTTAACCAGATGTTTTCGTAACGGCCCTTAACACGTTTCATTAACGGTCGAACCAGGTCGGCATCGCAGCCTGGAATTAAACCGGGGGAGAGTTCTACAACGGAGACTTTGGAGCCCAGTGCATCGTAAACGGTGGCCATTTCCAGGCCGATGATGCCGCCGCCGATGACCAGCAGGCGTTTTGGAATATCGGCCAGTTCCAGTGCGCCGGTTGAATCCATCAGGCGCTCATCCTCATAAGGCAAACCGGGGATTTTAAATACCGATGAGCCTGCCGCTATAATGGCATTGTCAAAAGAAATGCTGGTGCTGCTGCCGGTGGCTTCGCTGCTGACTTCAATAGTATGGGCCGAAGTGAATTTACCGTAACCGGTAATAATCTTTACCTTGCGTTGTTTGGCTAAACCGGCAAGCCCGCCGGTTAACTGCTGGATAACCTTGTTTTTGAAAGCCGCCAGTTTTTTAATATCGATTTTGGGTTTGCCAAAATCAATACCGTGGTTTGCCATCTCGGCCGCTTCATTAATAATTTCTGCGGTGTGTAATAACGCTTTTGAAGGAATGCAGCCAACGTTTAAACACACGCCGCCAATGTTATCGTATTTTTCGACAAGGATAACTTTTTTACCCAGGTCGGCTGCGCGAAAAGCCGCGGTGTAACCGCCGGGGCCGGAACCAAGAACCAGCACTTCTGCGTGCAGCTCGCTATCGCCTGCCGGCGCAGCTTGTGCAGTGGCTGCTGTGCTTGCTTCTGCTTCGCCGGCGGGTGCTTGTTTAATCTCTGTGGGTTTACTGCTGGTATCATTGTCTGCCTGGCTACTGCCGGCGGTTACTTCCAGCTTTAAAATTAGATCGCCCTGGGTGACTTTGTCATTAACGTTGACTAAAACTTCTTTCACGGTGCCTGCGGAAGGTGAAGGAATTTCAATGGTGGCTTTATCGGATTCCAGCGTGATAAGTGGGTCTTCTTCGGCAATAACATCGCCGGCACTGATCAGTACTTCGATGATATCAACGTCAGTAAAGTCGCCAATATCAGGAACTTCTACATTTACTATTTTGCTCATAAAATTTTTGCTCGTAAAACAATAACATTAAAAAACGATTTACCGCAGAGGCGCAGAGAAAAACTTGTTAGTTACATGTGCGTAGCACAGTGTATTAAAAACTCAGCGCCTCTGCGGTTAACAGTTATTAAGGTTTTATAGTAACAATCTTCTCGTATCAGACAGAACCTTGCTTAAGTAAGAGGTGAAACGCGCACCATCAGCGCCATCAATAACACGATGATCGTAAGATAATGATAGTGGTAACAGCAAGCGGGGTACAAATTCACCACCCTGATAAACTGGTTTTATGGCTGAGCGTGACACCCCGAGAATAGCGACTTCGGGTGCATTAACAATAGGCGTGAATGCGGTGCCACCGATGCCGCCGAGGCTGGAAATAGTAATGCAGCCACCCTGCATATCACCAGGGGACAGTTTTTTATCACGTGCGCGTTGGCTGGTTTCTACTAGCTCCTGGGCCAGTTCGATTAATGTTTTCCGGTCACAGTCACGAATTACTGGCACCACAAGGCCGCCCGGCGTGTCCATGGCAACACCAATATTAATATACTGTTTCAGTACCAGGTTCTCACCGGTGTAATCCAGCGATGAATTAAAGCGCGGAAATTCTTTTAAGGCAGAGACCAGGGCTTTCATCAGGAAAACCAGTACCGTGACACGAATTCCCTGTTTCTGGTTTTCTTCGTTTAACTGCTTGCGGAACTCCTCCAGCTCCGTGATATCGGCTTCATCAAACTGCGTTACATGAGGCACGGTGAGCCAGTTGCGGTGCAGGAATTTGCCGGTGAGTTTATTGATTCGAGTGAGTTGCTGAATTTCAATTTCGCCAAACTGGCTAAAATCAATTTCAGGCATGGCATCAATGCCCAGGCCGCCTTGAGAACCCTTTGCCAGTGCCTGTTTTACCCAGATTTTTACATCTTCTTTCAGGATGCGATTTTTAGTTCCGGTGCCGGTCATTTGTGACAGGTCAGCACCTAATTCACGAGCAAATTTTCTTACGGATGGACTGGCGTGTGCCTTGCTGAAACCTTCTTCATTGATGTCTATTGATGCCGTCGGTGAAGGCCTGGGTGCAGCTGCTTTGCTGGCAGGCGGCGGTATCACAGGAGCGGGTTCAGCAGGTGCGGGTGCTGGCGCAGCGGCCACTGCTTCTGGCGCGACCGCTGTTGCTTTCGCTGTTTCAGCCGGAGCCTCTTCGACAGCATCTGCAGCAACCGCCACGGTTATGAGCAAGTCACCTTGAGAGACTTTGTCGCCCATATTAATCTTGATTTCTTTAACGGTTCCCGCCACAGGTGAGGGGATTTCCATTGCTGCTTTATCAGACTCCAGTGAAACGATAGGGTCTTCAATATTAATTGAGTCACCTGCAGCGACCAGGATTTCAATGACTTCGACGCCCTCGAAATCACCAATATCAGGAACAAGAATGTCTTTAATTTCGGCCATTTTTAATTTACCTGAGACTATGCTGTTATTGGGTTAGGTTTTCTGGTTTTAATGCCGTACTTCTTGATGGCATCAGTCACTTTAGAGGCAGGAATAGTGCCTTCATCAGCCAGTGTTTTTAATGTTGCAACCACAACATAGTGGCTGTTGACTTCGAAGTGGCGGCGCAAATTCTTACGCGTGTCGGAGCGTCCAAAACCATCGGTACCCAGTACCGTGTAGGTTGCAGGCACATATTGACGCACCTGGTTAGAAACCGTGCGGATATAATCGGATGAAGCAATTACCGGACCTTCGCAGTCTTTCAGCTGTTGTGTGATGTAAGGTACACGCGCTTTTTTGCCCGGGTTTAACATGTTCCAGCGTTCGCAATCCACCGCTTCACGCGCCAGTTCGTTGTAGCTGGTAATGCTCCACACATCGGCGCTGACTTTCCAGTCTTTCTTCAGCAGTTCTGCCGCTGCAATAACTTCACGTAAAATCGTGCCGCTACCAAATAGCTGAACTTTGTGTTCATCTTTTTTGGCTGTGTCCTGACTAAATGGGTACATGCCTTTTATGATGCCTTTTTCAGCACCTTTAGGCATCGCCGGCATCAGGTAATTTTCGTTCATTGCGGTAATGTAGTAATACACATTTTCCTGCTGTTGAACCATGCGATGCATACCATCATGGATAATCACGGTTATTTCGTAGGCAAAGCAGGGGTCATATGCAACACAGTTAGGAATGGTCGATGCCACAATTAAACTGTGGCCATCCTGGTGCTGCAGTCCTTCACCGGCCAGTGTGGTACGACCGGCGGTAGCGCCGATCAGAAAACCGCGTGCCTGCATATCACCCGCAGCCCAGGCCAGGTCACCAATACGCTGGAATCCGAACATGGAGTAATAAACATAGAACGGAATCATATTAACGCCGTGTGAACTATAGGCGGTGGCAGCAGCAATCCACGAAGACATGGCGCCGGCTTCATTGATACCTTCTTCCAGGATCTGACCATTCTTGTCTTCCTTGTAGAACATCACCTGGGATTTATCCTGGGGTTCGTATAACTGGCCTACAGAGGAGTAAATACCAAGCTGGCGAAACATGCCTTCCATGCCGAAGGTACGGGCTTCATCCGGTACGATGGGTACCACGTTTTTGCCAATTTTTTTATCACGTGCCAGCGAAGTAAGAATGCGTACAAAGGCCATGGTGGTTGACATTTCGCGTTCACCCGAGCCCTGTAATAAAGCATCAAACGTCGATAACGCAGGCACTTCCAGTGGTGCGGCCAAATGGGTGCGAGACGGTAAGTAACCGCCTAATGCCTGGCGTCGTGCCTGCATGTATTTCATTTCCGCGCTGTCTTCTGCCGGTTTGTAATATTCGGCTTTTTCGATTTGCTCATCGCTGACAGGAATGTTAAAGCGTTTAGCAAAAGCGTTCAGGTCACCCATGTCCATCTTTTTCTGTGAATGCGTGGTGTTCTGGCCTTCGCCTGCTCCACCCATGCCGTAACCTTTTACGGTTTTAGTCAAAATCACTGTCGGTTGGTCCTTGTGTTCCACCGCATTTTTATAAGCTGCGTAAACTTTGTGTGGATCATGGCCGCCACGATTTAAGCGCCAGATGTCGTCATCCGACATGTGTGCAACCATGGCTTTTAGTTCGGGTGAGTTAAAGAAATGTTCACGCACAAAGGCGCCGTCTTTGGCTTTATAGTTCTGGTAATCACCATCAACAATTTCTTCCATACGTTTGCTTAATAAACCGTCTTTATCTTTGGCAAGCAACGGGTCCCAGTAAGAGCCCCAGATAACTTTAAGTACATGCCAGCCAGAGCCTCGGAATACAGATTCCAGTTCCTGAATAATTTTTCCGTTACCGCGAACCGGGCCATCAAGGCGTTGCAGGTTACAGTTAATAACAAAAATCAGGTTATCCAGTTTTTCGCGACCACCGAGCGAGATGGCACCCAGTGATTCAGGTTCGTCCATTTCGCCGTCACCGCAGAATGCCCAGACTTTGCGGTTTTCAGTATTAGCAATGCCGCGGTCACGCAGGTATTTCATGAATCGTGCCTGATAAATAGCCATAATTGGCCCCAGGCCCATGGATACGGTCGGGAATTGCCAGAAGTCCGGCATCAGCCAGGGATGAGGGTAAGAAGATAAACCGTGGCCATCAACTTCCTGGCGGAATTTATCCAGGTGACTTTCATCCAGGCGGCCTTCCAGATAAGCGCGTGCATATATGCCGGGTGCAGAGTGGCCCTGCATAAAGACCAGGTCGCCGCCATGTTCAGGTGTGGGTGCGTGGAAAAAATGATTAAAGCCAACATCATATAAGGTTGCCGCAGACGCGAAGCTGGCAATATGACCGCCAAGCTCAGAGCTTTCTTTATTGGCGCGAACTACCATCGCCATCGCATTCCAGCGAATGAATGAGCGTATACGGTTTTCCAGTTCGGGGTCGCCGGGAGTGCGCTGCTCTAAATGGGTGGGAATGGTGTTTAAATAGGCCGTGTTATTGGTAAACGGCAGGTTGGCACCATTACGTCGACCATTATCAATAAGTCGCTCAAGCAGGAAATGTGCGCGTTCAACACCTTCATTTTCTATAACGGCATTCAGTGCATCCAGCCATTCCTGGGTTTCCAGGGGGTCAATATCGTGTAACTCTGTCATCTTTTTCTCGCACATTCGATGCAAATCGCGCCATTTTGTGGATAATTGGCGATATTTAAAGGAATTTATTGTAATTATTTATAACGCGCGGAAGTTTATAAGCCTTTCCTGCGCGTTTGGGGCGTAATTATAAAAGTTATGACTACTTTAGTCGAATTTAATATAGTGCTGCTAATGAAAGGTGTGATGATGCACAAACTGTTTTTACCGCCGAGGCGCCGAGACGCAGAGAAAACCTTTGTAGTTTTAACGCGCCGCAGGCGCGTAATTAAAAAACTCAGCGTCTCTGCGCCTCGGCGGTGAATATGCCATGATGAATAATATTGGATTTTTAAGTATAATCCGCACCTCGTTTAAGAAAACACAACTGGAAAGCCACCATGTCTGCAAAGCCAATCATTAAAAAAGCGGTACTCGCCTATTCGGGCGGTCTTGATACTTCTGTTATTTTGAAGTGGTTGCAGGATGAATATCAATGTGAAGTGGTGACCTTCACCGCAGACATTGGCCAGGGGGAAGAAGTTGATCCTGTTCGCGGTAAAGCTGAAGCGCTGGGTGTTAAGGAAATCTATATTGAAAACCTGGAAGAAGAGTTTGTGCGTGATTATGTTTTCCCCATGTTTCGTGCCAACACGGTTTATGAAGGTGAGTATTTACTCGGTACCTCAATCGCACGTCCGCTGATTGCAAAACGTATGGTCGAGATCGCCAATGAAACCGGCGCCGATGCGATTTCTCATGGCGCCACGGGCAAGGGTAATGATCAGATTCGATTTGAACTAGGTGCTTATGCACTTAAACCCGGTGTACATATCATCGCGCCCTGGCGTGAATGGGATTTGCTGTCACGTGAAAAACTGATGGCTTACGCGGAACAGCATGGCATTGAAGTCGATTTTAACAAGGGCAAAAAATCGCCTTATTCAATGGATGCAAACCTGCTTCATATCTCTTACGAAGGCGGCGTGCTGGAAGATCCGTGGGCGGAAGCGGAAGAGGAAATGTGGCGCTGGACCGTATCACCGGAAAACGCACCCGACAAAGCAAGCTATATCGAATTAACTTACCAGCGCGGTGACATCATAGCTATCGATGGACAATCGATGACACCAGCACAGGTGCTTACCGAGTTAAATCGCCTGGCGGGTGAAAACGGTATTGGTCGTCTCGATATCGTGGAAAACCGTTACATCGGTATGAAGTCACGCGGCTGTTACGAAACACCGGGCGGCACTATCATGTTACGGGCACATCGCGCCATGGAATCGTTAACACTGGATCGCGAAGTTGCGCACTTAAAAGATGAATTAATGCCGCGTTATGCCAATTTGATTTACAACGGTTACTGGTGGAGCGCCGAGCGTGAAATGCTGCAGCAGATGATTGATGCCTCACAGCAATATGTTAACGGCGTAGTACGAGTCAAGTTATATAAAGGCAATGTTGATATTGTCGGTCGTAAGTCGGATGATTCGTTGTTTGATGAAAACATCGCCACCTTTGAAGATGATGCAGGCGCTTATGATCATAAGGATGCCGATGGTTTCATCAAGCTCAATGCATTGCGATTAAAAATGCAGGCGCATAGAAGAGATTAAATAGCTTTAGTCTCGCGAAGGTCGTTCCTCGGCACACCGCTTGCTCGCTCCTCTCTCGGCAAATTCAGCATCAGTATAACTACGCCCTGGTTTAGCCCAGTTCCCTAAGCCCGTTCCCTAGTGCATTCAGGCCGCTTCTTAAAATATCTTCGGAGCAGGCGTAACTAAGCCTGATATGGCCATCCAGATTAAAATACTGCCCGGGATTGACCATGACACCGTGATCGTGCAGCAACTTTTCGCAAAGTTCTATTGAAGACAGTTTTGCCCGGTATCTCGGAAAGCACATTACCCCGCCGTGGGGTTCCACCCATTCCAGGATGTCCTGATTGGCCTGCATCCATTCGCTGAGTACGCGGAAATTGGATATCGAAAGTTTGTTAAACCGCTGTATAAGGAACTCCCTGGCATGGAGTAGTGCGTGCGCATTCATCATCTCTCCAACATAGGAGGAGGAACCATTGGTATGTACTTTGGCATGCTGGCACTCGGTGGCGATTTCCAGTGGTGCAATGATCCAGCCGGTCCTCTGGCCACCCAGTCCGTACACCTTGGTCATGCTGCTGGTAACAATAACGTTTGGCAGACCGTAAGCGGAGACCTGGGGAACCGAGGCCCCATCGAGAAAAATCTCGTCGATCAGCACATAGATGCCTCTGGCCTGCGCAATTTCTGCCACCTTCCTTATTTCCAGCTCCCTGTCTGCAACCACCCCGGTAGGGTTGTGCGGATTTGTTAATACGATCAGTTTTGTTCTGTCGGTGATCAGCGCATTCAGTGCATCGACATCGAGACGGAATCCATCATTAAAACGCCTGATCCACGGTACCTTTTTAGCCTCCATCATCTCGGGTGTTAGCCACATCGGCTGGTAACCGGGCTGCTCTATGATGAATTTATCTTTTTTGCTCAGGGTGGCCAGAAATACCAGGAAATTGGCCTGGGTACCACCAGAGGTGGTGACAATGTTATCAATACCGCAGCCATACATCTGTGCAAGAACCTGCTTGAACTCGTTGGCACCGTGCGGGTCGCCCCGACCAAGATCAAGCTCCGGCCCCGGATCATAATCCACCAGCTCGTCATACTCGCGTTTGGAAACACCTTTCATCTTGCTGAAGGCCAGAACGTAGTCAGCGCGTTCGTGGTTATTGCGAAGCCATTCGAAAAGTTCAATGCGTGGGATTATCATAGGATGCAACCATAAAAATCACAGTTCATATTACTGAGTATCACGAAACTGCATGCAGTAACTGCCAGCCAAAAAACAAAGTTATCACCAGGGTATATAGAACAATGGCGTAATACCAGCCGCCACTACTCAGTTTTGGTGTTTTAATAGGTGCCACGTTTAAGGCGGCCAATGTCAGTATTGTGATATAGAGCAATAGTGTGAAACTGGATGCACTGACAAAGCTATTAATAACAAAAATCAGTACCAGCAAGATACCGTTGTTATCAATGGCCAGGCCCTGGAAGCTTGATTTGCCTGCCAGGCCGTATACATTAAAGTAACTTAATCGAAGTACGCCTGCTGCTGCAATAATAAAAGCACCTGGAATAAACCAGGGACTAAAATCACCGTAGCTAAGTAAAACTACAGCAGGGCAAATACCAAAGCTGACAATATCAATCAGCGAGTCCATCTGACCACCGAATTTTCTCTGTTCATCGGTGCGGCCTTTCATGCGCCGGGCGATGTTGCCATCGCTCCAGTCAAAGAACACAGCCCAGACCAGTCCGATCATTGCGGCCGGAAAGTTACCCACGATAGCGAAATAGATGGCAAGCACTGCAGAAAAAAGCCCCGCCAGAGAGCACAGGTTTGCGAGATCGTTGGCAAAAGAAAGTATGCTGGGCTGCGTCACCTGCGTGTCTTTTATATGCATGTCTTTTATATCCATGTCGTTCACTCCCGTCATAGAATTTTCTCTGGCTCTACTTTATTAATGGAAACGGCATTATCTGCAGCCAGAGTTTTGTTTACAGGTGTGACCATGCTGGCACTATTAGCTGGAGAGCGACTGATTACATGTTCAAAATCAACCTGTTTAAAGCCAACATGCTCTGGCAAGCCAATAGCTGGAACACGAGGAAACATCAGTTCTGCCTGATGCAGGTCTTCCATAGCATCAATCTCATACCATTTGTTTTCGTTGAACAGCACGGCATCAAATTCAAGTGAACCGTCAGCCACCATATCGGCAAAGACGGTTTCATAATATTCATTAACACGCCCGTCTTCGATATAACGGTCTAAACGCGCAATCACCCGCTGCCAGCTTTGTGAGGACAAGCTGCAAATATTAACCGTTTTATAGCGGAGCTCATCGTCAACATCGTGGCTAACATGAAAAGCGGTCACCGCTTTGTCTGCGTTGAGCTCAACAACCGTTCCATTCATCCATGGCAGGATAGTCGACACTGCAATTGTATCCGGTGTCAGCATAGGCTCTAACATCGATGCTTCAAAAACAAGATCGCTCTCTATTAACACAAAGGGTTCTTCGATGGTTTTTTGCGCTAACCAGAGTGAATAGATATTGTTGGTCGTCTTATAAACAGGATTAAACACGTAATCAAGCTGCATATCAGCCGCATTTTCTTCAAGATATTTGCGGACACAATGATCCAGGTATCCAGTTACCACCACCAGGCGTTTAATACCCTGCAAGCGGAGGTTATCAAGCAGACGACCCAGTATGGGTTCGCCGCTAACTTCGGTAAGACATTTTGGTGCATCAAGGGTTAATGGGCGCAGGCGGGATCCAGTACCAGCGGCTAAAAGCAGTGCAGTAGTTATGCGATTATTAATAGTCAATTCTCCTGAGAATTTTGTTGTCGAGATAAAGTTATGCTCATTTAGGAAATGTAAATCAGATACATCGTCAGCACGTCACGTGCAGACCGCTCATGGAGAAGATTCCTGTTGAAGGGGTTCTGTGAGTCATGTATCAATGCCCATAAACCATCTCGTAAAAGACAAATAACTGCCTGAAAAGCAGAAGAAAGGCGAATGGGTCGTCGCTAAGGGAAAGCAAAAGAGAGGCCATAGAAAGGCCAAAGGAAAGCTAAAGAAAAGCCTCCTCACTATACAGTAAAAAGCGCTTCAATATCGGCTGATTTAGACATTTTAACAATAGCTGAAGGTTCCCAAATATTAAAAACCATGTCGATGAAGCCACGGAGGGGTCGTAATTGCCCATGTTGTTGAGCAAGCTGCATACAGTCTGGAGCAGAAGTGGACGTTAAATAAAAACCAGATAATGATCAGGGGTGGTCAAAGGAAAGCCTGCTTAGCATGCAGTAAATGGTGATTAATTAACTGAATTTGTAAAAAATCGAGAATACTCTGGAAGTTTTGAGTTTTATCGACAACTTTTATTTTGCCTGGCACATTATATCTTTCGCCATAAAGGACTATAGTGGGTAGGTCTCAAAGCCAAGTGAGGCATTAAAGAATAAAGACAAGCTATATCTTTCTTTAAAGTGACCAGGATATATCAGCCGTCATCATTTCTCATTGGTAAGCGTCCTAAGCAGGACATTTTCTTGAAATGCTAAATGCAGTCGAAGTGGCTTAAGTGCTCATCAACAGTGCTAACGCATTTATAGATTTTTTACATTTCATAACAAGAGAAATTAATGCACACGTTTTTAAACAAGTTTCAAATAGTCATCTACAGGTTAAATAATAGTACCCGAAACAAGCATCGATACACCCAGTTAAAAGCTTCTCTATGGTTGTTTTTTTTCATGCTGTTAAGCGCTAGTGCGACAGCGACACCAGATAAACACTATCTTGTTATCGAACATAATATTTGGTCTGACAACAATGATCTGGATGTTACTTCTCTAGGCATGCTGTCCCTGAAAGGCAATATGGCAGGTTATGCCAAACTAAGCTACCTGGAATCAGGTATAAATGGAAAAGGTTCAACACTTGATTTCGGTGGCGGTTATTCGTTAAACGGGGATGTATCGCTGTATTTATTACTCGGCATAGCACTAGGATACAACTGGGATAAGGATGAATATATCGCTGCCTATTTTCCTGAAGTCGGCATTGTCATGGACTTTACAAAAACATTTGGCATTACGGTCACCGGCAAACGCTATTTTAATCTGTATGAAGAAGATGAGGATATTGTCATGTTGGGCCTGGTGTTTAGAAAATAAATTTGTTCCGCATAAATCTCGTTATAGTTTTTTTAAATTGAAATAAAAGGTATTAAATAATGAACTATGATTTAATCAACAGTAAATACCATGTAATAAAGGTTGAAAAGACAACTGCCCCAGAGGGTATGCTGGGTGAAAACTGGTATCTCTATGTTATTCAAAAAGGGGACTTAAGCAATTCAATAATGAATTGTAAAAAAACGGGTACTCTCGAGTCTGTTACTGCTCATGCAAAGGAGCTGGCTGAAACCATTAATTTTCGCAACGTTAAAGGCGGGCGAAAGTAAATATAAAATGTAGTGCTTTTTGACTTAAGTATTTATCGGTATTATTAGAAGTGGGCTTATCCTCTCCTGTAATGGCATAAGTCATCTGCGTTCAGCCAAAGCGCTATATCTAACATAAACGTTTGATTGACATTATCAATAATGTCTGTACAATGGCTGACAGCTAGAAAGAAAGTCTCTTGTTTATCAACACATCTTCGTTATTTTTTCATAATTTCCGTTCTGTAGTTTTTAAGTGCCAGCCAATTTTTCCGCTACTTAAGCCTCTTGCAGGCACATTTTTTATATAACACAGGATATTATTATGTCTAACACAATTAATGGAACCGTAAAATGGTTCGACGAATCTAAAGGTTTTGGCTTTATTGAGCAACAGTCTGGCGGCCCCGATGTATTTGCCCACTTTAGTGCAATTACTAGCTCAGGTTTTAAAACACTGGCTGAAGGTCAGAGAGTTGAGTTCACCGTAACTCAAGGTCAAAAAGGACCACAAGCAGAGAATATTGTCGCTCTATAAATAATTACTTTTTGTAATTACAAAAGGCAGGGCCATTTGGCCCTGCCTTTTTTTTGGCTAAAATAAGGTCAAAAGCTTTTCACCACAGAGGCACAGAGAGCACAGAGATTTTATTTTGTTAACAGCGCCAATGGCGCTGTTAACAAAATAAAACTCTGTGCCCTCTGTGCCTCTGTGGTGAATCGCTTTTACGTCTTTGACTGTCCGAAAAGACTCATGGTGCGCACGGCGCACCCTGCAAAACTGGTAACAAAATAAAACTCTGTGCTCTCTGTGTCTCTGTGGTGAATCGCTGTTACGTCTTTGACTGTCCGAAAAGACTCATGGTGCGCACGGCGCACCCTACAAAACTAACACCAGGATAATCTAATGGTCGCTTACCGGCCAGAATTGCTAGTCCAAAAAACAGGAAAATTAGTCCGCGAAGTACGCAAAAGACAAAAGACGCAAATAAAACGTATATTATTTGGTGTCATCCTGAACGATAGTGAAGGATCTAGAACGCCTAAATACTATACAGGTGGTAAGGTCCTTCACTATCGTTCAGAATGACATTAATTCATTGTTATTTTATTCTTCGCGGACTGCGTTTTTTTATTGCCCCAGCATCAATTTTTTATTGGCATGAATTATCGTACGAATTTCTTTGACGTATTCCTCACGGCGCTGTGAATATTTAATCAAGCCGCCAGCCTGTGCTGTTGCATCCGGTTGTTTTCCTGCTGCACGATGATCCCTGCGGACGTTACGTAGTAGCGCATAAGCACGACCGGTATTGATGGTTTTCATATAACTGCGTACAGAATCGTTTATGCTGTTAAATTTGACAACTTCATGTGTTGAGTGCCGGTTGCGTTTAGAGGGGATAATGCCGCAGCCTTTTTTGTAACACCATTGGCCAAAAAAGTTATTTCCCTGTTTGGCAAAGCGTGATTGCCCCCAGGAAGATTCATTAGCGCTTTGCGCGAGTGACAGTTCCAGCGGAATAGTGTCAACACGTTCCAGCAGATTATCCCAGTTTTCATTTTCGTGATCCCAGCTTACGCTGTATAATTTTGCGACATGCGCAACAAATTTCTTATTATTGTTATGTTTTTTTGCGGCGAGAAGTTGCTTTCTTAGTTTCAGGATTTTTCTGTTTTCTTCATTGATGATCGGGCGCATAAAATCAAAGAAGCGTTTTTTTTTGTCATTAAGATCTTTGGCATCACTTATATCGAGATCATTTGCGGTCATTCCTTTGACCGGTTGAATGGCTGCGGTCGCGACAACGATAGCGATTAAAAAAATGGGAACAAGTAGTTTTTCCATGAAATATCCGGGCTTAAAGTAAAAACAGGGTGGCGAGGCCGAGAAAGGAAAACAGGCCAACAATGTCAGTATGAGTTAGTGTAGCAGGTGTTTGATTGTTATGAATGTTTAGGGAATGTAAATTGAGTGTTTGCTGTTGCTTATTTCTTTTTAGCATTTACGGCAGGTTTATATATGCATTGCGGGTCTCGCAAGGGGGCCTGATTATTATAATTATTGATTAGAAATTTTATTAAATATCAGCCCTTTATGAAGAGTGGAATGCGTGTGGCGGTAAATAGTGTAATGATTTCCATACAAGATATAGGGGGAGAGCATAAAGTAGATTGCTTACTTTGGCTCCTAAGCCCGTCATACAGGCGTTGAATCATTAATTCAGTTGTTTTTAAGTGAACAGTTAAGGGTTTAATAGTGTAAGGATTGTCTTACAAGATTTACGGACATTTTTCATTTAGCTGAAAGCTTATTGGGCTGAGCCTTGTCATACTGGCGTTTTAACTGCAAGTTGGTCACTTTTAAAATGTTAAATAAGTCGACAACGACTGATTGTCTTTTGTGAGATTTAAATAAAGTGTGACACAATTGACATTTATCAAATGTCAATTGTGTCATGACGGGTGTTATTTATGTCACGACTACAGTTAAATTATAATGTACTGATATTCTTAAGTTTTTTGTAAACAGTGATTTAGCTAAAAGTCAGGTTTTGGCATGGAATATGCAAGCATTACTAAGTGATATTTGCATAATAATAAATATAAACGTCGAGTTTGTAAAAGGCCCGCAAGTTAGTTTCAAAGGATTGTTCTCGATATAAACAAATGAACAAAATAATCTAATGAGGTGATAAGTATGCCTGTAATAAACCCGAAACAATTTTTCCAGAACAAGACCCTTAAACACATATTCCACCCGATATCGGTATTCGGCTTTATCGGGCTTGCGTTTTTACTTACAAGTACTCAGGCACTCGCTGCCGATAATGATGGCGATGGCGTGGATGACGCCGAGGATAACTGTATACTTGTTGCCAATGCCGACCAGCGTGATACCGATGGGGATCAATACGGCAATATCTGCGATGCAGATTTCAATCAGGACCTGACTACCGATCTTTCGGACTTCTCTATTTTTAGAGGCGCTTTTAACTCTACCGGTCCTGGTCTTGATGAGGACCTTGATGGCGACGATGTCGTTGACCTGAATGACTTTTCACTTTTCAGAACAGAATTTGCTAGCGCACCGGGACCTTCCTGCGTGGACAACCCCGGGGGCTGTCAACCGCCAGCACCTGGTTTTGCTGCCCAGACTGACTTCAAAATCATGATGAACTATGAGCTGGGCATGCACTGTACCGGTTTTGAGTTTGCCTACTGTTGTGTACTGCCTGCGTATAACTCAATCCTGGCGCAGGTGGTTAAACCTTCAGGTGTTCATGGTTTCCCTGAACTGCTGGAAGGTGATCCGAATGTCGGACGCGACGCACTGGGTCGCGAAACCGTGGTACGTGATGTATCCCAGGGTGCTAACGGTTTCAATAAATACGTGCTGAAATACTGGCACGATGCACAGCCGCGTAATGATGGCCGCGGTAAAATACAGACCAGCACCTTGATCAGTGCTGCTGAAGGTAACTCACTGTTCTCCTGGAACACCGTATTTGATTCAGCAGAGGTTGTTAACGGCGCTCTGCAATACGGTCCTTACAATGGCTGCTGATGGTGTTATGCTGGGTAATGGCGTCTTAACTGACCCGACCGACAGCTACCAGAACGGAGTATGGAACCACCTGTATTTCTATGAAAACCTGGAAGGTGGTAACACAACTGGTACATCACTGGAAGCAGACAAGATTCGTCTTGGCGTTTCAGGTCAGCCAGGTCCATTCCCGGCTGTAGCCTATCCGACAGACTGTGGTCCAGCTTTCCACCCGCTGGGTCCAGTGACCACGGATCCGAATGATCCGAATAACACTATCCCCAACGATTGTGGTGGTTTCTCTAACGGTAACGTGCTGACTTTCTCTGGTCATACAGGCACGGTTGTTTATACCCAGATGAAAGTGCTGGAAAACCTGCCTATTATGCTGACATCACCCGATATCTGGGAAGCGCTGGGTCTACCACTGACGCCATTTGAGGACAGTGTTGACTTCTTTACCGATCCTGGGCTGTTAGATGAAGACTCCGTTCGTCCGTACGTAGCGATGAATGCGCAGATGTATGACTATGATCCTTTGGCACCGGGTGGTGCAGGTGCGGCGACCTTGGATGGCGCGGGTAATCCGGTGATCGGTTTTGGTACCGCACCGATCGATATCCCGAACTGTGAGCGTTGTCACTCTAACCCACCGAATGGCACCGTGATTCAGAACGCAGCGAATGAGGGTGGTGGTACCCTGACCGTGATTAACAGCCCGAACGTTGCCGGTTCGCAACAGTGGCTTGATACGCAGACGGAGTACAACTACTGGAATGCTTATTACAACATCGATAAAACTGCAGGTGATTCAGACTGGTATTCGCGCCTGAAGAGTGCGGCGGTCAGTATGCTGGCAGCGCATGATGAACAGCACGGCACCGGCTTTACCGCGAATTACCCGGGCGCAGAGGTTGCAGGTGTCGCGCCACAGAGCACACGTCTGGGTCATGAGTCTGTAATCTGTCAGCGTTGTCATGCAGATAATGTCATTGCTGCGGTCAAGTCGGCTAGCTTCAACGGTGTGACGATCAAACCGATCTCGGAAGCAATCCATAATAATCACCGTGGTGTGAACATGGCGGATGCCAGTGGCGTCGGTGGTGTTATTACCTTTGCCGACTCACTGGGCCGTGATGGCGGTTGCCAGGGTTGTCACCCGGCTCACCGTTCAAACGGTGATATGGATGGTTATCCAATCACATTAGCGGGTGGCAACAAGTACGCTACGGGCGATAACCGTGGTGCCAATGGTGGCTGTTTCGTCGGTCGCGACGTGCACTCTAACCCGGGTAAAGACAGCGATGGTGTTGAAACGCCAGCACATATGAATGCGGTCGGTCAGCACATGGTGGATACTGTAGCCAGTACTGGTAACGGTATCTGGTGTACTAACTGTCATAACCAGTTGAGTCAGGAGATCTGGAAGGCGGAGAACATGGTCGACCTGGTAAATGACGTACCGGGTAAGCAGGCAGACGGTGTGACGGATGCAGTGAATATACGCGCACTGCCTACCTTGGCTGACATTGCTGCTGCGGTAGGTACCACCGAGGCACAGGCCGATCTCATGGCTGGATCCGAAAGAAGGTCTTAATGTGGGTGATGATGACTCCTATGCGATCTGGGCTGCCGATCCTGGCTTGTGTGATTATGTCGACAATGTTCTGATTGGTGGTCAGCCGGCCAATCCAGCGCATGATGGCAATGTTGCTACCATTGAGGTACATGCGGGTGGCTCATGCTTGCCAGGTTATGTTGATGGTCCAAACCTGGCGACAGCATTTGGCTGTAACACGCCGGCAACATTGTGCGGAACGTTTGACGGGGATGGTGATTTCAGTGTGCATATCATGGACTTCTGTACCACGCCTGACTGTGTTGCAACGGCTCAGGCCACGCTGACGACGGCCGGGCTAGGCGGGCTAGCCGTACCTGTCCCCATGTCAGCCGCTACCGATGGTCGTGATCACTGGTTAGCACCGGGTGAGCCACACTGTGCAGACTGTCACGCAGCACCGTTTACTGAGCAAAGTGGTAACATTAATGCTTACCCGCCATTCAACTACCCACGTAAAGCCAGCCTGATGCGTTACTCAAAAGGCCATCAGAATATCAGCTGTCAGGGTTGTCATGAGTCGATCCATGGTCTGTATCCGGTAACCCCGAATATCGATACCACGTCTTATGCACAGGCCGCTGCGCTGAACCACGATGGTTCGCATGGTCCGCTGAAGTGTGGTGCCTGTCATGATGTAGGTGCTGATGGTATTCCGAACTTCATGGATACAGGTGGCGGTAATGTCTACGGCATCACCGACTATGACTCTGCGGTAGCCTGGGCGCATACCTATACGGAAGAGGCAAGCGTGCTCGATACGACCTGTCAGAACTGCCATGGTGTACAGGGTAACAACTGGAGTCAGGTTAGTATCAATAACCAGACCTACATGGAGCATGCTGATCGTAATAACCCACGCGGTTCGCGAAATATGATGGACAAGGCCGAGATGGAAGTGAACAATGGCTCCGTGTTCCTGAATACGGGTACTAATGGAAACGGTGGGCTTTGTACTGCCTGTCACGGTACTTATGACGGCGGTAATGTCAATGATGTATCGTGCAGCAATGGCAATTGGCTGGATCACCTGACGGATGGCCGGACATCTGCAGCCGCGTTCGAGAAAGTGTCTACGGAAGTGACCGGCGGCACCTGCTGGTAGTAACTGGTAATCATCAGGGAGTTCGCTCCCTGGTGTTATTGTCCTAAACTAGTGGGGGGAAAGGTGACTTTCCCCCTATTTTTTTGTAATTAACTTGTACTCGAAGCTTTTGTTTTAACTATTATTTTTTGAACTTTAAGCTTTAACCGTAAACTAAAACATAAATCATTTTTAAGTTGGGAAATTCTATTATGTTGTATCCATCTTTTTATAAAGTTATCTCCACACTGTCTGTTTTTTTGCTGTTAGCGGGCGGTAATAATGTAGCGTCAGCCGAGCAGAGTAGCCAGGCCGCCGCACAACAGGCACCCGCACAGCAGGTGGCTGAAGCGGAAGGCGTCATTGCACGGGTGGGTGATGAAGTCATCACCTTTAACCAGCTCAGTACCATGCTGAACAGTTCAGCCATGGTCGGTCTATCGATACCGGCACTGGGCACGCCCAGGCGCAACAAGGTCATGATCACCCTGCTGGACAAGGTAATCAGTGCCAATCTGCTGTATCTTGATGCCAGGAAAAAAGGCACCGACAGGCAAACGCAGTATCTTTCAGATATGAAGCAATTCGAGGATGCGGTGCTAGTCACCATGTATAAGTCGAAGGTTCTGATCGGTGATATTCCAGTCAGCGAAGAAGAAATTACCGCGTTTTATAATTCGAGCATCAGCCCGGAAAGTGAACTGAACGATGACTTAAAGCTTGCCATCGAAGCGACGATTCGTAAGCAACGATTAACAGAATTGAAAGACGGCATGCGAGAGCGCCTGCGTGCCGGTACCGAGATCAGGCTATATGAGGATGTGCTGAGTACGGACGCTGATATCGGTCGCTCCGATGCGGATGTTGTCGCCAGCATTGCAGGCAAGGACATCACCTGGGGTGATGTGCAGGTGGAGATGCGCGGTGCAGATTACCGGGCCACGCTGGCTGAATTTTATCTTGACAGTGATGAAGAGCGCCTGCTTCGCCTGCAGGAGTATATCGATAATAGCCTGATGGCAGACAAAGCGCTTGCCGCTGGCCTGAAACAGGACCCTGAATTTATCAAACGTACCGCGGAGTATCGCAAGACACGACTGATCAATGTGCATCGTAATGGCCTGGTACATAGCTGGATGCCATCTGATGATGAGCTCAAGGACTATTTCGTTGATAACATGGACAAGATTAGCGTACCGGAGGCACGTAAGGTGCAGATGGTCGTGGTTGCAACTAAAGAAGAGGCGGAATCGATCAAGGCGGACATCGATAGTGGCAAGATTACCATGTTCAAGGCCGCTCAGGATTATTCACTGGATCCTAATGCGAAAAGTACCCTGGGCGATATGGGCTGGGTCAGCCAGGGCACCGGTTTTGCTGAACTGGATGACTTTACCTTTAACCTTGAGCCCGAGGTGGTTAGTGAGCCAGTTGAATCACCTGCCGGCTGGCACCTGGTTAAGGTACTGGATGTGAAGGATGCACAGTTGCAGGACTTTGATGAGCCGCAGACACGTCAGGCCGCACTCAGGTTGTACATGCAGAAAAAGTTCAACGACTATGTTGTCGATCTGCGTAAGAATCAATTTGAGGTCGCGGTTTATGATCAGGAGCTAAATAAACACTTCCAGAAAGAAGCAGACTTTATTGCTGAGCTCACCGTTAAATCCAGGCAGAAGGACTCCATTACTCAGCAGCGCATGGAAGAGATGCAAAAGTATATGGCGCCACCGCCACCACCAGAGTAAAGCTTTAAATCTGCCTGAGAATTTGATCCCCCGCAGCCTGCTGCGGGGGACTTTTTATTGTTTCAGCTCGTTAGTAAAAGCCAGGCGTTTTAGTGCAAGGCTATCGCTCAGCATGACAGTAATTAATCATATCGTCAGTTAATGCCGCTTACTTAAGGAAAGTATGATAATCCTCTACCGTCATTCCCGCATGTTTGTGGCGGGAATCTATAGCTTTTCAGGCTGGATTCCGGCTAAAAACATACCGGAATGACGAAAAGACAATGAAGTTCGTCTTAAGTAAGCGCCATTCATATCGTCAGTATTTAATAAAACGCTGTTTTTTATAGTGATGTCATTTTTAATCACTAAAAAAACCACTATGGACTTTCAGTCCATAGTGGTCTGGTTTTTGTCAAAATACTACTGTGCCGTCACTATGGTGTGATAGACGGGGCAGATGGAGCAGGTGCAGAAGACGGGGCAGGTGCAGCAGGTGGCGCAATGATCTGCTGTAACTCGGCGATATTTTGCTGCAGGCGCTGCATTGCCAGTTGATTTCTTTGCTGTACCAGTTGCGGCAGTGCAGTTATCACTTTCTGTCCTGCGGGCGTGATGTAGAAGGCATTGATCTGTTCCAGCTCTTTTTCGCTAAAGGTAGACAGGTACATCTCGGTGATGTCGCTCTGTAGTGCGTTCCAGCCGATATATTTTGTAAAAAACTCACGCATCTCCTGTTCGTGCTGGGCCAGTTGCGGGTTTTGCCTTAGCTGCAGCTGAACAACAGAGTCTACGCTGTCCTCTATCTTTTTTTCCATCTGGGTTAGCCTGAACAGGGTTTCTACCTGTTGTTTGTGCGAGGCATTGTCTGCTGCATGTATTACTGTTGTTGTTAGAGTCAGTAGCAGTAAGCTTACTGTTGCTAATAAGTTTGATTGTTTCATTCATTGGCCTCGTTAGGGGTGGTAGTTTTAAGTTGTTGCTGTTTTGTTGTCTGTTCTGAAATCAGCTGTGCAATAACCGCCAGGGTGTTTTTATCCTGCCAGCCAGGGTTGCCACGTATACGGTAACGAATATTTCCTCTGCTATCGATCAGGAAAGACGTTGGCAGCGTTTTGATGTCCCAGGCATTAAAAGTGTCCTTTGATGTATCCAGCAGTACCGGCAAATCGAAGTTGATAAGTTTGACGAATTTTCTAACCCGGTACTTTTTCTCGCCGACGTTTAACGCCAGTATTTCGAATGGCTGATCGACCAGTTGTTTTTTAAGTCGTATTAGCTCCGGCATTTCATGAATGCAGGGCGGGCACCAGCTGGCCCAGAAATTAACCAGAACAACTTTACCTTTGTAGCTGGATAATGAATGCATACTGTCTTTAAGGTCAGGCAGGGTGAATTCATTTGCCATATTATCAGCAGACCAGGGCTGTATTTCTGCCTGGGCAGCGATGGCATGCTGTAAGCAACACAATACTAATACGAGACCAGCAGCTAGTTGTGTCTGCCTCAGGCAGGCAGCGTTTTTAAATATAAACATTTCACTATTTTGAACTGTGCTGTATTGATGTCAACCCCGGCGCTGACTACGAGGTAGCGCTGTCTGTAAAGAAAGATATCTGATAGCGTGTCTCATGCTGGTATAGCTTTCGCATCCCTTAACTGCCCAGCCTTCTACCGTATACCCCATACCTATATACATTGTTTTGTCACCTGTCATTCTTGTCAATATTCGTTAGCATGGCTAGTTAGCGGGACATTGCTTATTTTCTAGTGCTTGTATATATGTTTATCGTAGTTATGCGACATATTGGCAGATAATAAAGCAGATATATCTAGCTAAATTCGCTCCGACCATGTCATAATTGTCATGCGCGTAATTGTAAAGTTATGTAAACCTGAGGGTGTTGTGGATAATAGAGTTGAAGTTGAAGCAGAAACATCAATAGATCTGGTCTCGCTGGTGAATAGTCACGAGAAACC
>CAWDMF010000031.1:0-32267 GCA_963803185.1 uncultured Gammaproteobacteria bacterium | reverse complement strand
GCCCCGTTCAGCGAACTGGAGCAAATCGCACTGCAGGTTGAGCAGACCTTGAATTCAGCAGAAATCAAGGCCATCCACCCGCAGCATGGCGAAGACATTAAAGTGATGGCCGTGCGTCGCGGTGACAACATTGAACTTACTATCGCTTGCGCTTTTGTTGACCGTTATATTACTGATGCCGATGATTATGTACAGAAGAAAGCGCAGCTTGCCAGCCTGGTAGAGAAAATAGCAAGAGCGGTGACAAGTAAGGCAATGAGCATTGCTGTAAACACGGCAGATGATGTAGAAAAAGGCAGCCTTTATATGACGGTCACAGGCACCTCGGCAGAATCCGGTGATGACGGCGAAGTTGGCCGCGGTAACCGTGTCAATGGCCTGATTACGCCATACCGTCCAATGAACATGGAAGCCGCTGCCGGTAAAAACCCGGTCACCCATGTCGGCAAACTCTATAACATCGCCGCGCAGCAAATTGCTGTTGCGCTGGTACAGGAACTGGAGGAAGTTAACGAGGCTTACTGTTACCTGGTCAGCCGCATCGGTTCACCGATTAAAGAACCGATGATTGTTGATATTCGTCTCGCCCTGGCTGATGGCAGCAGTAAAGATGTTCTGCAAAAAGCCGTTGATGAAATAGTGAACGACAAGCTGGAGAAAATGGACCAGATCAGGCTGGATCTTGTCAGTGGTCTTCTACAGGTGTATTAATAATAAACATAGACTGTAGTGGTACAGTTGTCAGATCAACTGTCGCATTGGTTTGGAGGGAACAGTGATGACAAATAAAATATCCATCACTCCGTTACGCGGACACTTGCCCATGCAATAGCGACCAGAACGTAACTGCTAACGTACATAGCGCGAAGCGCAGTTCGTAGCGTGCAACAGGTAAATTCAAATTCTTGGCTTTTATCGAGGGGAATCACTATGCTAAAACAACCGTACTATCCGATTGTCTATGTTCGCGGATACGCTGGATCCGAGACAGAAGTGGAAGACACTGTTGCCACACCGTATATGGGCTTTAATCTTGGCTCGACCAAGTTGCGGCAACGTTGGACCGGTGACATCGAACGCTACGTCTTTGAGTCCCCATTGATTCGACTATTCAAGGACCAGGGTTACAAAGATGTCTATGAGCACGGCGCTGAAATTCCCTTGTCGGAACATGTGTCGGCAAAGAGTATCTGGATATATCGGTATTACGAGCCTGTTTCTAAGGATCTGGGCACGGGTAAGCGGCCCGAGATAGAGGATTACGCGAACGGTCTTCACAACCTCATTGAGCAGATACGTAATCAAGTTTGCGGCGAGGACGAGGCAGCAAAAGAATCTTTCCGTGTTTACCTCGTTGCGCATTCGATGGGAGGCCTAATCGTTCGCTGTTATTTGCAGAACATCTGCCCGACAAAGAGGATTGATCCGCCCGTCGACAAGGTCTTTACGTATGCCACGCCGCACGGCGGGATTGATTTTCGCGGAATTGGCAATATCCCTGGATTTCTTACGAGCAACAATATGGACAACTTCAACGAAGACCGCATGCGTAAGTACCTGAACTTGGACTCGAATGAGCCAGTCAACTCGCTGGGTGGTCGATTCGATCCCAACCGCTTCTTTTGCCTGGTGGGAACAAACTCTCGCGACTACACCGCAGGGAAAGGGTTATCGAGTTTTGCCACGGGCCCCATGGGAGACGGGCTGGTCCAGATCAGGAACGCCTATGTCCAAAAGTCACCGCGCGCGTACGTCCATCGATCGCATTCCGGGCATTATGGCATCGTGAACTCGGAAGAGGGATATCAAAACCTTCAACGCTTTCTCTTTGGTAGAGTGCGTGTTGACGGATTCCTGGACGTACAGGATGTCTCTCTTCCACCCAAGGTCGAAGCGGCGCGCAATCCGAAAGGAGACAACAAAAAGGGCAAAGAGATTAGAGCCAGTTATCACTTCGAAGTGATAACGCGCGTGCGCAAAGCGCATTGGGATTTACACCGCAGGTTGGTCAATGAGAATTCGGCCATATTTTTGAAGTACGATGACATTGTTAACCGTCAGCGAAAGCAGAAACCTATTCAAATACTGAGCGCGTTCCTAAAGAAGGCGAGCAGCGAAGCACGACGCGAACGTCTGGGTTTTAGTATTGAGCTAGGTGTGCTCGTGCCTGAATATATCGTCAACGGTTTTCTGTTTCTGGACGACAAGTACGATGGCGGGTATCTTTATCGCGATAAGATCAATCTTCAGGTTGCCGTGGGTGGGGGCAAGCCTCCGAGCCTCCACTACGGTTTCGACCGAAAGACACCAAACCGGGCGCCAACAAAGATCAGTGACGCACAAGTCTCTGCGCTGGAAGATGGGCAATTTGAGTTCCGGATTCCGGTTGTACAGAAGACGCGTCCCGGGCTCACGGCCACTTTAGTTCTGCGGACACAGCCCTGGATGTGAAATACCCATGGCAAATTGCAGCTACGTGACCAAAGGAGGTTGACGGAAATTAAAGGGTTTGGTGACAAATGATAATCAATTACATAACTAAATAATTCTTGTTTGCCACCGACCCCTTTTTATTTTTTTCTCCGAACTTTACACACAACCGGTTGGCTTTGGTAAACCACCGTATTTTGTGATTGGTTTCATTGGGCCAGTATTCCACATCTTGAAAATCTCTTTCTGGTTGACATCGATGTATTTGGCGAATTTGCGGATGGGTGGCACAACAGCGTGATCCTCGTAATACTCTCTGGCTTTGATTATCTGTTCCCATTTGGTATCGTCAAGCTCAATGCCATCAGCTTCTGCCATGGCCCGACCTATTTCAGGTGTCCATGCATTCATATCAATCAAGTAGCCGTCACCGTCTCTATCTGGTATTTGCATTTAATTTGCCTCCGTTTAATATATCGTATAACTTTATATGAGGATGAGCCGGAAAAAATACAAGCGTTAAAGGCGTTAAGAAATATGAGGTCAGCCATATTTGGTTTCAGAGTAAATTTCTGGATTACATGTGTAAGCCAGTCGGGGTACCTCTTACACTTTGGTGATATAAAATGCAGCCCAGAACACTGGCAATATTAGTAGTCATATTACCTTTGCTTGCTTCTAATGGCGCATTCTTACTGAGCGCCTATGAAGGATTCGTCCCCTGGTGCATACCATACATTGATGGTTGCACCACGATCAGCCAGGCAGGGCGCAGTGGTAATACAATATTTTTTTACCGCGCCGTGGTATTCCCATACAGCGTGTTATTGATGTGGTTCTGGATATTTTCTAAAAGCTGGTTAGAACTTCTTCATGGGCATACCACAAAAATTGCCTGGATCATTTTTTGGCTGGGCCTGGCCGGTTCGATTTCTCTACTTATCTATATTGATTTTTTAGGCACAACAGGTGAAATCAATCGATTTATGCGCCGTATTGGTGCCATGTTATATTTCACATTGACGCCATTGGCTCAGTTATTAATGCTATATCAACATTATAATATTTTGTGCGATAAACCAGATGTCTCTATAAAACCAAAGGTACTTCAGTATCAGCTCATTATTTTATTATTGATGTTAATAATTGGCGCTATTAGCATCTTTTTAGTTGTAACTGATAATATTACTTCTGAAATCGAAAACATCGTGGAATGGAATTTCTCATTATTACTGAACTTGTATTTTTTAGGCATGATCTTAATATGGAAAGACTATAGGCTTGCATTTACAAATAAAGGGGTCGGTGACTAATGCCGCTTACTAATGATTATCAATTACAAAGCTAATCAAATCTTGTTTGTCACTGATCCCTTTTTATATTTTTTCAATAAAAGCAATTAAATAGTCGAGAGATTATCATGACTGATCAGTTTGAGGTGATTGAGAAAACGATAGGTCCGGTGGTAGAGATCGAAGAGCGCGTCAGCGTGTGGCGCATGCCAGCAACATTTACTCGGGACTATAAACGTATCGCGGAATACCTGGCCACACAGGGGGCAGAGTGTGTTGATATGCCTTACGCCCGTTACCTGGACATGGACTGGGAAGTGGAGCTGAGCCGGGGTAAGTTAGCCACGTTTTTTTCTTTGCTGACGAAAAAGTGGCATTTCTTTGCGGGCATGCCGGCTTCAAAACCGGTGCCGGGTAAGGCTGAACTCAAGTCACAGGTACTTGCCAGTCAGCGCTTTGTCCGTGGCGTTCACCGGGGGCCGTATCAAAAGTGTGGCGCAACCTACAAGGCACTGTTTGATTGGGCAATAGCTCAGAACTTGTCACTGCAAAACCAGGCGATAGAATGTTACGTCAATGATCCTCATGAAGTAGACAAGGCCGATATTGAAACTGTGATATTAATTCCTCTTCAATGATCAATGAATTAAAGGGAAAGTAAATTAAATTAAATTAAAGGGATCAGAGCGGAATGGCACTAAGTTAAGAGTGCTTAGCATGACCTTTCAACAACCTGGCGACATAAACTGCTGTCACGTTAACTGCAAGGGATGTGAATCGGGCACAGTTGGCAACGACCATCACCCGCAGGGCAGGTTTTTTGCTCCTCGGCAATAGCTCCTCGGTAACTGCTCCTGCGTTACCCTAGTACGCCCACCACGGATGGTGGAAGTGCAGATATTGCAGGAGCAAATATCTGTCCGTACGTCCTGTACATATGCATTGCCCTACTAAGTTACATCTGACCTCCATGGATGGAGGAAATGCAATAGGATTGTAGGAACAATCCTTGCCATGTAACGATGCAATATCTGCATTTCCTACATCCTTGTAGGTCGTTTTACGGCGTGTCGTTGCCAACTGTGCTCGGTTCATGTCGCTGATTCATGCAAATATAGCTTAACTTAGTGCCATTCGGGACAGTCCACGGTTTATTGCGAATCAATTACAAAGTGGCAGTTTAACCACTACGCGAGTGCCAGTGCCAATATAACTTTCTATCTCCAGCCTGCCACCGTGTGCTTCCGCAATCATTTTGCATAGGTATAGCCCGAGCCCGTAACCGCCTGTTTCGCGCTGCCTTGAAGGGTCGACACGATAAAATGGTTCTGTCAGATTCGGAAGATGCTGCGCTTCAATGCCCTTACCGTGATCTATCACTGTGATGACGGCATGTTTGTTTTCTAAGGTTAGATTTATCTCGGGTGGCAGAGAATTTTCTGGTGTATGTGTTACCGCATTGTCCAATAGATTTTTTAGCAGGAGTTTGATGCGTGCGGTATCGATGTCGAGCATAGCGGCTGTTTCAGGAAGTTGAATTACAATGCCCGCGTTTTTATGCCATGTTTGTACAACATCGTTTATCAATGCATCGATGTCACACTTCGCCTTGTTTAGTTTCGTGTGTCGGCTGCTCAGGCGTTCTGTTTCCATCAGCTCTTCGATCAGGGCTTCCATTTCGTTGATATCCCGAATAATTTGTGCTTTATTTTCGTTATCATTCAGCATCTCTGCTGCAAGTCTTGTGCGGGTCAGAGGTGAGCGCAGTTCGTGGCTGATGGCCAGAAGTAATTGGCGCTTGGCATCCAGCATTTGCTGTATGTCGTCCGCCATTGTATTAAAGCTGTCTGCCAGTTCACCCAGTTCATCTTTTCGATTGATATTTATCCTGTGTTCAATATCACCCGCACCAAATTTTTGTACGCCTGCCTTAATAGTCTCGAGCGGTGAAAACAGTCGGCGCGTAGCATGGTAAAGCACGAGCAGGATGAGCAGTAAAATTAATAGTGGAATCCATCCTTTGAAGCCCTCGCGCTGGTCGCGTACATTGGCTACATTGAATAGCAGGGTGGCATCGCCATCGCTGGCCATCAGGTAGTGGCGATCGGTTTTATCCTGAACATAGGAAAAATGGTTTCCGTCGAGATTGAAGTCGCGTTCAAGTTCAAAATCTTCTATAGCGGTTAATTGTCCGCTTGAACTCCAGTTGCCTTTCGAGTCAAAGATCTGTATTTCAATCTTCAGCTGATCAGCAAGTTCCTGTGCACGTGTCCGGTCGGGCGGAGTACCAATGTCGGCCTTTACATATTCAAGGTATTGTGTGATATGTGGCCGTATGTTGTCCTTGAAATGTTCATGGAACGCATGCCGGATTCCACTACCAACCAGCATAACAAACACGACGGCCATGCTGATGAACAGTAGTAACAGTTTGCCGGACAGGCTGTGACGTCTAATACGTTTTGATTGACTCATTTTGACTGCCCGACAAATACATAACCTGAACCACGTATAGTACGGATCAGGTCGAGTGGTTTTAATTTCTGTCTTAGACGACTTACGAGGATATCTATAGAACGCGTGTAAATATCAGCATCAATACCCTTGAGCTTGTTAAGCAACTCATCGCGAGTGAAAGTTTTTTGTGGAGTTGTGGCAAAAAGCAGGAGTAACTCGTACTCCATCGAGCTTAGTTGCAGTGTTTCATCGTCCATCATTACCAGGCGTTTGGCTGTATCGATGTGCAGTGTTTCAAATGTCAGTACAGCATTGGTTTTTTTGCCGGAGTCGTTATTGGCCCTGGTGTGATTGATCTGGGCACGCTTGATGATTCCCTGGATTCGTGCAACCAGTTCGCGTGGTTCGAATGGTTTTGGCAGATAGTCATCTGCACCTAGTTCAAGGCCTACGATACGGTCCATTACTTCTCCGCGTGCTGTCAGCATGATGATCGGGATATCATTGTTTTTGCGTATCGTTTTGCATACTTCGAATCCATCCATCTCCGGTAGCATGATATCGAGTATAACCAGGTCATAGTGATGTTGATCGAGCAGGGCGATGCCCCGACTGGGTAAGGTTGCACTCTCCAGTTCGAAGCTGAACTGTTTGAAGTACTGGCCCAGCAGGGTGGCTAGTTGTGTATCATCATCGATTAACAGTATCCGGTGCATAGGGCTTCACTATAACGTGTTTACAGTGCTCTTAGAACAGGTAATCACGGCGTTTACTGTGATTACCTGCTGGTTCTATGTTGTATGCGCCTGATTTATTATCAGAAATACCGGCCGTGATGATTGTCCATCTTGTCTTCGATGAATTCTCTCAGTTCAGTACGTTGTGTATCATCCAGGCTGTCGTAGAAGTTGCCGATCGCATCGATGATGACAGGTGAGCGAGAATGGATCGTTTCGATGTGCTGATTGACGATTGAGTTAGCCTTATTACGGTCCAACGTAGGTTGCTTCAGCATTGCCTGTATATCAGTTTTTGTTTGTTCCCGGTTACTTCGCATTGTTTTGCGTATTTCGAGGAACTCGCTTTTCACTTCTGACAGTCTGGCCTGCTGTGTTTCAGTCAACTCCAGCTCTTCAGTGACTTTCTGTACCATTCTTTCGCCACGTTCTTCTGGTGTGCCACGATGGCATGCAACAATGCTTGTAGTAAGCAGGGCTATGCCGGTTATATAGATAATTGTTCGTTTTGTGAGTTTCATTATTTGTCTCCAGTGTTAGTTCACGGTTATAGAATAATGAAATGCAAAGCGTATTTCTTTTCAGGCAGGTAACGGTTTGTAACAGTTTGTAACGAAGCAGCAATCGGCGGCAGAGATAGAGAGAGTAGGCCACGATTAATAATCAGCCACCTAATCTCTCGCTATATTTGATAGGATAAGCAGAAACGAACAAGGAAGTTTGCAATGCCAACAATTAATGGGGTGGTGACAATTGATAAGCAATTATAAAAGTAAACAATTTTTATTTGCCACCGACCACTTTATTGCCTTTTTTATAGCTAAATCGCTATTGAATAACTGACAAGGTTTGTTTGTGGACAACATGATTGGTAAAAAAGTAATTATTTCTGGCATGGCCATTGAAATCATTTCTGATGATGATGAAAGATGGGTATGTCGCAATATCACTACAAAAGAAACAGTGTTCATTAAAAAATCAGTTCTTAAAGATGCTATTAAACTTGCTAAGGCAGAAGTAATATCAGAACTTGATGATAATGAAAATTAAAGAGGTCGGTGATTAATGCCGCTTAGTTAAGGAAAGTATGATAATCCTCTACCGTCATTCCCGCATGTTTGTGGCGGGAATCTACAGCTTTTCAGGCTGGATTCCGGCTAAAAACATACCGGAATGACGAAAAGACAATGAAGTTCGTCTTAAGTAAGCGCCATTCAGGTCGGAGTTAAATAATAGTTAGAAAGCTTCGAATATTGGAGAAGTGACAGAGTGGCCGAATGTGCTTGATTCGAAATCAAGTGGACGGTTACAATTTCCGTGGGTTCGAATCCCTTCTTCTCCGCCAGATAATTGAATATAAAGAATCAAACGGGCAGCTCCTTGAGTTTTTTACTTTATAGGTTCAGGTTTATTTGAAATGAATGCTAGTTAGAATAATAAAAAAATAAAAGTGTTTGTAATAAATATTCTCGGTTGCGGTTGTCCAGAAAAGGTGTTCGAAAAGATTGATGTAAGCAAGCTATAGACAGTAGAAAATGAAAAGGAAATAATCAGGCTTGTAGTTGGAGGCACTCTTCTAATATACGTTATTCGTTCCCAGCTACCTGGTGATTTTGTCGATAGTGTTGAAGTGACTGGTTTAGCTGGAAAAAATGATTGCGATACAAACAACTACAATCGGTTTAGATTGGTCGTTTCAGGCTTCGAAAATGAAGTACAACAGGAGAAAGTAGCAGGGCGCTTTTCAGCATTATTCAACATGGATGAAAAGATGTATATTCACTTTGTAGGTCAGGAATTGGTAGATGGGTTGAGCTAAAAAGGCTTAGACCCTATTATTTATTTAATATGTGAAAATACACCCTGTTAGATCATAGTGTGTATCGACGCATAATATTAGCGTTTAAAATTTAAATGAAAAACAATATGTCTACACTTGTCATTATCTTGTTAGTAGCCGGCATCGCTTATCTCGCGATATATCATAAAACACACGATCATTCTGAGGCTGAACTAAAAAAATGGTTCAGCAGCAAGTTATCAGATATTGCTGATAACCTTGAGAGTGATATTAGAAAAGATAAAGAAGGAGAATATGTACACGCAGGTAAACAATCGTTCGAAAAACGCGGTGCAATTAATTATATTCTGCGTGATAAAAATCACGCACGTTTTGAAATTTCTGATAAAAACAACATTAGTGTGAACGATATTATGGATACTGATGGTTACCATAAACTGGACGCAAAAGCTCGCGACCTGAACCTGTCTATCCGATTAGAAGAAAAATATGTAGAAGGTGATGGCGTCGAAACATTCAATGAACTGGATGAATACATCGATGACTTTCCGCGCTATTACACAGTAACGATAAGCGGCTGGTAGTCAAGATAAAAGCGGTCAGAGACTAATGCCACTTACTTAAGGCAAGTATGATAATCCTCTACCGTCATTCCCGCATGTTTGTGGCGAGAATCTACAGCTTTTCAGGCTGGATTCCGGCTAAAAACATACCGGAATGACGAAAATACAGTGAAGTTCGTCTTAAGTAAGCGCCATTCCGGTCAGAGACTTTTAACTTAAAATGAATAAACAAATTCTAGTTGTTCTCGTAAATTTAATATTATCAACGGGGTGCTCAGGAACCATGCCTAAACTGGGAATAAATAATAGCGAGCTGACGCCATGCCCGGAAACACCAAACTGTGTGAGCAGTCAGTCGGGCGCTGACAAACATTATATCCAGCCTATAAATTATGCAGGAACACAGCAGGAGGCACATGACCGTCTGTTGCAGATACTTGAATCAGAAAAGCGAACAAAAATTCTGACAGTTCAGGAGAATTATATTCAAGTTGAGTTTACTTCAGCTTTGTTTCGATTTGTTGATGACGTGGAGTTTTATTTCCCGGAAGAGCCAGATGATAAGACGGTCATTCATGTCCGATCCGCCTCCCGTGTCGGATATTCTGATCTTGGCGCCAACCGAAAACGAATTGAGCGTATACGAAGTGAATTTTATAAATGAGATCGTATGCAAAAGGGGGGAGACCCCACCTGTCCTGATCCTGCAATTACCTCCCGAAAAGATTACAGCAGACAGCGAATAAGCCTGCTTCCTGAAGTATGGTCAGTGCAAAGCTGGGGACACGTTCAGGATAGGCATCGAGAAGACCGGAATCTCCACTGACTTAGACATCGACGATTACTCCGTGATTACCATTTTCTTCAAAAGGGTTAATATGACACTTGCCCCTTTTTTCTTGTTGGCATGGTGCTGTCCTTTGCTAAATGCTTACATAAGACTACAAACTTGCTAAGCTGCTGCTAATTTATTTTATGGGTGTTTATAAATTGTCAATTCATATGGAAAAGTACATCGTATTATTTGCCTTTGTGGTCACGTCAGTTAACGCAGGTATTTATAAATGGACTGACGCCGATGGTAATGTCCATTTTGGTGATCAGCCTGTTAATCATGAGACAGCGACTGAGTTAAATATACGAACCGATAGTAGTACGGGGTTTAAATACTCGTCAGGCAATAAAAGTGAGCGTGAGTACCTGTTAAAGAAAATAGAAGAAGATAAACAGGCGGACGCAGAGAAAAGAAAAAAGAAAGTAGCTAAAGATAAAAAATATCGTAAGCTTTGTAGCAGTTATCGTAGTCGCTTACAAATCCACATTCAGTCCAACCATTCTTTTACAATGTCTCCCGATGGTCAACGCACTTATCTAACAGATGAGCAACGTGCTTCGAGGAAGAAAAGTCTTAGTGATGGTGTCGATAAGTACTGTCGATAATGTTGAAATAAAAGAGGCTGAATTGTCAAAAACTTGGGTCAGAAAGAACTAAAAATGCCAACAATAGGGGAAGGTAGATGTTAATTCGACTGTTTTTAATAATTTCATTGTTACTGCTGAGTGCCTGTACCGAGGAACAGCAAAACAAATTAACCCGATTAGGTGTAACCTGGCTTGAGGGCGACTATCGCGTTACCTATGCAGATGGTGAACACGTTAAAAGCTGGATCGTTCTGGACGGCAAAGTCACTTCTGAGTCGGCTAAGGGATATTATTATTTCTGGGTAATGAAAGATGGCAAAAAATATTATGTACAAACGCCTATTGCACGTACCTATATTGAAGAACTTGAGAATAAAAACTAATAATTTGGGATAGGCTGCGGTTTTTTTTGTTATGACTTTTAACAACCTAACTTCAATCAAGAATGATTACTTATGCCAAGACGGCTTCGCATGGTATTACCGGGTACACCACTACATCTGATCAAGCGCGGAAATAACCAGCAGGCCTGTTTCTATGCTGAAGGGGATTATTTAATCTATCTCGACGGCTTGAAGGAGTTCGCAGAGCAGTGTGAATGCTCAGTCCAAGCGTATCTGCTGATGACGAATCATGTGCATCTTTTGAGCCCGCCAGATAATATGGATTCTGTGGGCACAATGATGAAACGATTAGAACAGTGTTATGTGCAGTACCTTAATCGTACTTATCGCTGGAGCTGCACCTCATGGGAAGCGATTTCGATCATGTCTTACGCAGGAAGAGGACTATGTCTTGACTGTTACCGGTATATCAAAATTGAATCCGGTACGTGCCTCGATGGTGGAGTACCCGGCTGAGTATCGTTGGTCGAGTTATCGGGCGAATGCACAAGCAGAAAAATCTACTTTACTGACACCGCACGATTGACACAATAAAATCTAGATTCTCCTGCAACTTAAATAGCTTTAGGTTCTGTCACATTACATGGAGGCATTCAGGCTCATGAGCTTATAATTGCTGTAATCACTACACACCAACCTCTAACATAGAGTTACAAAGCATCTATACTATAAATAATAGTGTTTTGTTTCTTTCGGAAATATTTACATACCGAGTGCTTCAGCAGAATGAATGGTTCATCCTGTTTTTAGAGAGGTCACATTAAATATAAAAAAGGGGGTTATTATGGAAGCAGTTGTTTATGCAGGTACTTGTGAGTTAGTTAATACATATGAAATTTTGGAGCATATTATGGGGATGGATGGGCTACACCCACACTCGCTAACAACAATTAATATGCTGCACAAGAAACTGGCTGATCATACAGTAGGTAAGAAAGGTGTGGTGGTTGATATCGGCTGTGGTAGTGCGCATGGCACAGATAAGCTCTCGCGTCTGTTGCCGGATGATGTGTCTGTTATCGGGGTTGATGTGAATCCACATGCTATTACTAAAGCACGAGCGAATTATACAGACCGCTCGAATATGGAGTTTTACCTGGGCAGTCTGGAGCAGTTCTGTAAAGAGCATCCTGATTTAAATGTTATCGGTATTATTTCTGTATCTGTCAGCATGTTTATGCCGAATACGAAGTCCTTCTACCATACCGTGTACGAGATGCTTGCGGACGGCGGAATGTTTATTGATGCACCCTTTGTATTTAAAGGTGCAAAAACAACAACACTGTGTGAGACTTTTAAAAAGAAAACTTATGAGGTGTGTGGCTGTAATATGAAAATGAATACCACCAATGAGCTGTACGGATTTATGCAGGAAGCCGATTTTAAGACGATTGAAACCTGTGAAAATGAATTTGAATTAATGAATATGAATATACTGTTTCATGATTATTCTCCAGTTAAGTTAATTTCAAATTTTATAAAAAATACATTCGTACCGCCTTCTTCGCTGGATGCTAATTCTACATCGTATCTTTTCAGAAGAACATTGGAGATATTCTCATTCTTTATGAAGAACCGCGATAAATATGGAGCATCAGAAGTTATAGGTATTAAATAAGAAATAATTGGTGTCAGAGTAGAATGGCACTTACTTAAGCATAAAAACGATTACAGTAGCGTCTTTGCGAGGAGCGACCGCGACGCGGCAATCTTATTGTGTGCGCGATGCAGGAGATTGCTTCGTACCTCGCAATGACAACATAAACCTCATATGTCTTAAGTAAGTGTTATTCGTGTCAGAGTAAAAACCTTTAAATAGTTTTTACTTCGACCCCAATACTTTGAAACTCTTTGGGTAATGTTTTGCGTTTGGTCATCATTTATCCTGTTCCTCTTTTAAGTTCAATAGGAAGATTATATGCTGGCCACTGTATGAGCTGTCTTCAAATGGTACTGTATGTCCGTATATGTCTGCGACTTCAACTGGTCGACGCTATCAGACTATCAGTGTCTTACAGGTTTTATCCACTTATCCAGGGTAGCGAACATGGCATCAATCTTAAACGGTTTTGGAATATGGTCATTCATACCCACCGCTAATACTTTCTCTCTATCACCTTTCATCGCATTTGCAGTCATGGCAATCACCGGCATATCTTTGAACTTGTCCTGTTTACGTATTTGGCGAGTTGCTTCGTAACCGTCCATAACAGGCATCTGGCAATCCATCAGTACGCCATCAAAATCCTGTTTAGCTAGCAAGATCAAGGCTTCCTCGCCATTAAATGCAGTTTCAAAAGTAATACCTCTCATTTCAAGCAATTCACAAAGATATTCCTGATTTAAGTCGTTATCATCAACCAGCAGAATTTTTGCTCCATGTAATCGGTCTGAGGCTTCTTTGTGCGTACTTTTGCTTTGGGCATCTGATGAGCCTGTCTGTGAAAGACTGCCTTGATGTTTTTTTAGACGAACAGTGAATGTAAAGGTACTACCGACATCTTGTTCACTTTCTAACCAGATTTTACCATCCATCATCTGAACAATTTTTTGAGAGATGATCAGCCCCAGACCAGTGCCGCCATATTCACGTGTGGTCGAATTGTCAGCCTGACTGAATGGCTGGAACACTCTTTCCTGCTGTTCCGGAGTGATGCCAATACCGGTGTCCTGAACGTTAAACAGTAAGCGGACATCAAGTTCGGTTTCTTCCTGTAAGGTAACTTTGAATGATATCGTGTCACCCTGGTTACTGAATTTCACCGCATTGTCACCCAGGTTAATCAGAACCTGGCTCAGGCGCAAGGGGTCGCCATTCAGATATTTGGGGACGCCTGGGTCGATACATACTGACAGCTGAATGCCTTTTTCTTCTGTCTTTAATTTGATCAGGGTGATCATGTTATCGATGACGGCCTCGAGCTGAAAATCAACAGCCTCCAGTTCCATTTTATTTGCCTCTATTTTGGAAAAATCGAGGATATCGTTGAGGATGCCGAGTAGTTTTTCAGCAGCGTGATACGCCTTACCGATATAGTTTTTCTGCTTATCATTCTGCTTCGTTTGCAGAGCCAGATGTGTCATGCCGAGGATGGCATTCATGGGGGTGCGGATTTCGTGGCTCATCTTGGCCAAAAAGTCACTTTTAGCTATATTCGCGGCATCAGCGGAAACTCTGGCTTCAGCTAACTGGACATTGGTGACACGTAATCCTTCACTTTTTCTCTCCAGTTCTTGTTGCTTCTGATTGAGTCTTGTAATAGCTAACTTTTCCTGGTTGCTGGTATAACTAACCAGGAGGTAGAGTCCCGCTGAGCCAGCACCAAGGTTGAGTATAAAAAAGATGATCCTGGCAGCTTCAGGAATGGGCGTTATGTTTGCGGATAAAAAATATTGAATGGCACCTGAAATAAGCAATAACACAAAGTAGGCAATAAACCATATAAGCGCATTATTTTTATCCATAAATATGGATGCGGCAATGGGAGTAAATAGTGCCCATATCATGACAGTACTGCCATGGAAAAAGCCGCCTAGCGACCACATTAAAAAAAACGGCAGTAGCAATACTAAAAGCAACTGACTTTTTTCTAAAAACTCCGTTTTCTTATTTTTGAAGTAGTAAACCAGTGTCAGTACTGAGATAACTGAATATGACATTGGTATTGTGCCAGAAAGAGGGTGGCCTAGATAAAAATATATTGAGCCCCAAATAAACGCGGCCGGCCCAATAATCAGGGGAACAAGTGTCAGAGCAGCTTTTTTTTGACGAGTTTCAGCGTTATCTTCAGGCAAATAACCTGACTCAACAATCCTGGTTAGGCTATCTTTAAAATTAAACATCTCATATCCAAAGATAATCTCATTTCGACTTTTTACTCATAAATATATTATAGAGCAAATATTATGAATAAGTTAAAAGATGAGATATGAAGTGTCTTACAATGCATCACCCTAAGTGTCTTTGCAATATATTTGGGTCAGAGGAAAAACTCAAGGCCATCCGTTGTTGGCCCTGGATGTGTGAAAACACAACTACTAAAGGGAGCTTTACAGTTGGTTATGAGTTGTGCTCGCTGTTAAAATTGACTTATGAATAAATTAGAGCGACAAATTAGAGAAGAGATTATTAACACTGCGACCATGCTCCATCATAAAAATATGCTGGCGGCATGTGATGGCAACATTAGTTATCGCTATAATGATAATACCATTCTAATCACGCCTTCAGGAAAGCCCAAGTTTCTTTTAGTAGAGGATGATATTGCGGTTGTCGATATCAATGGCAAGGTGATTAAGGGAAAGCCGAGCAGTGAAATGTTGATGCACCTTGAGGTTTACAAGATGAGGGCGGATGCCAGGGCAGTGATCCATGCTCATCCCCCAACGGCAGTTGCTTATAGTATTGCGCACCCTGCTGCGGAGGAGATACCCGGCAAAAGTTTTTCTGAACTGATCCTGGCCATTGGCAAGCTTCCCATTGTTCCTTTCCAGATGCCGGGTAGCCTGGAGATGGGAACGGCGCTACATCCATTTATTAAAAATTACAAAGTAATGGTTCTTGCTCGCCATGGTGCTTTAAGTTTTGGTGAGGATCTCATCGAAGCTTATAGCGGTATGGAAAGGCTGGAACATTCCTGTGAGATTTTACTTAAGGCGGAGAGTTTTGGCGCAGTTACAGAACTTGATGAGCAGACCATCGATGAGCTTCATGCAATGAGAAAAAAGATTGGAGATAAAACCCTATGAGAGATCTGTATTCCCTGGGTATCCGTTTCACAGACGGAGAACTTTATCTACTCGACCAGCAGCTTTTGCCCAACACTGAGGATCTGATCCTGGTTAAAGATGTGGATCACATGGTGGAAATTATCCAGATGTTGAAGGTAAGAGGAGCACCTGCTATAGGTATCTCAGCCGGGCTTGCGCTAGCTAAATTTTCAACAGGTATCGATGACCGCGATAAAGTTCGGAGCATGGCACTTAAACTGCGTGAGTCGCGTCCTACAGCAGTTAATTTAATGATGGTTATTGATCGGATGCTGGTGCATTTAGATAAGCAAAACTTTCATCAGTATTTTGAAGAGGAGGCAGTCAATGCCTTCGAAGAGGATGTGGGACTCTGTGACAAGATGGCTGAATACGGCGCTGAGTTAGTTCAGGATGGTGATGGTATTCTTACTCACTGTAATACAGGAAGGCTTGTTACAGCAGGTGTAGGAACGGCGCTTGGAGTGATTTTTAAAGCCCATGAACAAGGTAAAAAAATTCATGTTTATGTCGATGAGACCAGACCACTACTACAGGGGGCGCGCCTGACTGCGTGGGAACTGGAACAGGCGGGAATTCCCTATTCAATTATTACTGACAACATGGCTGCCCATATGATGAAAACTGGAAAGATTCAAAAGATCTTTATTGGTTCTGACCGGGTGGCACTCAATGGCGACTTCGCCAATAAGATTGGCACCTACGGACTCTCCGTGCTTGCTAAATATCACAATATTCCTTTTTATCCGGTAGCCCCTTACACCACGATAGATTTTGCATGTGAATCTGGAGATGGCATTCCCATTGAAGAACGTGAAGCTTATGAAGTGCGTGGTGTTCGCGGAAGTTTTGGCGATGTGTGTTGGGCACCAGCGAACGCTCCTGTATGCAATCCGGCGTTTGATGTTTCACCGGTTGATAATGTAACAGCCTTAATTTGTGATAAGGGCGTTTTTACCCGGGAAGCATTAAAAAAAGGCGCACTTAAAAATTTATAATTTCAGTTATAGGAATGAGACCCATTGTATAGAGGGGACGGAGCAATTGTTTCTAATTTTAGAGTTTATTGTTTTCTGACCCCTCCTATTGGTTACACGAATCGTACATCAGCTATTTACAACAATAACACAATTGGAGATTAACAATGAAAGCCGTTGCCTATAGAACCGCTGGTTCAATTGACCGTGACGATGCCTTGCAGGACATCACCCTTGAGAAACCCAAAGCCGAAGCTCGCGACCTGCTCGTTAATATTGTTGCCGTGTCGGTAAACCCCGTTGATGTAAAATTGCGCATGAGTAAGCCGCCCGAAGGGAGTGAATGGCAGGTGCTTGGATTTGACGCCGCCGGCGTTGTCGAGGCCGTCGGGCCTGAGGTACAGAATTTTAAACCGGGCGATGCAGTTTTTTATGCCGGTTCCATCGCCCGACCTGGCACCAATAGCGAATATCATCTTGTCGATGAACGTATCGTTGGCCGTAAACCCGCTAGCTTGAGTGACGCGGAGGCCGCGGCGCTTCCACTCACGGCGATTACCGCCTGGGAAATGCTGTTTGACCGGCTCGATGTAAAACGTCCGACCGCGCAGGGAGGGCATACTATTCTGCTCATTGGTGGCGCAGGCGGCGTTGGTTCGATCACCATCCAGCTTCTGCGTGCATTGACCGATCTTACTGTGATCGCCACCGCCTCTCGCCCTGAAACACAGGATTGGGTGCGTGCATGCGGGGCCCATCACGTGATTGACCACCGCCAGGCTTTGGCACCCCAGGTCGAGGCTCTAGGTCTCGGCGCTCCCGGTTTTGTGTTCTCAATCACTCAGACCGGTCAGCATTTTGCCGATATCGTCGAACTAATTGCACCGCAGGGTCGTTTTGGCCTGATCGATGACCCGGAAGAGCTGAACGCTATGCCATTAAAGCTCAAAGCCGTGTCACTGCATTGGGAGTTAATGTTTACTCGTTCGCTCTTTGAAACACCGGATATGGCGGAGCAGGGCAAGTTGTTGAACGAAGTGGCCGCGCTGGTTGATGCGGGGCGCATCCGTTCTACCGCTACCGAAGTCGCCGGCAAGATCGATGCCGCGAGTCTGCGCGAGGTGCATGCGCGTATCGAAAGCGGCTCTGCGCGCGGTAAGATCGTGCTTGAAGGGTTCTGATACAGTTACTGCTATATGCTTAAATTCAGGAGATTAGAAATGGGATATGACCTGGAGTCGAATAAACAAAATGCAATTGCTTTTTATCGAACAGCTTATTTGGGAGAGCCTCGCAAAGCAGTTGAAACATATGTTGGTGCCGAATACATACAGCACAATCCGTTAGTTGCAGATGGTAAGCAGGCGTTCATCGATTACTTTGATGAAATGGCAAAAAATTATCCCGATAAAAAAATCGAGTTTGTGCGGGCAGTTGCGGAGAGAAATCTAGTAGCTCTCCATACTCACCAAACGTGGCCTGGCAATGATCAGTATGTAACTATGGATTTTTTTCGTTTTGATGAAAACGGAAAAATTGTTGAACATTGGGATTCGATACAGGGTGATAATGGCATTTTCGGCTTAAGGCAGTGCCATTCGGGACGGAGGATTAAATTTGACCAATCCTGCGGTGGTAGCCCGTTCGATATCAGCACGCCCGAAAACAAAAAATCCGGTATCCAGAAAAAGATCGAGGCCGATTTCAACCGCTTACTCGAACAGGTGGTAAGCCGAGACTTCCCCTTCCTCGGTGCCTGCTCCGGTAACGGCCTGCTGGGTAATTACCTCGGCACTGCCATCACCACGAAATACGGTGAAAGCGTTGGCTGTGTCACATTGGACATCACCGATGCTGGCAGGAAGGACAAAATGCTCGAAGGCTTCCCGCATCGGATTGATGTTCTGCTAGGCCACAAGGAAGCCTGCGACTCCACACCCGAAGGTGCGATATTACTAATGACCGGCAGTGACTGTCCGGTGCAGATGTTTCGCGTCGGTGAGAACGTGTACGCCACCCAGTTCCATCCGGAAGGCGATACCGAAGAATTCATTCTGCGGATCAATACCTACGCGAATCACGGCTATTTCGAACCGCATGAAGCGGAAGCATTAAAAAAGGAAGTCAGTAGAAAAACCACCCCGTATGCACAGGAGATGCTCAGGCGGTTTGTGGAGTGTTACTTAAATTAAAGGGTAATAAAAAAAAGGGGGGCTGAGGGATTATTATTTAGTCCCTCAGCCCTTTTATATTATTGCGAAAATATCTCTTTAAAGAATTCTAAATTTTTCTGCCACGAATCTTTATCAGCTGCGGCATTGTATTCCAGCGGCAAATTAAACTTTTTACCGGTTGCATCCGCATCGGGATTGGTGAAGCTATGTTTAGCTCCCGGATAGTTAACAAATTTAAAATCAACGCCGGCATTTTTCATTTCTGTTTTTAGTGCGGTTATTTGTTCTGCTTTTACAAAAGGATCAGCCTCACCGTTAAACACTCTAATGCGAGTTTTTATATCACCCTTCTGTGCCGGGTTTTTAGTCGCAATACTGCCATGGAAGCTGGATACGCCTTTCAGCTCAACACCCATGCGCGCCATGTTTAATACAACGCCGCCACCGAAGCAGTAACCCATCGCCGCCAGTTTATCGGATTCGACATTGGCCTGTTCTTTGAGGGTGTCCATCGCAGCTGTAAAACGGGCTTTGGCTAATGGCATATTTCCGGCTACTGCACTAGAGAATTTACCCGCATCATCAGGGTGTTCCGCGTTTTTTCTATCACCATACATATCCACTGCAAATGCTACATAGCCTTCTTTTGCTAGCATTTTGGCTTTATCACGTGCGTGTTTATTGTGTCCCCACCATTCATGAACAATCAATACACCGGGACGTTTGCCTTTGATATCATCGTCATAAGCCAGCATACCTTTCATGATGGTATCACCCTGTTTGTAATCAATTTCTTTGCTGATAATTTCAGCGTGGGTAGCTGTGGTTATTAGTAGGCTTAATAGTATTAGTAGGGTTTTTAGCTTCATTTCGATATCTCCGTATGAGATGGTAGGTGACATATTATATTACTCTGTATTTTCGTGAACTGAAACATTGAATTAAGGGTCCATTAACTTGATATCCCCTTTAATGCTATTTAACGAACTGTTACAAAGCTTACCTGTCTATTTTTTTATACCGTTAAACTGATGCTATAAAACTCAAAAGTGTTTTTTTCATATTCGAGGGAACACAAGATGATATACCTGTACAAACAACGTTCACTGAATTCGGCTTTACCCAGAATGCTGCAATTTTCTATTTTGCTTGCATGCCTGTTATCAGCAAGCAGGCTACATGCCGAGTCAGTTTATGTAAAAGTGATTGAAGTAACACTGGGTGACTACCGTTATATGCCCAGTAATATCGAGCTTCTTGTCGAACAGCCAGTAATTTTACATCTTGTTAATATCGATTCATTTACGCCACACAATTTCACGCTGGAAGATGCAAGTGACGGGCTTGATGTAGATGTCGATATCCCGGCGGGCGGTTCCGTCGATGTTCACCTGATGCCATTAGTGGCAGGTAGCCATACCTTCTACTGCAGAAATAAACTGTTGTTTATGGATAGCCACCGCGCAAAAGGCATGGAAGGAACACTGACGGTTATTCCCGCTCTGCAGGTCGAGCAACAGGTTAATTAATGCTGATGCGCGTACTTCTGGTTTCTGCCAATCGTGAACACCTGCCAGACCCGATTTTTCCTCTCGGACTGGCTTACATTGCAGCTGCTGTTAGCAAGGCTGGTTATGTGATTGATGTCGCCGACCTTTGTTTTGGCAGACACCCGCTGGATGAACTGCGCGCACAGGTTGCACGCTTCCAGCCGAATGTGATTGGTCTGTCACTGCGCAATGTTGATAACGCTGCCTACCCGCTCACTGTTGACTACCTTGCATTACACCGTGAAGTTGTTGACGCACTGCATGCTGCAAGTAATGCACCCGTGGTACTCGGTGGTTCCGGTTTTTCTATTTTGCCAGAGGCCTACATGCACGAACTTGATGGTGACTGGGGAATAGCCGGTGAAGGCGAACGCGCATTTGTTGCTTTGCTGCGAGCGCTGGAACATGGCCTCGACCCCTCCAATATAGCAGGCGTAGTGTCACCTGCTGCAAAAGCAAAAATTTCATCCAGTTTCCCGATTCAGCCTCAACGTCCACAAAACTGGGGAGAAGAACTGCGTCCACTTCGGGATCCATTTGATTATGCACGTTATATCCGCCGTGGCGGTACAGGTAACATCCAGACCAAACGCGGCTGTGTTTTCAAATGCAGTTATTGCACCTACCCGCTACTGGAGGGCAATCATTTTCGTGCACGTGATGCGGCTGATGTGGTTGATGAAATTGAAAAACTGCAACAGGATTACGGACCTCATCCAATATTTTTTGTCGACTCCATCCTCAACTTTCCGCGCGGTCACGTAGAAGCGATCTGCGAAGAAATTCTGCAGCGTAAACTAAATCTACGCTGGAGCTGTTATGCCACGCCGATTAAACTCGACCGACATCAGGCGCAATTGATGGCTGCCGCAGGTTGTGAAGGCATAGAACTGGGCACGGATGCCGTTGACGATGAGCAGCTGGCCAGACTGGGAAAATCATTCAACGCAAAAATTGCTGAACGCGCTAACCGCTATTGCATGGAAGCCGGATTAAAAGTATGTCAGACCATCATCTTTGGCGCGCCGGGAGAAACCAGGGAAAGTGTAAGCGCGACCTGCCGCGCCCTGAGAAAGATGAACCCGACTGCCGTTGTCGCCATGACTGGCGTGCGACTCTATCCGGGTACACCACTGACAATGTCACTGATCAAAGAAGGCAAAATCAATGCTGATGATGTCGGCCTGCTACCCACTTTTTATATCGAACCAGCTGTCTCAGATTTTCTACCAGGATTCCTTCAGCAACAGGCTTATGAAACGGGTAACTGGGTATTGCCGGGGCTGGTAGATCCGATACAGCCAGTTAGTCAACGACTTTTACGTGGTTTAGGAATAGCCGGCCCGCTATGGCGGCTGTTCCACAAACCATGGATGCAATGGTTCTATCGAAGTAATTTCAAACGCCCTAATACCAGCTGGGGTGTACCCAATGCCTCAAAAAAAGTTGTTAATTAAAGATTTGGGGTCACCCCTATTACTCCTATTAGTTAGCTGGGGTTAGCCGGCGAGGTTTTATATTTCACCGGTACAGTTTGAATTACCGTCCAACTCTACGAGGAGATTATTAATGAAACTAAAAAAATATTTTCAAGTTATCGGCGTCACATTGTTAACTGGTGCAACTGTATTACCTGTGCTGGCTGACGAACAGGTAGCACCAGCTCCTAATGGTATTACTCTACCGGAAGCTTACAAAGACTGGCGGATTATTTCACAGTCACACCGAGTAGATAACAACACTGTACGCATCATCCTGGGTAATGATATCGCAGTTGAGGCTGCGCGTTCGGATAATATACGCCCCTGGCCGAAAGGTTCAATCCTGGCCAAGCTAGTTTGGAAACAGAAGGTCGAAGAGTTCTGGCCGACGGCTATCGCGCCTGACAAGTTTGTGCATGCCGAGTTCATGTTCAAGGACGAAGACAAATATAAAGACACCGGCGGCTGGGGTTTCGCGCGCTGGTTAGGCATGGAACAGGTGCCCTATGGTAAAGATAAAGATTTTGTACAGGAATGCTTTGGTTGTCATATGCCAGTGAAAGATCGTGATTATGTCTTTACTACTGCAGCGCCATTGCCATAGTTAAGCATTATCACTGCTGTCCCGTTAACTCTTAGAGACATGGAATGGGATCCGTCACCTGAGACCGTATGCCGCATGGCAGGTTTTTGCTCCTGCAAAACCTGCACTTCCACCGTCCATGGTGGTCGGAGCGGCATCCGAGCGTACATGGACGACAGATATATGCTCCTGCAATATCTGCACTTCCTACATCCATGTAGGTCGTATTTATAGTGTGTCTCAGGCGACGGGTTCCAGTTCATGTCTCGGGTAGTATAAATATTGCCTCATTCAAACTGTGTAAGAGTTATAGACAATCCAGCAAAGTTAACGGGACAGCAGTGAAGCATTATGACTAATAATACTTGCTTAATCTCTCGTATTATTTGTCAGGATAAGAAAACAATGAACATGGAGGTTCGCAATGCCAGGACGCGCATGTTTATCATTAACGGAAATCAATCGAGGTCTGCCCACTATTGTTTGTCAAGGTGTAAAGTCCTTCCTGGGGTCAACGGCGTGCGCATGAATGAGGTCAGGTTTACATTGTTCATGAACAAATAAATGCGCTAGCCGCATTTGAATTTTGTTTTACTAAGTAGTATGCATAATTAAAGACCTGACCCTGTTAATGCTGGGTTTGCTTTCAGATGAGCCCCATGCAAAACTTCCAGGACGTGTGCAGGCAAAGATACAGAGACTCGCTACAAAAACACCATAAACAAAGTTTTTATCGGCAGGCTTAAAATACTTCCCAGGGGAAACCGAATATTATCGATATCTCTTCGCCTTCATCGCCGGTAGCGACATCAGCCCTGAATATCAGTCCCGATTTTGTTACCAGGCGTGCACCGATGCCATACGATTCACGCATGGTATTCCAGAGTTCGTCCTTGTTATCGGATATCGCGCCGCGTTCATAGAAGGCAGCAAGCTGTATAACCGTGCGTATATCCTTTGCGAAAAAGTAATCGAACGGTTTGGTTTCTTCGATAAGGTTCCAGCGAAATTCCACGCCGATAAACCTGGCATGGGAACCTTTAAACCGGTCTTCCGGATAAGAACGCAAACGACTGAGACCACCTAGCGAACCCACAGAACCAAAGGTATTTTCTGCAACCGTATTATTGACGATGCTCAGGCAGTCCGCCTGGTCCTGTTCTGAACCGGTGCTGCAGTCCAGGCCAAGGTCGGCTTCTACGATTGCCGGGTCAGTCTGTCCCTGGCGGTCAACCAGCGTGTCTGCCTGGAAATAATTCATCGCCAGGGTATTGCGGCTGCCCATCGGTATATAACCGGTCAGGTTCAACTCGATAATATTAAAGTCCGGAGAGTCATCGTCGCTTGGCGGTGTGTGCCACAGGCTGGTCTCAGCACGTATGCCGCGCCGGGGATCAATGTAATCGTCAGTCAGATCGAGCCGCATGCCGTAGGTATAGGTTTCAGATTCACCGGTTTTTGAATTAATCGTTGACTGGATTAAATTGCCGTCACTATCGCGTATGGCGGCTAACCTTGATTCATTTTTGTACAACACGCCGTAAAATTCTAACCTGCGGTCAAACGTTGTATAGGTCAGGCGTAAACCACTAAAAACCGCGTGGTCCAGATCCGCGAGGATAAAGTCATCGGCAGAGGTATTCATGCCGCGCTGACTGTAAACCTGTGATGATGCTTTATCAAAATTGGTGTGGGTAACATCAAGCAGCAGTGTTTTTTCAACCAGGTGTAATTCGGTAGCGAATAAACCATAGCCTTTAATGTCACCGCCAGCGGCAAAACCATACACATCGGCATGTGTCTCATTGATATTGGTCATCGCGCCAATAATGATAAAGCCGTCACCCAGCCCGGGAATGCTGTAAGGCGCGGGCACAAGGTAATACCCCGGATCCGTCGGAAACTGGTCTTTGCGCCGGTTTGGCAGTTCTATCGCCGCCGCCGGCATTGCCATAACGATAAGCGTTATCGATAGCAGCGCATAATGAAATAATAATGAGTATTTGGGGGTAAGCACTTTTTTCTTGCCGAAAAATTATAAAAGTCAGCGTCAATACCCGTAAGTTAGCAAAAAAGATCAGTATGGAATTTGATTTATATCTTATTACCATCACTAAAATTAAAGAATTTAATAGAGCGGTGATAACTGAGAAACATTACCACGCTGGCGCATTAACTTTTCATCAAAAATAATCAAAAGTAACTAATAAAATAATAGGGGATACGATTAAAATCCCTCTGCTCCTTTTAACTTATTTGTATGATGGCAATACTTAAACCCATTCTGGATTTCTTTAAAGTTGAAAAGACGACATATTCACACCGTAATCGCACAAGCGAAATAATAGCACTAGAAAAGGGTATCGATATCAATTCGAGTAAAGAGGATACAAAAGTAATCCTGAAAACGAAGGCTGTGTTGAGGCAATAGTAAAACTCAGGAAAAGATTTCATGTAATAACTGCTGCTGCCTGAAGATTTGTGGATAAGCTTGATTTGAATTAAGTCATCAATGGATTCAGGCCCAGTGATCTGATTTTAATTAAAGTTGCCCTTAATATTTATTTGCACACCGTTGACCGACTCAAGGTACTGTTTATTTTCGACTCTGCCTTTATTCGTTAGCAATTTGCCGCTTAAATTAATTCTGGGTTCAATATCGTTATTGCTTAGTATTTCAAATAAGGCATTATTTATTTCTGTTGGCTCTTTGCCTGTATTCCAAAAGTTATTGTTATTTATATGGTGATCAATATGTATATTGTCGACTGATAGATATATTACATGCCTTGCTTTTATATGGTGATCTATATGCATATTGTCGATTGATAGATTTATTTCATGCCTGGCTTTCACTATAGTGGTTTTCTGTTTAGCTGTTTTCTCAGGTGCTAGTATTTCTCAGGTGCTATTTTCTCGGCTGCTGTTTTCTCAGACACTGTTTTTATATCTGGTGCTGTTTTGATTTCAGTCGTTTTTTTAACGGGTGTGGTTTTTTTTTGCGTATTGCACGCAGCAATAAAAAAACAAATAAAACATGCACTTAGAATTCTGGAATGTATCATTAGTATTGGATGTGTCAAGAATTTTGACGCCAGAGTAAAATAAATGGTTAATACTATCGACCAGATAGTATGTTTTATGACGCATTTACTTAAAACAAATTCTAATGATGAATTAATAGGATTATAGGGGATAATTTTTATATTTTAATATTTGGGGTTAAATGTTTATGCTTTACAGCAAATAATAGGGGGCAGACCTGAATGGCACTTACTTTAGCTGAAAATGCGCATATCTCAGTAAATTCGTCATTGCGATCCCTTCATGGCATAGATTGTTCGCAACAATCTTTTTGCATTTCCTCCATCCATGGAGGTCAGCGTAGGTTAGTAGGGCAACGCATATGTACAGGACGTACGGGCAGATAATTACTCCTCGGCAACAGCTCCTGCGTTGCCCTACTAAGTTACATCCCTGTAACGATGCAATATCTGCACTTCCACCATCCGTGGTGGTCGTATTAGGGTAACGCATGGAGCAGTTACCGAGGAGCAGTTGCCGAGGTACGAAGCACTAATTTTGCCTGGAGCAAAATTGAGCGTTTCAAAGATGAGATTTCAGGCATATTGAAAAGGCGGGTTATGCCTGGTAAAGCAGGCAGACCGACGAAGCTTGATTAATCGTGGTCTGTCTGCTTTAACTTCTTTATCGGGAAATTATACTTTTGAATAGGTTTATTTTAGGGTGCTTACCCTCCAACTAGAACGGCATTGTAGCCCCTGTTTTTTACATAATTTATCACCTGCCGTGCAGTAACGACACTGGGCATGTAGTCCACCACCATAAAATGGCTTCTATCACGATTAATGCGCGCTTCTTTTACTCCTGCATCACTTCCTAATGAGTTTTCCAGCTTGTTGATTTGCTCTTGTTGTAGCACCTCATTGATGTGAATGACGATACCTACAGGATTATTATTATTGCTCAATGTGTTTCTCCATAGTGATTTAGTTATTGCTAGTATTATTCGCTTATAAAAAAAAGCGATCGCGCTGTGACTTATAGCAGATGGCCAGGCTATTGTAAGAACGAGGAATGTAATAGCAATGAAGTAAATGTAAATAAATGTAATAACAATAAATGGTTATAATAATTAAAGGGGAAGCTCACCCCTAAATAATTAAATGGGCTGACTGCTTCAATTATTATGATTTATTCGCTATAACCTAACTATATATCAACTTTATTAAGGGTGTTTATAATGAAAGTTAAAATATTTGATAGCCAGACTTCAGAACATCTTGAAGCCGAAATTAATCAGTTTCTGGCAGGTAACCCAGATATAAATATTTTAGATAAGCTTCAATCATCTCAGACGCATGGTGGAAAAGATCATATAAAAGGTTTTATAGTTATAAGTCTCTGGTATGAATAATTAAAGGGTAATAGGGTACAGACCAGAATGGCACTAAGTACGGAATGAATAAGCTCACCACGAAATAAAGAAAGGCAATCTGGCAAATCGTGGTAACTGACTAAGCAGTAAAATAGTCAGGAATAAAGCAAAGTTGTAAAGCACATGGGCAAAAGCATCCAGTTCACCGGTCAGATTGATATAAGACAGAAAACCAACAGCTGGAGGTGCGATTAATATGAACAGAGTCGGTAAAAGTTTTACCGGTAATGGCATATGGAAAATAATGCGGTTAAATATGATAACCATCAGTATTATCCAGAAAGTGATACCAACACTAAAGAAGAATCAGGATAACTCAGCATAACCTGGCGGAACGCCGGCCAAAGGTACAATAACGTTACCAGCTGCAGGAATAAACCAGGCAGGATTGATATGATGTATTTCGTATTTTTCATGATGTAACCAGGAATTCATCACCATCAGTGAAATGACCAGGTGTAAAATGGTACCCGCGGCCCATAAGGCAAGGCTTAAATTTATCGAGATGCTCATAAACGCGATAGAAAACAGCAGCAGACTGATGGAAATAGCCGGAATGAAATTCATTTTGACCGGATTAGCCCACTCTTTTAGTAATGCCTGGCGAAAATTAATACCTTTGTAAAGGTAGAGCCCTGCTAGAATAACGAAAACCACTACGGACTGAATCAATAAGGTACAGTATATTGCTGTGCTGAATTGATATAGAGCGCTGGCTTTTTCCCAGGCGATGGTCAGGCCAACCAGTCCCATTACCATGGCGAAAAATGATATCGGCATGTTTTGTAAGCGGTTCGATGGTTGCATGATATTCTCCAAAATTAAGTTATGTTAAAAGTTTAAATGGTCAGGTTGCTGATCACGATGCCGTCACACTGGATAATGTGCAGGTGTGCAGGATATCCCGCTCGGTAATTAACACATTACAACGCGATACCCCGTATTTGCACGATGCCCTGATACAGCGCTGGCAAAAAGCTCTGAGCGGTGCCGATAGCTGGATTACCAAACTATCAACCGGTAATGCCAGGCAACGTGTAGCCCGTTTATTATTGCTGGATCAGGCATCGAATGATGAATGTTTTTCCTGCCAACCCGAGAAGATATGGGAGCCATGCTTGGTATTACCACTGAAAGTGCCAGTAAAGCGACAGCTGAATTTAAACGACAGGGCTGGTTAAAACCGCTCAGACAAAATCGAGCGTGGATAGATTCTAACGAATTAAATGAACAGTTTGACTAGTTTATTTATTGTCACCAGCCCCTTTAACCAGGTGGAGGTGGATTATTCGGTAATTTACCGCAAACTGGAGGATCTGGCCGAACATTTCGGTTGATAGGGCAAGCGCCCATTACTCAATATATTAAGAGAGGAACACAAAATGAACGACGTCAAAAAACGTATTGAAGATATGCTTAATGAGCTACAACAAGAGCGAGACGAACTGAAGGTAAAGCTACAACTGGCCAAGATGGAGGTGGGCGATGAATGGGAAAAACTTGAAGCCCAACTGGAAATGTTTGAGGCTAAAACAAAGGAACTGGGCAGTGCGGCGGTGGACGCTTCGCAGGACATTGGTGCGGCGGCTAAATTGCTTGGGGAAGAGATCGCCAATGGATTTAAAAAAATTCGAAAACATGTTTAATTAAAGGTGGCGAATTAAGGGGGGACGAAGGAATTAAATATTAACCACAACCTCATCAGTTAAGCAGAATTAAGCTGACACTCCTTTTAAAATTTTACTTTATAGATTTTGGTCCATTTGAAATGACAGCTAGTTGGAATAATGAAAAACTGAAAGTGTTTGTGAAAAATACTCTCGGTTGTGGTTGTCCCGAAAAGGTGTTTGCAAAGATTGATGTAAGCGAGCTCACGACAGTGAAACATGAAAAGGAGATAACCAGATTGTAGTTGGAGACATTCTTGTAATGTACATCATACGCCCCGAACCATCTGGTAATTTTGTTGATAGTGTTGAATCGATCGTAACTGCACATTACAGTGAGAGCTACTGCGATAACGTTGCCATTGTCTTCGATCACTATCTGGCCTTCGGGAAAATCTTTGATCAATGCAGACAATGAGCGCTTAGACCAGGCTCCACCAATATCAGGGTAAATCTCTTCCATGAGTTTGCCTACCTGCGGGTAGTCTTCATTTTCAAGATTACGGAGTTTAAGATGAAGGTCTGATAGGCTCTTGGTATTCATGTTGTTGTATTACAGATTAATGGCGACGGAGGAAATAAATTTCTAACCAATGCTATAACAAATAAAGAGCACCGTGCCCTTTCAATTAAAGGTATTAAATATAGACCAGGTGTTAACAGAGTTTAACAACGCATAGCTCAGTCATTCAATTATCAATAAACAAAAATATAGTACAAAAAGATTGAATTAGAGATAGCTGGCAGGTTGTTTAGCGATCGTCTCAGAAGTAGTTGCTATGCCAGGACACGCAAGGTTGTATTTGCCTGAATACGCGTTTCATTTTGTTCAGCGCGGAAATAATAGAGAGGCCTGTTTCTTGCGCCTAGAATTATCAGTTTTATCTGGAGTTGTGGTAAGAAGCCGCATCACGCTATGGTGTTTATGTTCAACTTATTGTTTGATGACAAATCATATACATGTTCTAACCAGGCCTGCAGAAAAAACATTGATATCGAACGCACTGAAAGTTGTTGGTAGCCGATACGCACAATATATTGATAAGAAATTCAACAGAACAGGTACATTGTGGGAGGGTCGATGTCGATCGTGTCTCGTTCAAATAGAGAAATGTTTCCTTACTTGTTGCCGTTATATTGAATTAAATCCAGTGGCTGCAAATATGGTTAAACGTCCAGACGAATATAACGAAGTAGTTATGGATGCAATGCCTGGGGGGATAACAGCTGGCTGGTGAAACACAATGAGTATAAGCAATCAGGTGAAAACGATGATTTACAATGTCGGAATTATCGAGAGTTATTTAACCATTGTTTTTATGGCTGTCTATAATATTACTGCGCAAACAATATAAACGAATCGAGCAACGGTGTGCCTGGTAAATTATATAAAAACCAGTATGTTACGTTTTCACCTGCTGCTTATAAATAAATGTTATATCAAGGTGCGAAATTCAATTCTATGGTACAGTAGTTGCCACCTACCATCTCCGCCGTTTTCGGTGTCTCTTGCGAGATAGCAGGGTACAACGTGGTTCGTAAAGCACGAATTACCCCCTCAACATTTATCACTTTGTAAAACATTGGCAAACAGCTTTGAGCGTAACTACGTTGAGATTGTCCGGTAAGCGGCTGATGGATTTGATTACTCGTGGTATGAGTTTTAGATAGTCACGGGTCATCCTGCTGTCGACGCTGCACTGATTATCGTAGTACTGAAGAGGAGAAAGTTATAATCATCAATAAGTTCGGCTTTTCGGCACGCGCACATAACTGGTTGCACAACGACCGGGATACCGAGTTGCTGCGTGCGGAACTGTTCAGCATCGAGCAACTGAAGCGCCATGCAGTAATGCTGGCCGGCCGGCATAAAATCGATCCTCGTCCGCCACCTGACAGGTTGCTGCCACGGCTGGCGGAGAATTCGAGCGTGCTGCGGGCAGCGTATGACATCGTCACCGCAGCGGTAACGCCGGGACAGCGGATCGTGCCGGCGGAGGCCTGGCTGCTCGATAACTTTTATTTGATTGAGCAACAGATCACGCTGGCGCGCAGGCATCTACCGCGCGGCTACAGCCGGCAGCTGCCGCGACTGGCTGATGGCCCGTCGGCGGGCTTCCCGCGCATCTACGATCTTGCGCTGGAATTGATCTCCCACATGGACGGCCGTCTCGACAGCGACAACGCCACCCAGTTCGTTGCCGCCTACCAGAGCGTTGAACCTCTAAAGCTGGGCGAACTCTGGGCATTCCCGATCATGCTGCAGCTGGCGCTGCTGGAAAACCTGCGCCGCGTTGCAGTGCGTATCGCAAGTCGGCGCGAAGAGCGCGACGCGGCCATTACCTGGGCGGACCGTATGCTGGTCACGGCCGAAGAGGAACCGAACCAGCTCATCCAGTTGCTGGCCGAGTTCGCCAATGCCGATGTGCCGCTGACCGCTCCGTTCGTGGAAGAGTTTTACGCAAGGCTGCAGGCCCAGGGGCCTGCAATGGCGTTCGTGCAAACCTGGGTCGAACACAAACTGTTCGAACAGGGTGTGACCGCAACACAGTTATCGGCGGCAGCCGCGCGCACCGCCGCGACCAACCAGATTTCCATTGCAAACAGTATCGGCAGTCTGCGTTTCATTGGCGCAATGGACTGGCGCGATTATGTCGAGTCGCTTAGTGTCGTCGAACAGACCTTGCGTGAAGATCCGGCGGGCATGTACGCCAGCCAGGATTTCGCCACCCGCGACCGTTACCGGCATGTCATCGAGGACGTGGCGAGACTCGGTTCGTACAATGAGCTGGATGTTGCGCGCGAAGCCATTCGCCTCGCGCAGGTTGCCGCGGATAGATCGAGTACCGACGACCGCGGCGCGCATGTCGGCTTTTACCTGATTGATCGCGGACGGCAGAATCTGGAGCGCATCGTCGGTTGCCGTTTGCCTCGGCGATTGCGGCTCAGACGTAAGAGCAGGCAATTACGCCTTTTCTTTTACCTCGGCCCCATTGCGCTGCTCACGCTGCTTTCGACTTCGGCCGTGCTTTACGCGTTTGACGATTTCGGTCTGAGCGACTGGCGCTTCTGGTATTTCACCCTTTTCGGCATCATCGGTGCCTCGGCGTTAGCCGTCCCGCTGGTGAACATGCTAGTCACGCTGTTGTTGCCGCCGCGTGCGTTACCGCGCATGGATTTTTCGCAGGGCATTCCGTCCGCGTACCGCACCATGGTGGTCGTGCCCACCTTGCTGAGCGGACCGCAGGAAATCGATGAGCTTCTCGAAGCGCTGGAAATCCGTTATCTCGGCAATCGTGATGAGAATCTGTTGTTTGCGTTGCTCACGGATTTCCGTGACGCGCCCGAGCATAGTATGCCTGACGATGAATCAACGCTTGCCTACGCGCGCGCAGCGGTCGAAGCGCTGAACGAACAGTATCGCGACGACCGTGCGTGCATCTTCTACCTGTTTCATCGCCCCCGGCTGTGGAACCCGGTCGAACGGGTATGGATGGGCT
>CAWDMF010000030.1:0-19910 GCA_963803185.1 uncultured Gammaproteobacteria bacterium | reverse complement strand
GTTTCATCAAGTTTGTGAATTTCATTAATCAGCGTTTTAATGAATTCCTGAAAACTTGCTGTCTGTTGCGGCAAATGTAGAATTCTAAATTCTGGTTTAAAGCTCAGGTGCAGTTCACGACCGCCTGTGTCGTTATCTAATACACCAATATTAAGTGGGCCTGTAATTTCCATGTGCTAGTGCCTGAACGAAAATAGCTCGTAGTGAGGGTGATCCAGATGCGCAAGATTGGCATCACAGGATATAGGAAATTAGTTATTCTATGTGACTATATCTTGTGGTGTCAAGATTGTGTATGTGGGGCAGTCGCAGCAGGGCTATTTTCGTTCAGGCGCTAGTTTATAAACTCTTTTTGACAGTGTCGTAGGCTTTGCGAATTTCCTGTGTTTTTTCTGTTGCCAGGGCAATCATTTCATCCGGTAAGCCTTTTGCCACCAGTTTATCAGGATGATGCTGGCTCATTAAGCGGCGGTACGCTTTTTTAACTTCAGCCTCGTTGCTGCCTTTGCTGACGCCCAATATTTTATATGCCTGAGTGAGCGTTAAGTTATCAGTTGCACTGGCTTGTGCGCCATTGACGATATTAAACAGGTGGTCGATCTGGCTGCGTGAAAAACCGAGAATCTCACCAATGGTATAAAGGATGTGTTTTTCACTGGCATCGACTTTGCCGTCCGCCATCGCAGTGGAAATCTGGATTTCGACGAACATCTGGATCAGGCTGCGACGACGGTGACACTCCTTTTTAAATTGATGTAATACCTCTTCTAAGGGGAAATCTGATGATTTTCCCTGGTCAAAAAACTTAATGGCGGCTTTGCGTTGCGGCTCGGATAGCTGCATCTGCGCCATGATATTTTTTGCTGCAGAAATTTCCAGCGCGCTGACATGGCCGTCTGCTTTAGCGATATGGCCCATCACAGAAAAAGTAGTGGTAAAAAATGCGGCCTGAACACGTTCCTGGGTGCCCATATCAGCCTGGTCGCCGATTTTTATACCGCGATCTAAATTGCCACCAAGCACGGCACCAACAAGTGCGCCTAACGGTCCGCCAAAAACAAAACCTAAAGTACCACCAATAAACGTACCCCACCAGGCCATTGCTGTTTCCTCAATTATTATTAATGTCTGATTTTAACATTAAAAAAGCATTTGAACCGCCGAGACGCGGAGGCGCAGAGATTTTTTGTTAGCTGCGCCGCAGGCGCAGCTAACAATCAAAGCTTTTTCTCTGCGCCTCGGCGGTTCAACTGTTTATGTTTGTAACGCATTAATATGCAGAGCAAGCAGGTCCAGCATTTGTTCTGTGGTTTCTGTTTCCAGTAGCAGTTGTTTTTGTTTGTTACTGATCGGTAATAGTTCACTCAGGCGATAGCAAATATCAGCCGTGTTAGTAAAGTCTACCCTGTCTATATAGTGTGCAGCAAAGGGGTGCTTCAATAATTGTTTTAAGGTCTCAGACAGCGGTTTGAATGCCGCAGGCAGAGGCGGATTGTTATCAAGTGTTGATTTAATGAGGCTGGCTTCAGCGAACAATAAACCATCATCCCTCGCAGAGCTATTGGACAGCCGTACCCGATGTTTTGCCTGAATGCTGATACCCAGTAAACCATTACTTAGTGAGTTCCAGTCAATAATGTCTACATAACAGCCGGTACTGTAAATTTGTGGGGTACTGGCTACTTCTTTACCTTCGCTGATGAGCACGGTGACAAACCCGGTATCCTGTTTCATGCATTGTTTAACCAGGTTTAAATATCGTTGTTCAAATATTTGTAAAGGCAATATGCTGCCTGGAAACAGTACTGTATTTAGCGGAAATAATGCGTGTTTCATAATTTAAGGCAGCTATGATTGATTATCGTAAAGTATTGCGGGCTTTTAAGCGTAGCCAGGTTAAAATTTTCGTGGCAAGACAGTTTTCGCCATGAATGGTTGTTCCCTCGATAATAAGCATAGCGCAGAAGATTTGCGCTTAAAATCCTACCATGTCGGGCGATACTAAAAACAACCTCTGTGTAATCGCTGCTCACCATGTAATGAGCATGTTTTCAAATATGTACAGGAAGTACGGGCAGATGTTTGCTCCTCGGCAATTGCTCCTGCATTGCCCTACTACCGTCCTTCCATGGACATATCGGCAATTGCTCCTGCATTGCCCTACTACCGTCCTTCCATGGACATATCGGCAATTGTCTGAATTCTTGCTGTTTGGAATCGCCAAATTGTGATAATTAATCATAGCTGCCTTATATATTATGCTGTTAACTCAGATAGTTCATAGACAAGAAATTGTTGGAAAAATTTCAGTGGAACTAGTAAATGGCTGGATGAAAAAAATACCGACATCCAGTGCAAATGAATCCTCTGCCAAAAGAGGTGTTTTTGAAGCTTTTTCAATAAAAAGGAGTGCCTGGCATTGTCTTGTCAGCTCGACATCCCTTATTGCAGCTGGGCTGGAGCCTTTTTAGTGGCGCTGTCTGGCCTCGGGAAATTCATCACAGAATTACAGGGTTTTGTTTCCTTGTTAAAATAACTTGGCTATAATATATGCATGAATACCTTAAATATTAGTTTTCCACTAGAGCGTAGCGAGATAATTTCTATGCTACAGCATTATAAAATTTCACCTACTCGTCAGCGTGTAGAAATTGCTGAGTTTTTATTCCAGCGTCCGCAGCATCTGTCCGCTGAGAAGATCCTTGATGGGGTAACAAATGCGGGTAACCGTGTATCGCGTGCGACGGTTTACAACACCATGGGTTTATTTTCCAGTAAGGGTGTTGTGCGTGAAGTGTTAATTGATAGAGAGCGTGTTTTTTACGATTCTAATACTGAACCGCATCAGCATTTATATAATGTTGATACTGGCGAGCTAACCGATGTTTATGATGTTGAAAATAACAGGGTGACTGAGCCAGAGCTTCCTGAAGACATAAGAATTATCAATACGGATATTGTTTATAAAGTAACATCAAGATAGATCACCAGAATTTTCATTGCAAGATTTAATAAACCTGCTTATGTGACACATAAGCAGGTTTTTTTATGTCCATGGATGGACGGTATGTCGCAAAGAGCCAGGGATGGCGGTGCGGCGAATGTCCATGGATGGACGGTATGTCGCAAAGAGCCAGGGATGGCGGTGCGGCGAATGTCCATGGATGGACGGTATGTCGCAAAGAGCCAGGGATGGCGGTGCGGTTATAATTTGAATGCTCCGCCACCGTTTGAAGCCGACCTATTTTGGACGCTGGAAAAGCTGAAAAATATTTGTCCACAGATGAACGCAAATGAACGCGGATATTTAAAAAAACAAACTATTCACAGATTGGTAGGGCGGGCACATTGCCCGCCTTTGCTTTAAATATTGAATGCAATTCGGTGGGCAGTGTGTGCCCACCCTTCTACATAATAACAAAAGATGTTTTTAATTTGCGTTCATCTGTGGATAATTGTTTTTTGTATGTGGCGTTATTGGCCGATATTCCTTGTCCAGACAAACTACGCTAAATCGGATGCCAGTGAGTCGCGAAGATGGTTGCTTACCGGGCTGACAACATGCTGGTAGTTTTCATGTTCAACACCGGCTGAAATGTTGGCGCCTGCTTTAACTGCAGTTATCATGTCAGTATCGAGTTCGAAGCGCAAAAAGTGAACGGCAGAGGTTTTTTCTGCATTATCTCGCTCCAGGTCTTCATCGGCAATCGCATAAACTTTATCAAATCCTTCGACCTGCAGCCAAATTAAATCTTCGATGCCTATTAATCGTGTTAATTGTAACTGACGTTGTTCAACATCAGGATACTGAATTAACATGGTTGCTTTCCAGTTTGTGCCATCAGGAATTAGCGGGTTATAAGCCTCCAGCTCTTCTTCGATGCCGGCAGCATCGAATATTTTCTCCGCTTTTAACATTTCCTGCACCTGGTATTGCATGATGAGTTTATCTTCAAAAGACAGCAAAAGATTATTGCCAAGTTCAAGGCGGCGATTTTCTTTGTGAGCCATTATTTTTTTGCGATAGTCATCACGCTTCTCGGTGTATTCTTCCAGGCTGTACAGGTCTTTGCGAGTGAGTTTGCTCATAAGTATTGTATGAAATATTCGGGTTAGGTTATATTAATCGCTGTATAAATATGTGCAGTATGTGATTTTTCGACACGCTGTAAATACGACCTACATGGATGTAGGAAGTGCAGATATTGCAGGAGAAAACATCTGCCGTCCATGTAGGCTTGACGGTAGCATCCTTGCTGCCGACAGTCTCAAAATCACATACTGCACATATTTAAACAACATTTTAAATATCGTAGGCTTTTCGAAGCAGCGAAATGGGGTGTATGGGTTTACTGCCATCCGCCAGGCCCGCTTCTATGTGATGGCCAGCCATGGCGCAATCACTGGTGTAAACATCGGCGTTATTTTGTTTCACTTTATTGACTACAGGTTTACAAATTTTCATTGCAGTATCGTGAGATTCACTTTTGAAGGTGTAGGTACCATCATGTCCCGAGCAGCGTTCAATAGGCAAAACTTCGGTATCAGGAATTAGTTGAAGTATGTCACGTGTTTTCATGCCAATACGTTGTACACGTTGATGGCAGGCAACATGATAGGAAATTTTGCCCAGCGGAGTTTTAAAGTTTGTCTTGAGTTTGTCAGCTTTGTAACGCAGCATGAGGTATTCAAAGGGGTCAAACGTGGCTTGCTGTACTTTGATAACGTCGGCCTCATTGGGGAACATCAAAGGCAGTTCCTGTTTAAACATCAAGGTGCAGGAAGGTACGGGGGTTACAATATCCCAGCCTTCATCAACAAGCCGGGCAAGGATTTTTATATTATTGTTTTTGGCTTTGCTGACCGCATCAAGATCGCCTAATTCAAGTTTTGGCATGCCGCAGCACAAAGTGTTTTGTACTAATTGTACCTGCAGGCCATTGTGCTCAAAAACCTTAATCAGGTCTTCGCCGATTTGTGGTTCATTGTAATTGCCGAAGCAGGTAGCGAACAGGGCGACTTTACCGGTGGTGGTTGCAGTGGCTTCTGCCTGGTTATTATTTTGTTTGCGTTTTTTATCGCGTTTAACCAATGTGTTGGCGGTATATTCTGGCAACAAAGCATCTGGATGAATGCCCAGAGTTTTATCCAGCAAGCTTCTGCTGAAGCCATTACGGTTAATGGCGTTAACCGTTTGTGTAATTACCGGGATGCTGGCAAGTTTACCCAGCGCATCGGTGGAGGTAATTAGATTGTCACGTTTTTTTGTTTTGCCATTTTTAAACTTGATGGCTTTGGCGCGTAACATCAGGTGTGGAAAGTCTACGTTCCATTCATGTGGAGGCACATAGGGACATTTGGTGAGATAACACAGGTCACATAAGAAGCAGTCATCGACGACTTTCCAGTAATCTATTTTGGCGACGCCATCTACTTCAAAGGTATCTGATTCGTCAACCAGGTCAAACAGGGTAGGGAAAGAGCCGCACAAGCTGACACAACGACGGCAGCCATGACAGATATCAAATACACGTTCGAGTTCAGCAAAAAGTTTATCTTCTTGCCAGAATTCAGGGTTGTCCTGTCCTAGCGGGTGTCTTGTTGGTGCTTCTAAACTACCTTCTCTGGCCATGTGGTTCTCTTTGCAATACGGTATATTTAAAGTTGAGCATTTGCCATAAAGTTATGCGACATGCCGTAAATATGTCCCTATAGGCTTGACGGTAGCATCCATGCTACCGACAGTCGCAAAACCCTATGGCAAATACTTATGTAGTACTTCATAATAAAAAAGGCCAGCCGTAATGACTGGCCTTTTTTGAGTTAAGGAATCTCTGATTAAGTTAATTAGCCAAATTGATTAAAATGGGGCGCAGGAAAAATTATTCGTATCTTTCACGAAGTGAACGGCCATAACCATTTTTCTATGGGTTATTCTATTGCCGCGATCTTCGGGGAAGATACGGATGATTTTAACAAGCCTAAAAATAATTGGACTTGATTAGAGCTTCCTTCAAGCGAAACCGCTTAGTCCATGTTGTCCAGCGCTTTCTGGAAACGATTAGCGTGTGAACGCTCTGCTTTGGCCAGGGTTTCAAACCAGTCAGCGATTTCATCAAAACCTTCATCGCGTGCTGTTTTAGCCATACCCGGGTACATGTCAGTATACTCATGGGTTTCGCCAGCAATAGCAGCTTTCAGATTATTGTCAGTGCTGCCGATTGGTAAACCGGTTGCAGGATCGCCTGTTTCTTCAAGATACTCAAGGTGGCCGTGTGCATGGCCGGTTTCACCTTCAGCAGTTGAGCGGAATACGGCTGAAACATCGTTGTAACCTTCTACATCTGCTTTTGCAGCGAAGTAAAGGTAGCGGCGGTTTGCCTGAGATTCGCCAGCAAAAGCGTCTTTTAGGTTTTGTTCTGTTTTACTGTCTTTTAAGCCCATCTTAATGTCTCCGATTTGGGGTTAGTCTAAAAAGGGTGTCTATTAATGCATGGACTGGTATCCTGAGTCCAGATTTTCTAATAGCCGTGTTACTAATCACAGGCAATAGAATTGCTATTACATGTGCCTGGCGACTTGCTCCTGAAAATTCTGAATCTTAATCTGTCCAGCCCGGAATTAATAGAGATGCCCTGTTAAGTGAGCAGATTCTACACCAGTTCATTGTTAGAATGATTCTAAAATAGTGTAATTATCATGTCAAGCATGAATTTATTGTTCCAGTCTACTGATCAAAACCAGGTGATTTAGTGCAGGGCTTTGCTCCTTAGCGAGAAGAGATGAGTTTGACTGGTGAGGATGACTTTCAGTCATTAGAGCAAGCTATGGGGTTTATAGTCCATAGACATTGAGTTTTGTTATTCTTTTTAGCAATCAAGCCTGAAGCCATTACGGAACAGGCTTTATTTAATTAACTTAATCTGACATTCCATTAGATAATGGGGTGTATTGATATCGACAATAACTTATCATTCGGTTTCACTGATGTATTTTATTGGTTTGTTGAATTTGTCATCACTACTTGCTGAGTAGTGATGACTTGTCTTTAGACTATACAAGGGGTTGATCCATGACACGTGAAGTTGATGTTGCCATTTTAGGCGCAGGTAGTGCCGGTTTATTTGCTTTATCACAGGTAAAACGTGAAACCGATAATTACGTTTTAATTGACGGCGGAGAATTAGGCACCACCTGCGCACGCGTTGGCTGTATGCCTTCCAAAGTGTTAATCCAGGTGGCAGAAGATTTTCATCGTAAGAGCATTTTTGAGCGTGAAGGCATTGACGGTGGCGAAGAGTTATCGGTCGATGTGCCTGCGATCATGGAGCATGTACAGGATTTACGTGATGTTTTTGTCGATAGAACATTAGGCGCAACCAATAACCTGGATGCGACACATTTAATTGATGGTTATGCAAAATTTATTAGTAACGATACCATTGAAGTGAATGGTGAACAGATAAAAGCAAAAAGCATCGTCATCGCTACCGGTTCCACACCTGTAGTGCCGGCTGCCTGGCAGGATTTTGCTGATGATGTGGTTACCACGGATGAGTTTTTTGAGCTGGAAGATCTGCCGGCCTCGATGGCAGTGATCGGCCTGGGATCAGTCGGGCTGGAAATCGGCCAGTCGCTACATCGTCTTGGCGTTAAAAGTTGTGGCGGTTGATCAGCTGAATGTCATTGCCAAGCTTGAAGATGACAAGGTCAATGATCTTGCAATAGCCACCATTGGTAAAGAGTTTCCCTTGTGGTTAGGTGATGCTGCAACCCTGGAAAAAGTAGACAGCGGTATACAGGTAGGCGCCGGTGACAGACAGATGGTGGTTAACAAGATACTGGCGAGCCTGGGGCGTAAGCCCAATCTGGATAACCTAAATCTTGATGCTACTAATATACAGTTTGATGAAAATGGTATCCCGGTATATGACCCGTTGACCATGCAAATTGGTGATTTGCCCATATTTATCGCCGGTGATGTAAATGCGGATCGGCCGATTTTGCACGAAGCGGGGCATGAAGGACGTGTCGCAGGTTATAACGCGGTGCGACATGTAGTCGATGCACCTGTAGAAAAGTTTAAACGTAAAGTGCCACTGGGTATTACCTTCTGTGAGCCGAATATTGCCACCGTTGGTGCTCAGTTATCTGAGTTAAATGAAAATGAAATTGCTATTGGTGAAATTCAGTTTGCACCGGTAGGTCGTGCGCTGATTATGGGTAAAAACCGGGGCCTGCTTCGGCTTTATGTGCAAAAATCAGACGGTTTGTTGTTAGGTGCCTGCATGTGTTGCGTGAAAGCAGAAAATCTGGCTCACCTTATATGCTGGTCAATTCAGAACGGTATGACAGTATTTGATATGTTAAAAATGCCATTTTATCATCCGGTGATTGAAGAGGCGCTGCAAGCTGCGCTGTATAATGTGCTCTCGCAACTGGATGTAAAGCAGGATTTAGTGGAGCTTGAACGTATTTAGTAAAAGGCACATAAAACATTAGTCCGCGAAAAACGCACTAAAATGCTCGCCGAGCATTTTAGTGCGTTTTTCGCGGACTATATGTTTTTAATGCTTTTTGTGATTTTGTAACAGACTTTCATCTATCGGCATTCCATTTTTCAGAATCTGCTTTAGTGCAACGCGACTGCCTGTCTGCTGCCACAGTTCCATCGCGGCAATAGGTTCTAATATCGGCGTGCTGTATTGCCGAATGGTCTGTAATAAGTCCATTAACAATACAAAGCTTTCCGCCAGCTGCAGATATAACTCAGCGATGCTTTTTTGCGTTACCGTACTAATGTGGTGGTAAGCCGAGCGTCCAAGGTCAACGTAATAACCCGCACCAACCAGCCTTTTTTCTGCTGATTGTGGATATAGGCCGGATACCAGTAAACACTGATCACCGATGTCGCGTAGTTGTTCGTTACGTAAGTGATCAGGAAGATGGTGTGACCTTAAGTAATCCAGCGCCAGTGCTTTAGTGTTGAGCTGGCAGTTTTTAGCAAAGCGCATCAGGGTGAAGACCAGGTAACTTTGCATGGCTTCATCCAGATGACAGCCATAGTCCTGTTCTGCTTCCGACACCAGTGTGTGCCACTGCGACAGCTCAGACGAATCCAGGATAAATTGTTTGCTCATTGTTTTCACCTCCTGTGTTGCTTATCGGCATAAGATGATCTTTTTTGAGCATTTACTTTATTTACGGATTAAATATAGCCGTTTTTAGCTGGAAACGCCATGCTCCTCAGTCATTTATCGCTTCCTTAGGTTATACTTCGCACTTTGATTAACAAGACTATATACGATTTTACATGGCTTACGATGTTTCAACTTTTCAGGGATTAATTTTCGCTGTACAGGATTACTGGCAAAAGCAGGGCTGTGCAGTAATACAGCCACTGGATATGGAAGTAGGTGCAGGCACTTTTCATCCGGCAACTTTTTTACGTGCTATTGGCCCGGAGCCCTGGCGCGCAGCCTATGTGCAGCCCTGTCGTCGTCCAACGGATGGACGTTATGGTGAAAATCCCAACCGCCTGCAACATTACTATCAATTTCAGGTTGTTTTAAAACCATCGCCAGATAATATTCAGGATTTGTATTTAGCTTCACTTCAAGCTCTCGGTTTTGATCTACTGGAACACGATGTGCGCTTTGTCGAAGATAACTGGGAATCACCAACCTTAGGTGCCTGGGGTCTGGGTTGGGAGGTCTGGTTAAACGGCATGGAAGTGACTCAGTTCACTTATTTCCAGCAGGTGGGTGGCCTTGAATGCCGACCGGTTACTGGCGAGATTACTTATGGCCTGGAACGCCTGGCGATGTATCTGCAGGAAAAAGAAAGTGTATTTGATCTGATCTGGACCACGGGGCCACAGGGTGATGTTACCTACGGCGATGTGTTCCATCAAAACGAAGTCGAAATGTCGGCTTATAACTTTGAGCATGCTGACACAAAAATTCTGTTTAAAGCATTCGATGATTGCGAATCTGAAAGCCAGCGTTTAATTACACTGTGTTTGCCGCTACCCGCCTACGAAATGGTTTTAAAAGCCTCGCACATCTTTAACCTTCTGGATGCGCGTCATGCAATTTCAGTAACAGAGCGCCAGCGTTTTATATTACGTGTGCGCGCACTTTCAAGAGCCGTTGCCCAGGCTTATTATGATTCACGCGAAGCCCTTGGCTTTCCTATCGGCAGCGCTATTGGTAATAGTGTACAGACCGGAGGAGAGGCAGCATGAGTCAGGAAGATTTATTACATGATGATTTGCTTGTGGAATTAGGCACGGAAGAATTACCACCAAAAGCCCTGAAAAAGCTTTCAGATGCCTTTACCACGGGTATTGTTGAAGGCTTAAAAAAAGCCGGCTTTGAAATTAACGAAGTCGAATCTTTTGCTGCACCCAGAAGGCTCGGCGTATTAATTAAAAATGTTGCTGCATCACAGCCAGACAGAGAAATAGAGCGTAAAGGACCCAGTTTAAAAGCGGCTTATGATAAAGATGGGCATCCAACGAAAGCGGTGATGGGTTTTGCCCGCGCCGTAGGTGTTGAAGTGGCTGAGCTGCAACAGCAGGAAACGGATAAAGGTGCCTGGCTAATTTTTAAAGCCACAGAAAAAGGTCATCTTTTAGCTGACCTGATCGAGGATATTATTAACCAGTCTTTAACCCGTTTGCCTATTCCAAAACGTATGCGCTGGGGAAGTTCGGATATAGAATTCGTCCGTCCGGTGCATTGGCTGGTTTTATTACACGGTAAAAAGCTTATTAACGCAGAAGTTTTGGGTCTGAAATCTTCGGCAGCAACATTTGGCCACCGCTTTCATTCGCCGGGCAAAATTGTTTTATCAGATGCATCATCGTATAAAGATAGACTTTTATCTGAAGGTTATGTGATTGCAGGCTTTGAACAAAGAAAACAAAAGATCAGGCAACAGATTATTGATGCAGCAAAGAAACCCGATGGTGACATGGAAATGGGTGAAGCGGTTATTGATGAAGCGTTGCTGGATGAGGTAACGGCCTTGAACGAATGGCCAATAGCGGTTGCCGGTGAGTTTGAAGTACGTTTTTTACAGGTTCCGTCTGAAGCGTTAATCAAAACCATGCAGGATAATCAAAAATATTTTCCTGTGAAAGGCGCTGACGGAAAGTTAACAAATTATTTTATTACCATCAGTAATATCGATAGTAAGTCTCCTGATAAAGTAAAAGCAGGCAATGAGCGTGTGATTCGGCCACGACTGGCAGACGCCATGTTTTTCTGGGAGCAGGATCAAAAACAGCCATTCGAATCATTCAATGTGGCATTGGAAAAAGTGGTTTTCCAGAAAGAGCTGGGTACGATTGCAGAAAAAACCAGGCGCGTAGCAAAACTGGCAGAGTATATAGCGACACAGCTAAAAGCTGATATTGAACAGGTAAAGCGTGCTGCCTTGTTAAGTAAATGTGATTTGATGACGGACATGGTTGGTGAATTTGCTTCATTGCAGGGTGTAATGGGGAAACGTTATGCGCAGGTAGCGGGCGAAGCAGAGGAGGTTTCACTGGCGCTTGATGAACAGTACAAACCCCGTGGTGCAAATGACGATACTGCATCTACTGCAACCGGTCAGATTCTTGCAATAAGTGACAAACTCGATTCGCTTGTTGGTATTTTTGCTATCGGCCAAAAACCAACGGGTGAGAAAGATCCATACGCTTTACGTCGAGCATCACTGGGTATATTACGTACAATTATCGAACGTCGACTTGACCTTGACCTTAAACAACTGATAACACTGTCTGCACAATTACTTGCCGATAAAGTAGATGCTAGCAAAGTTGAACAGGATGTATTTGATTATATTTTAGAGAGATTACGTGCCTACTATCTTGATCGTAACGTCACGCCGGATGTATTTGAGGCGGTCTCTGCGTTATCGCCATCGCATCCATTAGACTTTGATAAGCGGATTAAAGCGGTTACTGCATTCCGTGAACTTGCAGAAGCAGAAAGCCTGGCTGCTGCCAATAAACGTGTGGCTAATATTCTTAAAAAATCAGCTTTAGATAATTCGCTAAAGGTTGATGAAGATTTATTTTCAGAAGATGCCGAGAAAAAACTTTATGCGACTTTAACTGTGCTGAGTAAAACCGTAGAGCCGATGTTCGATGCCGGAGATTACGAAGAGGCGCTTAGCCAGTTATCGTCCCTGCGTTACCCGGTGGATGCGTTTTTTGATTCAGTGATGGTGATGGTGGATGATGAGGCAATTAAAAATAACCGTATTGCATTATTAAATACAATGAATCAACTTTTCCTGCGTGCGGCCGACCTCTCGTGCCTGCATCAGTCTAAATTATGAATGTGCTGTGATTAATATTATCCAATGAAAGTGATTATTCTGGATCGGGATGGTGTGATTAATCATGATTCTGATGCTTATATTAAAAGTGTAGAAGAGTGGATTCCAGTTGCGGGTAGCCTGGAGGCGATTGCACGATTAAACCACAGTGGTTACACGGTCGTAGTTGCAAGTAACCAATCAGGGCTGGCGAGAGGTTATTTTACTATTGAAACGTTGATGGCCATACATAAAAAAATGGACGAAGAGTTGTTAAAAATAGGTGGCAAAGTAGACGCTATTTTTTATTGTCCTCATGGACCGGATGATGCCTGTAACTGTAGAAAACCCAAACCGGGCATGCTGCTGGAGATTGGCCAGCGCTTTAACGTACCGCTAAAAGACGTTGTTTTTATAGGCGATAGTATTTCTGATATTAAAGCCGCAAGTAATGCCAGTGCCAAACCAGTGCTGGTGCGCACCGGTAAGGGCAAAAAAGCAGAAAAGATTTTGCTGGCTGAATGCAATAAATCCGTTCCGATATTTGATGATCTGGATTCGGCGGTCACTGCAATTTTAAAGTAGAGAGTATTATGGAATCGAAACCCGTTTTATTTTTTCGTTCATTATTATTCTGGCTTGGATTTATTATTAATGTCGTTGTTTTTGGTCTATTAATAGTATTTTTCTTTTTTATGCCGTCGTCTTTTCGTTTAAGAATAGCCCGCTTATGGTCGCTTACCAATAATTTTTTGTTGAAGCTTTTTTGTGGTATCGATTTTAAAGTTACAGGTAAAGAAAATCTAAACAAGGTGGAAACGGCCATTATATTAAGTAAACATCAATCAACATGGGAAACGCTGGCGCTGCATTCTTTTACGCCATCCGTGCGCTGGGTTTTTAAGCGGGAATTGATGAGGATACCGATATTTGGCTGGGCATTAGCGCTGACGGACCCTATTGGAATTAATCGCGGTACAGGAAGAGTAGCAATTAAACAGCTGATAGATGAAGGTACAAAAAAACTGAATGATGGAAAATGGATGATTTTATTCCCGGAGGGCACACGCACGCAGCCGGGTAAAACGCAAAAGTATAAAATCGGCGGTGCCCTGCTGGCAGAGAAAAGTGGTTATCCCGTTATACCGATTGCGCATAATGCTGGTGAATTCTGGCCGAAACATAGTTTTATAAAATGGCCGGGCACCATAAGCGTGGTTATTGGCCCTGTTATTGAAACAAAAGGGCGTAGTGCGGATGATATTAATAAAGAAGTTTTCGACTGGATTGAAAATACCATGAAGGACATAAGTGACGAGTCCAGGTGGAATCGTTAAATTTATTATGCGCTGGAAATAGACGCGTGGCACAATAAATTGTTTATTTTTTAATCTGGCATTGGTCTATATCTGTGAGAATCGCGCTTTCGTGAAACGTGATGTCAGGCCCTGAAAGTTAATCAAAGTTGCTTTAGTGTTAAATATCAAACAGTTTTTTTGCGTTAATTGTTGTTTGTTCAGCAATCCTGTTCGCTGTCTCTTCTCTTATATCGGAAATGGCTTTAACCGTGTTGATGATATAAGAAGGTTCATTTCTTTTACCAGAATGTTTTTGATCAGGCTGATCTGGTGAGTCAGTTTCAAGCAATAGTGACGTTAAAGGTATTTCCCTAGCTACTTTTTTTATTTTTTTTGCATGATCATAAGTTAGACTTCCTCCCAGGCTGATGTAAAAGTTCAAATCAATTAGCTGCCTGGCCTGTTCAGTACTTCCAGAGTAGCTGTGTATCATGCCGCTCAGGTTTTTAAATTTTTTAATCATTTGAATAATGCTTTCTGTTGCTTTTACAGAGTGAATGACAACGGGTAGCCGGTGATTATTTGCAATAGTTAGCTGAGCTTCAAAAAAATTTAATTGCGTTTTTTTATCAGCTTGATGTGGGCGGAAATCCAGGCCGCATTCACCCAGTGCTACCGGATGGCTGGTTTCAATATAGGTGTCCAGTGCCTCTATGTCCTGTTCATTATGATTGTTTATCCAGTAGGGGTGTAGTCCGTAACAGGCGTGAAGGTGAGGGTTGTTTTCACAAAGCTGTTTTATCCTGTCCCAGAAAATTTTTTCTGTACCGGGTATGACTATGTCACTTATGTTGTTATCTTTAGCTCGCTGCAGCACTTCTGAGCGATCGTTATCAAATACTTCAAAATCAAGATGGCAGTGAGAATCAATCAGTGTAGTGGTTGGCATAGGTAGCAGTAGGTGTATATCGTTATTACCAGTAGTTTATGTGTGCCACATTACCATCTATTGATTTTATAGATTTTTTTGAGGTAATTGGTAATTTCCCGTACAACATGCAAGTTAAGTACAATTTTTAGTCGACTACCATCTCTGGGAGGCTCGCCATTATCCAGGGATGTAAGAAAAGCCAGTTTTTCCCACTACTGCCCGATAAGTAATATCTAGAGGCATAGATCGGAGGCACCTTGCTGAGACCGTCAGCCGCAGGGCAGGTGTTTTGCTCCGGCAATTGCCTGCATTGCCCTTACCGTCCTTCCATGGAAATATGCAATGCTGATTCCCCATGGATGGGTTTACGGCGTGTCTCAGCAAGGTGCCTCCGATCTATGTCGGTTGCAAACAATGGTTTTAGGCGCATTGGCACCGAGACATGAATTGTGTGTCACCACCAAAGACACGCCGTAAACCCATCCATGGGGGCTCGAACATCCGCATCCCTGCGGGTACGGTCTAGGTGGTGACTCCAATCCATGCCTCTCTATTATTTATTGGGCAGTAGTGGGAAAAACTGGCCTTTTTTATGCTAAGGAGTTGAATCTATTTGGATTTTTCAATCATCTGGTGAATGATAGGTGTCAGAATCAGTTCCATGGCAAAACCCATTTTGCCGCCCGGTACAACAATGATGTTGCGGCGAGACATAAATGACTGAGGGATCATGTCTAATAGATCAGGGAAATCTATATTGAATTTATCAGGATCTGTGAAACGTATAACAATAAAGCTTTCATCCGGTGTAGGAATATCACGTGCGATGAATGGGTTGGAGGTATCAACAGTCGCTATACGCTGGAAGTTAATATCAGTACGAGAGAACTGTGGCGTGATATATTTCACATAGTCATGCATGCGTCGAAGAATAGTATCAACAATTACTTCTTCTGTATAACCACGCTCAGCATTATCGCGGTGAATTTTCTGAATCCACTCAAGGTTGACACTTGGCACCACACCAACTAACAGGTCAACATGTTTGGCAATATCAACATTCTCTGCAACAACGCCGCCGTGAAGGCCTTCGTAGAACATAATATCGGACCCGGTAGGGATATCTTCCCAGGGAGTGAACTGGCCAGGATTTAAACCTTCGTATGCCTCGGCTTCTTCATCACTGTGCAGGTATAGACGTTTTTGACCACCACCGGATTCGCCGTATGTTTTGAACAACTCTTCCAGCTTATCAAACAGGTTTGCATTGGCACCAAAGTGACTGAAGGTTTTGTCGTTTTCCGCTTCGGCTTTAGTCATGGCGTCTTTCATTGCGGCGCGATCATAACGGTGAAAACTGTCACCTTCGATGATTACAGGGTTGATTTTTTCGCGGGTAAAAATTTGTTCAAAGGCATGTTTTACTGTAGATGTGCCTGCGCCAGATGAACCAGTGACTACAACAATAGGGTGTTTCTGAGACATATTTAATTCTCCTAAAATTACAAAAATTCTGTGTGGCAGGCCGTTGATGTGGCAGGTGCTGCGCTGAAAAAAGTTCGCTATTGTATCCTTTTTTTAGCAATTATAAAATAAGCCTGATGGGATGTGAGGTTTACCGCTTGTTATGGCTGTTTCTGCTTTAAAGGCTACAGAGTAAACAGGTGCTAAAATTTAAATGCAGCTTAATCTTACAAAGATTGGGCTATGTCTTTCAGGATTGCTGTTTTTCGTAGATCAAATCCCAGACACCGTGGCCCAGCTTAAGTCCACGGCGCTCGAACTTGCTTTCACAGCGTGCTCCCTGGTTTTTTGCGTAATTTCCGCTGCCAGATGTATTTAGAAAACCTTCTGCATTGTCCATTTCTGTCAGCATTTGCTCTGCATAATGCTGCCAGTCTGTCGCCATATGAAAAAAACCACCGGTTTTTAATTTTTTATGGACAAGCTGGATAAATGCGCGATTGATAATACGTCGTTTATGGTGACGTTTTTTATGCCATGGGTCTGGAAAAAAGAGTTGTAGCTGCTTTAGTGAATTGTCGGCAAGCTGGTGTTTTAATACTTCAACTGCATCGTGACGAATAATCTTGATATTATGAATGTTTTCACTGTTGGCAAGGTGTATTAAATGACCGACTCCCGGGCCGTGTACTTCGATGCCGATAAAGTTATATTCGGACTGATTTTTTGCCTGTTGCAGTAATGATTCGCCATTGCCAAAGCCAATTTCAACAATAACCTCATTCTGGTTATGGAACAGTTTATTAAATGATAAGGCCTGTTCAGAAAAATCAATGCCATAGCTCGGCCAGTGCTCATCCATTGCATGTTGTTGTGCATTGGTGACACGGCCCTGGCGTAATACAAAACTTCTTATGGGGCGGCGATTTTCTATGTTTTTGTCCCGCGGCCTGTCGGCGGACTGCAAGTTCTGAATGTTTTTAGTCGGCATGACTTGTTTAATAGCCTGCTAGAAAAAAGTCCCGTCAATGGGTGATGAGGCGGAAGCAAAACGTTTTCTAGGCATGCGCCCGGCGAGGTATGCTTCGCGACCACCCTCAATGGCTTTTTTCATGGCAGATGCCATCAGCACTGGATTTTGCGCCGCTGCAATGGCGGTATTCATCAATATGCCATCACAGCCGAGTTCCATTGCTATGGCGGCGTCTGAAGCGGTGCCAACACCTGCGTCGACCAGAATAGGAACGCTGGCATTTTCAACAATGGTCAGAATATTATATGGGTTGCGAATACCCAGGCCTGATCCGATCGGTGCTGCTAATGGCATAACTGCAACGCAGCCGATGTTTTCCAGTTCTTTGGCGATCAGCGGGTCATCATTGGTATAGACCATGACATCAAAACCATCATCTACCAGGATTTGTGCGGCTTTCAGAGTTTCAATGGTGTCAGGGAACAGAGTTTTTTCATCACCCAGTACTTCAAGTTTTACCAGTTTGTGGCCGCCAAGCAGTTCACGGGCAAGTTTGCAGGTTCTTACCGCATCCTCAACCGTGTAACAGCCCGCGGTATTCGGTAACAGTGTGTATTTATCAAGTGGCAAAACATCCAGTAAATTAGGCTGGTCCGGGTGTTGGCCGATGTTTGTTCGTCGAATAGCAATGGTGATAATTTCGGCACCACTTGCTTCCAGCGCAAGGCGTGTTTCTTCATTGTCTTTATATTTGCCAGTGCCGACTAATAAGCGTGAAGTATAGGTGTTACCGGCAATCACCAGCGGCTGATCAGGTTTCGTGTGAGACATTATAAATTGGACCGTAGTAAGTATTATTAAGCATTGATAAATTTGAGCGGGCTATTGTACTTGATTTTAAAGCCTGTGAAGTAGTGCGGGACTAATTTTGACAGGTAAGTAAGGTTAAAAACGGTTACCACTGCCGCCGCCGATGGCCTGTACAATTTCGACTTTATCCAGTTCATTGAGCGTGTGACTGCTGAAGTGACTACGCGGAATAATCTGTTGATTAATTTCCACAGCCAGCCGTTTATTGGCTAAATCCAGACTTAGTAGAAGTTGCTCAATATTTGTGTTGTTATCTATTTGTTTGTTTTCGCCGTTTAGAATAATAGTCGTCATCTGAATTGCTCCTGTGTCAGCCTGGATATTTTATAGGAATGCAGGCAATGGGGTATATTATATAAAATCAGTCAGTGAGTCAGGTCGAGGAGCAATTGCCGAGTGTTGACAGGGACATAGTGTATTTCTTTAATTTACCACTATTTTTTATTAACAATCATAGTGTTAAATCAAATTTTTAGCGCTCCTATGAGATTTTCGGGCTAGCCTGAAGACGGGTCGTTTTTGTGCCATTTTGTTATACAAAGCTGAAATTCGTTGATATTGTGCTATAGATTTATCATTAAAGAAATCAAGGAGTCTGTATCGGTAGCTTCAATAGTCGTTTGCAAATCATGGTAAGTCATTCTATTACAAGCCAATTAGTGCTGGGTGAAAATAATCTGGGAAAGTTTTATGCTTAACCGGGTTTTTTTCTCTTTTATTGTACTGTGTCTATTCAGTTTTCATGTTTCTGCAAACAGCGGTGATAATCCCTTTGCTAAAAGTGAAGTATTGAATATTGGAAAAGAGTTCAGTTGGAACATTGATAAAGAATTAGTTCTGGCGACAAAATCAGCAAGCGATAAAAAGGGAAGTTATTACCATTTACAGTATGATAATAAACAGCTTAAGTTGATTATCAGTAATGATGAGAAAGGTGTTGTTGCTAAAAAGTTCAGTCAGCTTGAAATTGAAGATGTGACAATCGATGGTATGCAGATTCCGTTATTTAAATGGTGTTTAAATAATCAGCAGCGCCATGATCGGTTTTTACAACAAGGTTTAACCGTGAAGAATAATGTCTGCACTATAGATGGTAATGCAGGGAGTTTTATAATGTCGTTGAATAAAGAGACATTGTTGTCACTGCAAAAGGGTAAAACTCTTTCCATAAAACTCAGTCCTTTTAGAACGCCGCTTGACCTGAATTACGATATTAGTGATTTCAAAGATATGTATCTGCTATTGAATGCAAAAGTTGAAGCTGTTGCTGTTGTGGCTCCGCCAAAACCGGCCGTAAAAGAAATTAATAAGAACTGCTGGGCTATACCACCAGCTAAGTACAACAATATAAAGCCAGTAGAATATGATTGTGGCAATGAGCCGGCAAAAATAAAGGCTGAAACCCGGGTGATTAGCTTAGTTAAGCAGGAAAAAGCCAAACAACAAAAGTCAGCTGCTATAACCGCAGCCACAGCCGCTGAGAAGGCAGCAGAAAGAGTGCGCCAGCGAAAATTGCAGGAACAGAGAAAACAGAAAGCACTAGCTGAAAAACGTAAGCAGGAAGAAAAGTTACAGCTGGAAGCAGCGGCTATCGCTGCCAGTAAAATCAAGCAGGCACAACTCAATGACGAAATCACACAAAAAATGCTTAAGTTGTGTGATAAGAACTGGCGTAAAGGTGAGCACCGTTGTTATTGCCAGAAGTATATCGAACATGCGCCGGCAAGTATCCGGGCAAACTCCACCTGTGAATAATGTCAGGGTGGTATGATCCATCATCATTATTCTGTAATATTAATCAGAATTATCTAAAGCAACGTCAATACGTTGCTTTTTTATGTCCCTGGATGCTGGTGCGAGTGCATCTAAGGGTAATAGTGAGACTTATGCTGTGAAAAAAATGAGAAAATCCGGCGCTTTCTTAGTCTTTGCTTTCTTGCTGACCTCAACTGTGTTATATGCTGACGAGGCAGCGACCCCAAAAGAGATAAAGCGGCCTGCTGAAACTGAAGCAAAAGAAAAAGAAAAAGCTGCTGCAACA
>CAWDMF010000029.1:0-42956 GCA_963803185.1 uncultured Gammaproteobacteria bacterium | reverse complement strand
TGAGCCACAGTTCGATCGCGTTCGGCCCAGGGTTTTACTACCATACCGCTGAAACCATCGGCACCAATCGAGGCCCCGATGGACGGTGGAAATAGAAGCTGGAAGGTGAGTGCGGTTTCCGGTACTTCGAGCATTACCTCTTCGGCCGCTTTCGAATAGACCGCGTTCTGGTCTGTGGTGGCATTGGCAGAGGTATTGATGATACCGAACAGCACACTCTGATCTTCGGATGGCGCTAGTTCATTAGGTGACATGATGAACATCGGAATAGTGCACAGGCTGACCACGGCCACACCAGGTAAACGGCTGGGCGGGCGGCGAGTGTCGTGCCGAGGGCATGTCCGTAAGCGATTCGCAGTCTGTCGAAACGGTGATTAAGCCAACCGGTCAGGCCGCGCTCTTCATCCTCTGCGCTGCGCAACATATGGGCGGACATGGTCGGTGACAACGTCAGTGCAACGATGCCGGATATGGTCACGGCACCAGCTAAAGTAAATGCAAACTCGCGAAATAGCGCACCCGTCAGGCCACCCTGCAAGCCAATAGGAATGTACACCGCTACCAGAGTGACGGTCATGGCGATTACCGGTGCAACCAGTTCACGTGCACCGAGCATGGCGGCTTCACGTGGCGTGCGACCTTCGCGCAGATGCCGCTCGACGTTTTCGACCACGACGATGGCATCGTCGACCACCAGTCCGACTGAAAGCACGATGGCTAGCAGTGTTAGCAGGTTGAGTGTAAAGCCAAACGCCTGCATCAAAAAGATGCCTCCGATCAGCGAAACCGGGATTGCCATCACCGGAATCAGTACTGAGCGAAACGAGCCGAGGAACAGGAAGATCACCACTATCACAATCAGCAGGGTGTCGATCAAGGTGTTAGTCACCTCGTTGATAGCATCACTGACGTAGGCCGAAGAATCGTAACCGATGCTGGCATCAAGACCAGCGGGCAGGTCATGTTGCAACTTGTCGAGTTCGACACGCACACCATCGATTACCTCGATGATGTTGGCATTGGGCTGTGGGAATACACCAGCAAATACCGCTGTCTGTCCTGAATAACGCACCAGTGTGTCGTAGTCTTCGGAACCCAGTTCGACATCTGCAATATCTTGCAGACGCACGATGATGTCATCTTTCTGATAGATGACCAGACGGCGGAATTCTTCGGCACTGTGAAGATCGGTGTTCGCGGCTAATTTGGTTTGTACCAGTGCGCCCTTGGTGCTGCCGATTGCCGCCAGATAGTTGTTAGCAGCGAGAGCCTGCTGAACCTGCGAGGGACTGATACCCAATGCCGCCATGCGCTTGGGCTTGAGCCAGACGCGCATAGCAAAGGTACGGGCACCGAAGATTTCGATGCGTTGCACGCCGGTGACTGCGGCAAGACGCGGCTGCACCACACGGTCGAGATAGTCGGTTATCTGTTCCTGCGAAAGGATATCAGATGAGAAGCTCAGATAAGCCGCTGCGAATTCCGAATCGGCCGACTGTACACTGATTGCAGGAACCTGAGCCTCGATGGGTAAGTCATTTCGCACCTGATCAACCTTGGATGAGATGTCGGCCAGTGCTTTGGTTGAATCATAATTGAGCTTGAGCCGGGCAGTAATAATTGAGATGCCTTGCAAGCTTTTTGACTCTACATAATCGATACCTTCGGCTGCGCCAATGGCACGCTCCAGTGGTGTCGTGATGAAACCGCGCACCAATTTCGCACTGGCACCGACATAAACGGTCGATATTTGTACGGCTGCGTTTTCACTGAGTGGATACTGGCGCACACTTAGCGAGTTCCACGCGTTAAATCCGGCGATGAGGATAATCAGGTTGACCACGATCGCTAACACCGGGCGCCGGATAAACAGGTCAGTAAAAATATTTCCCATGACGATGTAACTCAGGAATTAGACGGATGTGGGTCGAGACTGGGTTTTGGTGCCAGTGTATTATCGATTATGACTTTCATGCCACTGCGAAGTTTAAATACGCCACTGGTGACTACAGTCTCGCCAGCCTTCAGGCCATCGATAACATCGACAAAATCACCACGTGACTGTCCCAGACGGACAAACTGTTGACGTAGCACTTTTTCAGTCTCACCGGACTGTTCGTTTTCCTGCTCTTCTATGACGAAGACTGAATCACCAAAAGTGGCATACGCAATGGCAGTTGCAATTATCGGCAATACCTTCTGCTTTTCTGGCATAACCACAGAGGCGTTGGCAAACATACCTGTCCGTAGTGCTTCATCGGGGTTCGCAACCTTTGCACGCACTCTTACACTACGTGTTGTGATATCCACGTCAGGGTTACTGGCAAGTATCTTACCGACAAAGGTAACGTCGGGTGCGGCATCAACGGTTACCCGTACTTCCAGACCAGGTTTTAAACGCAGAAGAGTTTTCTGCGGAATCGAAAAATCGACATAGATCGGATCGAGTGTCTGCAAGGACACGATAGCATCTCCCTCACGTAAGATTTGACCGAGGTTAACCTGTCGCAGTCCCAGTCGACCTGAAAACGGAGCTCGAATCGTTTTTTTCGCGATCAATGCGCTTACGTTATGCGCTTCCGCGACTGTCTCCTTTACTTTCGCCTCAGCACTGTCCAGGGCATCTTGCGAAGTTAAGTTCTGTTTATTGAGCTTACGTACCCGGGTGAGACTCGCTTCGGCAAATGCAGAGGTGGCTTCTGCTGAAGCGAGTTGAGCATCTTCGCTGGCTGTATCCAGTTGGATTAACACATCGCCCTTTTTTACGAGCGAACCAGATTCAAAATCAATCTGCGTTACCCGTCCACTGGTTTCGGCACTGACATTGACACCCTGTACCGCCGTTACTGTCGCTGTGGCGATAATCATTTGTTCCCACTGTCTGTCTTCCACCAACATGGCCGTAACAGTTTCAGGTGGTAGCACCATGTTTTGGGCTGCTTCACCCATCGCCGTAAACTGACCAAGTTTGGCGAGGGTGATGGCTCCGATAAGGAGAGACACTGCAATTGTGGTCAGGAGTATTTTTTTCAACATGAGTCTGTCATAGGGATTGTGATTAAATACATTTTCCGATGATACATCAATGTAATTCCAATGGGCACAAATGTCCGTTTTTTGTTCAGAATTTAACTGTAAGTATTTTTGCGCTAATGGCAGCTTTGATAGCGGTCACGAGAGCTATTATTAAACCTGGTCTTACTATGGCAACAATTCATGAAAAAACTATGGGCTCATGAACATCTCCGGCAGCCAAAGATATTTACAATAATCGGCCGTGTTCATTCTTCCTGCAGGAATAGTGGAAATCAGGCGCAGTACCCGCAGCAGGCGGGCAAGACGTGCAATGATGGCCAACTCACCGGTAGCGGGTATCAGAGCCAGCAGTATTACACTGAAGTCGAATAGATTCCAGCCGTCACCGAAGTACAGTTTGAGGCGCGGGGCGACAGCGACAATCTTGAGAACGGCCTCGATGATGAACACCGTAAGAATAAGATGGTGGCCAAGCTCAAACCAGTTGCCGTAGTGCGACACAAGTGCAGGAACTGTCTCCAGCCCGAGGATCGCGGCATTGAGCAGAATGAGGGCAATGATTGAACTCTCAAACTGTGGTCGCTGGACAATATTTTTGACAAATTTCTTCATCAATCTCAATTAAGTTAATTTATTATCAGGGTATTTCTAAACGCAGCCCTTGACTGTTGGCGATGGTAACCATGACCGCGCTCTTTAGCTAGCTGCACCTGCCATGGAAAAACTACCTGTTCGAATGATGAATTTGCATTTTAGTCTCTGTTGTTTCGCTCAGGGTGATCGTTGAAGCTAGAATAGACTCATCCTGTTAAAATAAAAAGTCGAACATTATTGCTGTAATATTCGAAATATACGATGTGTCTGAGCAAAGATATTTATCCAGAATTCTCTTTATTATTAAGGGTTACAGCAAAAAAGAGAGATAACGCCCGCGCAAATATTGTCTGACCAGACATCACAGACAAGGTGCAGAGCATTGATTAACTTGAGGAGAGCCTGAATTAAGCAGAATTTTTAAAGTTTATTCAGGCAACATATTTAACTGAATACAGCGGTTAAATAATCTTATTAAATATTCTGCTTTAGTTATGCCTTATTTTTTAGCGGTAACAAACAACCAGATAAAGCCAGAAACCCCGGCCAGGACTGAAGCTAAAAGAACACCGGTCTTTGCCATAAGCAGGTCTTCTGCAGAATGCGCAAAGCCTAGCTCTGCAATGAATATCGACATAGTAAAACCGATACCGCCCATTAGTGCAGCACCTATAATGTGTTTGAAATTTAAACCATTTGGAAGAGAGGTAATGCCAATTTTTACCGCAAGCCAGGAAAACCCTGCAATGCCGATTAATTTACCGACGACCAGGCCCGCCGTTATTCCTATTGCAACCGGGTGAGAAACGACACTGCCGAAAGATGACCAGTCAATGGGAACACCAGCATTAGCTAAAGAAAAAACAGGAATTATAAAATAAGCCGTCGGTATGTGCATTTTACGTTCCATGATCTGAGCGGGAGCCTGTACCAGGAGCACACCTTCTCCCAGTGCTCGAACACGGGAGCGAAGCTCATCATTTGTAACAATGTTTTCATTTCGTTTGTAGGTATGTTTGATCTGCTGAACCATTTCATTAATCTGCAACAGGAATCGGCCAGGGTCATATTTCGGCCGCATTGGAATAGTGAAGGCGAGAAAAATACCTGCGAGCGTTGCGTGGACACCACTCTTTAGCATGGCTATCCAGAGTACCACCCCTAGTAAAATGTAAGGTGTGGCGCGGCGAATGCCACCAAGATTAAACGCAACCAGTAATACTATGGTAGCGGCAACCATTGTCAGGGCAAAGGTATTTAACGTCTCTGTATAGAACAACGCTATCACCATGACAGCCCCAAGGTCATCTACAATGGCCAGCGCTATCAGAAAAGTCAGCAAGTTTTTGGGGATACGTTTACCAAGGAGGGCTAATGCACCTAAAGCAAAAGCAATATCGGTTGCCATTGGCACACCCCAGCCATTTAAGGTATGCCCTTCTGGATTAAAACTTATGTAAATAAGAACTGGAACCAGCATGCCACCGACAGCAGCAACAATGGGCAACATCGCCAGTTTTAAAGTAGCGAGTTCACCTACTAAAATTTCACGTTTTAGTTCAAGACCAATGACGAAAAAAAACACAGCCATCAAGCCATCATTAATCCAGTGATGTAGCGATTTAGATAACTGGAATCCCGGTATGCCAACAGTGAATGGTATCGCTAACAGGTGATGATAAGCTTCACTCCACTGACTGTTGGCAATATAGATTGCAACAACGGCACAAAGCATGAGTAGAATGCCACTGGTCGTTTGACGGTGAATGAAGTCTTCCAGTGGCGATAGCACCCGATCAAAAGCTTTTTCCCAGGGCGCAATATATTCCTGCTTGACTGTTCTTTTCATTAAACCGATCTCATGTCCAGTTATGTGCAACTTTAACGACAACCAGTTTCAGCTTAAGATATTTGATAGTCAATACTAATACGTTCTCCGGCAACAGGTCTGAATAAGGTATCAGCAAAATCGACATGTTTAGGATGATTTCGGTAACTGTCGATTACATCGCTGTGGCAAAAACGAATTAACCATGTATAGCAATATTTTGCATCGCTTGTTATAGCTCTTCCAGTAATTACTTCACGTACACCAGGGATAGCGCCAAGTATCTCCTGGCCTTTCCTCATCATAGCAGTGGCTTGATGATCAGTGATGCCATCAACATTATAAATTATGACGTGTTCCACTGGTGTCCATGGCGTGCATAACGTGAGAAGTTCATCAGCACGATCGGCACTACCCCAGAGCCGTATGCAACGCTCTACTTCGAAACCGATACTGTCTTTTATGCCCGCAGTTAAACCAGTGTATCCATATTGATTCGATGTAGAAACATTTTCGCGTATGCGCATTCCAGCAATACCTGCAAGTGATGTGTAATAGTTGATTTTACTGACACCATTAACAATTAATTGTCTAAATTGTTCATCACTTAAACCCGTGCCGCCATGAATAACTAAAGGAATGCCAAGCATTTCATTGATTTTTTGCAGGCGTTGAAAATCAAGTTTAGGCTCACCTTGCATCCGTCCATGCACGGTGCCAATAGAAACTGCCAAAAAATCTATTCCCGTTTGTGCAACATAATCTTTGGCTTCGGCAACGGTGGTATACGCAATTTCGCCAGGGTGACGTTCTGCGTCTTCACCTTCAACACCGGGCACGTAACCGAGCTCACCCTCTACAGGAACACCACACGAATGTGCCATGTCTACGATAGTGCGCGTGATTTCTATGTTATCGCTAATCGTTTTATGTGAAGAATCGACCATAATTCCATTGCAGCCTAGATTGATTCCTTTAACTGCAGAATCAAAACTCTCGCCGTGATCCAGATGAATCGCTACAGGCACTGAAGCACGTCGTGCAGCTGTTTCTACTGCAGGCATGATGAGTTCGAAGTCGAAGAAATCAAAATGGGATTCTGCCAAACTTAATATTACAGGTGCACGGCAGCGTTCAGCGGCATCCATGATGCCTTCTAAAAACTCAAGACTGACGAGATCAAACGCGCCTATTGCATAACTATTATCGTAAGCATGGGCAAGCATGTCTCGCATATTGACTAATGGCATGGATATTTTCTCCTTAAAGCACTGTGCTGAACAATAACGTAGAGCATCGCTTAATTAGATACACGTTTATGTTCTTCCTTTAATTTGTTTGTTACGAATATCTCATCCAGGGTGAGTCCGGTCATACCATGAATTGTTCGCCATAAGAAATAAAAAATAGCCATCATCATTATTGTCGAAGGGATGGCAATCACCGGATAGCTGAGTAGCGTCATCTGCCCGAGTTCCTCGTTGAACGCGGCGCTACCGGCAGGTGAAGTGACGATCCATTTGGCAAGAACATAATTCATTACCGCGGAAAAAAGAAAGGTCGCACTCAACCAGTAAGTCGCATTCTGTAAACGGCTCTCAAATGCTCTGTTATTGTCATATTCATTGATTTTTTGTTGTATCTTTCCTGTATTTATAATACGCGGGTTATAGAGCAGGGTTTTGATCAATGGATAACGTGTATAGGTGGATATTAATACTGCGATACCGATTAACCCCGGAACAGCTGCCTCCTTAATGGCTAGCCATTGCGGGTCTAATTTCAGCAACCCTATGCCGCCAGTAAGTAATACGCTGATCAAACCAAGCAGTGCAATAAAATTGTATTTTTTATACCTGAATAATTCGAACAACCCCCAGCCCAGGGGGAATGCAAGTGCTGCGATAAGTGCGCCACTAGCACCCAAATCATCAGCACCGCTAAGTTTCATCAGGATTGCTGAGGGAATAATAATACTCACCAACAGGTCGATCATGGGCCGTGGTTTATGATCGGGGATTGGACGGTTTATTGTGCAGGTTTTGTTGCTCATATTAAGCCTCTGGTTAAGCCACTGGATTTCTCTACATCTATTGCTAGATGTAGAGAAATTTATAGCAGCCTATTTTCGTGTGTTATTTGAGTAATAGCGTTATTCATCACCGCCCATAAAACCCAGCAGATGTAACAGGCTGGTAAAAAGATTAAATATAGATACGTACAAGGTAACGGTTGCCATGATGTAATTGGTTTCGCCACCGTGAATTATATTACTGGTTTCATACAATATAAGACCCGACATAAGTAAAACAAACATGGCAGATACCGCTAGCGACAAGCCAGGCATTTCAAAGAACATTGCACCCAGACCCGCTAAAAATGCCACCAGAATACCAGTAAGCAGGAAGCCGCCCATGAAGCTAAAGTCTTTTCGCGAGGTCAACGCATAACCCGACAAACCAAGGAAGATAGCACCTGTACCGCCCATGGCCGTCATCACAATTTGACTACCATTAGACAGGGCCATATAACTATTAAGAATTGGACCCAGGGTGTAGCCCATGAATCCAGTCAGGGCAAAGACGAACGCCAGTCCCAAACCAGTGTCTCGATATTTTGATGTTAAAAATAACAGGCCAAAATAACCGCCTAGTGTGAGTAACAACCCAGGATGGGGTAAGTTTAGTGCCATTGAAGCGCCCGCAGTCACCGCGCTGAACATCAGGGTCATGGATAACAGTGAGTAGGTGTTACGTATTACCTTATTAGCGGCAAACGTTGATGCCCGGTTCTGGCTTTCAATTGTAGTTACAGTATTGCTCATGATTATTACCTCTAAGTTATTTAAATGGCCGGTTAACTAAATAGCCTGTCTACTCTGCATCTAATACAAGCGGCTCACGCTGCCTGAGTAACGTTAGCTGTCGATCAACTTTTCTCACTACGGTACGTCTTGCACGATCGATTGCACGATCGATTGCGGCATACATATCAACTTCAGTATCTTCTACCACCACATCAGGTATACCAGACAGAGACACCTGTATACGGCAGCATTTGTCAGTACCACCTCGTGGCCCGTTGATGTCAGATAAACGGATAACAACCCGATTCACATGGCCACTAATGTAAGCCATGGCAAAATGTACTCGCCGTTGAGAATATGCAAGTAGCGCATTGGTTAAAGAAAACCCGCGTGATTGAATATCAATGTGCATAGTAACCTCTGTTGTAATGTTATAAATACGATCTAAGAAATATACTAAGCATGTTTCATACTCATGAAAAGTCGAATATAATTGTTATAATAATCGAAAAATACGAAGTATTGAAATCACTATGGTTAACTATAAACATCTGCACTATTTCTGGGTGGTAGCTAAAGAGGGCAGCATTGCACGTGCCAGCGAAAAGTTACATCTGACGCCACAGACCATCAGTGGGCAACTGAGCTTGCTGGAAAATCATCTGGGAATTAGCCTGTTTTCTCGGGTGGGGCGTAACCTGGAGCTCACTGAAACAGGAAGGCTGGTATTGAGCTATGCTGATGAAATTTTCTCGCTGGGCGGTGAGCTGGAAGAATTAATACATCAGCTACCTGCTAACCTGCCTCAGATATTAAGAGTTGGTGTGGTCGATGTGGTTCCAAAATCAATTGCGCATCGCATCCTTGAGCCTGCGCTAAAAATGCCAGAACCGGTGCGCATGATCTGCAGAGAGTCGAGTCTGGATACTTTGCTGGCTGAACTGGCGGTACATCGTCTTGATTTAGTACTGGCAGACCGACCAGTCCCTTCAACCGTTAGTGCCAGAGCATTTAGCCATAAACTAGGTCAGTGCGGCGTCAGCTTTTTTGCCACAGAAAAGTTAAAGAAAAATTTAACAGGTGATTTCCCACAATGTCTGGATAGAGCGCCATTACTATTACCAAGTAGTGATAATCAGCTGCGTTCTGGCATTGATCAATGGTTAGACAAGCTTCGCATTTACCCACGTGTTATTGCAGAGTTTGATGATAGCGCACTGATGAAGGTTTTTGGGCAGGAAGGCGCGGGGGTTTTTATTGCACCTGCTGCTATCGAGGCAGAAGTTGAGACACAATATCGAGCAGTCTGTATAGGTCGAACTGATGAGGTGAAAGAACATTTTTATGCTATTTCTGTTGAACGCAGAGTTTTACATCCCGTTGTATCGGCACTAATGGAGGTTGCGCGTCAATCATTGTTTGCCAGCAACACCAGGTAAGATATTTAGCATAAAAAAAGTAAAAGATCGCATAAGAAGTATAAGCTGCTCACTTTGCAACGCCTTCAACTTACACACCGCCAAAGGCAGCTATTCTTATATTAATAGCATGCAAGCCTAATTTATTAGTTACGATTTCCTGGTAAATTTTACGCAGCTTAAATTACAGTCACGCACAGCTGTATTGATAACATCGATAACTTTAGGACGGGGAAAAGACACTCGCCAGGCTAAAGCCACGGTTCGAGACGGCACTGGATTGCTAAAGCGGCGAATTGATAGCAGTCGCTGCGAGTAAGAGTGTGCCCCGGCTGCTGTACACGGTAATACGGTTACGCCAAGCCCGGAAACCACCATGTGTCGAATCGTTTCCAGTGAACTACCTTCAACGGTATGCGGCAAATCACCTTCAAGGCCAGGCTTGGGAATACAGGCAGGACATGCCGCTAGCACATGATCTCTAAAACAATGCCCCTGGCCTAACAACAAAACATTTTCTTCTTCGAGTAATTTAGAATTAATCGTTTTGCGTGAGGTAAGCGTATGTGCTGCGGGCAACAGGACAACAAATGGCTCCTCATATAACGGTAGCGTCACAATACCCTGCTCTTTGAATGGCAGCGCAATAATAATAAAGTCCAGCTCACCATGTTTAAGTTTCTCTGTTAGTACAGCAGTGAAGTTTTCTTCGACCACCAGCGGCATCTCTGGCGCCGCCTTACGCAGTAGTGGGATCAGCTCGGGATACAGATAAGGCCCAATGGTATGAATGGCGCCAATTCGTAACGGACCTGCAAGCTGGTTCTTGCCATGCAGAGCCATCTGCTTAATGCTGTCTGCAGCCTCCAGTGTTTGCTGGGCCTGCTGCACGATGCGCTCACCGATGGGGGACAAAGTTACTTCGTTACTACCACGCTCAAATATTGCTACCCGTAATTCATCTTCAAGCTTTTTAATCGCCACACTCAGTGTGGGCTGGCTTACATGGCAACTCTTTGCCGCGCGACCAAAATGGTGTTCGCGTGCAACAGCAACTATGTAACGAAGTTCGGTAAGCGTCATACAGCAAGTTTAATACAGCTGAGCTGAGTATAGGAAATATTTATTTATGCAACAATACCGATAGCATTAATATATTTATTAGTTCATTATATTAAGCATAGCTATGTTTAACTATTTTGTTTTTTTATGCCATGTCATGTGATATGTTGATCTTGTGGTGAGCAATTGAAGAATAAAAATCCTGGCGGAGTTTCAACTTAATGAAAAATAATCTTTTGACCTTTAACTGGTTACTGTTGTCAACAATTGCCCTGGTTATTATGTCGACTAGTGCTTTTGCCGCTGACTGCCCCAAAGACATCAAGACAGTAACGAATGTTGATGCCACGGTGCCCGTTGAAGTACTGGCACTTCGTGTTGACCCACTGACCAAGTGCGAGCTCGAAGCCGAAGCGCAGGCATGGGTTTTACTACTGCAGGAAAAGGTTACAGAAATCAGTAATGCCAAAGTAGCTGCATTTTACAAGAAACAGGAAATAAAAAAGGCAAAAGCAATTGAAGCGACATTAGAGGATATAAAGGAAGCAAAAGAAAGTGCCGACAGTGAACAGGCAAAAACGGCAGACAAGGAAGCCAAAGAAGCTCTGCAGGAGGCGAAAGCAGTCGAAAAGAAATCCACTCAGGACACTTCAGTTCAAAAAGCGATTGCAGATGCAACAAGCAAGGCAAAGGATGAAGGCAAGATTATTACCCCGGCAGACAAATCTAAAGAAGCAAAAGCCGATATCAAGACCGCACTGGACAAACATGTAACCGGTCTGATGGCACAAAGAACAGCACTTATAGACCGCTTCAACGTTGTCTTGAAAGAGTACGAAGCCAAAGGCGGTGACATCAAGGAGTATGATACTTATATTAAAGCTGTTTCAGGAATCAAGGTTGATGTTACTGATGCCAGCGCTACATGGACGACCATTACCGGGTGGCTGATGTCAGTCGAGGGCGGCCTACGCTGGGTTTTCAATATTGTCCAGTTTATCGTTATTATTGCCGTGTTTTATCTGCTGTCGATTATTACCGGCAAAGCCACTGAAAAAGTTTTCTCAAAATCCAGGGGCTCCTCATCGTTGCTACGAAAGTTCCTGGTGATGGCTACACGCCGCCTCACTCTTTTCATCGGTTTTTTTATCGGCCTGTCAGCACTGGAAATTAATATTGGACCAGTACTCGCCATCATCGGAGCCGCCGGATTTGTTATCGCCTTCGCATTACAGAATTCACTGAGTAATTTTGCCAGCGGCATTCTTATGCTGGCTTATCGCCCTTTTGATATAAGCGATACCATTAAAGTGGCGGGGGTCCTTGGCAAAGTCGAGTCGATGAACCTGCTGTCAACACAGTTGAGAACACCTGATAACCAGCTTGTGATTGTGCCTAACAATTCGGTCTGGGGTGATGTCATTACCAACGTTACCGGTATTACACAACGTCGTGTCGACCTGGTATTCGGCATAGGTTATAACGATGATATTGATAAGGCACAGAGGATACTGGAAGAAATCGTAAGCGGAAATGAACTGATCCTGGAAGAACCGGAAACGATCGTAAAACTTCATGAGCTCGCTGACTCATCGGTTAACTTTATCTGTCGCCCATGGGTTAAACCTGAGAACTACTGGGATGTCTACTGGGATATTACCCGCGAAGTAAAACGCCGGTTTGATGCAGAAGGTGTCTCAATACCTTTCCCGCAGCGAGATATTCACATTTACCAGGAAACGGCCCAGGGCAGCTGAAGCTGAAAGCGGCTTAAACTTGAACTGGTATTTTGTATAGTACACTTTAAACAAATAAAATCCACTGCTGTCACGTTAACTGTTAGAGGATATGGAATCGGACCCGTTGGCATGAGACCGTCACGCCGCAGGGACGCGGCATCCGAGCATACCGTGGACTTTCACATGCGTGTGCTCAGGATACGGGGTCGCCATCCATGGACGGTTTACGGTGTGTCGTTGCCAACTGTGCCCGGTTATGTCCGGTCATGCAAATATAGCTTAACTTAGTGTAACGGGACAGCAGTGGATTTTCTGCCCGAGAGCAAAACATCAGGACAATAACGTCATGTCTGATTTAAATGATCCTGGATTCCTGTTCGCAGCTGAACCTACCCTGCTTGCCTGGAACCGGACTAGCATTTCACACGTTGATCTTATTTGTACTAATTATGATAAATGCATTCAAAGCATCAGTCGGTTCCAGCGGCTCAATAACTAATGTAAGAGTTTGCTATATTTGGCTCATTTTTCAGTACAAATTAATAATTATAATTTAATCATTTACCTGCTCTCATTAATCCGCCAATGCCTGCACCTTCCAACGCTTCATTAACTAACAGACGAATTTCACCGGCACTCTCCATCTCTAATGATTTACTGCACATATGTTTTATCTGCTTTTGCGTAAACGATCTTATTGCTAATTTCACTCTTAGCAAACTTCCCACGCTCATGCTTAAACTATCAACACCCAAACCAACAAGTACCAGCGCCGAAGCGGGATCACCCGCCATCTCACCACACACACTGACAGGTTTATTATATTTGTGAGCAATATTCACCACCTGCTGAATTGATTTTAAAACTGACGGGTGCAAACAATTATATAGCTCGGCCACCTGTTTGTTATTTCTATCCACAGCCAGTAAATATTGAGTCAGATCATTACTGCCGACAGAAAAGAAGTCAACGCGCCGGGCTAAAGCGTCCATTTGATAAACTGCGGAAGGCACTTCTATCATTAAACCAATAACCGGATATGGAATATCCATGCCTTCATCAGTTAATTCTTTATATGCTTTTCTAATTAAACCAATAGCTTCATCCACTTCGCCAACATCACTGATCATTGGCAGCATCAAACGTAAATTATTCTGGTAAATATTAACTTTTAATATGGCCCTGATTTGCGTTAAGAATATTTCCGGATGATCGAGCATGATGCGTATACCTCGCCAACCCAGAAACGGGTTATCCTCAACAACCGGAAAATACGGCAAAGCTTTATCTCCACCTATGTCCAATGTACGAAAAGTTACGGTGCGCGGAGAAAAACCCTGTAGCACCTGCTGATAAATCTGCGCCTGTTCATCTTCACCCGGGAAGCCATCACGCATAAGAAAAGGTATTTCTGTACGATACAGGCCTACCCCCTCTGCACCACTTTTTAATGAAGGTGAAATATCCGACAGCAACCCCGTATTAACATATAACGGGATGTGAACACCATCGAGCGTTTCTGATGGCTCATCAATTAATTCTTTTAGTTCAGCATCAAGCGCCTGTTCTTCAGTGATTAAGCGATGAAATTCATCCAGAATTGTTTGCGAAGGCTTAACATAGATTTGTCCAGTATAACCATCAACGACTATCTGCTGCCCCTTAATACGGTTTACTGGCAAACTGTCTATTCCCATTACGGAGGGAATACCTAATGCATGAGAGAGTATAGCGACATGCGATAGAGAAGAACCTCTCTTTGAAATGATTGCAACAAGATGCTGTAACGGAACCTCTGCAAACTGTGAGACCGTCACTTCTTCGCCGACAAGAACAACCGGACCTGTTATTTCCCTGGTAGTTGTCTGCTGACACTGCAAATGCATCAAAATACGTCGCCCCAGATCTTTTATATCAACGGCACGCTCTCGTAAGTATGCATCCTCCATAGCATCGAACTGTTTAACATATTCAGCAATAGTCTCCCGCAAAGCACCTTGCGCCCACTGTCCTGCTTTGATCCGATTAACGGTAGCGTCTATTAGTGAATCACTTTTCAGCATCAGCAAAAACACATTAAACAATGCTAACTCTTCTTTTGATACAGCACCTTGCATTCGTAGAGAAAGCGCTTTAAATTCACGCTCCACATTGTTTACTGCCTCAAAAAATGAATTTACCTGCTCGCCCACCTCATCTTCCGTAATGGCATTATCAGGCACAGCATCCAGGCTGGCAGGCGGAAAAACAACGAATGCCTCACCTATAGCAATCCCCGATGATCCACTCAAACCTTTCATGTTAAATGAATTGCCGCTGACACCATCAAGCAAGCTGTTTAACTCACCCATTTTAGCTGCGTGTGAAATTGCTCCAGCCAGTTGCGCAGCCAGTGTTACCAGGAAAGTTTCTCCATTCGCAGAAAATCGTCGTTTTTCGGTGCGACGAGTCACCAACACTCCAAGCACATGACGGTGCTGAATAATGGGTACGCCGAGAAACCCATGAAATGAAATTTCACCCGTTTCTGTCACAAAACGATAGTTTGGGTGCTCATGTGCATCCTTTATATTGAGCGGCTTAGCACTATCAAGCACCAGCCCAACAAGCCCCTGACCCAGGTCAAACCTGATCTTGCCTATAGCTAGCTGATTTAAACCATCGGTTGCCATCAATACTAATTGATTGGTACTCTCATCTCGAAAATAGACCGAAACAGCGTCGACTCGCATGACCTCTCGGGTACGCTGAACAACAATATTAAGCGCCTGCTTCAGATCAGACGCATCATTTACCTCCTGAATAATCTGTCTTAATGAATCGAACATATTATTTTTCATCATTCTTCACTAAAGCGGTAATTGGATATAGCTATATAAACATAAAAAAACCCGGTCAGGACCGGGTTTTTTTAAACAATTAAACGACGAATGCCTCACAGCAAAGCCATTCTAACAACCTTATGTTTGCTGTTATTCGCCGGCACCTCCAGTATAGCTTTCGACGCATTCTTTTATATATTGCTTTAATTCATTCGCATCTTCAATGCCAGCCAACTCGGCCTGTTCAGTACAATATGCTTTGTAGTCATCAATACTGGTTGATAATTCATCTGCATTCACTGTGCTTATTGCTGTTGCGAATGAGACTAATAGTAGTAAAGCTGAAGTTTTCATGTAGTTATTTCTCGTTGTGAATGTAAAAAGTTATTTGTTCAGTTATTGCTCACTATAAGCAGTAGAAACAAGAGCTTTTTTATAACAATAATATCCTTCAGTAAAATGAAAAAAACGGTATGTCACAATCACTTTTTTCGATTAACATGGCCATCTATAATTCACCTATGAATCCATAAGTAACTCTGATTGAGAAAACACATTAATGGACGCAGGACTACTCAAAGCTTTCCTTGAAGTAAACCGCTCGAGGCATTTTGGACGCGCGGCAAACAACCTTTTTATCAGTCAATCAGCAGTGAGCGCTCGCATCAAACAACTTGAAAACGAGTTAGGACAACGTTTATTTACTCGCGATCGAAATAATATTGAACTGACAACTGCCGGAAAGAAATTTCTTTTATACGCAGAGAATATCCTCAACACCTGGAATAGAGCCCGTCAGGAAATTGCAATACCAGAAGGTATAGATACATTACTCAGCATCGCAGCATTACCAAGTATCTGGGATATTTTTCTTGAGGACTGGTTAAACTGGACGCATAAAACTAACGTGAGTAGCTACCTAAAAGCAGATGTTATGCGTACAGATTCTATAATGCGTAATCTGCTTGATGATACAATCGATTTGGGATTTGTCTTTGACCCACCTAAAACGCCACAACTTCTTGTTAAAGAGCTGTTACCGGTTCCGTTAGTAATGGTTTCTACGGATAGTTCCGCCATTACTGAAAAAGCAATTAAAGAGAATTATGTTTTCGTTGACTGGGGAACCGCTTTCACAATGTCTCATGCCCGGCTGTATCCAGATGCTCCACCTCCAATTTTAAGAGCGGGTGTTGGCCGAATTGCACTAAGCTTTATTAAGCAGTGCGGAGGTGCAGCTTATTTACCTGAGGCTATGATAGATAAAGAACTGGGCACCACATTATACAGAGTTGAAAACGCAGCTGTTATCCATAAAGAGGCATATGCTATTTATTCACAAACAAGCAGGAAACTCGATACCATTAACAATGTGCTGACCTGGTTCGACAAAGATCAAACTTAATCATAATAGTCATCATAAAAATCACCATTAATTAAACGTTCTAACGCTTTATCTTCCAGAACCTGTTCCAGGCGACGACGCGCGTCGAAACCATCGAATATACTTTCCTCACTTTCGATATCTTCATAATCACCAAAAGTGTCGATATCATCGACGTTGTCATCATTCACTTACTTTTTTTTATCCACGATTCTTAAAACTCTTAAACATTTGTGATTGATATATTTAGCATGATCCCATGCTTAGTAGCCTTACGCCTTTTTCATCTATGTACGAGTATTTTTCAACTATAGCTTTATGTGTTTTATCCATGTCTTTGAACTTTGTTTTAGAAACTTTAATCTCAAGCTCATCTTTAACATACAGTATTGTTACCTTAGGGATAAACTCTGTGGCAAATACGCCATATCCAATGTCATCGTTAACAAACCTGAGCTCTGTTTTTTGGGTGTATCATGTTTTCCTCTAAAATAATCGACTGAAAGTTAAGCGAAGCTGTAGCTAACGGTTACATTTATCATTTGTAATCTTGATCGCTCGCGCTTTAACATCTCATATAGACTGGCTCCGCCAGGCTGTAATCATCTATAGCGGTTCTCAGCATAACCATGCAATCTTTATCTTTTGAATGAAACTTAAAACCTCTTTGCACAAGGATCTGGATCATCCTGTCAGATGCCGGCAAACAACGGGCGCATATATCCAGATATAAAAAGCGGTTCAGAACACTGTCAAGGATTTGACTACCGTAGCCTTTGTTCTGATGGCTGCCTATTACAGACATGGCATAAATCTCATAACAACTGTCACCCGGTGATGCCTCACTAATAATCACGATTGCGATACGTTTACCTTCAACCGAATATATAGTCGCCTGTGCATACCTGGTATCGGCTAATTTTTGATCGGTAATAATAGATCGCAGTTCATTCTTCATGCACTTGACGAGAGCCTGATTCTCCCCATCTATTGAATAATGGCCTTTCCTGGCACCATAAAGAATACAGCTGGAGATGAAATCAAGATCAGTTAAATTGGCTATGCGTTCTTCTATCACTTTAGTTACAGCAGTGGCGATTAATTTACGGCATGCTAGTAAATACTTATATACCTGTCTAACAATATAAAATGGTTGTTACCATCTAATTATTTAATCGATCTGTCATACAACGAAATCAGTCATTAAAAATGGATTGCCACACCTGTCGAGGTGTAACTACAAGAGACCACTATGGAAGTGGGCAGTTAGCACGATTACGAGAAAAACCACTTTATTCAACAACAATTTTCAATAAAAATAGAAATTATCACTATTTGTCCTAGACAAAACAATAATTATCCCTATAATAAAGCCATGGGTTTATGAAATAGCCATGCCCTATAAATCATACAAAACAATAATCGGAGAAATATTATGAGTAATTATGAAAAACAAATACTTGCCACCGAGCAGTTTTATGACAAGGCCATACTTGCAGCAGAATTAGAAGATATTGAAGTTTTATCTTCTGTAGTACCAGGAAGTCGCTTACACGAAGTGATTCACAATCCCATTGATAGCGGGATTGACGAAGGCTAGTGCCCCTGGTGTGACATGCTATAAACTGGTTCCATTAGAACTCAAAATACTTTGATTTTATTCATTGGGCCTGGCCGGAGAGAAGCTGAGACACTCCGGCCTTTTTTTACTATTAATTATTAGTCATGCGAGAATAACAAATGCGAATTTCAACACTCGATCCAATATCAATGAACGATGTAAAAGACACGGAAACGGCGCCTTACGTTATCGATGGTGATTTGAAAATTTATTTTGAATCTGAATCAAATAGAAATGAATATCTGGATATCCCTCTTCATGGTGCGTTGAACAGTGAAGGTTTAAACAAAGTTTTCGATGATGCAGCGGATAGCCCCATTACCGGTTCAATCAATTAAGAATATACACTCACCTATTTAGCAGAGCCATTAAAGGTTGAAATACATATTATGATACTTACTATTTTTTACGACAGTTATTGCCCGCTATGTAGTGCAGAGATCAATCAGTTGAAAGCTTTTGACAGCAATAATCAACTTTCATTTGTAGATATTCACGCTGCGGATTTTGCACAGCACTACCCATATATCGATACGGTGAAAGCTAACAAATTATTGCATGGCCAGTTAAGCAACGGTGACATGATATATGGCCTGGATGTTACCTGCATGGCATGGGCAGCTGTCGGCAAACATCGCTGGTTAGCGATATTACGTTGGCCAGGGATACGCTGGCTTTCTGATCGAGCATATCTTTTTTTTGCCCGTTATCGAAACACAATCTCGTCCTTACTTATGCCTGGAAAAAAAGACACTGGTGGCAAGAAAAAATGCAACAGCTGCAAAACTTACACTTGACTAGCAACACAGCGATATGTGGCAACCTGTAAGGTTTATGTCACACACCCGTTGATAATAGAAAAATGATTGATGCGATTTAAATTATTCACTTACACATTAATTCTCATTAGCGCGATGATAACTCATGATACGAAAAACCAGGTGTACGCCAATGATTTAATTATTGACGACCGAAGTAGTGCCGACTTGAGTTCTAACCTGGGAGTTAAATGGCGACTGGTAACTGATGGTGTCATGGGCGGCCTGTCTAAAGGTAATTTAATAGTAGATAACTACAAGGGCAGGAACTGCCTACGTATGCGTGGTGATGTCACGACAGAGAATAACGGAGGCTTTGTGCAAATAGCATTGCCCTTGTCTGATAAAGAACCCTTTGATGCCTCAGCCTATACTGGTGTTGAAATCGAGGTCTCAGGCAATAAAGAAAGCTATAATATTCACTTTCGCACAGACAGCCTCTGGTTTCCATGGCAGTCCTATAGATACAGCTTTACCACCAGCCCGGACTGGCAAACGCATCGCATCCCTTTTGCCCGCCTGACGCCATATAAAACGGCACAAATATTTTCGCAAAACGAAATCATACGTATAGGACTGGTTGCTATTGGAAGAGAGTTCCAGGCAGATTTATGTTTAGCCTCTATAAAATTTTATAGTGAATAATCTCTGTGTTCAGCGTAACAATGAAGATTAAAGCCAATGCCTGGTAACAGCTCAACCGCAAAAACGCTTGGTTACGCGGGATTAATACCGTTTGTTATATTCAGCATTGGAAGCTGGACCACACTACCTTATGTAGCTAATTCTACTCATGTACTCATTGCCTATGCAGCAATAATATTGTCTTTTATGGGGGCAATACATTGGGGTGCAGCAATATCAAATGCGGCTAGACAGCACAGTAGAGATCTTGTTGTCAGCGTCGTGCCGGCGTTAACAGCATGGCTTGCTTTATTATTACCTGAGATATTCGCATTGGTTATTTTATTTGTCGGATTTATTCTGCTTATAGCCTATGACCTTGCCGTAGCAAAATCGCAAGCATTGCCAAACTGGTATATATCTATGCGAATAAGACTAACCTTCATTGTTACATTATGTTTAGCAGGCGCTTTCATAGCAGCGGCTCTCAATTAATCTATGTTTGAAAAATTGTCTGCTTTATTTCTTAGAGCGGTTGTTAAATAATTATGTTATTAAAAACTGATGAAATTGAAACACTAAATGATCGATATAGAGCACACTTTATAAACGCATTGAGTGGTTTTAAAAGTGCAAACCTTATTGCTACATGTGATGATAATAAAAACACCAATCTTGCTATTTTTACTTCCGTGTTTCATATCGGATCGCACCCTCCTTTACTGGGAACAATAATACGACCCCATTCCGTTGCCAGACACACACTAGAAAACATTCTGCAAACAAAATACTATACGATCAACCATGTAAATGAATCTATCTATAAACAGGCGCATCAAACATCTGCGCGTTATGATAAAGAAATATCAGAATTTCAGGCAGTTGGCTTAACAGAGCAATGGCAACAACAGTTCGCAGCACCATTTGTAAAAGAAAGCCGTATTCAATTAGGCATGCAACTACGAGAACATCAACCTCTGGAGATTAATAATACTGCTCTCATTATCGGTGAAATAGTCGTTATAAACATTAAAGACGATGTAGTACATGAGGATGGTTATATCGATATTGAACACACTAAAAGTGTGGCAGTAAGTGGTCTGGATACATATCATGGTACAGATTTATTATCACGTTTACCTTATGCCAAAGTAGAAAAATCACTTAAAAAAAAACGCTATGAATCGAATAAATCCTGAAAAGTTATTTCAGTCGAAATGGACTTCATTACAGGTTAAACGAAAAGAACGACATTTTATTGTGAAAAAACTATTTCGTTCTGATGATGGAACTATTGTCGGTTGCGAGCTAGAAGCAATAATTAATAACAATGTTTATAAAATTGACTGGCAACAACTGAAAGATTCATCCATATGGATTACGGGGTGGAAATAAACTGCTTTTTTTATTCATACACAAAACCAGAAGTCACACAACTCCAGTATTTGGGGCAAAGTAAAAACGCAGATACAGCTTTTCAAAAATAGCGGTAATCATATTTTAGGCAGGGTGCGCCGTGCAAAACCAATATGATACTGCGACAAAGTCCCCTGGTAATGACAGCAGTACAATTAAGATGTACTCGAGCTTGTTTTTTGCAAACGGCATTGCACTCTCGCCGCTTTCAGTTTTTTTTCATCGTTTATTTCTGGATATAAGTGCCAGTGATGCTCGACAGAAACAGCCTGTATAGTTAAGGAATGCTCTAGCCTGTCACGTTCGGTGCTACTCAGGCTCTGCAGTGTTAATAGCGATGGTGCTATCCATGCAATGTATTCGCTTACCAATGATAACTCTTCATCATTCGACCATTCTTCTGCTATCAAAAAAGGCGGGAAATAATTCAACTTGAAACTTTGATCATTTCGCTCAACTACTCCACTACCATCATCATCACGTTTAACCCAGTACTTACAGATATTTGTACTAGCAGTCTGCTTTATCAAACTTTCAAGCGCTCTCGATTCCGCGTAGCGGTACTGGCTTGCTACACCGTTGGCACCTAGACAGGATTTCCAGTATTTAGGTTCTGGAGAAAGCGGCTTAGACCCCGGAGCAAGCGAGGCCAAAAGAGCAATTGGCCGTTTATCCTGTTGATCAAACAACCATAGTTCATAGTTATCGATGAGCTTGAAAGGAATATATTGAAGTCGTGCTTGTACACACTCGATAAGATAATCGCACTGCGTTTTCAATTCACCTCCATCCAGATGCGGTGCTAAGGGCCTGTTGATGAGGCCTTCATCAGCCGACCACAAACCGAAACGATAATAAGCCGCGCCTTTAATCCCCTGGTTGAGACTACCCCACGCACCAGAACGCTCAGTACGAAGATCAATTTCCCAGACCACACCATTACTGCTGATCGCACGCCCGCCGCTAGTCTTTATTACCTGAAGTACGCCAAGAAACGGGTTAACACGTCGTATCGCATAAGACTGCACCTCACCTGATTCTATATAATGGCTATTGTCGTTCAATATCTAATCCACCTTGGAAAGTTTTTCGCGCAGCATACTGATCAGCTTCTCAGCGTTGTCCTGCATCTCTGGTGGTATCACCTCAAAAAGATACTCCAGCTCATCGAGCACAGTTTCAATTTCATTCCTCGCCGTTAGCTCATTCATTTTTATAGCGACTTGCTGCATATATGCATATGGATCAATTCCGTTCATCATGACACCTCACATTAATATTAATTGAATGTTTACCTGGTTGAATTAGCAGATGATATGAGCAAATCCATCATCAGACTGGATGCACCAAGATGTTGTGCAATCTTAATATCAACACCTGGATAGTGAGGCCTGGTTTGTTCGACGATGTTTGGAATATCTTCTACCACATGCCGGCCCGAGTTAAGAAAATAGGGCAATACGATGATCGACGTTGCGCCATCATCAACACATTTCTTTATACCGTCAGGAATCAGGGGCTCGGCCAGCTCGAGAAATCCGGCATGGATAATATTGTATTGCTCTGAACAGTTCTGTTTCAGCCTGTCTGCGAGCATAACAACCTCATCATTTGACTGTTTTCGTCTGCTGCCATGTGCGATAAGTAATAATGCTTTCATAGTTCATCTCCTAAGATTTTATATTCTGCTTGTATCGGTATAATGCCTGTTCACGGCTACTGCCCAGGTCGATCATCGGCTGAGGGTAATCTAATTCGGCATATTCAGGCAGCCACGTGTTGATATATTTGAGCTCGGCGTCAAAACGTTTGGTCTGTGTATTCGGGTTAAACACTCTGTAATAGGGAGCCGCATCTACGCCGCATCCCGCCACCCATTGCCAGCCCAGGCTATTGTTCGCCAGGTCTGCATCGACCAGCGTATCCCAGAACCACCTGGCCCCCTGCTGCCAGCTGATACCCAGGTTTTTAGTCAGAAATGAACTCACAATCATGCGTACGCGATTGTGCATCCAGCCGGTTTGCCAAAGCTGCTTCATGCCAGCATCGATAATAGGCACACCGGTCTCGCCTTTCATCCAGGCGTCAGTGTCAGCTTTACTGGTTCGCCAGAATGATTTTTTGTAACGTTTATCCATCGGCTGAGTTGCCGTTTCAGGAAAGTGCCACAACACGTTGTGCGCGAATTCTCGCCACACCAGCTGTTTCAGGAAGCATTCTGCAGACTGCTCTACTATTGAAAAACGCTGCCCCTCGATTAAAGGCCATATTGTGCTGCATATCTGCCGCGGCGTAATCTCACCAAAATGCAGATACGGTGATAAGCGCGACGTTGCTTCGACTGAAGGTATGTCACGTCCTGTAATATAATGCGCAATCGCATCATCGGTAAAAACATCGAGCAACTGAAAGGCATGATCTTCACCCGGTCGCCAATATGAATATAATTTATCATGCCAGTTATGCTCATCGAGCAGATTCAGTGACATGAGAGATTGCCCTGAACTCACTGAAACATTTATCAGTGCTTTTAATTCTGAACCCATGTTTAATCCAGAACCGCTTGATCCGGTAGAATAATCTGCATATCCTGGCGTTAGCAGTGGCCTGATCTTATTGTAAAAAGGCGTAAACACACGGTAGGGCAACTGCTGGTTATTTAAAACTGTGCCCGGCGCAAAAAACAGACCGGAATCAAACGAGACCACTTTAATTTTAGCGGCCAGTTTTTTCTCAATGTTGAGGTCACGCTTAAATAAATGCCGCTCATATAAGCGGTTATAAACCAGGCTGGCCGCATGGGTCTCATAGATGATATTTGAAATAACATCTAGAGTATTCCCGGAAAAATATTGTAGTTTCAAGCCATGATCAGACAGTTTCTTTTCCAGGGCTAACAGGCTGTTATGCAGCCACCAGCGAGATGCACCCCCGGGCTGCCAGGGTTTTTCTTCTTCCGGTGAATGTATATAAATCGGAATCACCTTAGAGTTATTTTTACATACCCACTCCAGCGCAGCGTTATCATGTATACGCAGGTCACGCCTGAACCATAATATAGAGACTGTCATTAGCCGTTATTTCCTGCTGAATGCGGGTATGATAGATTCCATTTTTTCTATCGCCTTGACGTGATCAGAACCCAAAACATAGGCACCTAGCGATTCCAGCTTTTCTCTGTGCGCTTCTGACAGTTCGCCACCGAACATGAATGGAATTTTCACCGACTTGATATTTTTCCTGAGCTCTTCCTCGACATCTTCCTGCCATAATTCAGTCTTGGTTCCAGACAGTAAAACGGCGGATACATCGGTACGCTCTATAACCTTTGACAGTTGCGCAGGTGGCAGGTTAGTACCCAGGTAAAGTATCTGATAACCATGGCCGATAGCCGCTATACAGAACAACAGGATACCTAATTCGTGGAACTCACCTGGCAAGCATGAAACCAGTATCTTATTGCCGCGGCTACGATGTGATTCATGATGTAGCCGTGCACCGAGTTTATTACGCAGGAAAGCAGAGAAAAAATGCTCTTCAGCAATACCGGCTTCCCTGTCCTGCCAACGCTCTCCAAGCAGATGCAAAACCGGGATAATGACTTCTTCTGTCACCATATCGATTGGGTATATGGATAATGCTTCGTTATACGTGGTGTCCAGGTTTTGCTCATTAAAGTTCTCAATCGATTTCAACATGCGCTGCTGGTAGACCGCCCAGTGACCCTGGAGATCAGAACTAGCCACCGCGTTAAGCTCTGGATTCTTGATAATCCTGATCGCTTCACTTATAGTGTGGTTCGACTTGAGAAGCTTTACTATATCCTTAATTAAATCAATATCTTCACCACTATATAGTCGATGTCCCTTGGCCGTCCGACTGGGCTTTAACAGGCCATAACGGCGCTCCCAGGCACGCAGCGTGGTGGTTGGCACACCGGTTAATTCAGATATTGCTCTAATCGGATAATGATTCATAATTAGCTACATTCCTATAAAGTTGTACATATTGTATAACAATTTACTTGTACATTACAGTTTTTTTTGTATAATTGATGTACAACTATTTCAACCAGGGAACAAAACGATGTCAAATTTACCTAACAAACTTCAGGGCAAACCACAAATTGGTGTAAGTGCATGCCTGGCTCGTCAAGCCGTACGCTTCGATGGCTGTTTTATAGCCAATCCCTTTGTCAATAACGAATGCTCGACGTTTTTCGATATACACACGGTCTGTCCCGAAGTTGAGATGGGCCTTGGCATTCCTCGTGAGGTCATACAATTACGTGATTTTGATGGCGAGATAAGACTTGTTTTCTCAAAAAATCCTGAAAAAGAGATCACCCATAGTATGCGTGAGTTTTCCGAACGCAAGGTTAAAACCCTGCCACCACTGGATGGTTATATTTTCAAAAAAGACTCACCCAGCTGCGGTGTCTTTAAAGTACCGGTAAAGAACAATAAATCGGGCATGAGAAAACGTAATGGTACCGGTATATTTGCCCAGGTATTTAAAGACAATCACCCTGAGGTACCGACCGAAGATGAAGGCCGCCTGAATGATAAAGGCATACGTGAAAATTTTCTGGAACGCGTGTATGCGCATTATCGCTGGCGGCAGATCGATGAAACACAGAACCCACTGCAGTCATTCAGAGATTTTCACAAAAATTATAAGCTGATATTGATGGCTAAGAATAACAGTGCCTACCGTGAACTAGGTCGTATAGCAGCCAGTGTTAACAAAAATAATTTCGCAGAAGTAAAACTGCAATATTTCCGTCTGTTCATGCAAACCATGTCAAAGATCCCTACACACGGACACCATGTCAACGTGATGATGCATATACTGGGTTACCTGAAAGACCACCTCAACAAAAAAGACAAGGTCGAACTACTGGAATGGTTTGAAACTTATAGAGAAGACCGTGTTAGCCGGGTGACACCGTTGATGTTGCTGCAGCACCATTTCAACAGGCACCAAAATGACTATATCGCCGATCAGTATTACTTCTCGCCTTTTCCGAGTAAACTGATGCTACCAGTGTAACTAAGCTGTCAACCTGTAGATATAAAGCATATGGCTACATCGACTGTTGGATCCGGAAGCAATACCGGAGTTAATGAATTTTCATATCGTTTATCTATTCGCTATGAGAGCGACTATGGTCAACATAATGACAAGCTCTACATACAGAAAAAAAATCTGAGCGCTGTTGCAGAAACACTGCCAGCGGCTATGAGTAACGATTTAAATTCTTTCGGCGATGAAACTTTTAAAACCTGTGATTATATAAAAGGGAAATTATTCAATAATAATAACCAGGTGCAAACAATTGCTGTTGCGCTGGAGGATTTCATCCGAAACCCCGGTCATAACATCAATATCGAGCCACGCTTTGGACGTTTCTACCCGGCAACTTTGTTTAACTCAGAAAAACTGGCTACAAGCAACCGGATGATGCCGCTTCGTGTTATTGAACTGATGTACGAAGAACTGTTAGTCAATACCAGTCATGCATTATGTGATTATAATACAACAGTGACTCTCGAAAGAGTTGAGTCACAACAGGAGACAGCAACACTGCTTGTGAGACAGATACCTGATTTTCTTACCGGACCAGGTATGCAACTGCGTTATGCAGGTAAAGCGACCGATTTCTTTAGTGATGATCCTTTCCAGCGTAGCGATAATGCAATCGATAGTGCGTTTTATTCCCAGCCAAGAGTCATCAATCACCTGGATGAAGCGGCACAGGCAGAACTAAAATCTGTTTATCGCGACCTTATCCCCGCTCATTCTGTAGTGCTGGATTTAATGTCAAGCATCAACTCACATATTGATAAGAAATTCGAAATACAAAAAATAACCGGGCTGGGATTAAACGAAAAAGAGCTGGAAGCCAACCCTGTTCTCGACGAAAGAATCATCCATGATATCAATCAGGACCAGCGACTGCCTTTCAATGACGCCAGCTTTGACACTGTCGTCTGCAGCCTCTCCATCGAATACATCACGCAACCAGCAACATTATTTGATGAAGTCGCTCGAATATTGCGTCCGGGTGGTCGATTTATCATCAGTTTTTCTAACCGCTGGTTTCCTGGCAAAGCGATTCAGGTATGGAACAACCTGCATGATTTTGAACGTATAGGACTGGTGATGGAATACTTTATAGAGTCTGCTCATTTCGGCGAGATAAACACCTATTCACTTCGCGGTTTACCACGACCCGTCGATGACAAACACAACATACCGCTTTCAGATCCGATATACGTCGTCTGGGCCAATAGAGAATAAATAATGAACATATTACTCACCGGCTCAACAGGATTGATCGGCACTGCCCTGACCCGGCAGCTGCAAACACTGGGACATAATATATACCCTTTATATAGAAATCCATCGACCGCGAAATCGCATTACTGGAATCCCGAAGAAGATCAGATCCATCTCGATGATCAGATAAAGTTACACGCGGTAATCCATCTGGCCGGTGAAAATATTGCTGACTCACGCTGGAGCCAGAAAAAGAAAGACAGCATTTTAAACAGCCGGGTTCATGGTACCCGGTTACTTGCAGAAACTATCTCACAGCTGGAACACAGACCTGAACTGTTTATTTCTGGATCAGCGATCGGTTACTATGGTGATACCGGCGACAACGTCGTCGATGAAGATTCGCCCAGAGGTACAGGTTTTCTCAGTGATGTAGCTGCTCAATGGGAAGGCGCCACACAGGCAGCTGAAGATGCTGCTATCAGAACCATCCATTTACGTACCGGCATCGTTTTAAGTCCTGAAGGTGGTGTATTACAAAAGATGTTATTCCCTTTCAGGATGGGACTCGGCGGCGTTGTTGGTAATGGACAGCAGTATATGAGCTGGATCAGTATCGATGATGTTGTCGGTATTATCACTGCCATGCTCGACAATGATCAGATGGTCGGTGCATATAACCTGGTCGCACCGAAACCGGTAACCAACTACACCTTCACCAAAACCCTGGGAACAGTCCTGCACCGACCAACCGTATCCCCTTTACCGGCATTCATGGCACGTATGATGTTCGGCGAGATGGCAGATGCCCTGTTATTATCCAGCAGCAGGGTTGCTACGACGAGATTAACAATACCAGAATACACATTCGTCGATAACGAACTTACAGAAACACTAACCCGTTTACTGGATAAAAAAAATTGAACCCATAGAAGTAAACAATAAATGATTAAAGTAAAAATATTTCTACTTTTAGCTCTGCCGTTTCTCTTACTTGCATGCACCGGAAAGCCGGAAGGCGTGGTCGCGGTAAAAGAATTCGAACTCGACAGATACCTGGGCAAGTGGTACGAGATAGCCAGGCTCGACCATTCTTTTGAACGCGGCCTGAACAATATCACTGCAGAATATTCATTACGGGATGATGGCGGCGTAAAAGTCATCAACAGCGGTTTTTCAAAAGAAGACAATGACTGGCAACAGGCAGAAGGCAAAGCTTTCTTCGTCGACAAGACTGATATCGGCCACCTGAAAGTTTCATTCTTCGGCCCGTTTTATGGCTCCTATATCATATTTGAACTGGACAAAAAAAACTACCAGTACGCTTTTGTTTCCGGCCCCAATACTTCTTATCTCTGGCTGTTAGCCAGAACACCCCAGGTTGATAACAAAATAACAGAGCAGTTTGTAAAACGCTCACAGGAACTCGGTTTTGATACCAGTAAGTTAATATATGTAGAACATGATAAACCCGGTCAGCAGAAGTAAAATAATCACATGATACAAACATATACATGCTGGAGAGTATTTATTAGCCTGAATTTAGTAGCTCTAACCTTATCGGACAAATTACTAAATAACAGCAAACTAAATCTGACAACTTATACGGAAGTGAAGATCACAAACCGATAAACCGACGCTGAAAAACCCAGGGTGACATAGCGAATCCGGCCAGTAACAGATTTTCAGGCAATAGCGGCAATCATATTTTTGGTAGGGTGCGCCATGCGCACCATGAATCTTCCGTTATAGTGTTTTGGTGCGCATGGCGCACCCTACAAAACCAGAGCAATTTAGAGTCCAGGTTAAGTTTACGAATGACCACTAAGTGTTATCGGATAAACATGTCGACGTACCAGAAACCTTATAAATGAAATACAATAAAGAAATATATTGTTGTGCTGTCATTGCGATATGTACAGGATGTCCGCCATTAAGGTAGACCCTTTAACCCGGATATTTCATAGGAATGCAGACAATGGGGAGATATTTTATAAAATCAGTTAGCGAGTCAGGTCGATATGATGCTCCTCGGCAATTGCTCCTGCATTGCCCTACTAAGTTACATCCATGTAACGATGCAAAATCGACACTTCCGCCATCCATGGCGGTCGTTTGATCGATTCGGCGATAAAATTGTAGGAACAATTTTACATGAGCGAAGCGAGCCCGAAGGGTAACGGGCAGGACGCCCGTGATTAAAGCATAGCCATTCGGCAATTGCTCCATGCATTGCCCTAGTACGACCACCATGGATGGTGGAAGTGCAGATATTGCAGGAGCAAATATCTGTCCGTACTTCCTGTACATAAGCTATGGTTACAGGCGAATCGTTCCCAAAATAAATTAAACATGGGGCCGCTGAGATTTTTCCAAAAACTGCATAGTGGTCTTGGGTACATAGTGCACTTTGCTAATATACCAATAATATTCAATATAATCATAATGTTAAGTTGAATTTTTAGCGTTCCTATGAAATATCCGGGTTAATTCTATTCTTTTTATTCTTTTCCTTCACACTATCTTCACGCCACATTCACGCGTCTTTCACAATGACCGGGCTATGATTCTTTCTCCATTAATCAAGAGAGGAATATCACAATGAAAACCATAATTAAACGCCCCCTAAAAACTATCATGCTGGCATTTGCCTTGTTTCTGATAACACCGGTTGTTATGGCCAACGGCTATTACAAATCCCCCACTATTCTCGATAAGCTTATACAGACTGACGGTGCTCAAGCTGTTGTGGCTGCCGTGCTCGTGGTTGACGAAGCGGGAGTCCTGCATTTCAGCCTGGCCGAAGTACTCGGAAATAAAAAAGCAGAGGTGGTTCTGTTCGCACCCAGCAACGCAGCCTTCGAGAATCTGCTCGGCATTGATCCGGGTACCCTGAATGGCTTGACCATAGATGAAGTTAAGTCGGCATTGCCCGGCTTGTTACCTCCAGGTGTGGGTGTTGACGCTGTTGCCAAGATCCTGCTCAAGCATGTCTCGCTGCCAAAGCGGGCCAACATCTGGACAGCATCTGAAAACGCTCTACTGGCAAAGGGCAGTGTTGAGGTTGCCGATGAGTCTGTCTTTGCGGTAGGTGTCGGCGCTAACGGCGTGCAGGTAAATTACGAGACGACGATCATCAAGGCAAACATCAAAGCCCGAAATGGGGTGATACATTTCATCGACACGGTTATTGTCGACGACTTACTCTAAACGAGGCCTGGCCGGCTCTGCGGCAAACACTTCGATCATAGCAGTGGTACTTGAGTCTCCAACTGCAGTTGATGTAAAGCCACGGGCCGGCTGGTAAGATTAAAAGTTGGATAAAGGGTCAGTAACAGTTCTTCTGGAAATAGCGACAATCATATTTTGGCAGGATGCGACGTGCGCAGCAAAACACTATAACGAAAGTATCATGGTGCGCGCGGTGCACCCTACAAACCAGAGTCAACTTAGCGTACAGGTCAAGGTTTGATCACTAAGGGTCTTTTTTTCCAGTCAAGTTTATATTGCAATAGCCTGTTTTTGTTGTGGCAAGCAAGCATAGATAAGTGGTATCTAAGATGGTTGAGCTGTACTAAATGTCAATAGATTATAAATTACGTCCATGTAATTTACCCTTTGGACCTCACGCAGTGCGTTCAATTTTGCTCCTGGCAAAATTAGTGCCGCGCTACCACTCGCAATGACGCCGTTTTCGAGCCTGTAAATAACTCTCTGTGATGACAATTACATTTTATAACTTTAAAATACATAGTTGATGGCAGCAAAGCCTTTGATAACATGGTCTTCGCTAACTATCGGGCTTGCAGTCACCTCACTACTTAATGCTTCAGCAGCAACGTTGATTATGATCAGCCAGTCCCGAGTTATCTCGATAAAAACACCAAGACCTGCCTCGACGCTGTAAACATCATCGAGATTATAAGCGGGTCGTTCAGCTGTTGCCTGACTATCCGCTACACCGAAATCATGATTACTCAACTCAGAGCTGGTCCAGTTAAAAGCAATGGCCGGGAAAAATCTGACCACGCCCAGCTGCAGGGATTTACCCAATTCGAAACGCGCCTCTCCACCACCGATCCTGTCCAGTACATCATGTTCATAACTTGCTGAAACGTCGAGACCACCGGGCAACTCTGCCTGTACCGCCAGTCCTGCCATAAAAGTATCATCACGATCACCCATACCTTGCAGAAAGTCACTATCATCCTCATCGTAAACGCCTATGCGATAACGTCCGGTTGCTGCAAGTCTTAACTTGCCACTGCCGACAAGGCCAAACTGTATCTTTGGCCCAAAGATCTGCAGGCGATCACCATTATAAGTAATGGCAGGGATAACCTGGGACACACCAGCATTGTAATCACGATAAGGACTGCTTCTGAAAATGATGCCGACACCCAAACCGATACGGCCAAATTTACCCAGTGGCCGATAAAGCGCCACATCAAAAGAACGGGACTCGCCCTGCTCTAATTTAAAAGCAGCGCGTTTGTATGCTGGCGGCCCTTTGGGACGGTACCGGTTAGAAAAACCGAGAGGCTCATTTGGTATACCGATGAAGTTTTTATCGATACGCTTATTGCCATTCTCATCAAAGTACACCATTAGCGCATATTCGCCAGCTTCAACATCTTCGATAAGGTATTCGTCACGGCCATCCAGCGGATGTATAACAACCCTGAACGGATCACGCAGGTCACCAAAGGTATTGGCTGAATTAAACAATACCAGGGCAACTGAACCTGACTCTGGCGGATTATCTATGCGCACTGTTATATCAGCAGCAAAAAGATATGGACTATGCATAAAGAAAAGTCCGCTGATAACTACAGTTTTCAAAAACTTCATATTTAACACTCCCGTACCATGGCACTCCTCAAACACCCGGTACCACATCGCATTACTTTCACTACAGTTTACTTTTCATAATCGGTGCCGATAGTACGCCATGGCCTGCCATCACATCGATCATAGTTTTTGCATGAGCGGGTACACCCTCTACAGGGTAACCTGTCAGCTGTTACTTTTGATTTCTTTTCTGTTTCAGAATTATTCTTACTCATATTAGCCTCGTTAAACTTCTATCAATTCAAGATGTGCAGGGTTTATACACAGGCGGTTACCGCAATGCTGTTTCACCAGGCAACCGTCAGGAATCGGATCGACAAATGCTCGATAGCTTGCCGATTGGGCACTGACCATCTGTATGGTTTTATCAGCCTGCATCTGGTTGAGACGACCATAACCACTGTTTGATATCTGCCCCTGCCATATCCAGCAACCGCTATCATCGAACACTTTAACCGTGTCAAAAAGTTGTTTCTGCTGTAACGTCATATCCTGTTTCATCAATCACCCCCGGGCATTTATGCCTCGATTAAATCTTCACAAAAATTTCACTGGTTTTTGACATCCATTTCACATCACTAAGTCCAACATGCTGTTGTACAAGTTTACATACAACTAATGCAACACTATAAAAAACAATACAGCAGCTTAATTTATCAACTCAACATATTGATATATATGATTATATTTTTTATCAACAGAGCAATAAACAAAAACTCTGTTGACATAATCAAAAACAACTGTAGAATTATTGTACACCTTTTGTATAATTAATGTATAATTAATTTCACAACAAAAATATCGAGGTAATAATGCCAATCACAGCACAAACAGCACTGCAATGGAGCGAACAGGGTTATCTACCGGACAGGGTAATACGACATGGTATCCACCGCCTGCTCGCTGAACGTCTTATAGAGATTCAGCACAATAACTGTGAAACGATGGCCGACGCAGAATACTCTTTTATACAGAACATGAAGGAATCCCCGATAGCCCTTGTTCCCGACAAAGCCAATGACCAGCACTATGAAGTACCTGCTGAATTTTTTGACCTGGTACTGGGCAGATATAAAAAGTACAGCTGCTGTTACTGGACAGAAGATACAACTTCGCTCGACGATGCTGAAAAAAATGCATTAATCGAGACTTGCCAACATGCAAAAATTGAAAATGGCCAGGACATTCTGGAATTGGGTTGCGGCTGGGGATCACTCAGTTTATGGATGGCTGAAAACTATCCTGAGAGCAACATCATCGCGGTATCCAATTCAAAATCACAACGGGAACATATCGAAGCTACTGCGTCTGAACGCGGCATTAAAAACCTGAGAGTCATAACCTGCGATATGAATGATTTCGATATCGACGGCAAATACGACCGCATTGTTTCTGTCGAAATGTTTGAACACATGCGTAACTGGCAAACCCTGTACAGCAATATAAACCGCTGGCTTAAAAATGACGGGCTGTTTTTCAAACATATCTTCGTCAATCGCGGTGTGCCTTACCTGTTTTTAGAGCTTGATGAGAGTGACTGGATGAGCCGCCACTTTTTTAGCGGCGGCATGATGCCAGGCGACGACCTGCCGCTGCATTTTCAGCAGGAACTCACGCTAGAAAGACAATGGCGCTGGCAGGGTAAACACTATGAAAAAACGTCAAACGCGTGGCTTTCTAACATGGATGACAACAAAGCTGATCTATGGCCGATATTAGAGAAGACATACGGCGTCGATCAGGCACAGAAATGGTGGATGAGATGGCGCATGTTCTTTATGGCCTGTGCCGAACTTTTTGCATACAACAACGGGCAGGAGTGGTATGTATCACACTACCTGTTCTCTAAGAGACAGAGCAGGACGCAGCAATGAACAGATCAATGATTACAAACTTTCTCCTGTTTCAGCTCGGCTGGTTTGCCTGTGTACTGGGTGGTGCATACGATCAGACATTGCTCGGTAGCCTGATAGCAATGATGGTCATCGCATATCATTTTTACCAGGCACCGCACGCTTTGCAGGAGTTTCAGTTACTGTTGGTTGCAGTGCTCATCGGTTTTGTTTTTGAATCTATCGTCACATACCAGGAATTTGCCAGATACAGTCATGGCCAGGTGCTTGATGACATCGCACCATTATGGATGATTTTAATGTGGCCACTGTTCGCCACTACCCTGAACCTTTCCATGCGCTGGCTAAAAGGAATCGCACCATTACTGGTCGCACTGATCGGAGGACTGTTTGCACCGCTGGCCTATTACGCAGGCAACAGGCTAGGTGCAGTTGAATATGATGATTTAATCGTATCAATGGGCCTCATCGCTATAGCATGGGCAGTACTGCTCCCTGCCATGGTGACCATGTCATTAAAACTCAATGGTTACAGCGTCTCATTTATAAACCCTGACACCCAGGAGCACTCTCAACATGTTTGATATCATACATTTTTTCTTACACGTTAGCGGTACTGTTTCTTATTGCCCTGGTCTTATGGATAGTAAGCCGAATTAAAAATGACGTTGGCATCGTAGATAGTTTCTGGTCCCTGATGATACTTGCTGCCGGCATCTGTTTCCTGTTTTTTACAGAGCTATCGATTACTGACAGGCATGGTGTTGTTATCTTACTGTTAACGGTCTGGGCACTACGCCTGGCGGCCCACATCACACGGCGAAACTGGGGACAGGAAGAAGACAGCCGCTACCAGGCCATCAGAAAAAATAATCAGCCCAACTTCGAATTTAAAAGCCTGTACATCGTGTTTTTGCTGCAGGCATTCCTCGCCGCCATCGTCGCTCTGCCGCTGATGAGTATCTTCGCTAGTAGCACAGAAATACATAGCCTTGATTACTTCGCTTTTGCACTCTGGCTTACCGGCATGTTTTTTGAGACCGTCAGCGACAGGCAACTTGCAAACTTTAAAGAATCGAACAGCAATAAAAACAAAGTACTCAATAGTGGTCTGTGGAAATATAGTCGGCACCCTAATTACTTTGGCGAATTCTGCATCTGGTGGTCATTTTTTCTGTTTGCAGTGGCTTCAGGTTACTGGTGGAGCATGGTATCGCCGCTATTAATGACGATACTGTTATTAAAGGTATCCGGCGTAAGCATGTTGGAGAGCACTATTTCTGAACGACGTCCAGAGTACGCCAGTTACCGTAGAACGACCAATGCTTTCTTTCCCTGGTTTCCTAAAAAATACCTTAATTAATCAAAACAGGTTAAACGTTATGAATATTAAATATATAAGTTTAAATAACATCCGAAAAGTTTTTTTCCAAAAGATTGTATTATTGTGTTGCTTCAGCATTTTCAACGCTGCTTACGCTTCCAGCATATGCCTGGCAGCATCGATAAAAACTGGAACTTTAAAGTCTTTCTTGATGATAAGGAGATTGGTTTTCACAACTTTTCGATAATCCATAAAGAACAGCACCAGGAGATCTACAGCAGTGCGCGTTTTGATGTCAAATTCCTGTTTTTCAATGCCTACAGTTACACACACGACAATGTCGAACTATGGCGTGGACAGTGCCTCAACAGTATCAACGCGGTGACAGATGACAATGGCGAAAAATATAAAGTCATCGGAAAAGTAGATGATGATGCTTTTGTTGTAAACACTACAGAAAAACAGAATAAGTATTTACCCTGCATAAAAACTTTCGCTTACTGGGATCCAGAATTCCTGAATGAGAAGACCCTGCTGAATTCACAGACCGGTGAGATGATTGAAGTCGATAGTGAGTTTATCGGTAACGCGACACTGAGACATAAAGGTGAAGACGTCGTCGCCCGGCATTACCGCTTACGTGGAGAGAATCTGCAGATAGACCTGTGGTATTCAGTTGATGATTCCTGGTTAGCGCTGGAATCGCTTACAGATAGTGGCCGTGTCGTCAGATACGCGATGCCATAGACAGGGGCTATAGAAAAAATGAAAAACATATTACTACTTGTTCCATTAATTACCTTACTGAGCGCGTGCGGGAGTCAAAACTTGAAACCGATACACACCGTAGAGCATGTCGACCTGGAACGTTTCATGGGTGAGTGGTACGTGATCGCAAATATACCGACATTTATCGAGACCGACGCCTATAACGCGATCGAGACTTATGCAATGAACGACGACGGCAGCATCGCGACGACTTTCACCTTCTATGATGGCTCACCAGATGGTGAACTGAAAAAGTATGAGCCAACAGGTTTCATCGTCGATGAACAGTCAAACGCATTATGGGATATGCAGTTCATCTGGCCATTCAAAGCAGAGTACCGAGTCATCTATCTCGATGCAGACTATCAGACCACGATCATTGGACGCACAAAACGTGATTATGTCTGGCTGATGTCGCGACAGTCAAAGATAGAAGATAGCAGTTACGCATCTCTGCTAACATTCCTCGAGGAACAGGGTTACGACATTAACAAAGTACAGAAGGTACCCCAGGTATGGTCACGGGAAATCGTGAACGAAATCAACATCGATAGCAACGAGGGTAAAGCGCAATGAAGATAGCGATCATCGGTAGCGGCATTGCTGGAAATGTTGCTGCATACCAGCTTAACAAAGAACATGACATCACTCTATTCGAACAGAATAGCCATATCGGTGGCCATACGCACACCCATTCAATCAGTGATGCAACGGGTGAATTAAACATAGACACCGGCTTTATTGTATTGAACGACAGGACATACCCAAACTTTATTAAATTACTGAATGAACTCGACGTTGATATCCAGAAATCAGAGATGAGCTTCAGCGTCAAATGCGAACAAAGCGGGCTTGAATACAACGGCAACAACCTGAATACATTGTTCGCACAACGCAGCAACCTGTTTAGCCCGACGTTCTACAGGATGATCTCTGACATTTTGCGCTTCAATCGTGAAGCGGCTGAGTTCATCAACAACACCGGTAGTGATCAGAGCCTTGGTGACTTTTTACACAATGGCAACTACAGTGAAATATTCATCAACAAATACATCGTTCCAATGGGCGCAGCCATCTGGTCGACTAACCCAGAGGACATGTTCAGCTTCCCTGCCAGGTTCTTTTTCAAGTTTTTCCTGAACCATGGCCTGCTCAGTGTCAACGACCGTCCACAATGGTATGTCATCAAAGGTGGCTCTAACAACTATGTAAAAAAGCTCATCAAAAGTTTCAAAGACAGAATACGTAGCAAATGTCCGGTAGATAAAATCATACGCTATGATGACCATGTCGAGATACACACTCAAAGACATGGCGTTGAAAGATTTGATTATGTTTTCATCGCCTCACACAGCGACCAGGCATTAACTATGCTGCAGAATCCTTCAGCTCAGGAGCGCTCAACTTTAGCAGCCATCCAGTACCAGAAAAATGAAGCGGTACTGCATACAGATAAATCACTGCTGCCGATAAGAGAAAATGCCTGGGCATCATGGAATTATCATATACCAAAAGATGCAAGGTCAAATGTCGCGTTAACTTACAATATGAACATCTTGCAGGGCCTTGATTCTGACAGCACATATTGCGTGACCTTGAACTACACCGACCAGATCGATGAGGGAAAAATTTTAAAGACTATCGAATACCATCATCCAGTATTCACACCAGAAAGTATCATCGCACAGAATAATCACCGGCTCATCAACGGTACCGGTAGAACTTACTACTGCGGTGCTTACTGGCGAAATGGTTTTCATGAAGATGGCGTCGTCAGTGCTCTTAATGCTATATCACACTTTAAACAGGACATCAGTCATGCACAAAAGCTGTCTTTACGTTGGGCAAGTTAACCACCGCCGCTTTACGCCGCGATCACATCAGTTCAATTATAAATTGTTCCTGATGTACCTGGATCTTTCTGAGATGCCATCAATTTTTGATCGTTTCTGGTTGTGGTCTATAGAAAAATCGAACATCGCGACTTTTCGCCGTAAAGACCATCTCGGTGACAAAAAACTTCCGCTTGATACCAGTGTACGCAATCATATCGAAGAAGAAACAGGTCGTCGCCCACAAGGACCGATTCGCCTGCTGACACACCTGAGTTATTTTGGCTTCAGGTTTAATCCGGTGAGTTTTTATTATTGTTACGATAAAAATGATGAGAGGCTGGAGTTCATTGTCGCCGAGGTCAACAATACACCATGGGGCGAACAATATTGTTACGTACTTGATTCCAGAGACAACCAATGCAAAAACGATCAGGCTGACAACGGGCTTCATCGTTATTTTGAACACAAACGTTTTCATGTCTCACCATTTATGCCCATGGACATGCAATATGACTGGCGGTTTTCGACACCTGGCGATTCATTGTCGGTTCATATGGAAAACCACCAGCATGATAAGAAAGTTTTTGATGCAACGCTGAAACTTAAACAACGTCAGATCACGGGAAGGAACCTGGCAATGGCCTTAATCCAGTTCCCGATGGTTACCATGAAAATAGTTATAGCCATTTACTACCAGGCGCTGCTTTTATGGCTTAAAAGAATTCCCTTTGTTAATCACACTAAAGTCGAGGCACCGAAATCGGTGAAATCAGCATGAAGTCGAATACCATCGCACTTAGCAGACAAGAAAACCCAGCATCCTCTTATCGATGGATAGACCAGTTCGCAAAAAAGATATTCTTGTCAAAATTTAGTGAGTTAACTCATGGCCGGATCATCGTGCGAGAAGGTCATACGGAATATGTATTTGGCAAAAGTGATAACGAATTCCCGGTACATGCAACGGTCGTGGTTCACCAGGCCAGTTTTTACAGTGACATCATATTTGGCGGAACCGTAGGTTCCGGAGAGGCATACATGGCGAAAAGCTGGGATTGTCATGAATTAACCGATCTCATTCGTATAATCATCAGGAACGAACACGTACTAAATTCGATCGATGGCGGTTTTGGAAAACTCATGCTGCCGCTACACAAGGCATTCCACTTGCTGCATCGTAACTCTCTATCAGGCAGCAGAAAAAACATCGGTGCTCACTATGATCTCGGCAATGATATGTTTGAGCATTTCCTTGATCCAACCATGATGTATTCCAGCGGCATATTCGAACTGGCAGACATGACCATGGAACAGGCCAGCATTGCCAAGCTGGACAGGATCTGTCAGAAGCTACAGCTTGATATCAATGATCATGTTCTGGAAGTTGGTACTGGCTGGGGTGGTTTCGCTATATATGCAGCCAAAAACTATGGTTGCAAGGTAACCACAACCACTATTTCACAACAGCAGTATGATTACGCCGAACAAAGAATAAAAGATGAAGGCCTTGGTGACAAAATCACCCTGCTCTGCGAAGACTATCGAAACCTGAGCGGACAGTACGACAAACTGGTCTCTATCGAGATGATTGAAGCCGTTGGTCATGCCTACTACAAAAACTATTTCGAACATTGTAGTAAGCTGCTGAAGCCTGAAGGCATGATGTTACTGCAATCTATAACCATTGCAGACCAGCGTTACCAGGCGGCCAGCAAGGAAGTCGATTTCATACAGCGTTACATATTTCCCGGTGGCTCATTGCCTTCGGTTAACGTGATAGCAAAGAATGTTGCTGACCATACTGATATGCGCTTCTATCAACTGGAGGACATTGGCCCACACTACGCCATCACCCTGGCAAACTGGCACGAACGATTTTTCAGCAATATCGAAACCATACAAAAATTAGGTTACTCGGAAACATTTATTCGTATGTGGGACTTTTACCTTTGCTATTGCGAAGGCGGCTTCAAAGAAAATTCGATCGGCACTATACAGTTATTATTAACCAAACCTCTATGCCGACGCGAACCGGCATTAAATTTTAAAAATAATGTGTAAATTCACATTTCAGCAAAATATATTATAACGCTAAGCGATGAATTCAGGCGAATCAAAGAGTATATTACTCATAGAAGATCATGCAGATATTGCAGAAATGGTCGGTGCTTACCTGGAAAACAGGGAATACATCGTGGACTACGCCGCTGACGGCATCACTGGTCTGCATCTTGCAGTCAGTAATACATATGATGCTATCATCCTGGACCTGACGCTTCCAGGCATGGACGGTCTCGAGGTATGTCAGAAGATCCGAGACGACGCAAAAAGTGACGTACCGATCATCATGTTAACCGCAAGAGATACATTAGACGATAAGATTAGCGGTCTTGATAAAGGCGCAGACGATTACCTGATCAAACCGTTTGCTATTCAGGAACTCGAAGCACGGCTAAGATCACTCATCAGGCGACATTCCGGTGAGATAAAAAAAGAGATGATCACCGTCGGTGAATTATCAATAGACACCGCAACGCTCAAGGTTATCCGTGCTGACAAAGAGCTCGCGATAACACCCATAGGCCTTAAGATACTTTCTGTGCTGATGCGCGCATCACCCGCAGTGGTCAGCCGTCGAGAACTGGAACGACAGGTGTGGGGAGATATACTGCCCGATAGCGACACCCTGCGCAGTCATCTATACAACCTGCGAAAGATCGTCGATAAACCGTTCGAGAAAAAAATATTATTGACGGTTCAGGGCAATGGCTTCAAGATCATCGATTCGAATGAAATCACATAGAGGCCTTATACACAAGATAAATCGCGCCTTTATCTTTCAAGGTTTATTTATCAGTCTCGCAGCATTGCTCAGTGTATTCTTCGCAAAAGTCGTTCTCGAGGAGACACTTATCAAAGAGGCTATCCAGCAGGAGGCTGAATATTTCTGGAAACGATATCAGTCCGATGACACTTTTGCGCTTCCTGACACACAGAACCTGACCGGTTATTTTGATATCGAACAATTACCTGATGATATAAAAACAGGATTACCGCTGACACAGGGATTTCATGAAAGTAACGAGCAACATATCGTAGTATACAAGACCAGGCAAGATGACAAAGATCTTTACCTGCTGTACTACCGTGACCAGGTCGATTCACTGGCGATGTATTACGGCCTGTTCCCGTTAACCCTGATACTGATATCCCTCTACACCGTCTTATGGTTCTCCTATCGTTTCAGCCGTGGCATGCTCTCTCCGGTCAGCTGGCTGGCCAGCCAGGTAAACAGGATAGACTTCAGCGCGAAGAAAATATCCCCGAATCAACCTCGATGAGATACCTTTTGAAACTGATGATGAGATTCAGCTGTTGGCGAACTCGATCGTCCATCTCGGTGAACGAGTGGATCGTTTTATCGAACGAGAGAGAAACTTTACCCGTGATGCCAGCCATGAATTGGCAGCCCGCTGACCGTCATCCGTATCGCGACCGATATGTTACAGAGTGAACAGTCTTTATCCACACCTGCATTGAATAGCCTGCAGAAGATAAAACGTGCTGCAGATGATATGGAAAACTCCCCCCGCAGCCTTCTTGCTGCTGGCAAGAGAGTCAGATGATGCCTTGACGATAGAGACGGTGAATGTAAACGCTAACATTGACCAGGAAGTCGAAAGAGCCGAGCCATTTAACCGGCGTAAAAACCTGCTCATTTCTGTAAGCGAAAAACATCAGCTGCAGATAAACGCCTCAGATAAAGTACTGTCAGTGTTACTAGGCAACCTGATCAGAAATGCCATTCTGTATACAGACTCAGGCACCATTCAGGTCCACCATAACAGAACAAAGCGTCATCATCGAAGATAGCGGTGTTGGTATGAACAAGGAAGAGGTCGATAATATATTTATGCCTTACTACCGGGCGAAAAACAGTAACAATGTAGGTCATGGTGTCGGACTGACGATAGTGAAACGCCTGTCAGAAAGGTTTCACTGGCCACTAAAGATAAAAAGTTTTCCCGGTGAAGGCACTCGCATCGAAGTCTTCTTAAAGAATACTGAGCTATAGTCGGCTTTAGACTTGAGCTGACATATTATAAAACATCTCTATACTAAACCTTACACATCAGCATGATGATGAAGGACTCAAAACGAACACTAAATTGAGACTCGAAGATTGAAAGTGGCGTAGCAAAACCGGCCAACAAAAGACCTTAGAAGCCTTTCATCGCAGATTAGGGCATGCCTACGGAGAGGGTTGATTCTTACCTTGTTGAATAAATATTTGATAAGCCTGCTGAGCTCTTTTACGTAAATGGTGAAAGCATGCTAACAGCAAGTCAGAGGGGCAACATCCTCAGTTGGTTAACGAGGCTAATACCGCTTCACTTGCGTTACGGCCTGTAGCTTTGCCCATACAAAACTTACAGCATTTAATTACTCAAATACTGCTTTGTGGTACTACCGGGATGAATGGGCAATTCCCCGGACAGGACTTTAACCTGCTAGATACGTTGCCGGTGACGGCGTACGACCTGACCCCATTATTTTCTAGGAAGCAATTCAGAAAATATAAAACGGAAGGCAGCCGCCTATATGGAGTTGAATCCAGTTAAAGCGGGAATGGGCTGAGAATGAATGATGCGGAATGATTCTTATTTTTCACCGGCCCCTTTAATTCGCTTAGCCAAGAAAGAAATTATGGCCAGCGTAGCCATGCATAAGAAAGGCTTGGTTGAGCCGAATTTCCAGGACCGGCCATCAATACTCAAGTTATAAATTTGATTAGTTCAATATCTTACACAGCCTTATAGTAGTTTACGGGCATAGCTGCCCTAGTATTTGCCATCAGCTAATTTGATTGATATC
>CAWDMF010000028.1:0-28812 GCA_963803185.1 uncultured Gammaproteobacteria bacterium | reverse complement strand
AAAACACAGCAGCCAGTCGTATTGTTTTGTTGTCAGCACTAGAGGCTGGTCATTCATCACTATTAAGCAGTCAATTGTTAAGTGGTGAATTATTTATCTGTCAGCAGCAGGTTTCTATTAATGAAAACCTTGCTGGCATAAAACACCTTAATCGTCTGGAAAATGTGTTAGCAAGAAACGAATGGAATGATAAAGCTAAAAATAATATTATTGATGGTTTAATGCTGAATGCCAATCAACATGTTATTGAAGGAACCATGAGTAATTTGTTTGCCATAAAAGACAAACAATTGTTCACCCCCTGCCTTAATCTTTCCGGTATTAACGGAGTAATGCGTGGAGTAATTATTGAGTTAGCAGGTAAAAGTAATATAAAAACCTCTGCTATAAATTTAACGCTTGATGATTTATCTTCTATGGATGAACTATTTATTTCAAATAGTTTGATTGCTATGAAAGTGGTTACTAAACTAGGAGACTCGGTATACAAAGACCAGGCAGTCACTAATATGATTTTTACTGAACTACTTAATAATAAGGAAAGTTATGCGCAAGCTGTTTAGCAAAGGATTGCCTGCAATATTTGCAATAAGCAGCATCGTGTTGTTGACGGGCCTGTATTTTTCTACAAAAATTTATTCCCAGATGCACGCAGGACTAACCTTAACTGAGCCTGAAACAATAATTTTTTCTCGCGGCTCCTCAATTCGAACCCTGGCGAATCAGCTGATAGAAAAAGAGTTACTTGAAAATAAAAACTACTTTCTCATCTGGGGCAAATTAAACAGGCAGGAAACCCGGTTACAGGCAGGTGAGTATGTCATTACACCAGGTTTATCTTTGGCCGGGCTGTTAAACAAAATGGTTGCCGGCAATGTTGTGCAACACAATATTGTATTAATAGAAGGTTATACTTTTCGCCAGATACTGCAAACAATCTGGCAGAATTCGATAATTACAAAGCAGCTGGAAAACCTTTCCGATGAAGAGATCATGACAACACTGGGGCATGAAGGTGAGCATCCGGAAGGGCGCTTTTATCCAGACACTTATCATATCTCACGAGGTGTTAGTGATATTGAGCTGTTAAATCGCGCCTATGATGAGATGGCCAGAATTCTGCAGGAAGAATGGCAGCAGCGTGAGGAAAACCTGCCGCTGAAGTCTTCATATGAAGCCCTGATACTGGCCTCTATCGTTGAGAAAGAAAGTGCAATTGCCGAAGAACGACCACGAATAGCCGGTTTGTTTATAAACCGCTTGCGTAAGAAAATGCGCTTACAGACCGACCCTACCGTCATCTATGGCATCAAAAATTATGACGGCAATATCCGTTTCAAGGACTTACGAAAAGATACGCCGTATAATACTTACACCAGGCATGGTCTGCCGCCAACACCGATTGCGTTAGCTGGCAGAGAAGCGATACATGCAACACTGCATCCGGAGAAAACTAACTACCTGTATTTTGTAGCCTATGGTGATGGTAGCGGTAAACATGTGTTTTCTACCAATTTAAAAGATCATGAGAAGGCCGTTGACCGCTATCAGCGGAAGAAGCGCTGAAAAATAATATACATGAGCAAATTTATTACTTTGGAAGGCATTGAAGGGGTGGGTAAAACCAGTAACCTTCGATATATTAAGGAATTACTCGAGATGTCCGGGCACGACTGCGTGGTGACCAGGGAGCCTGGTGGCACTAATCTGGGTGAAGCATTACGTGGATTATTATTAAGCCACTCTGATGACAATATGAGTGCCGATGCTGAATTGTTGATGATGTTTGCCGCCAGGGCTGAACATCTATCGAAAGTCATCCTGCCGGCCATAGAAAACAGTCAAACCGTATTGTGTGATCGATTTACCGAAGCAACCTATGCTTATCAGGGCGGTGGTCGTATGCTGGATGTTGATAAAATCAGTAAGCTGGAAGACTGGGTGCAGGGGGATTTGCGCCCTGATTTAACGGTTATTCTCGATGCGCCGGTTGAAATAGGCCGTGATCGTGCAGGACGACGAAGTGAGCCTGATCGTATTGAAAAAGAACATGATGATTTTTTCCAGCGTGTACGCGAAGCCTATATTGAACTGGCTAATCATTATCCTCATCGGATTTGCCTGGTTGACGCGTCTGTTGAATTAAAAAATGTGCAGCAGCAAATCCATCAGAAACTGATTGAATATGATATTTTAGAGAGCTAGATCGATAAGGCGCTCACCCGTAGCAGAGGTTCTGCAAACTGCGAAGGCAGAAAATGTCAGATTTAACCAGATACTATCTTCATATAAGGTTTTCAAAAAACAATTATCTGATAATATTTCACTATGATATACCCCTGGCAACAAACACAATGGGAAAAAATAACCCGGTTACTAAAAACTGAACGTTTACCGCACGCGATGTTGTTGTATGGCAACCAGGGTTTAGGTAAGGCTGATTTTGCCATTACACTGGCGAATGCCGTATTATGTCAGCAACCAACAGCAGACCATCAGGCCTGTGGTGTATGCAAGGCATGCCAGTTATTGTCATCAAATACGCATCCTGACCTGCATTATTTAACACCAGTAGCAGCCGCTACATCAAAAAGTAAAAATCCTGTACGGAGTATTCGAATTGACGAGATCCGCGTTTTATGTGAGAAATTAAACCAGACCAGTCAATATAGCGGGTTTCGTGTGGCAATTCTTGATCAGGCCGAATTATTAACCCTGTCAGCTGCCAATAGCCTGTTAAAGACTCTGGAAGAGCCTGGTGCAAAGGTACTTATTTTACTGATTACTGCCCGGACACACCGTTTGCCGGTGACCATACGAAGCCGTTGTCAGTTGCTGCGTTTTACCATACCGGATACAAGTCAGTCACTACACTGGCTAAAGCACAATCAACAACCGGGTTTGACCGATGGTCAGCTACAGCAATCGTTAAAATATGCCTCTGGTTCACCACTGGCAGCCTTAGACTACCTGCAGCAAGCCGAGCATCAGGAAGTCCTTGCAGAAGCGATGACAGCATCCGTTTCAGGTAAGAACTCACTGGATTATGCCGCAAAACTGGCAAAATTTAGCAAGCTGCGGACGCTGGAAGGCATGATGAGCTGGGCCACTGACTTAGCTAAATTACAGTCGACCCACATGGACGTGGGAAGTGTGGAAAATGCAGGAGCAATCTTTCCACCGACCCACATGGACGTGGGAAGTGTGGAAAATGCAGGAGCAATCTTTCCACCGACCCAGATGGACGTGGCAAGTGTGGAAAATGCATATGTCCATGGACGGACGATAGTAGGGCAAAGCAGGAGCAATTGCCGAGGAGCAACTTCTCTGCCGTCTGCCGGCGACACTGACATCACTAATGAACAGTATCGCGTTAAATTGCAGGTACTGGCAAAAAAGGTAAATAAACATCGCCTGTATCGGTTTTACGACACGCTAAACTTTAATTTATTGCACAGTTCAATTGCAGTAAATGAGCAGTTATTATGGGAAAGTCTGCTATTATCCTGGGATAACTTATAATAATTTAAGAGGAGAAAGTATGGGTACTCCAGCTGCACGGCCGGGAATGCTGTCACTCAGCATTAAAGATAAAGCATCGCTTTACGCAGCCTATATGCCATATGTACAAAATGGCGGTTTATTTATTCCAACCAATAAAAGCTATAACCTGGGCGATGAAGTCTTTATGCTTTTATCATTAATGGATGATGGTGAGCGTTTGCCGGTTGCCGGAAAAATTATCTGGATGACACCAAAACGCGCGCAGGGAAACCGTGCGCATGGTGTTGGCGTGCAGTTTTCACAACAGGATAAAGGCGCAACTCGCGGTAAAATAGAAACGCATCTGGCGGGTGCGCTTAAGTCCGATCGTATTACCCACACAATGTAAAACTGTAGTGTATAAAATGCTCTGACAATTTATTACACTACCGTACTTCTGCAAAAGCCCGTTAATGTTAGTCGATTCACACTGTCACCTGGACTGTATTGATCTGTCCGAATTTGACAACAATTTTGACACGCTGATACAACAGACGCACAACTCTGGCGTTGAGCACATGTTGTGCGTTGCTATTAATTTAAAAAAATATCCTGAAATGCTGGAAAAAGTTCGTGCTTATCCGGGTATTTCTGTTTCTGTCGGCATGCACCCAATGGCCGATGAAAGCGAAACGTTTTCTATTGATGATTTAACTGAACTGGCATCCGATGATAAAGTTGTCGCTATCGGCGAAACCGGTCTGGATTATTATTACCATAAAGATAATCCAGAGTGGCAGCGGCAGCGATTTCGTGAACACATTCAGGTTGCTAATCAGCTTAACAAGCCCGTCATAATCCATACCCGCGATGCCGGTGATGATACCCTGGCTATATTACGTGAAGAAAAAGCTGATTTATGTGGCGGTGTTATCCATTGTTTTACTGAAACACAGGCATTTGCAAACCAGGTTATGGCGCTAGGATTTATGATTTCAATCTCTGGCATCGTAACCTTCAGAAATGCAGATACACTGCGTGAAATTGCCAAAAACGTTCCAGACGATCGCTTACTAATTGAAACGGATTCACCTTATTTAGCGCCAATACCACATCGTGGCAAACAAAATCAGCCGGCTTATGTACAACATGTTGCAGACACGCTGGCGGAGATCAGAAATACCAGTGTTGAACACATCGCAGAAATATCACGAAATAACTTTTATCGTTTGTTTAAACCCCAAATAATTGAAAACCAATAATAGTCTTAAAGAATACATGTTTAACTTTTTATTTAGCAGTGATCCAAAACAGGCTGTACATATGTTCAGGCATCTTGCTGCTTTGATGTCTGCGTTTTTATTTACCGTGGTCAGTGTTTTATTATTTTATAACAATTTATATTCAATCGAGCTGTCCACACTCTATGCCATTGTTGTTTTTTTCTGGGCGGGTGGTTTTGTATTTACCCTGATGCTGCGTACCGGGTTAAATAAACGATATGCTGATCCAAGCCTCACCGTAGCGCAAATATTATGGAGTACATTATTTTTATTAACCATTTCATACGTGTTAAATGAATCGCGTGGTTTAATACTTATGATGTATTTTGGCATCTTAAGTTTTGGTTATTTTCAATTAAAATTTCGTGAATTTTTAGCCATCGCACTTGTTGCCATACTGGGTTATGCTTTTATTATGGTGTATATTTTTATATATGAGCCTGATCGTATTGAAGTTAAACTTGAACTTATACAGTGGATGATATTTAGCAGTACCGTTACTGTTATGTTGTATACAGGATCAGCAATTCATCACTTAAGGGAGAGAGCAAAAAAACAATATACGGACTTACAGCAAGCGCTGGAGCTGAATGAAAAACTGGCGATAACGGATGAATTAACCGGGCTGTATATTCGACGTTATTTTATGGAAAAGTTAGCGCAACAAAAAGCATTGTCAGAACGTGATGACTCTGATTTTGTATTATGTTTTTTTGATCTTGATCATTTTAAACAAATCAATGATACCTTTGGACATCATACTGGTGATGTTGTATTACAGAAGTTTTCAGAAATTCTTAAATCATCAATACGTGAAGTTGACTATGCTGCACGGTTTGGTGGAGAAGAATTTGTTTGTTTGCTGGTTAACACCGATATTGAAAATGCTGTTAAAGTTGCTGAACGTATACGCCAGAGCCTGGCTGATTTTAACTTCAGTGATATTGCACCAGCACTACAAGCAACCGTGTCAATAGGCCTGTCAAACTTTAAACAATTTAATACCATTCAGGAAACATTGATGAATGCGGATAATCGTATGTATCTTGCAAAACAGCTAGGACGAAACAAAGTTGTTTATTCCGATGAAGATAAAAAAGGCGATTTAAAAGAGATAAGAGATAAGGAGATAAAAGTCATCAGGAAATAAAGATTTACTTTGTCATCCTGAACAGAACGATAGTTAGTCGTCATTGCGAGGCACGAAGCAATCTCATGCAGCGACTTTGAAGTCAATAGATTGCTTCGTGCCTCGGCAATAGCTCCTGCATTGCCCTAATACCGTACGTCCTGTACATATCGCAATGACGATGGACTAGATATTATATTTTTGTCCAACCTTCATCCTTTTTAAAACGTTGGCCAAACTTTGCTTCTAATGTTGCCAGTGTCTGGCTTAATTTATCAACCCCCTGCGTTTTAATATACTCCAGAGGTCCACCTCTAAACGGAGCAAAACCAGTACCAAAAATAACTCCGGCATCAATCATGTCTTTATTTTCAACTAAACCTTCTCGTAAGCAGGCCGTGGCCTCATTCAGTAAACGCAGGATAAGTCTATCCTGTACTTCCTGTGTATCAGGGTACGAAGCATTCTTATTTTTAACGGGCTTGTTCGCTTTGTAGCGATAAAAGCCTTCGCCGGTTTTTTTGCCCAGTTTTTTTTCTGATAGTTGTTTTAGATTATCGGGCAGTGGCATAGCTAACGCCGCTGATAAAATCTTAGCAACAGATTTACAGATATCCAGGCCGACAGTATCAGCAAGCTCAATAGGGCCCATAGGCATGCCATAGTCTGTTGCGGCCTTATCAATTACCTCGGGCGGTATGCCTTCATCAACCATGGTAACCGCTTCAAGTATGTATGGCATTAATATTCTGTTAACCAGGAAGCCGGGTGAGCTGTTAACTGCTAACGGCAGCTTGCCAATGTTTTTACCAAAGGCCAATGCCTGTTGTACCACTTTTTCATCGCTTTCATTGCCGCTAATAATTTCAACCAGGGGCATTAACGCAACCGGATTGAAAAAGTGTAGTCCAACCAGGCGTCCAGGATTTTTCAGGCATGAGCTCAAATCTTCAAGTTTAATGCTGGATGTATTGGTCGCCAGGATAGCGTCTGCTTTCATTTTTGGTTCAATAGACTCATACAGGGCACGTTTCACTTCTACATCTTCAAATATGGCTTCAATGACAATATCTGCACGAAAAATACCACTGCCACGGTGATCAGGCATCAAACGGTCATTGGCGTCTCTAATAGCGCGCCTGTCGCGTTTGAATTTCTTTTTAAATGAATATTGTGCACGTTTAAAGGTTTGTGCCAGCCTTTCTGGGTCCTGATCCTGTACGGTCACAGAATACCCCTGTATGGCACACCAGGAAGCAATATCTCCGCCCATAATGCCGCCGCCGATAACATGCACGTGTGCAACATCAAAGTCGACTTTTTTGCCCTGGCTTTTTAAATTTTCCTGTAAAAAGAAAACACGCACCAGGTTTTTCGCGGTATCACTGGTTGCTAATTGGGCAACAGCAATGGCTTCATGTTCCAGCATTATCTGTTTATTACCGGCATGATCCTGCCACAGTTTAATCAGTGAATAGGGCGCAGGGTAATGTTCAGGCTTTGCTTTTGCTGCGACCTGCTTACGCATCTGCGAGGCGATTAGGGGGCGCACTAATGAAAAATTTGTTATGCGTGTAAACAGCGGCAGTGTTTTTCGTTCAGGTGCGGTCAGCGCAAAGTTTTCTGCAGCTGCTTTTAACTGCCGCAGTGGTACCATTTCATCAATCAGTTTTATTTTCTTCGCAGCACGTGCCGTTAATGCACGACCTGTGAGCATAATATTCATTGCCGCCAGCGGGCCGCAGCGTTCAATCGATCTTGCGGTACCACCATAACCAGGATGAATACCCAGCTTAATTTCAGGTAGTCCAATTTTCGTTTTTTTATCGTCACTGGCAACGATATAATTACAGGCTAAAGAAAGTTCCGTGCCGCCGCCAAAACAAAGTCCATGAACCATGCTTACTGTCGGGCAGGGCATGGCTTCAAGACGGTTCATCAGGGCATGTCCCCGATGCATAAATTCTAGCGCCTGTTCTTTTGTCTCCAGCGCAGTAAATTCTTTTATGTCAGCGCCAAATATAAAACTGTCTTTTTTATCAGAAAGAATAATTAACGCTCGAGGCGGGCTTTTTTCTAATTCTTTAAGAATATCATCAAGTTCTTTAATTGCAGCCTGTGATAATAAATTAGCAGAGGCATCAGCTGTATCAAAATGTAGCCAGCTTATATTGTTATCGTCGTTTTCAATTTTCCAGTTTTTCGCTGTGTTGGGAGTATCTTGGGACATCAGACTGCCTCTGTATTTATTAGTTATTATTTGCTACGTCATTTTCGACGGCTGATTCATTTTGTATAAGCATCGCGCCACCCTGGCCACCACCTATACATAAACTTGCCATACCCTGTTTTGCCCCGGTGCGTTGCAATATTTTGCACAAATGTAAAATGATACGCGCGCCACTGGCTCCCACCGGGTGACCCAGGCTGACACCACCACCATCAATGTTTAATTTTTCATGGGGAATCTCACCCATTGCTTTATCCAGCTTCAGGTTTTGCTTACAGTAATCATCCTGCTGCCATGCCTGAACGCAAGCTAAAACCTGTGTTGCAAAAGCTTCATTTATTTCCCAGTAATCGATATCATCAATAGTGAGTTGTTTGCGCTGCATGATGGGTGTCATTGCATGCACCGGGCCCATGCCCATCACTGCAGGATCAAGGCCAGCCCATTGTGTATCTGTGATAGAAGCAAGTACTGGCAGCTTATGTTTTTTTACCGCTTGTTCACTGGCAAGTAATAACCAGGAAGCACCATCAGTAATTTGTGCGCTGTTTCCAGCGGTAACTTTTCCATATTTTTTATCAAAGGCGGGGCGCAATTTAGCAAGGCTTTCTAAGGTAGTATCCGCTCTTACGCCGTCATCGTGATCATAAAAATTTCCTTTCTCATCATACAGTACTTCGATCTCATCCAGGTAACCCGCGGCAAAAGCTTTAGCTAAACGATGATGGCTTGTTTTTGCGTATTCATCCATTTGCTGGCGTGTAATATTAAATTTATCGGCAATGATTTCTGCTGTTTCACCCATGTTCAAACCAACGGTATCATCGGTCAAACCATGCAGCAGCGAGATAACCGGGGTGAAATGTTTGCCGCGTAACCGGGAAATGGTCTTTAATTTTTGCCCGATCGAGCGAGAACGCATGAAGTCACCGAGCCAGTTAACCATGGTATGGTTAAATAAAACCGGTGCGCGGCTCATGGCTTCAACACCGCCGGCTAAAATTAAATCGGCGTCACCGTTGCTGATGTTTTTATAGGCCGAATCAACAGACTGCATGCCTGATGCGCAATTACGCTGTACTGTCCATGCCGGTACACTTTGTGGAATGCCTAAACGTAATGCTACTACCCGCCCGACATTGGCTTCGCGTTCGCCCGGCATCATACAGCCAAGGATTACTTCATCCAATGCATCAAGCGGGAAGTTATTTCGCAGTAATAATGGTCTGGCTGCGGCGACAGCCAGGTCGCCAGCAGAAAACGGGCCGACTTTACCACGTGATTTAAGCTGCGGTGTACGGCTGCCATCGACAATATAAACTTTACGTCCAGATTCGTTATTCATAAATTTCTCGCTATCTATTTCGCTAATTTATGGTGCGCATGGCGCACCCTGTAATTTTAAGAAAAATGACCTCAATCAGTAGGGTGCGCCATGCGCACCGAGGTGTATGACGGCTTTAATAATTACGGTGTTTCAATCTTCCAGCCGCTGAATGAAAACTCATCCACTTTAATTGCATTCTGGATGGCCTCATCAGTTTCAACTAACAACTCATACTCGCCATCAGTGATGATGTTTTTCTCTTTTGCTTCCATATAAGCATCTCGATTACGGCTAAGCAGGCGACCCTGTTTATATGCATCCCGTAATTTATGTTGCAGCTCATTCGTTTTAAGTACAAATTGCAGAGCATGTGCTATACGCCCTGTAGCGTTGTCTTTGTTGTTGCTTTTATAAATTCCTGCGCTCAGGCGGTCCAGGGTCTCATTGCTTGAAAGTGTCAGCCTTGCTACTTTATGGCCGGTGCGATCATCCGGGCGTTGATAGGGTTTGGTTAAAGGGAAAATAATAAAGTTACACAGTGCGCCGACAAAGGGTACCGGTAAATTTTTCATAATGCCTTTTAATGCAATTTGGACATTAAATAAGGCATCTTCACAGGCCCATTTAACCAGGATAAGATCTTGTTTATGGCTGCCCTGGTTTTCATAATGCTTTAACACGGCAGAAATAACGTACATATTGGATAACGCATCTGCCAGCCGACCGGAAATTTTCTCACGACGTTTTAATGAGCCGCCGAGTATGCCAAAACATATATCGGAAAGCAGTGCAAACGCTGAACTCATTCTTACCAGTTGCTGGTAATAACGAGAGATGTCTTTATCGCCGGGCGTGTTAACAAATTTTGCAAAACTAAGTCCTAGCCAGAAGCTGCGAACGATATTGCTAATGATGAAACCTAAATGTGCAAACAGGGCATTATCAAAATCTTTAATCCCCTGTTTTTTATTTTTATTATGCACAGCCTGTACTTCTTTTAACAGGTAAGGGTGGCTGCGCATAGCGCCCTGGCCAAAAATAATCATGGTACGGGTTAATATGTTTGCACCTTCAACAGTAATGCCAACAGGGGTTAATTGATAGGCGCGACATAAATGGTTGTGTGGCCCCATACAAATGCCGTGGCCGCCATGAATGTCCATTGCATGATTAATTACTCCACGCATCCGTTCCATTACCTGTAGCTTAACAATAGCGGATATAACCGAGGGTACAGCGCCGCTATCTAAGGCCACGGCAACTAACGACCTGGAGGCATCCATGACATAGGTCTGACCGGCTATTTCAGTCAGGGCTTCTTCTACGCCTTCAAAATAACCGATCGGGGTGTGAAACTGCTGTCGAATACGTGAGTAACCACCGGTATATTTAGCCGCCATTTTACCGGCTGCAGTGCCCAGTGCCGGTAATGAAATAGCGCGGCCATCGCCCAGGCATTCCATCAACATGGCCCAGCCCTTACCGACATAATCAACGCCGCCAATAATCGAATCCAGTGGAACAAATACATCTTTACCGCGAATCGGGCCATTCATAAATGCATGGTTGGCAGGGAAGTGGCGTCTTCCCACCTCTACTCCTTTTGTTTCACGTTTGATTAAAGCCAGGGTAATACCACGATCTTCCTGTTCACTTAATAAATGTTCGGGATCCTTCAGTTTGAAAGCGATACCCAATAGTGTCGCAACCGGTGCCAGGGTGATATAACGTTTTGCCCAGTTTAAGCGAATACCTAAAACATTCTCTTTACCTTCATAGCTGCTATAACAAACCACACCGGTATCCGGCATCGCACCGGCATCACTGCCGGCATCGGGTCCGGTCAAACCAAAACAGGGAATATCGATGCCTTTGGCCAGTCTTGGTAAGTAATAGTCCTTTTGTTCTTCTGTGCCGTAGGTCATCAACAGCTTTCCCGGGCCTAATGAATTTGGCACCATCACCGTGACTGCGGCTGATCCGCTGCGGCTACCAATTTTCATTACTACCTGCGAATGACAATAAGCAGAATAATCTTTGCCGCCGTATTGTTCAGGAATAATCAAAGCGAACAAACCATTGTCTTTGGCAAACTGCCAGGCTTCGGGGCTTAAATCATAATCGACATGTGTTATCTGCCAGTCATCCAGCATTTCACAAAATTCTTCGACAGGACCGTCCAGAAAAGCCTGCTCTTCATCTGATAATTCAGGTTTAGGCAGGTTTTGAAGAAAACTAAAATCAGGTTTACCACTAAACAGTTCGGCTTCCCACCAGACATCACCGGCATCAAGTGCCTCCTGTTCGGTTTCTGAAATAGTCGGCATGACCTTCTTCATCACCCGGTAAATAGCGCGGCTGAAAAGATTAAGACGCACAGGTTTTAAATTAAGCGGTACAAAAACAACAGCAAATAGTATCCACAATAAGGTTTTTTGCGAGCTGCCGACATCAGAAAAAATGTTGAAGGCAACAAGTCCAGCAGCAAGCAGTAACGACAATAATAAAAGTGGCAAGCGCAAGTACGCTGCAACTAAAATGATTAAAATTAACAATCCTGTCCAAATCATGACTTTACCTTTTTTATGTGGATTTTCTTAACGGTGAATTCAAATGTATTTAAATAGATAGGCACTGCTCCTGTGGCTAGTTTACTGCTTTCTTTTTAATCTTCTTTATTTCAGAAGGTCCTGTCCCATCATTACGGCTGTTATTGTTGTTAGTATTGATATCAGTATCGCTATCAGTAGCACTGACCACGTCAGCAACTTCTTCATCAGGTATATTTTTATAGGCATCGTGTCTTATTGTATCTGCTGATTGTATAGGCGTTAACAGCTCCACTTCCTCGGGATGTGAGTAAAAACTGTCACCAATGGTATTGCAGTGAACACTGGTTCGGTCCCAGGGTAATTTGCGATAGATACCGAGTTCATCAAAATCAAGAATCGGGTATTTAATAACATCAAAATAGGGCGAAAGATCAAAGTCGCGCGGGGTAACTAATTTTGAATTATTGCGTATTAAACTTAACTTGCCGTCTTTATCCTGGTGTATCACAGGAATAATGGGAAATCGAACTCTGGAAAAAGCTTCGGCTATCATCGTCGAGCAAACCGTTTTGGTGGGCCTGCCAACGTTATGTTCAAACAGGGTTGAGCGCCAGCGTTTGGGTAAAAACCAGTAAGGAAACATGAATCGCGCGAGATCCATAATTTGGCGAACATTATAATCCGTACCTAACTGGTTAATAGCATATTTAACCACTGCCTGAGAGTCCGCTCGGGTAATGCCACGAGGTCGGCAAATGCGTAAATGTTCACCTTCGTAAAATTCAATAGACGATACAATTATGCCTTTTCCCAGTACCGCTTCAATAATTAACTGTTCATTGGGATTGCAGTGACGATACTTCTGCATATGGTCACGTAGCATGGGGTCATCAATATCGTGTAGACGACCGATATAAAAGACAGAATGTGTCCACATACTTTGAGAAATGGACTTGATGATTTCAGCAACATTGGAACGGCCTTCGACCAGCACTACATCGCCCGGGCGCAGCTCATAACGTAAGCGCTCAAAACTGGTTAAGGGCGTTTTATAGCTAGGGGATTCATGAGTAAGCCAGGCTACAAATTTTTCCCACACATAATTTTTTAATCTAACAAAACGAAACATGTAAACTCCATATGGGAAGTTTTGTTTTTGTACTGTTAAGCAGAGCTTTGCGCAATGTCGGTTTTTCGCTAATGCGGAAAAAATGCTTCGTGCAAAGCTCTCTTTAAAAAGTCATTAGAGCCGGATAAGTATTTTCTATCCCGAGTCTAGTTCAAATATGTCAGATCTGATATAAATTAAGACAGAATAAGCGGCTGGCGGTTCACAAATGAACTATCCCCGGGGCACCTGCTGCGCTCATTTAACGGTTTTATGTTCACTCGACAAAATCATTTACAAGTTTTAGTGCTTTATCCATCACTTTTATCTCAGTATGAAAGTGCGGAGAAAAACGAATGCCATCACCTCTATAGGCGCAAATCACATTGTTATTCTGCAGGTGCTGATAAAGTTTTACAGTATCAACATCCAATTTTTGAAAAGTTACAATGCCGGCGTACCTGCCTCTGGCTGTTGGCCCCAAAATAGTGATATTGCTAAGTGAGGCTAACTGATTTATTAAATAATCTGCATTATATATTACCCTTGACTGTACGTTTTTTAAGCCAATTTCAAGCAACATGCCAAGCGAGGCATTAAGCGCGGTTATACCAATCATATTGGGGCTGCCACTTTCAAAACGTTGTGCGCCGCTAGCGATTTTACGCTCCAGTGGCAGCGCATTGTTCTGCGGCGAAAAATCAAAAGCATTTTTCAGCATATGCCAGCCAAACTGAGTCAGTTGCAATTGATGCTGGACCTCATTACGGCAGTAAAACAGGGCGGTACCTTCAGGTCCACACATCCATTTATGGCCATCAGCAACCACAAAATCGGCAAAACAGGCCTGCGCATCAAAAACAATAGCACCCAGTGATTGAATGGCATCAACACAAAACAGCACATCCTGCTGTTTGCAGGCTTTACCGATAACCGCTAAATCCAGAACCAGGCCGCGGGCAAACTGCACCGAACTGCAACTTAACAGGCGAGTGTGTTCATCCATTGCGCTTATCAGGGCGAGCTCAGGTTCTTCGATACCCTCTACCGTCACTAATCGAATATCGACACCCTGTGTTTCCAGTGCCTGCCAGACAACTTTATTTGAGGGGAACTCTTCAGCAGGAATAACGATATTGTCGCCAGCATTAAAAAGTAATCCCTGTGCAATAAGCGATAAACCTTCCGAGGTGTTTTTTAACAGGGCAATTTCATCTGTTGACTTTGCGTTAATCAGCTTCGCCAGTCTCTGTTTTAGCTGCTGCTCGGTTTTTAACCAGCAATCATAATGCTGCGAACCGATTGATACATTTTCTTTAGCAAAACTTATGACGGCGTCGCGAGTTACTACCGGCCAGGGCGCAACTGCTGCATGGTTGAGATGAACTATATTATTATCGAGCTGGAAATAGGATTTCATAGCTAACAATGTATCATGAAATACAATCGTGAGAGCTAATGTTATAAGATAATATATATCAGACCGTAGGGTGCGCCATGCGCACCGAGAGCTAAACACAAACACTAGACCTTTGCTGCGCATGGCGCACCCTGGTATTACGGAAACTTTATGGGTATCGAAATAGAACGTAAATTTCTGCTAAAAAATGACAGCTGGAAATCGTTGGTGACAGAAACACACATAATAAAACAGGGATATCTACAAAGTGGCCTTGATGCTTCACAAAAATCATCAGTGCGTATTCGTATCAGTAATAAACTGGCGAATATAAATGTTAAAAGTGTTGACCTCAGCATGGTACGTCAGGAATTTGAATATGACATACCGTTGCATGATGCTGAGGAAATGCTGGCCACATTATGCAGTGATGTAGTCATTGAAAAAATTCGTTATTACGTACCTTTTGCCCACCACCTGTGGGAAATCGACGTGTTTGAAGGTGCAAATGCGGGCCTGCAGGTAGCCGAGATTGAACTGGGCAGTGTTGACGAGTCATTTGAAAAACCAGACTGGATTGGTGATGAAGTCAGCGAAGATAAACGCTATTATAATATTTATCTGCTAAAGTCACCGTATAGCATGTGGTCTGTATAAATCTCTGTTAGAATCCATTTTTAGTTGTGATTTAAGCCGATTCTAAATGTAACAGGTAAATGACTGAAAACATATAACAATAATAAAGATTCTGATATACGGGTGTTGATTGTTGATGATCATGACCTGGTTCGATTCGGCTTTAAAAGTCTGCTTGGTGCTCAGGATGGCATTACTGTGGTAGACACCTTGAGTTGTGGTGAAGATGCCATTACCTGGTGTCGTGACAATAACGGTAATGTTGATGTTATTTTAATGGACGTTAATATGCCGGGTATCGGTGGTATTGGTGCCACGCAGCGTATCAGCAAATCCTGGCCGGATATCGGCATTATTATTGTTACCGTACATGATGATGGTCCATTACCAAAACAATTGCTTAACGGTGGTGCCAGAGGTTACCTGACTAAAGGCAACGGTGTTGACGAAATGATTACCGCGATTAAAGATGTGCATCAAGGCAAACATTACATCGCAAAGGATATTGCCCAGCAACTGGCGCTATCTGTATTGCCCGGGGAAACCAATCCCATCAATACCTTATCGATGCGAGAAACACAGGTGATGATGATGATTGCACAAGGCACAAAAACACAGAAAATTTCAGAAATTCTTAATTTAAGTCCAAAAACCATCAGCACCTACCGTATGCGCCTGCATGAAAAACTCAATGTCAGCTCGGATATCGAAATGTTACACATGGCGATGAAACATGGCGTGCTGGATGAAAATAACATGCCTGGTAAATGACAGATTCTTATTGCACCTGAACGGCATTAATCTGTCATCCTGAACAGTAGTGAAGGATCTTATGCCTGGTGGACAATTAACTGACTGCAAGATCCTTCGCTACCGTTTATTCCCACGGATGGGATGTATGCAGAAAATGCAGGAGTAGTTTTCTGTCAGGATGACAATTCGTTTTTATTTGCGTTTTTTGCGTTCATTTGCGGATAAAAATAGTTTTTTCATTGCAGAAGAGCAGTAAGTTAGAATACGCCGCATGACCTCTGCAGAAAAAGAATCATCAACAGAAAGCAAACCAGCGTTTGACTCTGTCGCCTTCCTGAAAAATGTCACCAGCAAACCCGGTGTTTACCGCATGCTCGATGAAAAGCAGCAGGTCATTTACGTCGGCAAGGCGAAAAATCTGAAGAACCGCCTGAGCAGCTATTTCCGTAAAACAGGGCTGTCTGCAAAAACACAGGTGATGGTTTCAAAAATCAGCAATGTCGACGTCACTATTACCCATACTGAAGGCGAAGCCTTATTACTGGAAAGCAATTTAATAAAAGAATTACGCCCGCGCTATAACGTATTAATGCGTGATGACAAAAGTTATCCATACATCTTTGTCTCAAATAAATCGCCGTATCCACGCATAGCTCTGCACCGAGGCGCCCGTAAAAAGCAGGGTCTGTACCTGGGCCCATACCCCAATGCCCATGCCGTTCGCGAAAGCATTAACCTGCTGCAAAAAATGTTTTTAATTCGCCAGTGCGAAGACACCACTTTTGCCAACCGCTCACGCCCCTGTTTGCAATATCAAATCAAACGCTGCACTGCCCCCTGTGTTGGTTACATATCAGAAAAAGCCTACGGCAAAGACATAAGCCATGCGATTTTGTTTTTACAGGGCAAAAGCGAGCAGGTCATTGATGAGCTGGTGAAAGACATGGAAAAAGCAGCAGACAAACACCATTTTGAAAAAGCCGTTGTCTATCGCGACCAGATCAGCAATTTACGCAAAATCACCGAAAAACAGCACATCAGTGCAGATAAAGGTGATATCGATATCATTGCCTGCGCGGCGAAAGCAGGGCAGGCCTGTGTGCAGGTATTTTATATACGCAACGGCCTCAACCTGGGTAACCGCAGTTTTTACCCGAGCTTGCCAGAAGAATTGAGCAGTGAGCAAATCCTTACCGCTTTCATTCCGCAGTTTTATTTAAAACGTGATGTGCCCGGTGAAATTATTGTTTCAAGACAGCCGCAAGACAGTAATTTAATTGAAGAGGTATTAAGTGAGCAGTCCAGACATAAAGTAAAAATGACCAGCAAGGTCAGAGGTGAGCGTGCCAAGTGGTTAGAAATGGCATTAAATAATGCTAACAACTCATTGAAAACAAGACTTATATCTCGTTCTGGGTTGCTTGGGCGTTTTGAAGCTTTGCAGGAAGTACTGCAGCTGGATGAGATTCCGCTGCGCCTGGAATGTTTCGATATTAGTCACACACAGGGCGAGGCAACGGTTGCTTCCTGTGTCGTTTTTACCCCCGAAGGTGCATTCAAAACAGATTACCGCCGCTACAACATTAGCGGCATTACCGGTGGCGATGACTATGCAGCGATGAAACAGGCACTGGAAAGACGCTTTCGTCCAGCAAAAGCTAAAAATGATCAAAAAATGGAACAGAAGCTACCGGATATATTATTCATCGACGGCGGCAAGGGCCAGCTCAGACAGGCCATTGAAGTTTTTCAACAGCTGGAAATCGAATCGGTACAGCTAATCGGTGTAGCAAAAGGCGAGGGCCGTAAAGCGGGACTGGAAAAGCTGATCTTTAGCGATGGCCGGCCTGATCTGTATCTCACCATAGAATCCGCTGCACTTAATTTAATTCTGCAGGTGCGTGACGAGGCGCACCGTTTTGCCATCAGCGGCCACCGTGCACAGCGAGCCAAAAAACGCCGGACCTCACCATTACAAGGTATTGCCGGCCTGGGTCCAAAACGCAGGCAGACATTATTGAAACATTTTGGTGGAATACAGGGAATAACACAGGCAGGCATCGAAGATATTGCTAAAATAAGCGGAATAAGTAAAAAGCTGGCACAGGATATATACGACGAGTTTCATGCATCCGATTAATTTATGAATATACCAAACGCAATTACCACCTCCCGAATCCTGTTAATACCAGTATTTATAGCTGCGTTCTATCTGCCGTACGACTGGGCTTCGGCATTAGCCACATTCATCTTCGCGTTTGCAGCAATCACCGACTGGTTTGATGGTTACCTGGCGCGCAAATTAAATCAGCAGTCCGCACTCGGTGCCATCATCGATCCGTTGGCCGATAAACTGATGGTGATATCAGCATTATTAATAATATTGACCAAACATCCAGAAAATAACTGGTTATTATTTTCATCGTTAATCATCATCTCGCGTGAAGTTTTTATCTCATCATTGCGTGAATGGATGTCCGGTATGGGAAAAGGCAAAGTAGTTGCCGTATCCTTTTCTGGAAAAGCCAAAACAACGGCGCAAATGATCGCATTACTGTTTCTGATTTATGAGCATGATCTCTTCGGTCTTCCAACCTTTACCGTCGGATTAGGCTTACTGGTATTGGCAGCATTTTTGACCATAGTATCAATGGTTGTGTACATTAAATCGGCGTGGCTCACATTAAGTACCAGCGATTAGCAGATAGCCGATAACACAAAAAAGAGACATTTATAAGCGTCAGCAGCCAATTTTACCTTGACACAAACGCCGGCATCGCTAGAATAGCGGCCTGTTTAGGGAATCTCTGATTAAGTTAATTAGATTTAGGCGTAGGAAGAATTATTTGTATGTTTCACGAGGTGAGTTGTAATAGTTATTCTATTGCTGCGATCATCGGGGAAGATACGGATGATTCTAATAAGCCTAAAACAATTGGACTTGATTAGAGCTTCCCTTCAAAAGCATTGCGGGAATAGCTCAGTTGGTAGAGCGCAACCTTGCCAAGGTTGAGGTCGCGAGTTCGAATCTCGTTTCCCGCTCCAAATTATGATAAACCCTGTATAAATTAAACCAGTGCAGGGTTTTTTCATTTATACAGAGGTATTTATTCGTATATAATGAAAACTTGCTCGTGATTAACGCTGAAAATATTTATATTTAAGCGTAACGTGTTAAGTAAAAAAGAACTGGCGGGATAGCAAAGTGGCCATGCAGTTGATTGCAAATCAATCTACCTCGGTTCGACTCCGGGTCCCGCCTCCAATTTACCCATCTGCTTGCCCAGGTGCAGTTGTGGTAGACGCAAGGGACTATATGTTAGCAAGCAGTATTTGCCCTAAATCGTTTTAGGTAGATGGCTCGAATGACAGGTTTTTGAAGTTGGTTGACTGTCATAAATAAAATAAATAAGCTTCGCGTTCACTTTCATAGGTGACGTTGTAGTAAACATGAGTTGGTAGGACTGCTTGTTTTGATGCAACAATCTCAAACAGGGTGAAAAAAAGTAAGACCATCTGCCCAGGTGGCGTTGTGGTAGACGGTTGTTTGAAAGACAACTAATCATGATAAATAAGGGCAATTAGTGAAAAAAGACCATTCTGTTAGCCCAGGTGGCGTTGTGGTAGACGGTTGTTTGAAAGACAACTAATCATGATAAATAAGGGCAATTAGTGAAAAAAGACCATTCTGTTAGCCCAGGTGGCGTTGTGGTAGACGGTTGTTTGAAAGACAACTAATCATGATAAATAAGGGCAATTAGTGAAAAAAGACCATTCTGTTAGCCCAGGTGGCGTTGTGGTAGACGGTTGTTTGAAAGACAACTAATCATGATAAATAAGGGCAATTAGTGAAAAAAGACCATTCTGTTAGCCCAGGTGGCGTTGTGGTAGACGGTTGTTTGAAAGACAACTAATCATGATAAATAAGGGCAATTAGTGAAAAAAGACCATTCTGTTAGCCCAGGTGGCGTTGTGGTAGACGGTTGTTTGAAAGACAACTAATCATGATAAATAAGGGCAATTAGTGAAAAAAGACCATTCTGTTAGCCCAGGTGGCGTTGTGGTAGACGGTTGTTTGAAAGACAACTAATCATGATAAATAAGGGCAATTAGTGAAAAAAGACCATTCTGTTAGCCCAGGTGGCGTTGTGGTAGACGGTTGTTTGAAAGACAACTAATCATGATAAATAAGGGCATTAGTGAAAAAAGACCATTCTGTTAGCCCAGGTGGCGTTGTGGTAGACGGTTGTTTGAAAGACAACTAATCATGATAAATAAGGGCAATTAGTGAAAAAAGACCATTCTGTTAGCCCAGGTGGCGAAATTGGTAGACGCAAGGGACTTAGTGTATTGAGCAGCGTGATAGGAAACTTTACGGTGAATGGTGTCAAATTCGGGGAAACCTCAGCAAGTTGTGATGGTGGCAATCCCGAGCGAAGCCCAAAGCATTTTGGGAACGTGTAGAGACTTGACGGCACCCGCCTAACCTGTGAGATTTTCGCAGTACGGTGAAGAGAAAGTCCAGACCACAAATGCCTTATATGGCAGCAGCTAAAGCTGTAGTTGGTACGAAAATCCCTCGCCTTAACGGGCGTGCCGGTTCGATTCCGGCCCTGGGCACCATTTGTTAATTCATATTCATGTTTCAGTGTTGCCATATAGTTATGGTTATATCTGTACAGAATCGAACCGGCTCCGGTTAGATTACAAATTACATCCTATAATTTGCCTTACAGGATGGTCTGCGACCATTCAATTTTGTTCCAGACAAAATTAGTTACCCTGCGGGTCATTCGCAAATAACACTCATGCTAAATTTGTTCCAGACAAATTTAATCCGGCCCTGGGCACCATTTATTATTCATATGTAAGTTTCAGAATTACCTGATGCTTGATGGTATTTCTGAGAAGAATCGAACCGGTAACCGGTTAGATTACAAATTACATCCAATAATTTGCCTTACAGGCTGGTCTGCGACCATTCAATTTTGTTTCAGACAAAATTAGTTACCCTGTGGGTCATCAGTAGAAGGCACTGATGATTAAATTTTCTCCAGTAAAAATTCATCCGGCCCTGGGCACCATTTGCTTTTAGCCATATCTGGCTATCTCTCATTATTTACTATTATTCATTAATACGGTTGATATTTAATGTTGTTTGTCATTAATATATTGCCATTATTTACCTTTTTTCGTGACGTTTTACGAACGATTTACGAATAAATTACGAACGGGAGAGCAACACCATGGCGACAATACGAAAACTTAAAAACAAATCTTGTCTTGAATAGCGGAGGTGAGAAAATCAGGCCGGTACAAATCTAAGACATTTTCGACGAAAATACAGGCGCAAACCTGGTCGGTTGAAACGGAACAGACTATGTCTGTGTAACACACTGGTGTTAGGCAAGACAGTCGGCGATGATTTTTTACGTTATCAAAATGAAATATCACAGACGAAAAAAAACTGGCGCAACGAATATAACCGAATCAATAAATTCATTCGCCATGAAGTCGCGAATCTACTTCTGGAAGATCTTCAGCAAACAGATGTGTATGAGTGGATTGAAGATGAACTCAAACGCATAAAAAGCAGCTCAGTGAATCGAGATTTAAATATTCAGGTACGTTTGATGTACATCAACACATTTCTAGTATGTAAGTTATAAATTTCATCCTTGACAGGTGTGATAAATACTAAAACCCTTGCGGGTAATCATTATGAAACGATTCAAGAAACTACTTCTGGTTATCGACCCGAAGATTAAAACGCAGGCTGCGATCGACCATGCGGTTTCCTTGGCCAAAGAAAATACCGCTGGAAATGAGCATGGCTATTATTGCTATGACGCCGCAGGAACTAATGGCGACGATGAAAAAAGAACGCCAGACGCAGCTTGGTGAACTGGTTGCCAGCATGCGCCAGCAAGACCTGCCCAGATCTACTGACATTGCCAAGTCTATTGTTTCACTGGCAAAAAGCCAAAAGATAGAGTTGCTGGTAATGGGTACGGTTTGCCGCACCGGTGTGACAGGATTTCTTATTGGTAATACTGCTGAAAAAGTTCTGAACAAGGTGAATTGTTCTGTGCTCACGGTTAAACCGGAAGGTTTTGTGACGCCGGTTACGTTATAAGAAGATTGATATATCATCAGGATACATTCATGCACAGATTTAAAAACATACTGGTCATTTTAAACCCGCAAACAAAATCTACGGCCGCGCTGGACAGGGCGGTACAACTGGCCCGGCAGAACACGGCGAAATTGACGCTTTTATCGGTGGTAGATAGGCATCCTCATCTAGAGCGTTACCCTAAGTCGGTTGCTCGCCATTTGATGACACCGATTATTGCTGCTCGCCATGAATGGCTACAAGAGATTGCCAATCCATTAAAGGATAATGGCATTGATGTTATTGATGTTGTCGTAGAAGGTACCGCTTTTCTGGAGATTATTCGTCAGGTATTACGCAATAATCATGATATGGTGATAACGACGTCGGAAGAAAAAAAAGGTTTGTACAATCGTCTATTTGGCACAACGACGATGCATCTTATGCGCAAATGCCCTTGCCCTGTATGGGTGGTAAAGCGCGCGCAAGCACGTCCTTTTGCACGTATTTTAGCGGCTGTCGATCCTTCTGCGCATTCATCTGTAAATCAGGTAAAACATGATTCACTCAATATGATGATATTGCAGCTGGCTGCTGCAACGGCGCGCGAAGAGTCAGGTGAACTACATATCATACATGCCAGCCAGATTCTGGATGAATCTTATCTGTATAGTGAATTTATGATTGATAGCAGTATTGAAAATATAAGTGCGATAAAAGATATCGCGTTTATCGAAGAAAGCAGGGAGAAAGCGAGAAAACAGCATAAAGACAATATCGACATGCTACTGGAGCATGCTGATGTCAATGATTTGAAGCCGCATTTGCATCTGATAGAAGGTGAGCCTGAAGTGTTAATACCTCAGCTGGTTGAAGAAGAGGGAATAGATCTATTGGTTATGGGTACAGTGTGTCGCACAGGCATTGCCGGATTGATTATCGGTAATACTGCAGAAGATGTGCTTAATCAGGTTAACTGTTCGGTGTTAACCGTGAAGCCGTCAGGCTTTGTCACGCCCGTAACACTGGAAGAAACAGAATCTTTTTACGCGGACGAATGAAGTGGCGACTGTTTTCGGTTATAACGTAGTGATACTAATTCTTGAGTTAGCCTGTAATACTGGGCTTTTTTTATATCCGTATAACTTTTGGAAATTTTATGAATGGAGATACTGTATTGGAATCAGATATGCTAAGTAATGCATGGCTAATCGCATTCGTGTTAATTATTCTGGTGTTTACTGCCCTGATCTGGGTTAGGTGGTTATCAAGAATGTTTTCACAAGATACAGTTTCAGAGCCTGATGTATCATCGAAAGAAGCCTGGCACACAAAAACTGCTGATGAAGTTTTTGAGGAGTTACAGACTTCAACAGCGGGTCTATCCAAAGAAGATGTCGATGACCGCTTGATTAAATACGGGCCTAATCGACTTGCCGAAGCAAAATCACGCAGCCCGCTAATACGTTTTTTGTACCAGTTTCATAATGTGCTTATCTATGTATTGATCATCGCGGCCGTAATAACGGCAGTATTGCAGCACTGGGTCGATGCCGGTGTAATATTTGGTGTTGTGCTGATCAATGCCATCATCGGATTTGTGCAGGAAGGCAAAGCGGAAGATGCGCTGCGTGCGATAAGGCAGATGCTTTCTTCGAACGCCATGGTGATGCGTAATGGTAAGCAGGTGAGTATCCGCGCGGAACAGCTGGTCCCCGGTGATGTTGTTTTGTTGCAATCGGGCGATAAGGTTCCGGCTGATCTGCGGCTGTTCCGAAACAAAGGCCTGCAGGTACAGGAAGCGGTACTGACCGGGGAATCAATGTCGGTAACTAAAATTACCGAAGCTGTGGCAGAGCAGGCCGTTATCGGCGATCGCCGCTGCATGGCATTTTCGGGCACCCTGGTAACGCGTGGTCAGGGTTCTGGTGTGGTGGTTGCCACCGGTGCACAGACCGAGATCGGTCATATCAGTACCCTGGTTGCTGATGTGGAGATGGTGACCACACCATTGCTGCGCCAGATAGCGCAGTTTGGCCACTGGCTTACCATTGGTATCCTTATCATCGCTGCACTGAATTTTGCTTTTGGTGTGCTGGTGCATGATTATCTGATGACGGATATGTTCCTTGCCTCCGTTAGTCTTGCGGTCGCTGCAATACCGGAAGGACTGCCAGCTATCATGACCATCACGCTCGCTATCGGTGTGCAGCGTATGGCCAAACGTAATGCCATCATCCGCAAACTGCCTGCTGTCGAAACCCTGGGCGCGGTAACGGTTATCTGTTCTGATAAAACAGGCACACTGACGCGCAATGAAATGACCGTGCGAACAATCTCGACATCACTTAATTTATTCGAGCTTTCCGGTGCGGGTTATGATCCGCATGGTGATATCACACTGAACGATAAGGATGTGCTCGTCGAAGACCTTCCGCTTCTGTCAGAGGCGTTGCACGCCGCAGTGCTGTGTAATGACGCCTCGCTGGAACAGGCAGGCGATGCCTGGATGGTACACGGCGACCCGATGGAAGGCGCACTGCTGGTCGCAGGAGTAAAGGCGGGTCTTGACCTGACTCTGGAAGCTAAAAATTTTCCGCGGACCGATCTTATCCCGTTTGAGTCTGAGCACCGATTCATGGCAACCCTGCATCATAGCCATACGGATGAAACGTTTATTTATGTTAAGGGTGCACCTGAGCGTGTGCTGGATATGTGTGCTGTTCAACGAACCCGCGAAGGTGAGCAGCCACTTGATAAAAAATACTGGCTGGCACGTATCGAGGAAATGGCCGAACGTGGGCAGCGGGTGCTGGCGATCGCGCTTAAACCGGTAGCCAGTAGCCAGGTAGAACTCAAGTTTGCTGATGTCGACGACGGTCTTGTCATGCTGGGACTGTTTGGGCTTATTGATCCGCCGCGCATTGAGGCAATCAAGGCAGTACAGACCTGCAGCAAGGCCGGCATCGCTGTGAAGATGATCACCGGCGATCATGGTATCACGGCTCGCGCCATCGCCCGTCAGCTAAAACTTAACAATGTCGATGATGTCCTTAGCGGTCTGGATATCGATGCTATGAGTGAGAGTGAATTACGCGATCGAGTGTTAGACGTTGATATTTATGCGCGGGTTAACCCTGAACATAAACTGCTGCTGGTCAGGTTGTTGCAGGAACAGAAAATGATCGTTGCCATGACCGGTGATGGTGTCAACGATGCACCAGCGCTGAAGCGTGCGGATGTTGGTACTGCCATGGGATTGCACGGCACCGAAGCGGCCAAAGAAGCGGCAGAGATGGTGCTGGCTGATGATAACTTCGCCTCGATAACCCATGCGGTAGAAGAAGGCCGTACGGTATACGATAACATCAAAAAGGCCATCCTGTTTATCTTGCCGACCAATGGCGGCGAGGCGCTAATAATCCTTGCTGCAATCCTGCTTGGTTTTAATCAGTTGCCATTAACACCGGTACAGATTCTCTGGGTGAACATGATAACTGCCGTTACCCTGGCGCTTGCGCTTGCATTTGAACCACCTGAAAATAATGTCATGCAGCGGCCGCCTCGTAACGCAGATGAACCGATGCTGACGCCACATCTTATCTGGCGTATTTCTTTTGTTTCGGTCATATTAATGAGCGGCACCTTCGGGCTTTTTCTCTGGGATATGGAGCGTGGTGTCAGTATCGAGCATGCACGCACGGTTGCGGTAAATACCCTGGTGATGTTCGAGATCTTTTACCTGTTTAATTCACGTTATATCACCGCATCAATATTTAGCTGGCAAGGACTCACCGGAAACCGTTATGTGCTAATGGCAATAGTTATACTGGTAATCTTTCAACTGGGCTTCACCTATCTGGCGCCGATGCAGTACCTGTTTGGCACCACGTCGATAGGTATTGGTATATGGTTACGGATTTTGCTGGTTTCTTCTACCGTATTATTCCTGGTGGAACTTGAGAAGTATTATGTGCGGCGTTTGAGCTCGAAGTAATAGCGGACAACCAGTTATGAGCAAAGATATGAAAAAGATTGTTATAACTCGTGATCAGGATAAAAATATAAGATGAAATGGTCATGGAAACTGGTCCGTTTTGCTGGTATCGACGTCTATGTGCACGCAACTTTTTTTATCCTTATTCTCTGGATTGGTCTGAGTTACTGGCAGGTAGAGGGTACCCCGGCAGCGGTTGTTAACGGTATCGGTTTTATCCTGGCCCTGTTCGTCTGCGTTGTTCTACATGAATTTGGTCATGCATTGACGGCGAGACGTTATGGTATTCGCACCCGGCACATTACGCTGCTACCGATCGGTGGCGTCGCTGCCATGGAGCGGATGCCGGATGATCCAAAACAGGAGATTGCTGTGGCGCTGGCAGGCCCTGCCGTCAACGTGGCGATCGCATTTGGGTTATGGCTATGGCTGGCTGTTACTAATGCACTGGTGCCGATGGAACAGTTGAGTCTGACCGGAGGACCGTTTATAGAACGGCTGATGGTAATCAATATCGTACTTGCCGTGTTTAACCTGGTCCCGGCATTTCCGATGGATGGCGGCCGTGTGTTACGTGCAGCGCTGGCGCTGCGCATGAATCATAATCGTGCGACACAGCTCGCTGCCAAAATCGGCCAGGGTCTGGCGCTATGGCTGGGTTTGTTGGGTTTGTTATATAACCCGTTCCTGATTTTTATTGCTCTGTTTGTCTGGATCGGGGCGGCTGCGGAAGCAGGTATGGAACAGGTTAAATCGACACTGACAGGTATCACAGTGGGGCATGCCATGCTGACGGATTTCCAGGTATTGTCACCGAGTGATCCTTTGAGCAAGGTCATTGAGTTGACCCTGCTCGGCAGTCAAAAAGATTTTCCGGTATTACGAGATGGAGAGATGGTCGGGGTGCTACAACAGGATGATCTACTGAAAGGGTTGCAACAGGCAGGGGAGCTTGCCCGGGTGGCTGACTGGATGCAGGAAACGGTGCAGAGTGCACAGGTCGACGAACCACTGGAAAAAGTACTGCAGCGGTTACAGAGCTGCCATTGCAGTCTGCTTTCGGTGATCGATGCTGGCCGGCTGGTGGGTATCGTCAATCTCGACAATATCATGGAACTGATCGCTATACAGACTGCGCTTGATGAGAGCCGCCAGCAGGCCCGGTGGCAGGCTTGAATAAAAGCTCTACAGACGAAAAGTTGTAACTTTTTCAGTCAGGTAAACGTCTGAGTTAGTAGTCAAATCGTTAAAGTAAAATCAGGGGCAGATAAACCAGCGTATGATGTAATTTCTACAGCGGATACGGAGTCTTTATGAACGAACCATTATCTACATTAGAAATTTTAGCGGCGGGATTTCAAAATCTTGCAAACCAGGCGCTGGCCTACCTGCCAAAGATTGTCGCTGCTATCGTGGTACTGCTTCTGGGCTGGCTGCTGGCGCGCCTGCTCAGTCTGCTCATTAATAAACAAGACACCCATAGATTAAAAACAAAAAAGCTCACGTCTTTCAATTCACTTTCTATAAATATTGACAAGCAGTAACTTATTTACTTTAAATGGCGGCCTTATATTTAGTTTCTTTGTAGTTTTCGCTTTTTTAAATCACAGTTATCCATGGGTAGTAGTTGCTTACCCTTGTGTTTTCTATTTTTAGTGTTAGCTAACTACTCGGAAAGTGTTTTTCGCACTGGCGGATGCCATGTACCCACTGTTGGCCGAGTTCATTACATGCCTGTTTGACATGGTAAGCATTGCCGACCAGGTTTTTGAACGGTGATTCAAAATGCTGGCTAAGGTAGATGAAATGTTTGGGGCGATGTTGAGGCGTTGCAGGATGTCGGGCAGGTGGTCCGTGATGTGGCCTTTTTTATCTTCTCTGAGAAGTCGTCCACTCCAGTCGACCAGTTGCAGATAGTCAGTGAGATTAAACGGCAAACCTTTTGGCATGTCCTGCCTGGGGTTGCCGACGAAGTTGAGCAGGGCTTTGGGTTGTTGCTGTGCTTGATGCTCTTGTCTTGACGTATTAAGGGCATGTTTGATGCGCTGCTGGATGGAGGTATGGTCTGACTGTTCGGGTGACCTGGCCATGCGAGCACGGACAGGGTTGAGGTCGACGTAGGCCATGCAGGCGGCGAGGGCCTGCTCATCTAATAGCGCCTGGGATTTGAATCGACCTCCGATGTGCAGGGATGCACAAGTGCCGTGAGCGCATGGAGCGCAGGAGCGGCCCAGAAACGCCCGGTTACATTGTCTTCCTTGTTGGCCTCACGGGCGATGGGTTCGTTAAGGCAGCGCATAAACCAGCTGATAGACATCAGGCGTTCTCGCCATTCACTTATTTGCAGGTTGAGGGCATCCTGTTCGGCGCGGCTGAGTGTTTCCTGCTGGCTATAACGCTGTGACAGTACACTGCCTTTAAACAGACGCTGCCACTGTTCGATGACTTCAGCAGCGCTCCAGTTAGTAGCGGTGACACGATCGATGTGCAGTACCAGGTGATAGTGGTTGCTCATGATGGCATAGGCGGCGATGTCGATGGCGAAAATGTCAGCAAATGCTAGTAAGCGATCCTGTATCCATTGCCGTCGGTGTTCGTAGCTTTTTCCTGTGAGCGCATCGTCACCGCATAAAAAAGCACGGCGGACGCATCGTGAGACGCAGTGGTAATACGGGGTGGCATCGAGTGAGACCAATGTCTTCCTGGGTTTTGGCATGTGGCTATCCTTAGCGAGTTGTTGCATTAACGGTACAAAATCGTTATGTTTTTGTCAATTGTTTTAATGGGTGTCCGTGTTTGT
>CAWDMF010000027.1:0-88898 GCA_963803185.1 uncultured Gammaproteobacteria bacterium | reverse complement strand
GACATCGCTTACGTGGTCGCGTGAACTGCAGTAAACCAGGTGTGAGACCGGATCATATACTGGAATGGTTTCTATTGTATCGAAATTTACAGCAACGATATCGGCAAATTTTCCAACTTCCAGCGAGCCGGTGATATCGCTTATCCCTAACGCAGTCGCACCATTGATGGTTGCCATTTTTAATACCTGTTCTGCGGTAACTGCGGTAGCATCCATATTAGTTATTTTTGCCAGCAATGCGGCTGAGCGCATTTCGCCGAACATGTCTAAATCATTGTTACTCGAACAGCTGTCGGTGCCAAGTGCAACATTGACGCCAGCTTCTAATAGCTGCCTGACAGGGCAGATGCCACTGGCGAGTTTCATGTTTGATTCCGGGCAATGAATGACATGGCTGCCGGCTGAGGCTAACAGTTGTATTTCGTCATCGCGTAGCTGCGTCATATGCACTGCCTGTAATGCCGGGGTTAGTAAACCCAGTTCATTCAATCTTGCCAGTGGGCGCTGTTGGTTATTTTTTTCTGCTTCGCTGACCTCAAATGCGGTTTCATGAACATGCATATGAACATTCAGCTCAAGTTCGTTGGCGAGGATGCCAATATGCTTTAAAGGTTCATCAGATACGGTATACGGTGCGTGTGGCGCAAATGCTGTTTTAATTAATTCGTGTTCCTTATAGTGGTCAAAAACGGCGAGTCCTTTGGCTATATATTCTTCACTGTTATTTGCCCACACTGTGGCAAAGTCGATGAGTATCAGGCCCACCGATGCTCGCATACCAACATCTGCTGCGACGCGCGCGGTAATATCCGGGAAAAAGTACATGTCGTTGAAGCAGGTGGTGCCACTACGAATCATTTCTGCGATCGCCAGTTCAGTGCCGGTACGCACAAATGCTTCATTGACATGTTCTGCCTCGGCCGGCCAGATATGATTTTGCAACCAGTCCATCAGGTTTAAATCATCCGCCAGGCCGCGAAACAGACTCATTGCTGCATGTGTGTGACTGTTTATCAGGCCGGGAATCAGCGCGTGCTGATGATAATCACGATTTACCCGGGCACTGTAAAGTGTCTTTGCATCGGCACTGGGTAAAATATCGATGATTTTTTCTTCATCAATGGCAATGCAATGCTGTTCTAGATAGCGCTGTTTATTGTCAACTGGAATAATCCAGCGAGCATGGAGCAGGGTATCGATATTTTTCATGTCGCGACCATACCTGTTGCATCGACGTTGTGCAACTTCTGTGATAGCGGTGTTTGTTCGTTTTATTGGAAACCACTTATGGAAATGTCTGTTACTTAGGCTTAAAATTTTGAATTAATATTACCGCATTTTTAATAAATGCTTAAAACGATAGTGATTTTTTAATTAAAACGGAAGTTTAACTAGTCACTTAGGCAACTTAATGCTATAAATTCTCCAGTCAAATTAAAACTAACAAATCACTGCTGTCGCGTTAACAATAAGATTTACTATCCGGTATTAGGGCAAAGCATTGGTACAGGGCGTACGGACAGATATTTGCTCCTGCAATATCTGTATTTCCATCATCCATGGTGGCTAAGCGCCCGTGTCCATGTGGGTGATAGTCGCAATAGGTATTCCCGGTTCATCTCTCTGGCAGTTAGCGGCACAGCAGTGATAATTAATATTAAATATAACCAAAGGTTAACGGAGCATTAAAATGAAATCATCATTAAAATTAAACCAGTTACTTGTTTTATCGGGCTTATTGCTTTTACTGGCAGCGTGTAGTCCAACGGTAACGCGTGTCGAGTCTGATTCGGTTACCGACCTCAGTGGCAACTGGAATGATACGGATTCACGACTGGTTGCACAGGAAATGATACAGGATGTACTCTCACGTAGCTGGTTAAGTCAATTTAATCGTAGCAAAGGAAAAGCACCAACGGTTATCGTGGGTACGGTTCGAAATTTAAGCCATGAACATATCAATACACGTACTTTTATTGCAGATATGGAGCGTGAATTGATTAATTCTGGTGAAGTTGAATTTGTTGCATCCGCTCAGGATCGTGAAGAAGTTCGTAGTGAAGTTAAAGATCAGGATTTACATTCAACTGAAGAATCTCGTAAAACCATGGGGCAGGAAGTTGGTGCCGATTTTATGTTACAAGGTTCCATCAATTCTATCGTTGATGCGGTCAGTGGTGAGCAAGCACGCTTTTATCAAATTGACCTGACACTTATTGAGTTGGGTTCAAACCGTAAAGTTTGGGTAGGACAAAAGAAAATCAAGAAAACAGTCGAAAAGGGTGGCTTCCGCCTGTAGTGTTGCTTTACTTGGAAAACTCTACATAAAACATGGAAAGAAAATACACTGCTGTTAAGGACTGTTATTCACGATGAGTATTTATGTTAGCTAAACAGTCATTTTTTTGGGATAAATGCCTGCAACAATACCTGGATAAGCGCTTGTACCCGAGTTTATACTCAAGGTCAGTATTAACTCTGTGTCTAAGTATTTGGCTTCAATCATGTGCCAGTTATGGCCATCATGCCGTCAGCATGCGAGACGGTCTGCTCCAGGGACGACCAGATATATCTCTTGCTATCGCAGAGCAACAGGATTCTAAGCAAAAAGAAGTAATATTTTCGCTGGATAAAGGCATGTTGCGCCGTATAAACGGCGATTATACTGGCAGCAATCAGATCCTTGAAGTTGCTAAACAGGAAATGGAGAAACTGTACGGTGTCAGTATTACTGAAAATATGGCCTCAGTAACAATCAATGAAACCTTTCGTGGTTATCAAGGTGATCTTTATGAGCAGTTACTGTTACATGCTTACATGGCAATGAATTATATTCAGCTGGGACAGCTTGATGGCGCCCGTGTCGAAATGTTGCAGGCTAACGTCAAAATGATGGAATGGGGCGATGAGCCGGAAGAAGATGCTTTTCTTCGCTATCTTGAAGGCATTATCTATGAAAGCCTGGGCGAGTATGATTCTGCACTTATTTCTTATCGTAAAGCCTATGTTGTTTATAAAGCAAAAGGAGGCAGACAATATCCGTTTGCCAGCACAGGGTTAAAGAGTGATTTATTACGTTTGCTGGCCTGGCAAGGTTTATGGGGTGAGTATAAATCCTATAAAAAAGAATTCGATATGGAGGATTACACACCTGTAAAAGTGAGTGATGAGTTCGGAGAGGTAGTGGTTGTTTTGAACAATGGTCTGGCTCCGATTCGAAGTGAAGCGGCTATCCCCATTTTTTCTAGTGAAGTACAGCAGAACCTGCGTGTTGCTTTCCCTGTTTACAGGCAAGCAAAAAAATCATTATACGCCTCTCGGGTCAGTGTTAATGATAAGCAGTATATGATGGAAACGGTGGAGGATATCGATGCCCTGGCGCGGTATTCACTGGAACGGGCCATGCCGGGGATTATGGCAAGAGCAACCGCTCGCGCCGTAGTAAAATACAATACTCAACATACAGCGAATAATAATAGTGAGCTTGCCGGGCTTTTAATGACCATAACCAATCTGGTGACAGAGCGTGCTGATACCCGAAGCTGGACGACGTTGCCGCAGGAAATAGAGTTAAGACGAATACGGTTACCTGTTGGCGAGCATCAGATCCAGGTTCAGATGTTGAACACGGCCGGGCAGATAGTTGATGTTATGGACGAAAAAGTTACTATAAAACCCAGGCAAACCAGTTTTGTAATAAAGCACTGGAACACGCCATTAGCGAAACCTGTTAAGCAGACAAGTAAATAGATAATTCAACTGAAATGCGAATAGTTGTAATGTTAAACGATTTAAATTTGTGACTCATTTTATTCGAAAAATGTTTATGGAAAAAGCATGAAATCAATCTTTATATTTAAAATTTTACTTGGTACTTTATTTATCAGTGCCTGCATGCAATCAACTGCAGTAATGAGTACCAGGGATGCGCCAGAGTGGGTTGCTGGCGAGCCTGATATGTATCCAAACTTTAACTACCTGTCGGCAACTGGCTCGGCGTCAAAATTGGAGCAGGCAAAGGCGCGCGCATTATCTAATTTAGCTAAAATATTTGAAGTACAGATAAGAGAAGTTTCAACTACCTCACAGGATACGCAAACCAGTAAAAAAGCCGGTGTTGAAACGGTAGCGTCAAGTGCACGAATCGCCAGTACCGTTAATTTGAAAACCGATAAAATGGTACAGGGTGCGCGTATTGCCGAGCAATGGCAGAGCAGTGCAGATCTGACTTATCATGCTCTAGCCGTACTTGATCGTACCCAGGCTGGAAATAATATTCGTGCTGAGATGAGGCGTCTCGATGAAGAAACACAATACGCATTAGATCAGCAGGCCAGTCGAAACGATGCTTTATTGAAAATTTCAGATTTTTATAAAGCCAACGCGCTGCAGCAGGACAGGCAGACATTACAAAAAACACTGAAAATAATTGATCTAAAAGGCAAAGGCGCTTCAGCGAGATGGAATCTGGCCGAATTAAACGAGCAATTACAGCAAGCGTTGAGAGCATTGCCATTACAAACAACAGTTAAAGTAGATGATATTGGCGGTTTAAATAATATAGTACAGGGTGCTGCATCCAAAGCAGGTTTTAGTGTGGGTAATAATATCGGCAGTTCAGGCTATCAGTTAGCGGCAAGTCTGGAAGCGCAGCAGCCGATAAGAAAAGATGACTGGCACTGGTGGCGGGCGACGCTAAAAATTGAGTTGATTGCACAGGATGGTGTTACCGTAATCGGTTATCAGTCCTGGCCGCTAAAAGTATCAGCCAGCAATGCTGCGCAATTGCGCTCACGTATGCTTAAGGCTGTTGACAATAAATTAAAGCAGGAGCTGCTAAATAGCCTGCTTGAATTTGCCACGTAAAAAACCTTAATAATTACAGGCTTCTTCGCTATTATATCTATGGTTTCGTGTCTTACGCTTAAGGGCATCTCCATTACACTGCTGTCCCGAATGGCACTAAGTTAAGCTATATTTGCATGAATCCGGGACATGAACCGGGCGCAGCCAGCAACGACACGCCGTGAAACGACCTACAAGGATGTAGGAAATGTAGATATTGCTGAGACCGTCAGCCGAAGGGCAGTTTTTTTGCTCCTGCAAAACCTGCACTTCCACCGTCCGTGGTGGTCGGATGCGGCTGCCGAGCCACCATGGATGGTTTCACGGCGTGTCTCAGCAAGATAACTCCGGTTCATGTCTCTAGATAGTAATGGAACAGCAGTGACCTTCATTAGCTCTTCTTCTTTTTAACACAATACAGCTGGACAGTTGTATTTGGGACTTCCCTATTTAAGGCGATAATGCAGTAGATGTGTGCTTCAGGCCGCGCCATACCTGGCTTTCAGCCCCGCCCGGATTCATATGTTATGCTTTCACGATATGCCAATGTTTGTCACGACAGGCATGGTTGTAAAAGCTCGCCTTGATTTTGCAGCAGGCTTAAAGCCAGGGCACAAGCAATTGATAGAGCTGTCCTGGTTACTTTAATGAAAACTAAGATCTATGGCGACATGACCGTACTGCTGGTGATGACACAATGTATTGACAGTAAAATTCTCAGTGTATTAGGATATGACTTAATTGGTGCGAGACATGGAACAGTGCCAGATTTTACTGGTCGAATTAAGGTGATTAGTGTTTTACTAATGTATCGCTTAAAAATAATGTCATCTCACCTGGCTTGAATAGAAATGACATGACCATATACTATATGTGAAGATGACAAACTATCTACGTTATATAAAAACGTTGCAGCTAGATGATTTTTGAGATTTGTAAATATATATAACTGAATTTTTTATTAATTAATATGATTCGTGATTTAGAAAAGATAAAGAGTTTGTTCTACACTGAAGGTAAGGAATGAGTAATCGTATTAAGTGTGGTTTTACCATTGTCAACAATACCGGTGATGAAAACTGGGACCATGACCAGGATGTTGACTGGGACAGTGGACTTGCGGTAGAAGAAGATAAGCCGAAGTTAAAACCTCCAAAGCAATATAAAGTTATTGTAAATAATGACGATTACACGCCTATGGAGTTTGTAGTTCAAGTGTTGATGATGTATTTTTCAATGGATGATGCAAAAGCAACACGTGTAATGATGTCAGTGCATACAAAAGGCAAAGGCATTTGTGGCATTTTTAGCCATGAAATTGCTGAAACAAAAGTGGATCAGGTAAACGAATATTCACGACTGAATCAGCACCCTTTAATGTGTACCATGGAAGAAGCCTGATATTCCGGTTGGAAGTACGATACCAGTTAATCTAAAACTGGTTTAACGTAAGTTTACGGGTTAAATAAAGGTAGTAACATGTTAAGCAAAGAGCTTGAAGCATCATTAAACGCAGCATTTAACGATGCTAGAGAAAAAAGGCATGAATACATAACAGTTGAGCATTTGTTGCTTTCGCTGCTAGATAATAATAGTGCCAATGTTGTACTGCAGGCCTGCGGTACAGATTTGAATTTGCTGAGTATCGAGCTAAAAGAATATCTTGATAATAATACCCCTGTTTTTGGTGACGTTGTAGGTGGTGAAGTTCAGCCCACACTAGGTTTTCAACGTGTACTGCAACGTGCTGTTTTTCATGTGCAGTCTTCAGGTAAAAAAGAAGTGGTCGGTGCCAATGTTCTGGTCGCGATGTTTGGTGAGCAGGAATCCCAGGCAGTGTATTTATTGAATCAACAAAATATAAACCGCCTGGATGTGGTTAATTATATTTCTCATGGCATTACCAAAGTGCCAAATGATACAGAAAAACTTGAAGATCATTCTGATCAGGCTGCCACGCAGGATGCTGAATCGCAGCCCCTGGAAAATTACACCACCAACCTAAACCAGCGAGCTATGCAGGGTCTTATTGATCCACTGATTGGTCGTGATGATGAAGTAGAAAGAACAGTACAGATTTTATGCCGTCGTCGTAAAAATAATCCATTGCTGGTGGGAGAGGCCGGCGTTGGAAAAACGGCATTGGCTGAAGGCCTGGCAAAACGTATTGTTGATAAAGAAGTACCCGACATTTTATTAGACAGCTCTATTTTTTCTCTGGATTTAGGCTCACTGGTAGCGGGCACCAAGTACCGCGGTGACTTTGAAAAACGTTTAAAAGGGGTTTTAAAGCAGCTAAAGCAGCGCCCTGGAGCTATTTTATTCATTGATGAAATCCATACTATTATTGGTGCCGGTTCTGCTTCTGGCGGGGTGATGGATGCCTCTAACCTGATTAAACCGATGCTGGCAAATGGTGAACTTAAATGTATTGGCTCGACGACTTATACTGAATTTAGAAGTGTTTTTGAAAAAGATCATGCCCTGGCACGTCGTTTTCAGAAAATTGATATCGAAGAACCAAGCATTGATGAAACGGTAGAAATTTTAAAAGGGCTGAAAACACGCTTTGAAGAACATCATGATGTGAAATACAGCAACAATGCTTTACGTGCTGCTGTTGAGCTTTCACAACGTTATATTATGGATAGATATTTGCCTGATAAAGCCATTGATATAATTGATGAAGCCGGTGCCAGCAGGCAGTTGCTTTCGCAGTCAGGAAAAACAAACAAGAAATCAATCAGTGTGCATGATATAGAAAATATTGTGGCAAAAATTGTACGTATTCCACCGAAAACAGTCAGCACCTCAGATACCGATGCTCTGAAAAATCTTGAACGTGATTTGAAGATGGTTGTGTTTGGTCAGGATGAAGCAATAAGTACGCTGGTGACAGCAATACGCATGTCACGTTCAGGTCTGGGTGAACCTGAGAAACCAATTGGTTCTTTCCTGTTTACCGGCCCGACAGGTGTCGGTAAAACTGAAGTAAGCAAACAGCTGGCCAATATTATGGGCGTTGACCTGGTGCGTTTTGATATGTCTGAGTATATGGAACGTCATACCGTATCACGTTTAATTGGTGCCCCTCCGGGTTATGTTGGTTTTGACGACGGCGGGTTACTCACCGAAGTGGTTAATAAAAAACCACATTGTGTATTACTGCTTGATGAGATTGAAAAGGCCCATCCAGAAGTGTTTAATATTTTATTGCAGGTGATGGATCACGGTACCTTGACTGACAGTAATGGCCGCAAAACCGATTTCAGAAATGTAATTTTAATTATGACCAGTAATGCCGGCGCACAATTAATATCACGACGCTCAATGGGCTTTACCGAGCAGCAAAATGAACTTGATGGCATGGAAGAGATCAAAAAAATGTTTACCCCGGAATTTAGAAATCGACTGGATTCTATTGTTAGTTTCGGTGCACTGGATGCACATACGTTATCGAATGTGGTTGATAAATTCCTGGTGGCATTTGAATTACAGCTTAATGAGAAGAAAGTTACCTTAGCGGTTGATAAAGAAGCACGTAGCTGGTTAGCTGAAAAAGGCTATGACCCTAAAATGGGCGCACGGCCGATGGCACGTGTTATCCAGGAACACCTTAAAAAACCATTGGCAAACGAACTTTTGTTTGGTGATTTAATCAGGGGTGGTCACGTCAATGTAACGGTCAGTAAAGATAACGAAATTGCGATAGAGGTCGTTTCAGAAACTGCCAAGGCGTAATTCTGATGGACTACCTTGAGTAGTAGTATTGAAAAGGCTGCTGATTGCTTGAATCAGCAGCCTTTTTTTGTCGATGACTATTTAGCGCGATATATAATGCGACCTTTTTCCAGATCGTAAGGGGTAAGTTCAACCGTAACCGCATCCCCCGTCATAATACGAATGTAGTGCTTACGCATTTTTCCAGAAATGTGTGCGATGACAGTGTGACCGTTTTCCAGTTCTACACGGAACATGGTATTAGGCAGTGTTTCTTTCACCACACCTTCCATCTGAATTGCTTCTTCTTTAGCCATATTTGAATAATCTATTGTTAAATGAGTGTTAGGGTACCCCTATTGACTCCATCCTTTGGCATGTTAACGCGACATCCAGGTCGTAGTTCCCATGGATTGGCATCTTGATGTCCAGAATTGACAATAGTTGCATTACTAAGCGATTGTAATAGCTAAATTAATTAAAGATTGGCTATTACCTGCACTCAGTGCCTTGCTGTTGACAATTCTGCATCTCAATCTGCTCAAGCCAGAATTAATAGCGGGCCCGCATAAGCCAGATCGAGACGAAACAGGGTGCGACTGGAAACTGACTTTTTTAAGGTTGCGCAATTATCGTTGTTTTGGCGTGAATCGCAAGTTTTTTTGTCAGTTTTGTGCGGATTTCTCTGTTTTTTTGCCTGTTTTTTCTGAATATTGATTGCCATCAGCCGGTAACATAAAAACAGGGTCAATAAGTGTCCGGTTAGCGATGACAGCAAAATGCAGATGTGGACCGGTAACACGACCGGTTTGACCCACCTTGCCAATAATGTCTCCCTGTTTAACAACATCACCCGGCTGGACTGAGATTTCACTCATATGTGCATACAGGCTGACAATGCCCTGTCCATGGTCAAGATAGATCATATTGCCACTGAAAAAGAAATCACCCGCATCAATGACAGTACCATTTGCTACCGCCTTTATCGGTGTGCCTTCCTTGGCAGCTATATCCAGCCCGCTGTGGGGGCGACGTTCCTGCTCATTAAAAAAGCGACGTAGACCAAAGATGCTGCTGATTCGCCCTGTTACCGGCCAGATAAAATCCACATCGGGTTTTCTTTCGCTAAATTGTGTTTTAGCTTTATTCTTGCGTTTGCTTTCAGCAGCAATGCGTTTGCTGTCGTCTTTATTGGGGTTGACCTTACGTTTATTTTTAATAGTAAGATGCTGCTCATCATATTTTTTGTGGTTAATAGTGATTTTAGCGTTATCGCTGAGTCCATCTGCGTGTTTAACTGAGAATTCGTAATCGCCGGGTTTGGTTGATAAACCGATCCCGGCCATTGCAACCCAGCTGTTCTTATCGGGGTATACAGCAATACGTTTGTTATTGAAATAAACTTTGCTATCTTGTTTGTAGTCAGGCAGTGGCAGTAGTGCAATGCCACCGGGCACAAGCGCCTGTTGCGGTAATGCGTGAATCACATGAGCATTTAAAAATAGTAAAGTGAATAAGCAGAGATGTTTCATATAATTCATCGCAGGGTTCATGGGCATAGGTTTGAATCTCGGTGTAAGATGTATATTATACAAATTATTTTGTATTTTATTTCAAGACGTACTGATTTCATAGAACAAAAGGTTTTATTGGCATAATGGCATTATCAAAACGAGCAAAAAACCTTAGTCCATTTCATGTTATGGACATACTTGCTCAGGCAAAAGCCTTAACTCAGCAGGGCAGAACCATCTACCACATGGAAGTAGGGGAGCCTGATTTTGCTACTGCAGAGTGCATTATTAATGCAGGTATCGATGCGCTAAAACAGCTTAAAACACATTATACACCGGCCCTGGGTCTACCCGAATTACGTCATGCTGTCGCTGAATATTATGATAGAAGGTTCTCTGTCAAAATTAATCCTGAACGTATAATCATAACACCGGGTGCTTCTGGTGCATTACAGCTGGCGATGGCATGTTTGCTGGATGCGGGTGAAAATCTATTGTTGCCCGATCCCGGCTATCCCTGCAATAAAAACATTGCGCAGGTGCTTGCGGTGGAACCAATAGCCGTTCCAGTTAGTGCTGAGAATGCTTACCAGCTGGATGCTGCGTCCATTGCCAAATACTGGAATGAGAAAACAAGAGCCGTGATGGTGGCGACGCCATCAAATCCGACGGGTACCTTATTGCCAGAGAGCCAGTTAAAGGAAATCTGCCATATTGTTGAGCAGAATAAGGGTGCATTAATCGTCGATGAGATCTACCAGGGACTGGTATATGATGTTGATGACTATACAGCGCTGGCAATATCGGATGAATGTTTTGTGATCAATAGTTTTTCAAAATATTTTGGTATGACAGGCTGGCGGATTGGCTGGATGGTTGTGCCGGAGTTTTATGCTGATGCCATCGATCGAATCGCGCAAAATATTTTTTTAGCACCAGCAACGATGTCGCAATATGCTGCACTCACGGCATTAAAGGCAGAGACACAGATTGAACTGGATGCCCGTAGAGATGAATTTAAACGACGACGTGATTTTTTATTGCCCGCTTTAGAACAATTAGGATTTAAAATTGCAGTGCAACCACAGGGCGCTTTTTATATTTATGCTAATTGTGAGAAATTCACTGATGATAGTTATAACTGGGTGAAGCAGCTGCTAAGCAAACAAGGTGTCGCCTTAACACCGGGACTGGATTTCGGTAATTATCAGGCAAACATACATTGCCGTTTTGCCTATACACAGCCACTGGATGTGCTTGAGCGGGCGATTGATAAAATTGATGCGTTTATACGAACAGAATAAAAAGCACATGAAAAGGATGCCCTGTATTCAAGATTGTCTGTAGCATGGATGCTACAGTTAAGCCTACATGGAGGACAGATATTTGCTCCTCGGCAATTGCTCCTCGGCAACCGCTCCTGCGTTGCCCTAATAAGTTACATCCATGTAACGATGCATTGCCCTACTACCGTCCATCCATGGACATATGTAATATCTGCACTTCCTACATCCGTGTAGGTTGTATTTACGGCGTATCTTAAATACATGGCATCCTTTTCATGCCACATTCTAGAAAGTATTTATACATCGTGTTAACGGGGCAGTAGTGAAAAATTCTAATAAAATAGAAACCTGAAAAATGATTGGAAATATATTAAAAATGCAAACTGCACTCGGTGATTCTGCGAGGAATCAGCCGGTACAGTACCAGTTGCCCATTGGTGAAAAGTTGTTAGCAATGAACGCACACATCGGCGAAACGATAAAATTAACTTATCACGGCGAAATTAACTGCATCGCCTGTGGACGTAAAACCAAAAAAAGTTTTGCGCAAGGGCATTGTTATCCCTGTTTTCGGAGTCTGGCCTCCTGTGATATGTGCATTATGAAACCTGAAACCTGTCACTACGCAGAAGGCACCTGTCGTCAGCCAGAGTGGGGTGAATCACATTGTTTTATTCCTCATTATGTTTATCTTGCAAACTCATCGGGTATTAAGGTGGGTATTACTCGCGGCACGCAGATACCCACGCGCTGGATGGACCAGGGCGCAACCCAGGCCTTGGCCGTTTTTCAGGTAGCAACGCGTTTACAGTCGGGTTTAGTGGAAGTTGCCTTAAAACAGCACGTATCCGATCGCACTGACTGGCGGAAAATGCTAAAAGCAGATGCCGAGCCGCTGAATTTGAAAGCATTACGTGATGAGTTGCTGGATAAATGTTCGAATGAGATAGCGGAAATAAAGAGCGAGCAGGGTATCACTGAACAGGACGATACAACGATACAGGCAATTGATCAGGATGTGGTTGAAATTAACTACCCGATATTAGCGTATCCTGAAAAGATAAAATCACTCAACTTTGATAAGCAGCCAGAGATTGAAGGTGTGCTAATAGGAATTAAAGGGCAGTATTTGATTCTCGATAGCGGTGTACTGAATATCCGTAAATTCTCCGGCTATAACATAGAAGTGGATTTCGTATAACATATGTTTTAGTAAATCATACACCTGCATGGTTTACTCGTTATATTGTGGTAGTTAATCAAAAGCTTAAAAATAGCGATTAACCGCAGAGACGCAGAGGACGCAGGGAAAACAAAACAATTTATTTTTGATTCTCTGCGCCTCCGCGTCTCTGCGGTAAAGTGTTTTTGAATTTATTACTGTCTGTTAAAGTGGCACAAGCAACATCGATTTTTAATTTATGAGGAAAAACTCATCAGCATTCGTGAAGACATAAATTGCGTATTTGATCGTGATCCGGCAGCAAGAAATGCCTGGGAAGTAATGACATGTTATCCCGGGCTTCATGCTGTGATCATGCACCGTTTTAACCATTGGTTGTGGAACCTGGGGCTTAAATGGCTGGCACGCTGGTTCGCACACTTTACACGCTGGCTGACAGGCATCGAAATTCATCCTGGTGCTACTATCGGCCATCGATTTTTTATAGATCACGGTATGGGCGTTGTAATCGGTGAGACAGCAGAAATTGGAGATGACTGTACTCTGTATCATGGTGTGACTTTAGGTGGAACCAGCTGGAAGGCCGGTAAGCGCCATCCAACACTGCATAATAATGTTGTAGTAGGTGCCGGTGCAAAGGTGCTGGGCCCGATCACGCTTGAAGAAGGTGTGCGTATTGGCTCAAATGCCGTGGTAACAAAAAATGTTGAAAGCAACTCCACCGTGGTAGGTGTGCCTGGAAGAGTTATACATCGTCATGATGAAACGCAGCAAAAACGTGATGCAATTGCACAAAAACTGGGTTTTGATGCCTATGGCGCAACCAGTGATGCACCTGACCCGGTAGCGACAGCTATTAATAAAATGCTCGATCATATCCATGCTATGGACGAAAGAATGGAAATCATGTGTGGTGCACTGAAACAATTTGGTGCCGAAATTGAAGTCACAAACTTACCTGATCTGGGCGCCTGCACAATTTCAACCACTGCTAAAACCGAGGTTGAAGATGTTGAAAAAATTGAAACTAACTAACCCTGATATTTCACAACAGAGTTAATTACTCTGCTTAACGGCAGGTTGAAAAATTGCTGCTCGGTAATTGTCAAAAGATTATTGGTTAATCGCGAATATCCTGCGTTACAAATTGCTTGCTGGCATTTGCCGTCGCGGCTGGCGATCGTAATGCAGTTTTTGCTAACAAAGTTAGTCACACTATGGTTCCACTTCTCTCATATAAAATGATTGCTGATGACTTTGTCGATGAATCTGGTATGCAGACTTGCCAGAATAATGTTGATAAAGCAGGGATTCAGCAACCGCATTGTGGTGATATATTTACCTTAATCGCTAGCTGACTGTTCTAAATATCAATGACTTAAGTATTAAATTCTGGCTTTAACTATTCCTTTGGTAATACCTGACTAAATTACTTGGTTTTATACTTGACTAAATTAGTAGGAATTAAGTAAAATCTATCTGTGTTTCCTTTGTATTACTTTATGAGTTTTTGATATGCGTTTAACTACAAAAGGTCGTTATGCCGTTACTGCGGTACTGGATCTGGCTTTACATCAAGATAATGGGCCGGTTTCTCTCGCTGCTATTTCAGAGCGTCAATGTATTTCTCTGTCTTACCTTGAACAGCTCTTCGCCAAATTACGTCGCAATAAGATTGTTAGCAGCACCCGTGGTCCGGGTGGTGGTTATACCTTAACAAATAATGTTGATGAAGTAAGCGTGTCGGACATCATTCTAGCTGTCGATGAAACCTGTAAGGTGGTTGATTGTGATGAAAACGACGGCTGCCATGGTAGTTATCAGTGTTTAACACATGATCTATGGCAGGAGCTAAGTAACGAAATTCGCTCGTTCCTTGATGGCATTACACTGTCAGAAATTATGTCGCAGGAAACCGTTAATGATGTAAAAGTACGTCAGGATAAAGCGGTAAGCTTTTAATATTGAAAGATTTATCCTTTTAGAGCGCTTTATGGCTGTATATCTCGATAATAATGCAACAACGGCTTTAGATGAGAAAGTTTTACAGGCGATGCTGCCTTATATGGGGCAGGTAACGGGTAATCCATCGAGTGTGCATCGTTTTGGTCGCTTGCAGAAGGATGCGATTGAACAGGCACGCGAGTCCGTTGCACAACTGCTTGGTGCCAGGGCTGAACAGGTGGTTTTTACCAGCGGTGGTACCGAGTCGAACAACTTATTATTAAATGGATTTTGCCAGCAGAATTCTGTTCAAGGGCGCGCAGAGAAAAATAGACGTGAACGTATTGCAATTAGTGCAATTGAGCATATGTCACTATTAGAACCAGCGCAACATCTTACATCTAATGTAGATATTGTGCCTGTTGATGAAAACGGGAGCGTTACTTTACAGGCTGTTGAGCAGGTGATAACTGAGCAAACCTCACTGATATCCGTCATGTCTGCAAACAATGAAACGGGTGTCATTCAGAATTTATCACCGTTAATTGATCTGGCGCGTGAACGTCATTGTTTTTTTCATAGCGATGCGTCACAGGCAGCAGGAAAAATACCGCTGAATTTTATTGAAAGCGGGCTGCATGCAATGACTATATCGGCGCATAAATTATATGGTCCAGTGGGTGTCGGTGCCTTGCTCATAGATAAACGCCTGCCAGTAAAAAAACTGCAGTTTGGCGGCACATCAGGAAAAGAATTTACGCGCTGGCACAGAAAATGTACCAGCGATTGTCGGCTTTGGCAAAGCTGCTGAATTAGCAAAAGCTGATTTGCAGGCCAGGAAATTGCATACACGAGCATTGCGTGATGCATTAGAACAGGGCCTGAAAAAAATTGCTGCAGTAGTGATATTTGCTGAAACCGCTGAACGTTTACCGAATACCGTTCAATTTGGTGTCAAAGGATTTGATGGTGAAACTTTGCTTATGCAGTTAGATAGAAAAGCTATAGCGGTATCCAGTGGCTCTGCATGTACCAGCGGTAAAACGGAACCTAGTCATGTTTTAAAGGCGATGAAGGTGCCGGATGCATTAGCTAACTCAGCAGTAAGAGTGAGCTTTGGGAAATATAATACGATGTCAGATGTTGATGCTTTACTAGCTGCATTGAATGACATTATTGAAACAAATCGACACTCAACAGTGATGATGGCTGCAAGTGTTTGAATGTAATATTTATAGGGTTAAGGTGATAAAAGTGAGTGAACAATCGACAACAGAAAATTTGGCAGCAAAGCCAATTTATTTAGACTATTCAGCAACTACGCCTATTGACCAGCGTGTTGTTACTGAAATGCTTAAGTATATGGGGCCGGAAAGTAGTTTTGGTAACCCTGCGTCACGCAGCCATAGTTTTGGCTGGACAGCTGAAGCCGCTGTTGAAACAGCACGTAAACATATTGCGGATCTGATAGGTGCTAATCCAAAAGAAATTATATTTACTTCTGGTGCTACCGAGTCGGATAATCTGGCAATAAAAGGTGTTGCTCACTTTAATCAGAAACGCGGCAAACACATCGTTACCTGTAAAACTGAGCATAAAGCAGTATTAGATAGCTGTCGTCAACTGGAACGCGAAGGCTTCGAAGTTACTTACCTGGATCCGATGCAGAATGGCCTGCTTGATCTTAAAGTACTGGAAGATGCATTGCGTGATGACACCATACTGGTTTCTATTATGCACGTTAACAATGAAATTGGTGTGATTCAGGACATTGAAGCTATTGGCAATATTTGCCGTGAAAGAAAGATTGTTTTTCATGTTGATGCTGCGCAAAGTCCGGGTAAGGTTGAGATAAATCTTGAACAATTACCTGTGGATTTAATGAGTTTTTCTGCGCATAAAATATATGGTCCTAAAGGCATCGGTGCTTTATATGTGCAGAGAAAGCCGCGTATTCGACTAGAAGCGCAAATGCACGGTGGTGGTCACGAGCGTGGTATGCGATCGGGTACATTGGCAACGCATCAGATTGTTGGCATGGGTGAAGCGTTTAGAATTGCCAAAGAAGAAATGGCTGCAGAAAATGAACGTTTACTGGTACTGAGAAACAAGCTCTATGATGGCGTTAAAGACATGGAAGAAGTTTATATCAATGGTGACATCGATCATCGTATTGCCGGTAATATCAATATCAGCTTTAACTATGTTGAAGGTGAAAGTTTGTTAATGGCGTTAAAAGATCTGGCTATTTCCAGTGGTAGTGCGTGTACTTCAGCAAGCCTTGAGCCCAGTTATGTATTACGTGCATTAGGCCGTAATGATGAACTGGCTCACAGTTCTATTCGTTTTACCATGGGACGTTATACAACAGAAGAAGAGATTGACCGCACCATTACATATGTACGTGCTGCAGTAGAAAAACTGCGTGAACTGTCACCCCTTTGGGATATGTATAAAGATGGTATAGATATAGATAGCATCGAGTGGGCGGCGCATTAGAAACAATGGTCTTAAGTTGTAAGTTAAAAGTTTTTATATATTTTTCTTACAACTTACCACTAATAACTTACAACTAATTTTTAGGTAAAGAATTATGGCATATGGTGAAAAAGTTCTGGATCACTATGAGAATCCAAGAAATGTGGGTAGTTTTGAAAGTGCTGATAACATTGGTACCGGTATGGTCGGCGCGCCTGCCTGTGGTGATGTGATGAAACTGCAGATTAAAGTGAGTGATGAAGGTGTTATAGAAGATGCTGTTTTTAAAACTTATGGTTGTGGCAGTGCGATTGCTTCAAGCTCATTATTAACTGAGTGGGTTAAAGGTAAAACGCTGGATCAAGCATTAGAAATTAAAAATATACAAATTGCCGAAGAGCTAGCTCTGCCGCCGGTTAAAATTCACTGTTCTGTATTGGCTGAAGATGCGATTAATGCAGCGATATCTGATTACAGGCAAAAGAAAAATCAAGCTGATTTAAACGTTTAGATAAAAGATAGAGAGTATAAATATGGCGATTACATTAACTGAACCTGCAGCTGAACGTGTTAAGGCATTTCTGGATAACCGCGGCAAAGGCGTTGGTCTGCGTCTTGGTATAAAAACCATGGGCTGCTCTGGCATGTCTTACGTGCTTGAGTTTGTCGATGATATAAATCCGGAAGATGAAGTCTTTGAAGACGCGGGCGTTAAAGTTATTGTTGATAAAAAAAGCCTTGTATACCTCGATGGTACCGAACTTGATTACACAAGAGAGGGTTTAAACGAAGGCTTTAAATTCAATAATCCGAAAGAAAAGGCGGCATGTGGCTGTGGTGAAAGCTTCACTGTTTAAATTCCAGTTTATATTGCCGTGTCAAAAGATATTCTTGCCAGCAACTTTTTCGAGTTGTTTGATATTCCTGTTTCGTATGATGTGAATCTGAGCGCAGTTCAACAGCAATATATGGCTCTGCAAAAAAAGCTCCATCCAGACAGGTTTGCAAACGGCTCTGACCTGGAAAAACGTTTATCCATGCAGCAAACCTCGTGGCTTAATGAGGCGCAGGCAACGTTAAAAGATCCCGTGTTAAGAGCAATTTATTTACTGAAACTACAAGGCATTGATTTCAGTCTGGAAAATGAAACAACAATGGACGCGGCTTTTTTAATGCAGCAGCTTGATATGCGTGAGCGCCTGGAAAATATTAAAAATGAAAGCGATCCTCTAGCAGCACTGGATTCTATAGCAAAGGATGTGCAAAATTCGAGCACTACCATGATGCATGGTTTTGCACAGTCCTTTGAGGCAGGCAGGCTGGATGATGCCCGTGAATGGATACGGAAACTACAGTTTATGCAAAAAGCAAAAAAAGAAATTAATTTATTAACCGCTGAAATAGAAGACGAGTTGCTCGATTAGTTTTTGAGCAGGCACATTATGGCATTAATACAAATAGCAGAACCAGGTCAGTCAACCACCGCGCACCAGCATCGGCTCGCGGTAGGTATAGACCTGGGTACAACCAATTCACTGGTGGCTACTGTACGTAGCGGTGATGTTAATACCTTGCCTGATTCTGCAGGTTCCCACTTATTGCCTTCAGTTGTGCATTACGGTGAAAACGGTATAGAAGTGGGTTTGGCCGCTTTACAGTACAGTGTAGCTGATCCGTTAAATACCATAGTCTCCGTAAAACGTTTCATGGGTCGTGGTATTGAGGATATAACTGCAAACGATGCGCATCACAAATATGTCTTTGCTGAAACTGAAAGTGCAGTGCCCAGGATTAAAACACGTGCAGGTGAGGTTAGTGCGGTTGAGGTTTCTGCTGAAATTTTAAAAACGCTTAAACGTCGCGCACTTGAAACCTTAGGTGATGAATTAAGTGGTGCAGTTATTACCGTGCCTGCTTATTTTGATGATGCCCAGAGGCAGGCCACAAAAGATGCAGCAAAGCTTGCTGGCATCAAAGTTTTACGCCTGCTAAACGAACCTACGGCCGCTGCTGTCGCTTATGGTCTTGATACCGGTAACGAAGGTCTAATCGCGGTTTTTGATCTCGGTGGTGGTACTTTTGATATCTCAGTATTACGCTTAAATAAGGGTGTTTTTGAAGTTTTAGCAACAGGTGGTGATAGTGCATTGGGTGGCGATGACTTTGATTATGAAATTGCAAAGTGGATTATTGAGCAAGCAAAACTCACTGATGCCGAAAAAGCAGAGAATAGCCGTCTAATCATGCAGCAGGCGCGCATTGCGAAAGAAGCACTAGCTGAAGCAGAAAGTGTTGAAATAAATGTAGATATTGATAACCGTCACTGGCATACAGAGCTCAATCGTTCAACCTTAAAAGAATTATTAACACCTTTAGTAAAAAAAGCAATAATGTCCTGTCGTCGTGCCTTGAGAGATGCCGATATCGATAAACATGACATCAATGAAGTGGTGATGGTCGGTGGCTCGACGCGTACACTTGTGGTTCGGGAAATGGTTGCTGAGTTTTTTGAACGTGAGCCCTTAACCAGTATCGACCCGGACAAAGTCGTCGCTACCGGTGCAGCTTTGCAGGCGGATGTGCTGGCTGGTAATAAACCGGATGATGAAATGTTATTGCTGGACGTCATTCCACTGTCACTGGGTATTGAAACCATGGGTGGCCTGGTTGAAAAAATCATTCATCGCAATACAGCTATTCCAGTAGCAAAGGCACAGGATTTTACCACTTACAAAGATGGCCAGACGGCAATGGCAATACATGTGCTGCAGGGTGAACGCGAACTGGTTACCGATAGTCGATCACTGGCCAGGTTTGAATTGCGTGGTTTCCCGCCACAGGTTGCAGGTGCTGCGCGAATACGAGTCACCTTCCAGGTTGATGCTGATGGCCTGTTAATTGTGAGTGCGTGCGAACAAAATAGCGGCATTGAGGCCAGTATTGATGTTAAGCCGTCTTATGGTTTGAGCGATGCAGAAGTTGAAACCATGTTGCGTGAATCCATTGAACATGCGGAAGATGATATGTATTTACGTAGTTTACGTGAACAGCAGGTAGAAGCTGAGCGTGTACTTGAAGCATTAGATGCAGCGCTTGCGGTTGATGGTGATCAATTATTGTCCGCTCAGGAAAAAGACAAGATACTGGCTGCACGTCAGGATTTATTTGATATGAAGTCTGATTCAGATAAAGAAAGAATCAAACAGCTAATAAAAAAATTAGAAGTGACCTGTGAAGATTATGTTGCACGGCGTATGAATTCTAATATCAAAGTTGCTATGCAGGGGCATTCAATTGAAGAATATGCTGCAGACTTAAATTCAAATTTAGAAGCAAAAGACAAAGTAGAGGAGTCAGAATAAGGTGCCACAAATTATTTTTTTACCGCATGAAGAATTATGCCCCGAGGGTCTGGTTATAGAAGCTGAATCGGGTAGCACTATTTGTAATGCTGCTTTAAAGAATGATATAGAAATAGAACATGCCTGTGAGAAATCCTGTGCCTGTACGACCTGCCATGTTTATATTCGTGAAGGTATGGATTCATTAAATGAAAATACAGAAGACGAAGACGATATGCTGGATAAAGCCTGGGGGCTGGATCCTGATTCGCGTTTAAGCTGTCAGACAGTTATTGGTGATGAAGACCTGGTGGTTGAAATTCCGAAGTATACGATTAATATGGTTTCTGAAAATCATTAGGAAGAAAGACGATGGTATTAAAGTGGGTAGATAGCCTGGAAATTGCGATTGAGCTGGATGAGGCTCATCCTGATGTTGACCCAAAATCCGTGAATTTTGTTGACCTTCGGCAGTGGATACTGGATCTGGATGATTTTGATGATGATCCTGAACATAGCGGTGAACGAATTCTGGAAGCCGTCCAGCTGGCGTGGATGGAAGAAAAGGAAGATTAAAAATGGTGAAAAACAATTTGTCCACAGATGGACGCAAATGGTCGCTCTTGCGCTCCATGCGCTCGCGACATTAGAGCATCCATGCGCGTCAATGCAAATAAAAAAGAATTGGTTTTTAATAAAACTGTCATCTTGAACGTTTTTGTGAAAGATCTTAAGACTTAACAAACGATGGTTGTGCTGAGTCATAAGATTTTTCTCATCTTTTTTGTGCTTTGCTCAGGATTATAAATTATCATCTCACTTCAATTTGCCTGTGTTTGCGTTAATCTGGCTGGACTAAAAACAGGTTCTCCCGCCAATAATCATGTAATATTTCCCTGATGAGCGAAGTTCAGCAACAAATTCAATTAAAACCATTTCAGCAGGGTGTTCCCGATGCCGGCTGCATAAATTTACTGGGCCTGGACAGGGCCGGACTTGAAGCTTTTTTTGCCGCTATCGGTGAGAAAAAATTCCGTGCCACGCAGCTAATGAAATGGATTCACCAGCTGGGAGTGGTCGATTTTCAGGAAATGAATAACCTGTCAAAAGACCTGCGGAATCAACTTGCTGAAACCAGCTGTGTGCAAAATTTGCAGGTTGCACAAGACCAGCTGTCAAAAGATGGTACTCGTAAATGGCTACTTCGCCTGCATGATGGCAATCATATAGAAGCTGTCTATATTCCTGAAGATGACCGTGGTACATTATGTGTGTCCTCTCAGGTTGGCTGTGCTTTAGATTGTAGTTTCTGCTCGACCGGTCGTCAGGGCTTTAATCGTAATCTTACTACAGCAGAAATTGTCTCTCAGGTTTGGCTGGCAGCTCACCTACTGGAAGAAGAAAAGAAACCCGGACGTAAAATCACTAATGTAGTGATGATGGGTATGGGTGAACCTTTATTGAATTTTGATAACGTGGTTAGCGCTGTTCGCATTATGATGGATGATTTTGCTTATGGCTTAAGCAAAAGACGTGTTACTGTGAGTACCGCTGGTGTGGTACCGGCAATGGACCGCCTGGCTGATATCCTTGATATGCGTCTTGCAGTGTCACTGCATGCAAGCAATGATGCACTTCGAAATGAGCTGGTTCCGGTTAATAAAAAATACCCGTTGAAAGAATTAATGGCTGCTTGTCACCGATTCATTGATAAACAGAATTCACGTTCTAGAATAACCTTTGAGTATGTGTTATTAGACGGCATTAATGATCAGCCTGAACATGCACGTGAACTGATTAAATTATTAAAAGGTATACCCACTTTAATGAACCTGATTCCGTTTAACCCGTTTCAAGGTTCAGGTTATAACACATCATCGAAAAAAGCAGTGTTACGCTTTAGTGAGATACTACATAAAGCCGGTATGACGACCGTGGTGCGTAAAACACGTGGTGAAGATATTGACGCCGCCTGTGGTCAGCTTGCTGGAAAAATTGAAGATAAGAGTCGTCGCCACCGTCGGTTTGTCGAGCCCAGATTTGGAATGGAAAAATAAATGGTTTGTAATATGCCAAAAATAATAATAACCGCATTAATATGTTTGTTTTTAGTAGCCTGTGCTACCACCACCAGTGAAACGATCAATAGCAATAGTAATCGAAAAACCAGTAAGGCGAACCTAAAAGATGCTTCTCAATTAAATACCCAGCTTGCCATCGGTTATATACAGCAGAAACAATATAAACCGGCGAGAGATAAACTGGAGAAATCCATTGAACAAGACCCGGAAAATGTCACAGCCTATAAAACCCTGGCTTATCTCTATGCTTCATTAGGCCTTACTGAAGAGGCTGAAATAAAATATAGTGAAGCACTCGATTTAAAACCGAATGATCCTGATCTATCCAATTATTATGGTGCATTTTTGTGTGGTAACGGCAAATATGACGAAGCGCAGAAGCATCTGAAAGTGGCCTACAGTGACCCGTTTTACGAATCACGCTACCTTGCTCAAAGCAACGCTGGCAGTTGTTTTATAAAGCAGGGCGAATACAAAAAAGCTGAAGCCTTATTAAGGCAATCACTTCGTGTAAACTCAACATTACCCGGTTCCTTAATATCGATGGCAGAGATAGGCATTAAAACAGAAAGATATCTAATGGCTCGCGCTTATATTCAACGTTATCATAATGTTAAAGCGGCAAGCGCAGAAAGTTTATGGCTTCAGATACAGGCGGAAAGGGCTTTGGGCGCAGAAAAACATTATATCAAGTATGCCAGGCAGTTGATAACTGATTTTCCTGATTCGGATGAAGCCGGTTGGGTAGAGGCGGAGTCCAAAAATGTGCAATTTAGATAGCTGCTCACTGAGTAGTTAAAATGAGCAGTCACCAGTTTAGATGATGAAAAATTCTGATAGTGAAGTAATAAATAAAAACACTGATTTTGGTTCAGTGCTAGAGGTCGCGCGTAAGTTACAAAATTACTCTATCGAAGATATTAGCGAGCAATTAAAAATACCGGCGAAGACCATTACTGCAATTGAAACCAATGATATAAACGCCTTACCACCACCAACATTTACTCAGGGTTATATACGTACCTATGCAAAATTCCTGGAGATACCTGAAGAAAATGTTCTGAATATTTACAGCCAGGCAGTGCCCCATGATCGGCCAGCGAATTTAAAACCCCGGTCGAATTTGCCCGGCGAGGCAAGTATTCAGTCACTGTTAATGAAAACAGTAACCTTGCTTTTAATTGCTGCGGGTATAACAGCAGTCATCTACGGAAGCTTTCAGTATTATCAGAAAAAAGCGGGTGTTATGGAAACTGAGCTGGAGTCAAAAGAACGCAGCTTTACCGGTAATTCACTGGATTCTCCAGGTACAGACCGGATAAATATCAGGCAAAATGCCAGCCTGAGTGAAAATGATGAATTGATTGTGCAGCAGTCTGATGCCTTTGAAAAAGTAGAAATGCCGGATATGGATGAATCAGTGGAAATGTCTGCAATCAATCAATCGAGCGGCGGATGAATCCAGGGTTAATGAGACTGAAGCAACGGCTGAGGTTGCGGGCAATGTTATAACCCCGGTGCCTGACAAAGCTGTGTCAGATAAAAGCCAGGAAGTTGCCACTCAAGTTGATGTGCTAAAAATTTATGCTGAACAAGGCTCATGGATGCAAGTTCATGATGCCAGTAATAAACGTCTGCTTTATAATATGATACCTGAAGGGGGCGGCAAAGTGCTTCAGGGACAGGCTCCGTTTCGTATTTCGTTGGGCAATGCTAAAACAACAAAATTAGTGATTAACGATCTTGCAATAGATATGTCAGAATATATACTTAAAAATAATACGGCCAGTTTTACCGTTTCAACTGAAGGACAAAAAGTTGTTTTCCATTAACGGTAGTTGAGGAATACGCCAGGAAGTAAAGATTCAGAGATAAACTACTTTTGCCGCGAACAATGCTAAACAGGTAAATTGTATGAGGCGAGAAAGTTTTTACCTGCATGGATGCGCTAAAATCGCGGGCGTCTGGATACGCAGGAGCGATGACTTTGCCTTTTTTGTGGCCAGGTTTTCCATTCTCTATAAATACCCGGTTAAATAAACGACTAATAAACCCATGTCTAAACTTGTTAAATCCATTCGTGGTATGCATGATGTATTGCCTGACGATAGCCACCGCTGGCAGGCCTTTGAAGCGGTTATTCGCCAGCTAATGACAAGTTATGGCTATAAAGAAATACGCATGCCATTGGTTGAGTCGACGGAGTTGTTTTCTCGTTCTATCGGTGAAGTCACTGATATCGTCGAGAAAGAAATGTACACTTTCGACGATCGAAATGGTGATAAATTGAGCTTACGACCGGAAGGGACGGCTAGTTGTGTGCGCGCAGGCATACAGCATGGTCTGTTGTACAATCAAATACAGCGTCTCTGGTACAATGGCCCTATGTTTAGGCATGAGCGCCCACAAAAAGGGCGTTATCGTCAGTTCCATCAGTTTGGCGTTGAGACTTACGGCATCGCAACCCCGGATATAGATGCAGAACTGATATTGATCGGTGCCAGATTATGGAAACAATTGGGCCTTAAAGGCGTGCGACTGGAGCTGAACACACTGGGTTCAAACCAGGCAAGAAATGAATATAAACAGGTCCTGGTTGAATATCTGAATCAGCATAGAGAATTGCTGGATGAAGACAGTATCCGTCGTCTGCAAAGCAACCCATTACGGATCCTGGACAGTAAAAATCCAGCAATGAAACAGATGCTGGACAATGCGCCGGCACTTATGGACCATCTGGATGAAGAATCTCGCCAGCAATTTGATAAGCTTAAAGTCAGTCTGGATGCGGCAGGTGTTGAATACAGCATAAATCCACGACTGGTTCGTGGGCTGGATTATTATTGCAAAACAGTCTTTGAGTGGATTACTGATGAGCTGGGTGCGCAGGGAACCATATGTGCTGGCGGTCGTTATGACGGACTGGTTGAGCAGCTAGGTGGTAAAGCTACCTCTGCGATAGGCTTTGCCCTGGGCGTGGAACGCATTCTGTCTCTGCTGGAAGTGCAACAGGTGCAGTCTGCTGAAACCATTGATATATATTTAATACTGCTGGGTCACGCCAGTGAAATTAAAGGACTGCAGTTGGCTGAACAAATAAGGGATCAGCATCCTGAAATAAAAATGATAACACACTGTGGTGGTGGTTCGATTAAAAGCCAGATGAAAAAAGCAGACAAAAGCGGAGCCGCTTTGGCTTTAATTCTTGCTGAAGACGAGCTTAATAATGAACAACTGACAGTAAAATATTTACGAGAGAAAAAGCAGCAAACTACAGTCAGTTTTGATGGACTGACAAAATTTATTGAAAACATAACTTAAACCAGGGTGGCCTAAAAACATGGCCACCCTGGAATATATACACAATAATTGTAAAAGGTTGGGAATATCCAATGAATGAATACGAAACAGAAGATCAACAGGTTGAAGCTTTAAAAAAATGGTGGAAAGAAAATGGTACTTCATTAATTGTAGGGCTATTTGTGGGTGTGTCTGCTTTATTTGGCTGGCGTTACTATGTGGATCAGAATAATGTTCATGCGCTACAGGCCAGTGACTTATATATGCAGGTAATGCAAAGTGCAGCGTTACAACGTGTCGACGATAAAACCATTGATATCAATAACAAACTTATCAATGAATATTCAGATACGCCTTATGCTGCTCTGTCTTCATTGGCACTGGCTAAATTTGAATACGAAAATGACAATATTGAAGTAGCAGTTGCTCAACTTGAGCTGGCGGTTAAACATGCCGGTGATGACCAGATAAAACAAATTTCGAGTTTACGACTGGTTCAGCTTTATATTGAACAAAAAAAATATGATGAAGCTGAGGCGCTGTTAAACATGCCGCATGATGGCGCATACGATGCACAGTTTGAAGAATTAAAAGGTGATCTTTATAGCGCAAAAGGTGACCTGGTGCAGGCGCGTGCGGCTTACGATAAAGCGATTAATTTACAGGGTCTGGCTGCCAGTAAATGGCTGAAACTAAAAAGACAAAACCTGGGTGCTTAAGATTTCTCGGCTGAACTTATCGTAATAAGGTTTGCCTTATGACCTTATTTGTAACTTTTAAGCATAATATTTTCCGCAACTAAACGTAAACTAACGCAAATTTTAAAAAATTAAAAACATTTTTATTTGCGTTAGTTTGTGTTAATTCGTGGAAGAAATTATCTTGATTTAATTAGCTTAAACTGACTCAAAAATTACCCGTGTATATCAACAAAATTCCTTACTTATGTCGTTATTTAACGCTACTGGTACTAGCGCTGTTTATCAGTGCCTGTGCGGACGACGATAATCTTGATCAGCCGGCCGAGCTTGTGCCGTTTTACAGTAAATACTATCTGGATGTAAGCTGGCATAAATCAACCGGTGCGGGAGCAGAAGAACAATATATTTTTTTGCAGCCTTTGATCTTAAAAGACATTGCAGTAACAACAAGTCGAGATGGTGTATTAAATATAATAAGTCTTGAAACGGGCGATTTTGAACAAGATATAGAGCTTGATTCAATCATTAGTGCGGGTGTAGGTGGTAATGAGGAGGTCTGGTTACTGGCTACACGCGATGCTTATGTGATTGCGGTTGATGCAAAAAATCGAGCTGAACGCTGGCGTACTCGAGTGCCAAGTGAAGTACTGGCAAGGCCTGTGATTTATCAAAACACGGTTGTTGTGCGAACCGTTGATGGTAAAATTCTCAGTCTGGATTTAACCAGCGGTAAAATCCGTTGGCAGTATCAACGTGCGATTCCAGACTTAACCCTGCGCGGAACCAGTGAACCCGTTCTTGCACGGGACAGGATATTTGCCGGGCTCGCGGATGGCCGATTGATTGCCATATCGCCAGATGATGGAGAGGTTGTCTGGGATATTGCTTTGGCTGTGCCAAAAGGCCGATCCGAAATCCAGAGACTGGTTGATATTGATGGTGATGCTGAGCTTTATGGCCGAGTGCTGTATGCAGCAAGTTTTCAGGGGCGTGTTGCAGCCATTGATGTAGAGCGCGGCCAATTTTTATGGGCGCGGGATTTTTCAACACATACAGGTGTGATACTGGATGAAAAAGTTTTGTATAGCAGTGATGATAATGGACACATTTGGGCACTAGACAGGCTGAACGGCGCGACGATCTGGAAGCAGGACAAACTGCAGCACCGTAAATTAACTCGTCCTACAATTATTGGTGATTACCTTGCTGTGGGCGACTTTGAGGGTTACCTGCATTTGTTATCACGTTACGACGGTCACTTTATTGCACGTTATCAACTTGGCCAATTCGATGATTTAGGCTGGGACCTGGGTACCGGTATTATTGTGCCGCCAATCGTAAAAGGAGAAGATCGGCTTGTCGTTGTAACCCGAGGTGGTATTGTTTATGTGCTGGCATTACACGAACTTGATGACGACGTCGATGACGACTTCTAGTCGTCTCTTTTTTATATATTCTTTATATGTCTAGCGACACGATTACTGAGCCCCCTGTTTCCGAGCTAGTGGTATCACTGGTTGGACGCCCCAATGTGGGCAAGTCAACGTTGTTTAATATATTAACAAAATCACGTGACGCCCTGGTCGCCGATTATCCTGGCCTTACTCGCGACCGCCAGTATGGTCGCTTCCAGTTTAAATCAGTAGACATAATAGTTATCGATACTGGTGGTTTAAGCGGTGAAAGTGAAGAACTTGATTCACACATGGAAAAGCAGACACGCCTTGCGGTTGATGAAAGCGACGTTATTCTTTTTATGGTGGATGCAAGGGAAGGTCTTACCCCTGCCGACGAAGTGATTGCCGATTCATTAAGGCGTACTGGAAAGCAGGTTAAGCTTATCGTTAACAAAACAGATGGACTGGATGCTCGAACCGTTGCCAGTGAATTTTTCTCACTAGGTTTAGGTCAACCACTATCAATTGCTGCATCACAAAATCGCGGCATTCAGACAATGCTGTCAAGTGCACTAAAAAGCTGTAACTTAATTGAGGATGCAGACAGTGACAAAGATATTGATAAGTCTGAAGTTGAAATAGATAGAGCTGTCGATGACGGTGATGAGAATGTCGATAAAAGAATAAAAGTAGCGATAATTGGTCGCCCCAATGTCGGCAAATCAACACTGGTGAACAGGTTTTTAGGCGAAGAGCGTGTTGTTGTTTATGATATGCCGGGTACGACACGTGACAGCATATTTATTCCATTTGATCGTGATGGTAAAAAATATACCTTTATCGATACCGCAGGTATTCGCCGCAAGCGCGCGGTGCACGAAGCCATTGAAAAGTTCAGCGTCATTAAATCAATGCAGGCAATAGAACGTGCCAATGTTGTGATTGTGATGATTGATGCCAGAACAGAAATTGCTGATCAGGATTTGCATTTAATCGGTTATGTACTGGAAGCCGGACGTGCACTTGTTCTGGCCATTAATAAATGGGACGGAATGGATGACTATCAAAAACAGTTAATCCATAAAGGCTTAGACAAACAGTTACCTTTTGTACGTTTTGCAGAAACATTTTTTATTTCAGCATTGCATGGTTCAAGTGTAGGTAAACTTTATGCCGCAATTGACCAGGCCTATGAGTCAGCAACAAAAAAATATTCAACCTCAGACCTTACCCGCCTGTTAGAGAAAGCCGTGCAGTCTCATCAACCACCGTTAATAAACGGGCATAGAATAAAATTACGTTACGCGCACCAGGGTGGCATGAATCCGCCAAGAATTATTATTCATGGCAACCAGATAAGTAAAGTGCCCGCAGTCTACAAACGCTATCTGACAAATTTTTTCAGAAAAGAACTCAAATCAGTTGGTACACCGATAAAAATAGAGTTCAAGGGCAGCGATAGTAACCCTTTTAAAAGCAGTAAAAAATAAACCATTTCATCGGTAGATTTACCCTTAGTAGTGACAATTTTTTTTCTCTGCAGCTGCTGTCAAGTTAACTGCCCGGTTCATGTCCCGGATTCATGCAAATATAGCTTAACTTAGTGCCATTCTTGTCTGCGACCGTATGCCGCACGGCAGGTTTTTCGCTCCTCGGCAATAGCTCCTTGCATTGCCAAAATAAGTTACATCTGACCTCCATGGATGGAGGAAATGCAATAGGATTGTAGGAACAATCCTTGCCATGTAACGATGCAAAACCTGTACTTCCACCGACCAAGGTGGTCGGAACGGCATCCGAGCGTACATCGACGCCATGTTTTTATGTTCATGGACAGCGTGTCTCAGGCGACGGATCCCAATTCATCTCTCGGGTAGTATAAATATTGCCTCGTTCAGACACTGTAAGAGTTGTAGACAACTGAGCAAAGTTAACAGGACAGCAGTGAGTCAAACCACATCCGGATCAAAGTGATAAGTAAAGTTTTGTAAATAATTAATGTGCTGTTTTGGCGATGTTTACTTGCCAAGCACTCTTTTTGAGCTATCTTCAGAGTATGACACTGATAATAGGGGAGTCCTCAGATGAAAAAACAGTTTAACTTACTCGCTACTGCGGTTTTATCCGTGCTTGCCAGTAACTCAGCACAGGCAATCCAGTTTGACGGCTTTATGACGGCAGGCGCGGCCATGATTGTTGATATCGATGATGCAGATAAAGGCAATGTCTATATTGGTGGTTTGGGTGATCGCGGTATTACCGAAGACCTGACCTTTGAAAAAGATACCCGTTTCGGTCTGCAGATAAGCTCAGATGTGACTGATAATATGTCGGTAGTGGCGCAGATACTGGGTCGTGGTGACAAGGGCAACTTTAACGCCATTATCGAGTGGGCATACATTGATTATGAATTTCATGAAACCACCAGTTTACACGTCGGTAAGATTAAACAGCCGGTTTACCTGGTCAACGATTATGTGGAAGTGGGTTATGCCTATCCCTGGATTCGTCCACCGCAGGAAGTTTATTTATTAAATAACCCATTAAATACAGTAAACGGTATTGAGCTATTGCTGCAATTCTCCGTTGGTCCCGGTACTTTATCATTCCAGCCGTATCTTGGTTCGAATCGTGATGATATTCCAAATGCACATGGCGCCTTACTTTGAAGCGGAAAATATTTATGGTCTGGATATTAAATATTCTGGAAGTGGTTATACGGTTCATGCCAGTAACTTCCAGTGTGAAGTAAATGTGACGGGTGCTCCGTTCACTGTGCCAAATACATTAGTTGGTGAATGTTACGATTAATTTAGATGGTAGTAAAGGTGACTGTAATGTAACGGCTGCCGGTTTTAACCTGGATATGGCCGATGTTGTGGTTTATGCTGAGTGGACGAAACGAACAACTAGCTGAGACTTTATCCCAGGCCGTTTGGTGATACGGAAGCCTATTATGCGACAATCGGTTACCGTTTTGGTAAGTTCCTGCCGCATCTTACCTTTGCTTCAATTGAGGGTGAAGCATCTACAGTAGGGCTGCCAAGTAATGGTGTTGCAGTACTAGCACCACCGGCCACTCTTCCTGATGGATCAACTTCACTTAACTTTCCTGTACCAATTCAAACATCGATCACAGCGGGTTTGCGATATGAAGTAAATGACAGTGCAGCATTAAAAATTGAGTATCAGGTAGTTGATGTAGAACAGGATCCTGCAGAATTGCAAGCAGCGAACCAGGGTTTTAACTACGGTTTATTTAACACAAATTTTTCACAACTCGGTCCACAAGAAAAAGTGGGTATTATGAGTGTTGCACTGGACGTGATTTTCTAGGTCAGATAACTGGATAGTATGAAACTATAAAAAAGCTAATCATTAGAAAATTACACAGGTACACAACTGGTTTAGTTTTATGGTCACTAACAATATTAATTTAGCTGCAATATATAAATCCTGTTTTGCTGGTTTTGCCAGCAAAACAGGATTTATTGCGTTAATGCTAATTACATTAATTTTGTTTTTGCCTGCTATATCACAAGCTGACGGTTTATTTGATTTCCAGATGAAACTGGCGAAAAAAGGCAATGCCGAAGCCCAATACAAAGTGGGTGAAATGTATGAGACCGGTTTTGGTGTAAAAAAAGACATGAACGAAGCGAAAAGCTGGATCACAAAATCAGCAGGGCAGGGACATGAAACTGCCAAATTTAAATTACTTTACTGGGATATAGAAAAAAACGGCATAACGAAAGTAAATAAAGCTGAAGTAGACGTGTTGGTAGCAGAAGCCGAAGGTGGAAATCCACAGGCACAATTTTATGTCGGTAAAATGCATGCCCATGGTGTTGGTGTGAAAAAAAATTCGACTGTTGCCATCGGTTGGTTAAATAAAGCGGCGTTAGTGGGCGTGTTGGCAGCAGAACGTGAACTAATAACCGTTAGAGAGAGCAAGAAGCAACAGGATCGGCTTCGACAGAATGAAAAACGACGTGCTGATGAGAAGAAAAGCGCTGAGTTAAAAGCTGAGCAGGAACGGAAAAGGCAGAGCTTGAAAAACAGCATAATTCGCAGGCGAAGATACAGGCTAATGAAAAAGCCCGTACTATATAACAAAACAGAATAAAGCTGCAGCAGATGCCAGGCTGGCAGCCGAAAAGAAAGCCGCTGATAAAGCAGCACAACAGGCGAAAATAGTAGCGCAAGAAGAAGCTGCCGCTAAACAGCGTGAAGCACAAAAGCAGGCCTTATTGAAAAAACGTGCCGCTGACGAGAAAAAGCGCATAACTCAATTTGAATCTGATCCCTGCAGTGGTAAGTCAGCCCGATTTTTATCTACCTGTCGATAATTAATCATACATACAACCTGAATTTTGCAGTAATCGAGTAGCATGATTTCTCATTATTAGTATCATTCCTGATACTCACCCCTTTGGGGCTTACATGATAATTCCATCCTTTGGTTCGTAAACGGTGCTTCCATGCACCACTACTCGTTGCTGACGATTTATTATTCGTATCATCCCTGATACTCACCCCTTTGGGTGCTTGAATCGACATGTTGTGGTTAAAATTCCTGTTTCTCGTAATGGCTCCTCGGTAACTGCTCCATGCGTTACCCTAATACGACCACCATGGATGGTGGAAGTGCAGATATTGCATCGTTACATGGCAAGGATTGTTCCTACAATCCTATTGCATTTCCTCCATCCATGGAGGTCAGATGTAACTTAGTAGGGCAATGCAGGAGCAATTGCCGAGGAGCAGTTATCTGCCCGTACGTCCTGTACATATGCGTTGCAGAACTTCACAATAGCCCTGCTATTACGCGCGTTCCACGCCTTGAAGCAGAATCTTTTAACCGATAATCTGTTCGACCCAGACTTAATCAGAGGTTCCCTGGTAAAAACTATGCACTTAAGTGCAGGACTTTAGTTATGCTGTCATTCCGACTAAATCGTTGGCAACGATTTAGCATGGTCAAAGTACAACCCGAAGGGTGACTACTTTTGCCGGGAGTAAAATTGAATGGCGGATGCCAGCCAGAATGGCGAATTACAGGAAGTAATTCGTAACGGCAGGATGCCTGGAATACAGAGTATGGCTCTGTCATGTTTTTCTCAAATAAGTAATTAAAAAAACAGTATAATTTCTACCGGTCGGTAAACAGTGTCTGCATGAACCGCTTCTCTGGCTAAAAAATACTTAATAATGTTAAGCCGAATATTTCAATAGTTTAACCAGTCAAATAACCAGTTAATGCCTACAAATAAAAAGCAACCGTCAACAGCGTCTAAAAGAAAGCCGCGTACCTTAAAGACGGGATCGTCAAATAAAAGCAAAGTAAAAAAACAAGCCCCCCGTAAACGATCAAATACCAGGCGTTCACCTGCTAGAAAAAAACGTTTCTTCAGGCGATCGCTTATTGTTCCCCTGTTATCACTGACCCTGATAGTTTTTCTTGTTTATCTCTTTGTTCTTGATCACCGTATTACCCAGCGATTTGAAGGTCGCATCTGGCAATTGCCGGCACATGTTTATGCACGGCCACTGGAGTTGTTTGTTGGCAAATTAATTTCTATTAAACAATTAAAATTTGAACTTGAGTATTTGAATTATCAAAAAGTTAAACAGCTACCAAAACAGGCTGCTCAATACCGGCAGCGGAAAAATGTATTTGAAATAAAAACACGTGACTTTATATTTTGGGACGGCCATGAGGCAGCGCACAACATTCGCGTCACTATTAACAATAATACGGTGACAAAGCTGATCGATATTTATAGCGAGCAGAATATTGATCTTGTGCGTTTTGATGCAGGCTATCTGACGGGTATCTTTCCTTCCCATTCAGAGGACAGGGTATTGCTCAGACTTGATGATGTGCCTGACATGTTTGTAAAAATGCTTTTATTAACCGAGGACAGGCGTTTTTTTACGCATTGGGGAGTTGATCCACGATCAATTGCCAGGGCCCTGGCGGTTAATCTTTCCTCAGGTCAAACAGTACAGGGTGGTAGTACGTTGACGCAGCAGTTAGTGAAAAATTTATTTCTTAATAAGGAGAAAAGATTAATTCGTAAGATTAATGAAGCATTTATGTCCCTGTTGCTGGAGTTTCATTATGATAAAAAATTAATTTTAGAAACGTATTTGAATGAAGTATATCTAGGCCAGGATGGGCGCCGCGCTATACATGGATTTGGTCTTGCCAGTGATTTTTATTTTGGAAAGTCATTAAAAGAACTTTCTATTGATGAAATGGCCGTCCTTGTAGGTATGGTCAAAGGAGCTTCATATTACAATCCTGAAAGAAACCCGGAGCATGCATTACAACGACGAAATATTGTGCTAAATAGCATGCTGTTATCAGGTCTGATTACACAAAGCCAGTCAGAAAAACTATCTGCTAAACCGGTGATTACGGTTAAACATGCAAGTGCGGGTTTATATCCCGCTTTTATTGATGCGGTAAAACTTCAGTTGCAGCAGGATTATCAGGCTGAGGATTTAAGTTCAGAGGGTTTGCGTGTTTTTACCACGCTTGATCCCTATGTTCAATATGAAGCAGAGCAGGCAATTAAAAATACTTTACCGGACCTGGCCAAAGATAAAACGTTACAGGCAGCAGCAGTGGTGGTTTCGCCTTTAAACGGTGATGTGCTGGCTGTGGTGGGTGACAGACAGCCATCTTATAAAGGCTTTAATCGTGCGCTAAATGCACAAAGGCCCATAGGCTCGTTAATAAAACCGGTCATTTATCTAACCGCCCTGGAAAATGAATCTGATTATACACTGGCGTCTATACTCGATGATTCAGAATTTATTTATAAGCAAGCAAACCAGCCTGACTGGCAACCACAAAATTATGATAAAAATTATCACGGTGATGTGACCTTATACGAATCACTGCTTAATTCCTATAATGTTCCAGCGGCACGAACAGGTCTGGATGTTGGTCTGGATAAGGTGATAAAAACACTTGTCGCTTTAGGCGTAGACCAGCAGATCGACGCTTATCCCTCATTGGCACTTGGCGCGGTCAATATGTCACCTATGGAAGTTGCAGAAATCTACCAAAGTCTGTCTGCGAATGGTTTTCATAGCCCGTTAAGAAGTGTGTTTGCGGTACTGGATAAAGATAAACAACCGCTTGAACGCTATTCACTGGATGTGGAAAGTCATGTTAAAGCTGAAGCGGTTGCCCTGATTAATTCAGCACTTATTGATGTGGCTAAATATGGTACCGCTAAGCAGTTGTCTAAAAACTTATCTATTCAGGTTGCGGGCAAAACGGGTACTTCTGATGATTTTAGAGATAGCTGGTTTGCCGGGTTTTCAGCCGATATTGTAGCGGTAGTATGGACTGGATACGATGATAATCAACCGACATTTCTCACGGGGTCGTCGGGCGCAATGAAAATATGGCAAAACATGATGAAAGAAATTGCTTATAAACCATATAAACTGCCTGAAATGTCACATTTATCTAAACACTGGATTGATGGAAAAAATGGCCTGTTGGCCAATGAAAATTGTGAAAATGCGGTAGAATTGCTCTTTATTGAAGGCACCTTGCCCGCACAGCACAGTGACTGTGAAGCGGGGGAAAGCTCTAACTGGTTCTTTAATTTATTCAATTAGACACTAATTTTTTTACTATGAGAACCGCACAAAGACAATGTTACGAATAATAGCTAACCTGTGTTTAATAGTATTGATCGCTTCCTGTGCCTCAACAGAAAAGCACACGATGCAGGACAGAGCTGTTGGCAATTATAAATATGCCGCATGGTCTCCTGATACCTCGGGTGAGTATGAAGCGATTAATGAGCTGTTAGATGAAGTCGATATACTGATAGAAAATCAGGCCTTTGATGCCGCCGCGGACAAGCTGGAGCGAATATTGCGTATCAAACCACAATATGCACCTGCCTGGAGCCGTTTGTCCTGGTTGGCATTGCAGATGAACACTGCTAAACGTGCGGTACAAATGGCAAAGCGCAGTAACAGCTTTGCCTATTCAGATCCTGAATTACAACTGCTAAACTGGTCGTTTATACGCGATGCGAGTGAGATCCTGCATGATGAGGAGGCTTATCATCGTGCAAATCGGAAAATTGAATCCTTAAAAGCCTTTTAGATGGTTTGTCCTATTACTCGAATATGAAACGTGCATCTGATTATCTTGGCCAGTCCGGACCATTTTGTGAACAAATTAGCGGTTATCAGGTGCGTGATAATCAACTGGCTTTGTGTGATGCAATCGATGATGCCATAGAGTCGGGGGCAACACTTGTCGCTGAAGCCGGTACCGGTATAGGTAAAACATTCGCCTACCTGGTGCCTGCCTTATTATCAGGCAAAAAAATCATCATATCGACAGGTACCCGCCATCTCCAGGACCAGCTATTTCACACTGACTTGCCCCGCGTCATAAAAGCCTTATCTGTGCAGTCGACATCAGCCCTGTTAAAAGGCCGCAGTAATTATCTTTGTTTACATCGTCTTAAACTGGCGCCACATCTGGGTTTCATTAACCGTGAGACGCGCAGTTTACTTACCGAGGTTGACCAGTGGTCCAGGTTGACCCAGTCAGGTGATGTTTCAGAATTAACAAGCCTGGCGGAAGATTCTTATATCTGGCCGATGGTGACATCAACAGCTGAAAACTGTTTAGGCGGTGAATGTGATTCATGGGAAAAATGTTTTATCGTGAATGCACGTAAAGAAGCACAGGCAGCCGATGTCGTGGTGATTAATCATCATTTATTGCTGGCAGATATGACCTTAAAGAACGAAGGTTTTGCTGAACTGTTACCGAATGCAGATGCTTTTATTATTGATGAAGCGCATCAGCTCTATGATGTTGCTGCCAGGTTTTTTGGCAACACGGTTAGCAGTCGCCAGCTTATTTCCCTGGTGCGTGATACCATCGCAGAGCAGGTGAATGATGCATCCGATATGGCTGAATTGCGTGATTATGCAGATGCCCTGGAAAAAGCGGCTGGTGATTTTAGAATAACCTTAGGTGAAGCCGGCTTACGTGAAACCTGGCTTAAAGTGCAGAATAAACCTGCAGTAAAACAATCGTTAGAAAGTCTAACCACAACCCTGGAAGATTTAATTTCTGCATTAAAAACAGCAGCTGAACGTGCACGTGGACTGGAACAGTGTTATGAGCGTGCGCAAAACATTATGCTCCGTCTGAAGTCATTTCTCAGCATTAAAACGGCAGAAGACGAGCAAAATGCAGCCATATTATGGTATGAAACTTATCCGAAAAGTTTTATGTTGCATGCCACGCCCATTGATGTGGCGTCCATTTTTCAGGCACATACCGATAATTTTTCTAATAGCTGGATATTTACTTCAGCAACCTTACAGGTGAACAAACAGTTTACGCATTTCGCCAATAATATTGGCCTGGAAAATTATCAAAGTGGTGTCTGGGACAGTCCCTTTAATTACCAGAAACAAAGCCTGCTTTATCTACCTGATAATCTGCCACAACCTTCAGAACCCGCCTATACAAAGCAGTTAATGCAGGCCGCAGTTCCCGTATTACATGCCAGTCAGGGAAGGGCATTTGTGCTGTTTACCAGTTATTACGCGATGTATAAAGCGCGTGATTATTTAAAACAGATGTTGCCGTATGAATTGCTGGTACAGGGTGACTTGCCCAAACATCAATTACTGGAAAAATTTCGCCAGGCAGATAATGCCATACTTTTAGGTACATCAAGCTTCTGGGAAGGCGTTGATGTCCGTGGTGAAAGTTTATCCTGCGTCATCATTGATAAGCTTCCGTTTGCCTCACCGGGTGATCCTGTTATGCAGGCACGAATCGATGCCATTAAACAAAATGGTGGGCAGCCATTTATGGAATTTCAGGTGCCACAGGCGGTGATAACACTAAAACAGGGCGTAGGCCGATTAATACGTGATGTCAATGACACCGGAGTGCTGATGATAGGAGACCCACGTTTAAAACAAAAATCCTATGGCCGCATCTTTTTAAATAGTCTGCCATCGATGCCAGTAACCTCTGATGTTACTGATGTTGAAAACTTTTTTTCCAGTTTGCCTGCTTTTGATAAAACAAACAGTCGACTTTCTGAAGTCGTATGAATATTCTGGCAATAGATACGGCAACGGAAGCCTGTTCGGCCGCTTTATATATTAATGGTGAACTAAAGTCGTGCTATCAGCTGGCTCCGCGAGAACACAGCCGTTTAATTTTGAAAATGATAGATGGCTTATTAGCGGAGGCAGATCTGGCAGTAAGTCAGCTTGACGCTATTGCCTTTGGTCGTGGACCGGGGTCATTTATGGGGCTGAGAATTGCGGCAGGTGTGGTACAGGGTATTGCTTTTGCACATGATATTCCGGTGATACCTGTTTCAACCTTAAAGGCGATAGCGCAACGTGCCTTTGAAGTAACGAAAAATAAACATATACTGACTGCTATTGATGCCCGTATGGATGAAGTGTACTGGGCAGTTTATAGTCTACGGGAGCAGTGTTGGCATCTGCATGGTCAGGAGGCTGTGATGTCGCCAGATAAGGTTTACTTACCGGAAAAGTTTAACCAGTCGGACGAATCCTGGGTTGCTGCGGGTACCGGCTGGTCAAGCTACAAAGATAGATTGCTGCTAACTGTAAACCGCCAACTGCCGCAACATCCTGCCAGATTGCCTGCCCAGTGCAGAAGTGATTGCAAAATTGGCGATAGCTGAGTTTAATGCAGGCAACACAGTAACCGCCGCGGACGCCATACCGGTTTATCTACGAAATAACGTGGCGACCAGGCCAAAACCTGTGATCCTGTAACTATCGATAAATTTTCGTATGAATAGCATCGCATTTTCCGGTATCATGCCTGCTTCCCGTATGTGCTCAAAATAATTTTATTACCTATGATAGAAATTAACCCGATAAGCAACCAGATAAATGACCTGCGTGAACGTGCCGATTCACTTAGGGGGTATCTTTGACTTTGATCGTCGCAAAGAAGAATTAGAAGAAGTTAATCGTGAGCTCGAACAGCCGGGTATATGGGATGATCCTGACAATGCGCAGAAGCTGGGACAGGAACGTTCCAGGCTGGAAAAAATTGTACTCACTATCGAAAATCTTGAGACAAGCTTAAATGATGCTGAAGAATTGCTTGAGATGTCCGTTGAAGAGGATGATGATGACAGCATAAACAGTATCATTGATGATTTAAAAGTGCTGGAGAACAGTGTTGTCGAGCTGGAGTTTCGCCGCATGTTCTCCGGTGAAATGGATGCCAGTAACGCCTTTGTTGATATACAGTCAGGCTCCGGTGGTACCGAAGCACAGGACTGGGCAGAAATGTTGTTGCGCATGTATTTACGTTGGGGTGAAGCACACGGCTTTAAAACAGAGTTAATGGAAGTTTCACCGGGTGAAGTCGCGGGTATTAAAAGTGCGACCATCTATATTTCAGGTGAATATGTGTTTGGTCGTTTACGAACAGAAACCGGTGTGCATCGCCTGGTGCGTAAATCACCATTTGATTCAGGCAACCGTCGCCACACATCATTTGCTGCGGTCTTCGTTTCACCGGAGATTGATGATGATATTGAAATAGAGATCAACCCGGCTGATTTACGAATTGATGTTTACCGTGCCAGTGGTGCCGGCGGCCAGCATGTAAACAAAACAGAGTCTGCAGTACGTATTACCCATTTGCCGACCAATGTTGTGGTGCAGTGTCAGAGTGGTCGCTCACAGCACAAAAATAAAGATGCGGCGATGAAGCAACTAAAAGCGAAGTTGTATGAACGTGAAATGTTGATACGTAATGCTGATCAGCAGGCTCTAGAAGAAACAAAGTCGGATATTGGCTGGGGTAGCCAGATACGTTCATATGTATTAGACCAGTCACGCATTAAAGATTTGAGAACCAATGTAGAAACAGGCAACACGCAGGCAGTGTTAGATGGTGATCTGGATCAGTTCATCGAAGCCAGCTTGAAAAGCGGGCTATAAAAATAGACTGTAAAATTCAGCATATATATTAATTCTGTCATCTTGAATGATATAAAAGATCTTTTACACCAAACTGTTAAGATTTCTCCCTATGGTCGAAATGACAAATAATACAAAAACATAAAGAAACCTATTCATGAGTACTAACAATATAATCGAAAAAACGCCTGTCTCCGCAGAAGATGAAAATAAGCTTATCGCTCAACGTCGTGAAAAATTACAGTCATTGCGTGATGTTGCAAGTGAGAATGGCGGTACTGTGTTCCCAAATGAATTTCGACGTGACTCATTAGCAGCAGAGCTGTTAACGCATTATCAGGACAAAAGCAGAGAGCAGCTGGCAGAATTAAACATCCGCGTCGCCGTCGCCGGCCGTATGATGGCGAAACGTTTGATGGGCAAAGCCAGCTTCTCGCAACTGCAGGATATGTCTGGCCGTATACAATTGTTTGTACAACGCGATAGTTTGCCGGAAGGTGTCTATAACGACAGTTTTAAAAAACTGGATGTGGGTGATATCATCGGTGCTACTGGTGTCCTGTTTAAAACAAAAACAGATGAGCTGTCAGTCAAGGTAGATAGTATACAGTTACTAACCAAGTCGTTGCGTCCACTGCCTGATAAATTCCATGGTTTATCAGATACCGAAATTCGTTACCGTCAGCGTTATGTTGATCTGATAATGAATGAGGACGTGAAAAAGAATTTTTATCTTCGCACACAGATTATCAAATTTATTCGTGATTATTTTGATACCAACGGTTTCGTAGAAGTTGAAACACCGATGATGCAAATTATTCCCGGTGGTGCAACGGCGCGCCCATTTGAAACCTTTCACAATGCATTAAACCTGCCGATGTTTCTTCGTATTGCGCCCGAGTTATATCTCAAGCGCCTGGTTGTCGGTGGTTTTGAGCGGGTTTACGAAATCAACCGTAACTTCAGAAATGAAGGCGTCTCAACACGCCATAATCCAGAATTCACCATGCTGGAGTTTTACCAGGCCTATGCCGATTACAATGATCTGATGGATATTACTGAAGATCTGTTGAGGCAACTTGCAACAGAATTATTAGGTACTACAGACGTTAAAAGCGAAGGCAACACCTATGACTTTGGTAACCCGTTTGCACGTTTGACGGTATTCAATTCTATCTTGCATTATAATCCGGATATTACCGCTGAAGCTTTATCTGATTTAGACAGCGCTCGTGAAATCGCAAAAAATCTTGGTGTTAAACTAAAAGATAGCTATGGTTTGGGCAAAATTCAGATTGAAATATTTGAAAAAACAGTCGAACATCGTTTGCTGGACCCGACCTTTATCACCGAATACCCGACAGAAGTTTCGCCGTTGGCCAGGCGTAATGATGCAAATCCATTTGTTACCGACCGTTTTGAATTCTTTGTTGGTGGCCGTGAAATTGCAAATGGTTTTTCTGAGTTAAATGACGCAGAAGATCAGGCTGAACGTTTCAAACAACAGGTGGCGGAAAAAGATGCGGGTGATGACGAGGCAATGCACTTCGATGCGGATTATATTCGTGCATTAGAATTTGGTTTACCGCCCACTGCTGGTGAGGGCATAGGTATCGACCGCCTGGTCATGCTGCTTACCGATTCACCGTCTATTCGTGATGTAATTCTGTTCCCGCATATGCGCCAGGAAGCAGAAGAGTAATGCAGGGTGGTATATTTTTATAACATTTCTACTACCAGGTTAAATCGTTTAAAAAATATATGATATTACCGCGGAGGCGCAGAGAAAATATATTGTTTTATAGATTGTCTGGTTAACAGCCGGTGAAAACTTGGGAATTGCTGATTCTTTTAATTTATTATTATTTAAAAGGTTACCATCTAAAAATGTTTTCTCTGCGCCTCCGCGTCTCTGCGGTTAAAAATATTTAGTTCTCGCTATCGAAACTATATGGCAGTTCTTTTACTGTAACAGCCGGACCATTTGCATCGTTTAAAAATAGTTTCGATTCGGTGTCGGCTATTTGAATAACAGCAAGCGCGTCGTAACCGGATTCGGGATTTTTTTCTACGCTAATGATAGCCCCCGTGTTTTGGCCCGCTCTGGCTTTTTCTGCATATAACTTATCGCCAGTCTCTGGTTTGCTGTCTGTATCAATATTTATTTTGTAACAACGTTTTTTTAGCTTACCGAGATAGTGCATGCGGGCAACAATTTCCTGACCGGTGAAGCAGCCTTTGGTGAAACTCACGCCGTTAATTAATTCCATATTGGCCATTTGTGGCACAAATTCTTCACTGCTATTAGCATCAATGAATGGAATGCCTGCCTGGATATTCAGGTAGTCCCAACTGGAAGAATTGACCACTTCCGCCTGTTCAGAAACTTTTTGCCAAAGGTCCGTAGCGTGCTCGATTGAGCAAAAAACTTCATAACGTGGTCTCTCATTACTATGCCGGCTGGCAACACGAATAACGATGTAATTTTCATTAAAAGATATACTGTCTATTTCCGGATTGAGGTTTTCAATGAAGGGTGATAGTAGATCTGTGGCATGATCACCGCTTATACCGATATGAATTAACTGTTCACTGACATCCTGGATAGCAACATGGGCACGCAGGATATAGTTTTGCAAATGATTGATACTTTTTTCAACCAGGTCACTTTTAAGGCTCAGAAAGTAGTTTTGCTGATGTTTAAATAAACGGAAATTAGCAATCATGCGCCCTTTGTTATTACAGATAGCACTGAGTTGACTGTTCTCTTCATTGACTGCGGCTACATCATTAGTGAACTGTCCCTGCATAAAACTTGTGGCATCGTCACCGGCAATAACAAGAACACTGAAGGATGATAGATCGCAGATGATATCCATAGTATCTGCTTTTTGATTATCTGAGGCAGCATCGGTGTTTTGAACACCGTTAGTCTGCAAGTATTGTTTCCAGTTCTCGTTCATTTTCAGGCCATGGTTTGATCAAAGCAATATAATAGTCAAAATAAAGTGAACTATCATTATACATTTAGTGGGGTTTTATCGCTTGCCTAAAACGGCAGTAAGCCATCTATGCTGGCTTGTGTTAATTTTCAAATTTTTTGACAGCCCTGTTGACCTTGATAGTATTTGAGCCTATAACTTAGTTCTACAAACGATGAACTTTATTTATTCACCAGCGTCAATAAAATAACTATAAAATGCGGGCTAAGGCAAATGGCTGATTACTATGGACTGATTAACAGGGTATCTAATCATTGGCGGGCGCATGACTGACCAGCGACCGGTTTATCTTAACCTGATCAAAATTCGACTACCTTTACCGGGTATCATTTCCTTTGCGCACCGTATAACGGGTGTTGTTCTTTTTCTTTCACTTCCGTTTGCAGTCTACCTGTTAGACCTGTCTATAGAATCAGAACAGTCATTTGCAAAAGTGCAACAAATACTTAACCAGCCAGTTATGTTGTTTGTGCAGATACTGCTGTTATGGTCATTAGCGCACCATTTTTTTGCCGGAATCCGTTTTCTGTTGATTGATGCTGAAATCGGCGTGGAAAAATCTCAGGCTCGCTTAGCTTCATGGCTGGTGCTACTGGCCGAAGCACTTACCTTATTTGTTATAGTCTGCGGGATCGGCTTATGAGTCTTTATGTATTAGAAGGGCTCAGGCCCTGGGTGATCCAGCGCGTCAGTGCTGTTTATATGGTACTGTTTATCGTCTATGCGCTGTACTGTTTTTTTTCTGCTGATGTTATTGCCTTCCAGCCCTGGAGAGACTGGTTATACAATCCGTTTAATACCACGGTGGTTGCAATATTTATAATCGCTTTATTATTCCATGCCTGGATAGGTATGCGTGATGTGGTTCTGGATTATGTGCATAACATCATGTTACGCATCTTTATACTTGCCATTTGGCTCGGCGTATTAATTGGTAGTGGCTTATGGGCATTTAGAATACTCCTGTTATCGGTGGTAGGTTAATGAATAACAGAAATATACAAGGTAATATCACGTCAGGAAACAGGTCGTTGTTTTATATGGCTTCTGCAACAGGGATGTTGCAGTAGAGCGTACATGGATGACAGATATTTGCTCCTCGGCAATTGCCCTGCATTGCCCTACTAAGTTACATCCATGTAACGATGCAATATCTGCACTTCCTACATCCGTGTAGGTCGTATTTACAGCGACCTGATAAAGCAACGACCTGTTTCCTTTTTCAAATCATACTGAGTAGTTACTGAATGATAATGCATAACAAATTATCAAATAATGCGAATAATGTAGAAAGACGTCAATTCGATACTTTAATTATCGGTGCCGGCGGCGGTGGTTTGCGTGCTTCATTGCAGCTGGCTGAAGCCGATTTAAGTGTGGCTGTGGTTTCTAAGGTTTTTCCAACGCGCTCGCACACGGTGGCGGCACAGGGCGGAATGAACGCAGCACTGGCCAATGTACTTCCGGATAACTGGCACTGGCACATGTTCGATACCGTTAAGGGCAGTGATTATCTTGGTGATCAGGATGCCATTGAGTATATGTGCCGTGCAGCACCAAAAGCAGTTTATGAACTGGAGCATTTCGGTGTGCCGTTCTCCAGGCTGGATAATGGCAAGATCTATCAACGTGCTTTCGGTGGTCAGAGCCAGAACTTTGGTGGTGATCAGGCCGCGCGTACCTGTGCCGCTGCTGACCGTACCGGTCATGCAATATTACACAGTTTGTACCAGCAAAATATTCGCGCAAAAACGCATTTTTTCGATGAATACTTTGCCGTTGATTTATTAAAAGATGATGATGGTCGTGTGCTGGGTGCAGTAGTGTTTAACATCCAGGACGGCCAGGTTGTGGTTATCGAAGCAAAAACTACCTTGCTGGCGACAGGCGGCGCTGGCCAGTTGTTTAGAACCACAACCAACGCACTGATCAATACCGGTGATGGTCTGGGCATGGCAATGCGTGCCGGTATTCCACTGCAGGATATGGAATTCTTTCAGTTCCACCCGACAGGCATAGCTGGCAGAGGCATGCTGATAACAGAAGGGGCACGCGGTGAAGGCGGTTACCTGGTTAATGGTGACGGCGAACGGATGATGGAGCGTTATGCTCCTACAGCAAAAGACCTGGCTAGTCGAGATGTTGTTAGCCGCGCGATAGCTATCGAGGTGAAAGAAGGGCGCGGCTGTGGTCCGAATAAAGATCATGTTTTGTTGAAGCTGGATCACCTGGGTGAAGATGTGATTCAGAAACGTCTTCCCGGTATTCGCCAGACCTGTATTACTTTTTTGGGCATTGACCCGGCTGAAGCACCGATTCCGGTTTTCCCGACTGCACATTACACTATGGGGGGTATTCCCACCAACCGTTATGGACAGGTTGTGGTACCGGTAAAGGATACGCCTGAAGAACCGGTACAGGGTTTATATGCTGCGGGTGAATGTGCCTGTGTTTCAGTACATGGTGGCAACCGTCTGGGTGGTAACTCGTTACTTGATATTCTGGTGTTTGGCCGTGCTGCAGCGAACCATATCATTGGCTACCTGAAAGAAAATAAATATCACCGGGTGATTGATGAGAAAGTCATTAATAGTGTTGTGGAAAAAGTTAAACGTTATGATTTATCAGCTAGTCAACCAGGTGAAGCAGTAGAAACAGCTTCGGAAACAGTTGCAGATTTACGCAAAGAATTAAAACAGGTGATGGAGGATCATTGCAGCGTGTTCAGAAATAAGGAGGTTCTGCAACAGGGTGTTGATAAAGTAGAGCAGCTTGTCGCACGCATGAGCAACGTAGTCGTCGATGATCAAAGTTCTACCTTTAATACGGCAAAGGTGGAAGCTTTTGAATTAGAGAATTTAATGGCGTGTGCACTGGCGACGATACATTCCGCCTATGGGCGTGAAGAAAGTCGTGGCGCACATTCACGTACCGATTTTACCGAACGAGATGATAAGTCCTGGATGCGCCACAGCCTGTATTCTTTTGACAACGGTCTGGACTATAAACCGGTGAGAACCAAACCAATGTCGGTAGATAGTTTTCCGCCCAAACCGCGGGTTTATTGAATAATGAATAGTGGAAAAACCAAGTCTTGTCATCCTGAACGATAGTGAAGGATCTTGCCACGAATAGTCTTATTGCACCACGTATAAGATCCTTCACTATCGTTCAGGATGACAGTTATTATTTTTGTGAGCTGGATAAATTATGAAATTTAAAATCTATCGTTACAATCCAGAAAAAGACAGCAAACCTCATGTCCAGGAATACCAGCTGGAAAACGTCGAACCCGGCACCATGTTACTCACCGCTTTATTACGCATCAAAGACGAACAGGATGAGACCTTGAGTTTTCGGCGTTCATGCGGAGAAGGGGTTTGCGGCTCAGATGGTATGAACATCAATGGTACAAATGGACTGGCATGTATAACACCGCTTGAAGGTTTAAAGCAACCTATCGATATAAAACCGTTACCCGGCCTGCCGGTGATACGTGATCTTATCATTGACATGGATCAGTTTTATAAACAATACCGCGCAGTCAAACCGTATCTAATTGTTAATGATCCCATGCCGGAAGTAGAGCTGGTACAAACCCCCGAGCAACGTGAACAACTTGATGGTTTGTATGAATGTATATTATGTGCCTGTTGCTCAACCTCCTGTCCATCATTCTGGTGGAACCCGGATAAATTTTTAGGCCCCGCTGCCTTGTTGCAGGCATCGCGTTTTATCGAGGACAGCCGCGACCAGGCCTTTGAAAAACGTCTGGAAGATCTGGAAGGGCCATTTAAATTATTCCGTTGTCATACTATTATGAACTGTGTAAATGTTTGCCCAAAAGGCTTAAATCCGACGAAAGCTATAGGACGCATTAAAAGCAAAATGGTTTCACGATCTTTATAATAGCTAAAGTGAAAAGCAAGTATCAAAGGTTCGCTGTCATCTCGACCAGCGGGAGAGATCTTGTACCTCAGCCGATACAAGATCTCTCCCGCTGGTCGAGATGACAATGTGTGGACGGTGAATAATGCACTGGAATTGTAAAAACTGAAATGAATACAAACTACCGCTGGCAATGTCGCCGTGGCATGCTGGAACTTGATTTATTGCTCAACAACTTTGTTGATAAAAAAGTTGCAACATTAACGCAGCAAGAAAAAGAATCATTTGAATTATTGTTATCTTATCCAGACCAGACCTTGCTGGATTTATTGCTGGGTAATTCCGTTTCCAGTGACCCTTCAATTTCAGCACTTGTACTACAGATCCAGTCAACTTCATTTAACTGATATATAAGCGCGTGAATAAAGCGGATTTCAAACCTGCATGGTGGTTACCTTCACCTCACTTACAGACCCTTTGGCCTGTGTTTTTTAAAAAACGACAGCCACTAGAGCTGATTGCTGAGCAGCTAGAGCTGGATGATGGTGACTTCATCGATCTGCGTTGGAGTAAAAAAAATGCTGATAAAACCGTACTGGTACTTCATGGCCTTGAAGGGTCGTTAGAGTCGCATTATGTCAATGGCATTATGTTCAGCCTGGAGCAGTCAGGATACAAACCCGTGTTGATGCATTTTCGCGGATGTGGCGGTCGTATCAACCGTTTAGCCAGGGCCTACCATTCGGGCGAAACCGGCGATGTCTCAACTATCGTAGAGCATATTAAAAACAAAACGGGTGACTATCCCTTCGCTGCTATTGGTTTTTCATTGGGTGGTAATGTCCTGTTAAAGTGGTTAGGCGAAAGCGGTGATTTGAATCCGCTCAATAAAGCGGTTGCTGTGTCTGTACCTTTTAGATTGCATGATGCTGCAAAGCGACTGGAAAAAGGAATATCAAAAATCTACCGTGAACATCTACTGGATTCATTAAGAAAATCATACAGTGAAAAATTTAAAAAGATACCATCACCATTAAATGTCGATGTTAAGCAGTTAAAAAGCTTCTGGGATTATGATGATAAAGTTACCGCACCCTTACATGGTTTTGCTGGTGCGCAGGACTATTATGATAGATGCAGTAGTCGGCAGTTTTTGAAAACGATCAAAGTGCCTACCAGAATAATCCATTCCTCTGATGATCCATTCATGGTTAAAGAAACGGTTCCTGGCCGAGAAGAATTAAGTCATTTTATTGATTTTATATTAACGACTCGAGGTGGTCATGTCGGCTTTATTTCCGGTAAAACGCCAGCCTCAAGCTATTCCTGGAGTGAGAACAGGATAATAGAGTTTTTGGAAAATACAATCGTCCGCGAATAACGCAAATTAGGCTGAAAGAATTTTTTGTCCGCAAAGGTCGTTCCTGCGCTCCATGCGCTTACGACATTAGTGCGTCCATGCACGTCAACGCAAATGAACGCAAATACACAACAAGTTCTAAAAGAAAAAAGAACAAGCCACAGATAAGAGTTTTTTTAAGTTTCTAAACATCTGTGTTCATCTGCGTTTATCTGTGGACTTGAATAGTTTTTAATTTGCGTTTATTTGCGGATAAAAATGTTTTTCTTTGTTAGTCAGCTATTAGTTCTGTTTTACCTGCCAGGCAAACTGTTTGTAGGTTTTGATTAGTTAGCGACTTTGCTGTGAAAAAGTGCATAAAGGCTGGGTACAAGAATTAAGCTGACGAATAATGAGAAGCTGAGTCCCCATACAACCACAAACGCCAGTGGTTGTAACATTTCAGAGCCTTCGCCTAAACCAATGGCGAGTGGCATCATGCCAAATACAGTGGTTAGCGTGGTCATCAAAATAGGCCGCAAGCGTAAGGCGGCGGCGTTTTTAATGGCTTCATTGAGTAACCAGGATTTTTCGCGTTCTCGGATGGTTAATCGTTCAAGCTCTATTTGCTCGACAAGTACAATGGCATTGTTAACCACAATGCCTGTCAGCATAATCAAACCGAGCCAGACAGGCATTGAGATACTCATGTCGTCATTTATAAACAAACCGAAAGCAACACCTGTTGCAGCAAAAGGGATGCTTAACATGATAATCAAGGGATTAAGTAACGACTCGTATTGCACCGCCATCACCACAAAAACCAGAAATATGGCGAGAAATAAAACAATCAGTCCGGTTCTCTGGCCTTCTTCCAGCGTTTTGTTGGTGTCGTTATCATACAGAGCATAATCTGCTGGCAGATCAAGCTCGCTGATTTTTTCCATGGCTGCAGCGAGCACTTTACTTTGATTGGCATCAGCATCATAAGAGGCAGAAATTTCAACTATGCGCTGCTGCTGGCTCCTGACAATGCGACTGGCGGTTGGTGCGCGGCTAATATAAGCGACATCACCCAGTCTGATGGCATTGCCATCTTTATAATCTATCATCAGGTTCTGTAATACGTTCGGGTTATAACTATTGATCCGGGGCAGACGCATTCGGATATCAAAGTCTTTGTCATCTTCAATGTAATTACTGATGATTTCGCCATCAAGTGCAATTTTTAATGCCTGACCAATGACCGATGCATCGATTGCAAACTCTGCGGCACGTTGCCGGTCTATGCGTATGTTTAGCTCTTCTTTTACTTCTTCATAGGAATGGGTGAGGTTATTTAAGCCCGCTACGGATTCAAGCAAACTAACTGCCTTGGTACCAAGTTCACGTAAAGTATCAAGGTTATCCCCTCGAATATGAATACTGACATCGTCACTGCCACGTGCCAGATGTAATCCACGGACACCGGCAACACGCAGGTTAACCTTAAACCCGGTGAGATTTAACGTCTTGATTTCTTTTCGGATCTGACTGGCCCATTGATCACTGCTGAGCAAACGCTGCTCGGAAGGCACTAATTGCACCGTAATTGAGCTGAAATTACTGTTTTCAAATTCGGAGCGACCGAAAACAAAACCGCCCGCTGTAGTGAACAGGGTAAGTACTTCGTTATGCTGCAGCAGCAAATCTTCAATTTGATCAACAGCGTTGTCCATTTCATCAAGTTGCATACCGGGGTCGCCTGAAATCGACATGGAGATTTTGCCTTCGTCAACGCGCGGTAAATCAATACGTTTGGTCGTAGTGATCTGGTAGAGAGCGAGTACCAATAACAGGCAAAACAGGGTGAATGTTTTCCCCGGGTGGTTTAAAAATACCCCGGCATTATTCCTATATATTACTTTAATATGTTCTGTTAACTTATTGATTATATTATTTCTTCTGCTTTTGTATTTAACTCTGGCGCCCAATGCGGGGACCAGAGTTATCGCCACTGCTAATGATGCCAGCATCGCTGAAGTAATGGTAATAATCAGCTCCTGAAATAACATACCGGCCATACCGCCAATGAACAGAAAGGGAAGTAAAGCGCCAAGGTTGGTGCTGGTTGAGGCAACAATCGGGCTGTTCACTTCAATGGCGGCGTTGACCGCATCTTCATTTGAAGTGTTTCCCTTTGCCTGGTGACGAGTGATGTTCTCCAGCATCACGATAGTGCTATCTATTAGCAACCCCATGCCAAGCGCAAGTCCGCCCAGGGTCATGATGTTTAGCGTCAGTCCCAGTGCCTGCATGATGATAAAGGTGACCAGTACACCAATAGGAATAGCCGTACCAATAATCAAGGTGCGTAATACACTACCCAGAAACAGGTAGATAACAACCATTGCCAGTACTGCACCGCTAGCGGCTGCCAGTGCTGCATTGCTAATCGCGTGTCTGACGAAAACAGATTGATCGGCAACAATGGCCACCTTGATGTCGCCGGGGATGACGTTATGTACTTTCAGCTTACTTATTTGGTGTTTAACTTCATTGGCAACAGCGACGGTATTGGCCTGTGGCTGTTTTTGAATCGAAAGTTTAATACCGGGGATTTTGTTCAAACGAATACGTAAGCGTTCATCTTTATGCTTATCGATGACCTGGGCAACATCGGATACGTGGATACTGGAATCCAGAGCGGTTCTGTCACTGCTGCTATTACTGTTAACTGAATCGATAACTTTTGTTATCTGTAGAGGTAATTGCTTTATTTCTTCGAGAGAACGAAAGCGCCCCTCAGCGCGGGTAGTAATTTCCTGGTGTGTGGCAATCATTTTGCCACCGCTTGAGTTGATATTTTGTTGTTTTACCTGTTGTGCAAAGTCCTGCAGTGAAAGCCCGACATTGGCCAGTTTTTCCTGGTCAGGAATAATCTGTATTTCCCGTTGCAGGCCGCCACCAACTTCAACAGAAGCAACGCCCGGTAAATTCAAAAACCACCTGGAAAAGGTATAATCGGCCCAGCTGCGCAGCTCTACGGAATTGAGGGTGTTAGAACTGATAATGAGTTCCATAACCGGTATTTGTGCCGGATCGCGTTTATAAATAACCGGCGTTTCGTCATTTTCCGGCAAATAACGTTTAGCACGATCAAGACGAATACTGGCATCGCGCAACACGTTATTTATATCCGTGCCATAGGGAAAACTTAAATCAACAGCACTGCGTCCTTCGCTAGTCTGTGAGTTAATGGCGATTGCATCTTCAGTAATCGCCAGTTGTTCTTCCAGTTGGCGGGTAACACGGTCTTCCATAATGCTCGCGGGTACGCCCTGGTCATTAATGCGAACCAGCACTTCAGGTGAAATGATGTGCGGCAGCAGATTAATACCAAGCTGTTTGAAGGAAAACAGACCAAAAATAATCACCGTCAGCGTCAGCATGGTAACGCCAACAGGGTGGTGAATTGACCAGGCGGCGAGGCCGCCAGTGCGAAAGCGGTGCTTCATTATTTTTTATTATTCGTATCATCCATGATACTCACTCCTTTGGGGCTTAGCTGAAAAATTCCATCCTTTGCTTGGTAAACGGTGCTTCCATGCACCACTACTCGTTGCTGACGGTTTATTTGTTTTTGAGCTTATGGCTGCATTGTTGCTTGAGTGGCTGGCGGAGCTTGAATTCTGTACTGATGTTTGCGACTCATTTATCTTGCTGTCATTGGCAACCTCAACTTTTTTACCGCTACGTAAACCCAGGAAACCACGGCTGACAATGCGGTCACCTGGATTCAGGCCGGATAATATTTCAGCCATGGAAGCAAATTGCTGTCCCTGTTCAAAATAGACTTTTTCAGCAGTAGTATTATTTTCTTTATCTTTGATTACACGAAATACATAAGATCCTTCGGGTTCATAGTGTATGGTATGTACCGGAATAACCCTGCGGTTTGTTGCGGTAAGCTCAATGCTGGCGCGTGTAAACTGGCCAACAGCGGCACCTTTTGGCACAGGACTAAGCAGGATTTCAATAATACCTTTATGAGTACTGGCGTTAATCGTTGGATGAATGCGTACCACCTTTGCGGGAAAGACGGAATCGCCTAGAGCATCAACATGTAGTGTGGCCATCTGGCCTTTTTTAACCAGCGGCAACCAGCGTTCTGCAATCCTGGCTTTAAGGCGTAATGCGGTGGGATCAATAATAGTATGAATATGTGATTGCTGTGCAAGCATATCACCGGGTTCATACAATCGTTCGGTTATCAGGCCATCAATCGGTGCTTTGATGCGGGTACGTCGCAGGCGGGTAAGCTGTCGATTTTCTTCTGCAATAGCTAAATCGAGTTCAGTCTCTGCTCGTGCAACCTCTTCTTCAGTAGCGATTTTTTTTGGTATTAATTTTTTCAGGCGAGAAAGGTCGACCTTTGCCTGTTCTTTACTTGCTTTGGCTTTGGCAACATCGGTTTTTAATAACTCGTTATCCAGTTCAACCAGTAGCGTACCTTTTTTTACATAATCACCTTCATGGTAGGGCAGTTTGATGATTCGGGCACTTTCTTCATTATATAAGCGTATTTTTGTGACTGCTTCCAGCGTGCCTGATACGGTCTGTGTCAAAGAAATTGCTTTGTTTTCGACGCTAATGACTTCAACGCGGTGCAATGGCTGCTGTACGCGCTGCTTATTGACACTGCTTTGGCCTGAATTATCACATGATGACAATATAAGGCAAAGTAGCAGGCAGAGGCTAAGGTAGAGATGAGCCGTTGTAAATAAGCATGAAATGTTACTTAGTTTTTTCGATATAATCATGCCTTAAACTTTACCCTAATTAGTTATGAAACGACATCAAAATGATACCTAGACCCACTGCAAAACCACATGGCAATCGTAAGGATTTTCAAAATATTAAACGATTGTTTCCCTATATCTGGGATTTTAAGGGTCGAGTATTTTTAGCATTATCCTGCTTGATATTATCCAAAATCGCCATTGTTGGTATGCCACTGGTATTAAAGGAAATTGTTGATAGCCTAGACAGTAAACAGCTATTAGTGCTGGATAACCCGGAAACGGCAAGCCTGGCATTGCCGCTGGTGTTTCTCCTGGCTTATGGTGCCTTGCGTTTAATGGCAAGTCTGTTTAATGAATTGCGTGATGCAATTTTTTCCCGTGTACGTTACCACGCTATGCGAGGTATCTCATTACGCGTACTCAAACATTTATATTCTCTGTCATTATCATATCACCTGGATAGAAAAACAGGTGGCATCACACGTGATCTTGAACGTGGTACTAATAGTCTGAGCTCAATATTAAATTACCTGGTATTTAACATATTTCCCACGGCAGCAGAGTTTGTCTTTGTTGCCATTATTTTACTGGGAAAATATGAAGCACATTTTGCACTTATTACTTTTGCAACGGTTGTAATCTACATAAGCTTTACCTTGCTGGTGACCAACTGGCGCATGCATTATCGCCATGAAATGAATGATCATGAATCCAGGGCCAATAGTTATGCGGTAGACGGTATGCTGAATTATGAAACGGTTAAATATTTCAACAACGAAGAGTATGAATTAAAACAGTACGACGATACTCTGGATAAATGGGAAGGTGCAGCAGTAAAAAGTCAGACCTCGATGTCCTTGCTTAACTTTGGTCAGGGTGCCGTCATTGCAATCGGGGTAACATTGATGATGATTTTTGCTGCGCAGGGTGTAGTAAATGGCAACATGACAATAGGTGACCTGGTACTGGTTAATGCCATGATGCTGCAATTATTTATTCCGTTAAATTTTCTCGGCATAATTTATCGGGCATTAAAATATTCACTTGCCGATATGGATATGATGCTTAAGTTGCTCGATACTGAACAGACAGTTAACGATATCGAAAATGCGAAGTTATTAAAAGTTAGTGATGCGGTTATTCGCTTTGATAATGTCAGTTTTCATTACAACAAGAATAGAAAAATACTGGACAAAGTCTCTTTTGATATTCCACATGGCCACAAGGTGGCCGTAGTGGGTCCATCCGGTGCCGGCAAGTCAACACTGGCGCGTTTATTGTTTCGTTTTTATGATGTTGATTCGGGTAGTATTTCAATTGACGGGCAGAATATTAATAGCGTGACGCAAACCAGTCTGCGCGATAATATCGGCATTGTACCGCAGGATACGGTATTGTTTAATTTCACCATCGACCATAATATCCGTTATGCAAAACTCGATGCCAGCGATGAAGAAATACAACAGGCTGCAAAACACGCCAATATCCATGATTTTATCGTCAGCTTGCCAGAGGGATATCAAACCGTTGTTGGTGAGCGTGGTTTAAAACTCTCGGGTGGTGAAAAGCAGCGTATCGCCATCGCACGTGTGATTCTTAAAAATCCTCGTATTCTGGTCTTTGATGAGGCTACATCATCACTGGATTCACATTCAGAGCAATTAATTCTTGAGTCACTAAAAGAAGTTGCAGAAAAACACACAACGCTGGTCATCGCGCACCGTCTTTCAACCATTATTGATGCAGACAATATAATCGTACTGGATAAAGGCAAGGTAGTGGAGCAGGGTAGACATCAACAATTACTGGAACTGGAAGGTCTGTATGCGCATTTATGGGAATTACAGCAGGAAGAAGAAGCAGAAGCAGAAGCAGACGAGGTGCGGGTATGAGGGATGTTATTTTAAAAACACAACCGGTTGAGCTATATAAAATATTAAAATTTGAAGGTTTGGTGCCCAGCGGCGGTGTGGCAAAGTTAGCCATTGAATCAGGTGATGTCGTGGTTAATGGTGAAGTTGAAACACGAAAACGAAAAAAGATAGTTGCCGGTGATATTATTGAGTTTAATGGTGAAATAATTTGTCTTATTGTTTAAATAAATACAAATAAAATTATTCACCACAGAGGCACAGAGAGCGCAGAGTTTTACTTTGTTAACTGCGCCTGCGGCGCAGTTAACAATACAAAGCTTTTCTCTGTGTTCTCTGTGCCTCTGTGGTGAATAGTTTTTCAGTTACCGGTTCATCTGCTTTTTAGTTTTACTGGTTGCCTGCGCCGTTAATGGATCATCCGGCCAGTAGTGTTTTTTGTATTTTCCACGTAATTCTTTTTTAACGCAGTGATAGGTTGTTTGCCAGAAACTGGGTAAATCCTGCGTGACCTGCATTGGGCGGCGGGCAGGTGACAAAAGGTGCATCATTAATTTACACGATCCATCAAATATTGCTGGTGTTTCGTATAAACCAAATACTTCCTGTAATCTGACCGCGAGTATCGGTGTCGATGGATCGCTGTAATCAATTCGAATGCTTGAACCACTGGGTACGTTGATTTTTTCAGGTGCCAGTTTGTCGATTAATTGCTTTTGTTCCCAGCTAAGTTGATTTAATAGCAGTTTATACATATCCAGTTTCTGACATTGTTTGATACTGCTTTCGTTTATCAGGTAAGGCTGTAACCATTCGTTTAAGGTATTTAACAGGCTATCGTCTGAAAAGTCTGCAAGGTTTATTTGACCAGGTGATTTAATTGAAGCCGACTCATTAATATTCTGCTGATTAATAAACTGCAGGCGTTGCTTGAGGTTCATTGCCTGTGGTGTCCAGTTAAAACTTTGCAGGCCAATAATTTTGATTGCCTGCAACAGGCATTGCTGTATGACTTCTTTATTCTCGGTTGAAAGCAGTGTTTCTTTCAGGATAATACTCCCAATACCTGTTTTCTGTTTAGCCTCAACACGTCGCAGTGAATTATTCCACTGAATATCTTCAGTTTGTTGTATCAGTTCTGGAAAATAATCCTCTAGCTGATGCTGGGTAATTTCGGCTGCAAGGTAAATACTGGCTTCGCCCTGTCCTGCGTTACCAGGCATAGCGTTAAGATTTGCGATAACAAGAAAATCAGCAGCTTGTAGCTGTAGATGTGGCGGTATTACCGCGCCTTTTCCGTTACTGAGCAAATATCGCGATTCATTATTAAAGCGTTGTTTTGCAATCCTGTCAGGGTAGGCGTGAGCCAGTAGAATGCCACTACTATCATTATCCAGTCTATAGTCAGGACGAATGACTGGATCTTTTTTCTGTAATCGTTTAAAAAAATCAGCAGCCGTTTTTATTATGCGCCTGCATTGCTGATGGTCAATATTTTGCTGCTGTAATTTTTTATTTTCGCCGAGAAGAAAAGACTGCAAAATATTCAACCTGTCCTGAATATCGACACTTTTTATTGCGCCGGGCAGGAATATATCTTTCTCAGTAAGAATACTGGCGATAAGGCAGGCATGATATCCCCGCTTGCAAATTAGCGTTGAATTTATCTGCAGACAACATCATGTGAGCCAGACGTGGATGGCAGCCGAGTTTGAGCATGTCCCGGCCATGAGGGGTTATTTTTCTATCGCTGTCTAAAGCGTTAAGTTGCTGTAATAGTGTTGTCGCCTGTGTGACAGCACTTGCCGGTGGCGTGTCCAGCCATTGCAGTTCATCGACCTGCTGAATTCCCCAGTTTGCCAGTTCCAGTACCAGGTTCGATAAATCACTGTGTAGAATTTCAGCGAGTGCCTGTTTAATCAAGCGCTGCTGTTGCTGAGCCGTCCATAAACGGTAACAGATACCTGCAGACAGGCGTCCTGCGCGGCCGCTGCGCTGCTCGGCAGAATCTTGTGAAATGAATTGTGTTTTAAGCGAGTTCATGCCTGAGGCAGGATTGTATTCTGCTATGCGTTCCAGTCCTGAGTCGATTACACAGTTAATGCCTTCTATGGTTAAGCTGGTTTCAGCAATATTTGTAGCCAGCACAATTTTTCGTTTATCAGCAGCGGGTGAAGCAATGGCCTGATCCTGTTCCTGCCTGGTTAAATTTCCATGCAACGGGGCAACAAGGATGTTTTGAATATTTTCTGTTTTAATGTATTGTTTTATCTGACTGCAAAGCTGGTTTATTTCTTTGACGCCGGGCAGAAATACCAGGCAATTACCTTGATGATTTTGAATGACATTCTTCACCGAATTAAATAATGCTGAAATAAATTCCAGCTGTCTATTTTGTTTTTTATCTGCCTGTTTTATAAGCTTGTTTGCATAGTGAATATCAACTGCAAAGCTTCTGCCTTCACTTGAAATAACAGGTGCATTGTCTAACAGGGAAGAGATGCTTTCGGTATTAAGTGTTGCTGACATGACCAGCACTTTTAAATCCGCGCGCAGTATTTGCTGGCTCTGCAGACATAGGGCCAGTGATAAATCAGCATGAATACTGCGTTCGTGAAACTCATCAAAAATGACTAGTGCGGTATTTTCTAAACCTGCATCAGCCTGTAATCTTCGCGTTAATATGCCTTCGGTGAGAACAAGTATCCTGGTTTTCTGACTATAACATTTATCCTGTCGAATCTGATAACCGACCGTTTCTCCGACTTTTTCATTTAACAAAAAAGCCATGCGTGATGCGGCGTTGCGTGCAGCCAGTCTTCTTGGCTCAAGTATGATGATTTGTTTACCACGCAACCAGGGCTGGTCGAGTAATGCAATTGGCACGGCTGTGGTTTTACCTGCGCCCGGCGGTGCCTGGAGTACAACGCGGTTGTGTAACTTTAGTGTGTGTTGAATCTCAGGTAAAACGTCATGTATTGGCAGCTTGTGCATCCGGGAATTATAACTTGATACTATGCCGGAAGCATGTTTTGTGTGTATCCTGAGCTGTACTATCAACCGGGTATTCGTGCTCCAGATAAACAACTTCAAAAACATTCACCACAGAGGCACAGAGAGCACAGAAAAAACCTTTATATTGTTAACAGCGCCGCAGGCGCTATTAACAAAGTAAAACTCTGTGCTCTCTGTGCCTCTGTGGTGAAATGCTTTTTAGTTACTGGCTGGCAGTGAAACTCTTGAATCCAGCCCGCAGAGATTGAAAATCAGCGATTGATTAAACTACATTTAATTTTTGTGTTTCCAGGAAGCTTAAAATGGTGCGTTAGTTGATTTATTTCGAGCAGCTGATCCTGTTCAATATTATGAAATTTAATACCAATTTTTTTATGTGTTGAGGAGTATTTATTATCCTGCCAGCATTGTTCTGCATTTAACACGGTATGAAGTTGCTCACTGTTTTCAGGAGACATTATCAGTAGATTAAACTTACCCGATGGCGCTGACTGGTTTCTAGGGATAAGAACAGAGCACCCGCATCGACTTATATCGGATAATACACAATTTGCATTTATTTTACCGAACAACCAGGCGGAGAAAAGATCAATATTGTTCAAGTTATCATTGTAATCATAAAACTCATTTGCTGTACCAGTCATATCATTCACCATTAGTAAGTTAATAACGCACAGTAATAATCACACTATCATGCTTAGAATTAATGACATTTTTGTTAAATATTTATGACAATCTGGAAGTTAACGCCGGATACAAACACGCCGCTTTACCGGGTTTTTTATATATGTTTGGTGAAAAGTTCAAACAACGAGTTTCATTTCCCTTCGATAAAATCAGCTTGTTTTTGACTCTAATCCTGCTATTTACCTGGCAATGTCAGAAATTTGCGCGCTAGCAGTGTTATAAATACTAAAATACAGTTGCTCTTTGACCCGGTTTATACTTATAGTATCGTATATTTTGTGATTAAAGGAGATCGACATGAAGCCGATTTTGCATGTTGAATTTTTAGGAAAAAGCCGGGGACAGGGGTTTAACCAGGAAAACGTGATTTTCATTTTTCATAATTAATCATAGGCTGTTAAACCTTTAAAAAAATGACCAGTTCACGTGTTCGTTTTGTATTAGATAATCCATGGCAGTTTACTAAGCGGGTTTTCACAGGCTTTAGTGCTAATCAGGGTTTTCTGCTTTCAGGTGCAGTGGCTTATTACACGTTGTTGACCATTGTGCCTATGTTCGCGCTCATTCTGGCCGTACTTTCACAAATTCAGGATACACAGGCATTACTTAATACCTTACGAGAATACCTGATGTTAATTTCACCGGGCCAGGCTGAGGTGCTGACTAATCAGATTAGCACCTTCCTGGATAACTGGAAAGTTGTTGGTGTAACAGGTGTTGTTATTTTACTTTTTTTCAGTTCATTTGCTTTCACTTCACTGGAAAGTGCTATGTCGGTCATCTTTTTTCATCGTGTCGCCATCCAGCGTCGCCATTTTTTGATCTCGGCAATTATTCCGTATTGTTATATCCTTTTATTGGGGCTAGGTATGTTGCTGGTCAGTACTGTCAGCGGCAGTCTGCATTCACTTGGTGCCAGGTCGCTGACGGTGATGGGGCACAATTGGTCAATGAGTGGTATGGAAACGATTGTGGTTTACCTGCTGGGTATTGTCGGTGAAATTTTCTTACTAACGTCAATTTACCTGGTTATGCCAGTTGGCAAACTGTCACTACGCCATGCCTTAATTGGTGGTATCACAGCGGCCTTGCTGTGGGAAATAACGCGGCATGTCCTGGTGTGGTATTTTTCGACGCTGTCCCTGGTAAACGTGGTATACGGGGCTTTTGCTACTGTTATTATCATCCTGCTCAGCCTGGAGGCGGCTGCCATTATCCTGTTGCTTGGTGCCCAGGTGATTGCAGAGTATGAACGCATTGGCAGCACCTCAACAACCCGACATGGTTTACAAACCTGACTAACTGACGGGGTATTAACAGCCAATAACACCATACAAAAAACAATTATCCACAGATGAACGCAGATGAACACAGATAAAAGACATTAGTTATTTGATGTCCTGCTGAGCGGTAGTGAAGGGTCTTGAGACGGTTACACCATAATAGCGTGGTGAACAAGATCCTTCCATTACGCTACGCTGCAGTCAGGATGACAAAAATAAATATTTCTTGTTTTTATCTGTGTTCATCTGCGTTCATCCGTGGACTATTGCTGTTAAAAAATTGACTGTCTGCTCAGTGTCGACTTTTCCCTGACGACTCATTAACTCGAATTAGCAGATACGGCCATGAATGGACACAAAAACAAAAACGTTTTTTCCACAGATAAACGCAGATGAACACAGATAAAAGACATTAGTTATTTGATGTCCTGCTGAGCGCTAGTAAAGGGTCTTGAGACGGTTACACCATAATAGCGTGGTGAACAAGATCCTTCCATTACGCTACGCTGCAGTCAGGATGACAAAAATAAACATTTCTTGTTTTTATCTGTGTTCATCTGCGTTCATCCGTGGACTATTGCTGTTAAAAAATTGACTGTCTGCTCAGTGTCGACTTTTCCCTGACGACTCATTAACTCGAATTAGCAGATACGGCCATGAATGGACACAAAAACAAAAACGTTTTTTCCACAGATAAACGCAGATGAACACAGATAAAAGACATTAGTTATTTGATGTCCTGCTGAGCGCTAGTAAAGGGTCTTGAGACGGTTACACCATAATAGCGTGGTGAACAAGATCCTTCCATTACGCTACGCTGCAGTCAGGATGACAAAAATAAACATTTCTTGTATTTTATCTGTGTTCATCTGCGTTCATCCGTGGACTATTGCTGTTAAAAAATTGACTGTCTGCTCAGTGTCGACTTTTCCCTGACGACTCATTAACTCGAATTAGCAGATACGGCCATGAATGGACACAAAAACAAAAACGTTTTTTCCACAGATAAACGCAGATGAACACAGATAAAAGACATTAGTTATTTGATGTCCTGCTGAGCGGTAGTAAAGGGTCTTGAGACGGTTACACCATAATAGCGTGGTGAACAAGATCCTTCCATTACGCTACGCTGCAGTCAGGATGACAAAAATAAACATTTCTTGTTTTTTTATCTGTGTTCATCTGTGTTCATCCGTGGACTATTGCTGTTAAAAAATTGACTGTTTGCTCAGTGTCGACTATTCCCTGACGACTCATTAACTCGAATTAGCAGATACGGCCATGAATGGACACAAAAACAAAAACGTTTTTTCCACAGATAAACGCAGATGAACACAGATAAAAGACATTAGTTATTTGATGTCCTGCTGAGCGCTAGTAAAGGGTCTTGAGACGGTTACACCATAATAGCGTGGTGAACAAGATCCTTCCATTACGCTACGCTGCAGTCAGGATGACAAAAATAAACATTTCTTGTTTTTATCTGTGTTCATCTGCGTTCATCCGTGGACTATTGCTGTTAAAAAATTGACTGTCTGCTCAGTGTCGACATCGATAGTTTTCAGGGCTTATGTCTTCATGGTTTTTGTTGTCGAGTTAATCACCAATTATTCTGACTCTAAATGAACGCCCCTTTAATTTACCTTCAGTTAATTTTTTCAGTGCAGCTTTACTAACATTCCGGCTGACTGCGACATAAGCCCGGTTATCAAAGATATGAATTTTTCCGACCTGTTTTCCTGTGATGCCGTTTTTTCCCGTTAAGGCACCCAGAATATCACCCGCTCGCAGCTTCTGTTTTTTACCTCCATCAATGAGCAGGGTTGCCATTAACGGTTTAGTCGGTGTTTCCTCTAACAAGTTATGTGGAGGCAGTGTTTCACTTTCGATAATCCTGTCTAAATAATCACCCAGTAAGGCGACTTTATAGTGCTCTTTATCACTGTATAAAGAACACGCGATGCCTTTACTGCCTGCACGTCCGGTGCGGCCGATACGATGAATATGCACTTCAGTATCGCGCGCAATGTGGTAGTTGATGACCAGTTCGATGGCATTAATGTCCAGCCCGCGGGCGGCGACATCGGTAGCGACAAGTACCGAGATACTTTTGTTGGCAAAACGTACCAGCGTTTGATCACGATCTCTTTGCTCAAGGTCTCCATGCAAGGCGAGTACACTAAAGCCATAATCAGAAAGACTGTCAGCGATTTGCTGAGCATCACGTTTGGTATTACAAAACACCACGGCAGATTCCGGCTGATGCTGCAATAACAATAAACGCAGAGCAGTCAGGCGTTGCTTTTCATCATCCACCTTATAGAAATGCTGTTTTATTATGCTTTCGTCATGGCTGGATGTCATTAAGACCATAACCGGGTTTATCATGATGTCTTTGGCCAGAACTTTGATCTGTGCGGGGAGGGTCGCACTAAATAACAGGGTTTGGCGTTGCTGTGGTGCATGTGCAATGATGCTGTCCAGCGCAGATTGAAAACCCATCTCAAGCATGCGATCGGCTTCATCAAGTACCAGCATATTTAAATGCTTTAGCTTTAACGTGGTTTTACGTAAGTGCTCTTCTATCCGTCCCGGGGTGCCGACAATAATGTGAGCACCGTGCTCCAGTGAAGCGATCTGTGGCCCCAGGGGCATGCCGCCACACAATGTTAAAACTTTAATGTTATGGATGGTTCGAGCCAGTTTACGAATCTCTTTCGCGACCTGGTCAGCAAGTTCGCGGGTAGGGCAAAGCACCAGAGATTGTACCTGAAAATGTTTTAACTCAAGCTTTTGCAGCAAGCCAAGGCCAAATGCAGCTGTTTTCCCTGAACCGGTTTTACCCTGAGCAATCACATCTTCTCCGCTCAGAATAGGTGGCAGGCTCTGCGTTTGAATAGGCGTCATTCTGTCATAAGCAAGAGATGACAAATTTTTCAGCAGATCGGTGTGCAGCTTAAGTGATGAAAAGGCAGTTTCGGTCAATGTGATGGTCCTGGTAGTTATCATTAGGTGTTTTGTAGCGAACATTTGTAGCCAACAGCGGATTTTATCAAAACTGTTCATTATCCTGGATTTGAGTATACAATGAATCAGGCAATCACTAATTATCTAAAATCAGAACTTGCCTGGCTTCCAACTGAGAGGATATCTTCAATGAGTGATCAAAAAATAGATGTACGTGTTACTGAAACAGAGCAGGTGATGGCGGTAACTGTCTTCAGTAAGCGCCCGGACAAAATTGAAGTTGTATTAGGTGAGGGGGTGCACAGTGTGAAATGTGAACTAACACTTACCGCAAATGCAAATGCTTACGCGGGTTCTGCTATGGGCCGTGAAATTGTCTATGAGCGAAGTCGTGAAGATGTAGAGGCGGATATTGCCCTGGAAAATCATGACTACCGCGATTCAAGGCGGCGCTAGATGGGTTCTATATTGTTACACTGCTGTCACGTTAACTGCAAGGGATGTGAATCGGGCACAGTTGGCAACGACCATCACCCGCAGGGATGCGGCCGTGTTGAGCCACCATGGACGGTTTTACGGCGTGTCGTTGCCAACTGTGCCCGGTTCATGTCCCGGATTCATGCAAATATAGCTTAACTTAGTGCCATTCGGGACAGCAGTGATAATGCTACACAATAAACCCATTCCTGGAAGTCTGATCCAGGTAATTGTCTACATAGATGTGTTGGTTTGTTCAGGTTTTGTGTTATCAGAATAATCCATCATAATTTCAACACGTCTATTTTTAGAACGACCGATTGAGGTATCGTTCGAGTCAACTGGCCTGGTTTCTGCATATGCTGCAATCTTGAATTTTTTATCTCTAAGCGCACTGGTTTTTACCAGTTCGTGAATCACACTGACTGCTCTGGATGATGATAATTCCCAGTTAGAACGAAAACGGTAGGTTTTAATAGGAATGTTATCGGTATGTCCCGCTACAATAATAACACCATCGAAGCTCCTGAAAACTTCACTTATTTTGTCAACGATAGTTTTAAAAGGTTTGATTATATTTGCACTACCTGAAGGGAAAGAACCTTTCTCTCTGACTCTGAGAATAATACTTTTTTCAGTCACCTCAAGATCAACGGTACCTTCTTTTATTTCTTTATCTAAAGCTTCACGCACTAAAGCACTGTCTTTTTTTATGCGCTCATTTTGCTTAATTTCCTCTTCACTTAAAGTAACATTAGTGTTTTTATTTACCTGTCCCTGACCCTGTCCCTGTTTCGAGGGATCGGTAAATACCGGGTGCATTTTACTTTCATCCGTAGTCATTTGGCGTACTTCGTTAATGGCTGTTGGCTGCGGACGACCCGGGCTAAATTCACGCGCGATAATATTGATGCCTCGCGGTGTTTCCTTCGCCTTGATTTCACGTTGCACACCAAAGGCATCTTTTAAAGAACCGGCTAACTCTTTGTAAACAGCTTTATCCATTTCCGAAAAGGAAAACAACAAAACAAAAAAAGCCAGTAGCAGGGACATTAAATCTGCAAATGTCATCACCCATGCGGGTATACCCTCGGGACATTTATGTTCAGCTTCGCATGCATCATTCATCATATTTTACCTGCTACGCCGCCTGTTCTGCAGTGGTCTCTTTTTCTTTAGATTGCTTGTTGGCAGGTAAATAGATGCTCAGCAAACCTTCTACCATGCGTGGATTCAAACCTTCCTGTATGGCACTGATACTCTCCAGAATCATTGACTTACTTAAGCGTTCTTCATTACTTCGTAGTGCCAGCTTGTCGGCAATGGGTAAAGCAAAGACATTGGCAATGACCGCACCATATAAGGTTGTAAGCAATGCTACCGCCATCGCAGGGCCAATCGATTTGGGATCACTCATATTTGACATCATCTGTACCAGGCCAATAAGTGTACCAATCATACCCATGGCAGGCGCAACATTACCGATTGCCTTAAAAATACTCAGGCCGGTTTCGTTACGTTCAATAGAAAGACTGATTTCTTTGGAAAGAATTTTATGAACGAGTTCAGGCGGGTTTCCATCGACCACCATACTGATACCTTTGGCGAGAAACTCATTTTTTACTTCGACGTTTTCCAGGCCAAGAAGCCCTTCTTTTCTGGCGACATTTGCTAATTCAACACTTTGCTCAATAATCTCGCGAGGTTGTTGTATTTTGTGTATAAAGGCTTTGAGCGCTACGCCAAAAGCTCCCAGCATGTCAGTGAGCGAAAATTTCATCATAACAACAGCAACGCTACCGCCAATAACGATCATTATACTTGGGCCATTGACAAACATGCCCATCTCACCGCCCATCATAATAGCTGTCATAATACAGACAACAGCACCAACAACACCTATAAGAGTCGCTAAATCCACATCTTTTCCCTCATCTTGTATAACATTTAGAATGTTCAATCTATATCATAGAAATACAGTTGAAACGCTTTAATAACAACTGTGCCCTGTACTAACTAATCGGTTATACCAGCAGAATCTTTAATATGAATACAAATCGCTTTCAAGAATGAAATATGGAAATAACAGGGCTCAATAAATATAATAAAAACAACAAACTTGCTAGTTTGCAAAGTTTTATAAAAATAATTACAATTCAGCATTAAATTGTGCTGTTAAGTTATATATTGCTTTCTCGGTTACAAAAAAAAATATTAGTCGGTTTATTCTTTAAACAATGGTGTAATATTGAAGAAAAAATGCTCCCACAGGTATTTATTGCCAGGAAAAAGGCAGCTATGAGCAAAGATAAAATACTATTTGTTGATGATGACGAGCGGTTATGTCGACTCGTAAAACGTTACGTTGAAAATTATGATTACGAGCTCGTGTCTGCTCATAGTGCTGATGATGCCCATAAAGCGTTAGTCGATAATGAAGATATATCACTGATACTTCTGGATATTATGCTTCCAGATAGAGACGGATTAACACTTGCACACGAAATTCGTCATCAATCGACAACACCCATTATTTTTCTCACCGCGAAAGCCGAAATTGATGACAAAGTAAGTGGTCTGGAAGCGGGCGCCGATGATTACATAACCAAGCCATTTGAAGAAAAAGAGCTTATCGCCAGGATTCAAACCGTATTGCGTCGAACACAGGCATCGCCGTTACAGCAAATAAATAAAACACATGCAAACTTTGCTGGCTGGAGCCTCAACCTTATCAATCAACAGTTATATTCACCTGATGGTGATATCGTAGAAATAACCAGCACCGAATACCGCCTGTTAGCAGCACTTATTAGCAGACCCAATGTAACCATTCATCGCGAAGAAATACTAAATATACTTTCAGGTCGCGAATGGTCACCATTGGACAGGTCTGCCGATATGGCAATTTCAAAGTTACGTAAAAAGCTTACGCATGAATCATACAAGCCTGATTTAATTCGAACAATCAGAAATAAAGGTTATCAGCTCACCGCTGAGGTGGAATTTATTGAAGTCCATTAAGCAGTGGCATGCTTTAATTTCCCGATATATGACTAGCCTGTTAACTCAGTGTCTTTGTGGTCGAGCATTTTTTAAGTGAATATATCAGCAAGCACTTAAACTAGATTGTCCAGTGTTTCTATCTATATCGTATTTACGCATTTTCTCTGCAAGCGTTGTACGGCGTAAACCCAGTGATTTGGCTGCATGTGCGATAACACCATCAGTATTTTCCAGCGCTTCTTCTATAATTTTTACTTCTACATTGGATATATAAGTTTTAAGATCAAAACCTTCAACCGGAAAATTAACCTCAGGGGGGTTGATATTACTGGTCTCGGTATGGTCAATTTGAAGGTCGTTATCGTCTAAATTCTGTAATTCAAGCCCTTTGTTTTTTGATGATATCGTTGCGCAGATTCTAGTTGGTAAGTTATTCTCGTTTACCAGCCCGTTTGGATGTTTTATTGACATCCGCTCAATAAGATTGGCTAACTCACGGACATTACCTGGCCAGTCATACTTAGACATTGTAATAACCGCCATTTTTGTAAAACGGACTGAGTTTTGATTCGCACGTTCCAGCCTTGAGATCAGTTCTTTTATTAACAGTGGCAGGTCATCGATACGGTCACGTAGGGCGGGTATTTTAATAGGGAATACATCTAACCTGAAAAATAAATCCTCGCGGAATTTTCCCTTTTTCACCATATCTTCAAGGTTACGATTTGTAGCCGCAACAATTCGGACATCGGCCTCTATGGTAGCCGTTCCACCAACACGTTCAAACACACGTTCTTCCAGAACTCTCAGCAGTTTTACCTGCATAGCCATCGGCATTTCACCAATTTCATCCAGAAAAAGAGTGCCGCCTTCAGCCATTGAAAAACGGCCCTGGCGAGATGTGATGGCACCGGTGAATGCCCCTTTTTCATGTCCGAATAATTCAGATTCAAGTAAATCGGGTGGAATAGCACCACAATTTATTGGAACAAAGTTTTTATTACGACGCTGAGAAAGGCAATGAATGTTTCGAGCAACAACTTCTTTACCGGTACCGGAGTCTCCCAGTATTAAAACATTGGCGCTGCTGTTTGCTACCTGTGATATTTCTAGTTGAACTTTTCTCATTGATTGGCTATTGCCAATCAGGCTTTTTAACAGTGTTTTGTTTTGCTGGCATTGATTTTGTTGAACTTGATCTTTGACAATTGCTTCCACGTCGGTAACCCTCAGATGTAATCTAGTTGGATTTTCTATTTGGTTACATTTTGTTTGTTGTCTTTTATGGCTTAATAATAGTCGCAATGACAAAAAAATGGCGATTCTGAAGTGTTTTTAATGTAAATAGTTGTAAACCGAAAATAATTAGTCGATAAAAAACATATGCTTGCCGTTGCTGTTATCCGTGTAGTCAAAATTATGTCTAAACGAAAAGAGTTGTTTAGTAGTATTACTCTGGTTATTTTATCGAGTAATTTGTAAAATTATTTTGGCTGGATAGCTTGTAATAAACAAGCTGTACCGTAGAGCAGGGTGGCGATGAATGTTCAGCCATCAAGATGGCTGAAAATCAAGGTATTTAACAAATTGCTCCGCCTCCAATGCCAGTACTGCAGGTATTATTTAAACCGTAGGGTGCGCCACGCGCACCGAAATATAGAGACAAATGGTTAATTCATGGTGCGCACGGCACACCCTACGGGTTACCTGCGCTAAGTATGCTGCTCGCTAACCGGTCCCGGAAGATCCAGAATTAATCACTAGCCTTCCAGCGACTGGCTAATACTTCTGGTTAATTCAAACTTGTTGTAGGGTTTGGGCAACAGTGGAAAGTTATGGTTTCTGACCGGTTGCTCGCTGCTGGGTTTGTTTTCCATTGCTGTGGTTATCAGTATTTTAAGCTTTGGATATTTCTTAATTGCCCAGCCGGCGAGTTCATGACCATTCATATCACCAGGCATAAGTACATCAGTAAATAATAAATCGATATCTTCATTTGTTTCTAAAAGACCTCTTGCTTCATCGGCATCCTGGGCCTGTAGAATGTTAATGCCAGGTCTGTTTAAACATCGTACGGCAAACTGCCTTACATTTGGCAGATCTTCAACAATAAGTATGGTTGCACTTATATCTGGCAGGGTGTTGACTGCATCTGTTTTAATTTGTTCAGTTGATAAGTTTTCGTATATCGGAAATTGCAGATAAATGGTTGTGCCTTTAGAGGGTTTACTGTGTATAACCAGTTCTCCACCTGATTGTTTGATGAATCCATACACCATACTTAAGCCCAAACCTGTGCCTGTGGTTTTGCTGGTTGTGTAAAATGGTTCAATTGCATGGTTTAGTACATCTTCGCTCATACCGATACCTTCATCCTTTACATACAGGCATATGCATTCATTGCCAAGATCATGATCGGCATTGCGAATGATTTCGTGAGAACGTTGTGTCGTCATGATTGCCGCGTTAATGCTTAATTTTCCACCTTCAGGCATTGCATTTCTGGCATTAATAATGATGTTTAACAGCGAGCTTTCAAACTGTGTTGGATCGACAAGGATATTAGGCAGATGAGGATGAATGTTTATTGACAATTGTATTGATTCACCAACGGTATTATCAAATAGCTTATGGAATTTTTTTATGGTGTCTTCTACATTGACAGAAACAGGTGCTATTGATTTTTTGCGAGAAAAAGCTAATAACTGTTTGGTTAATTCAACACTGTCTTTAACCGCTGAGTGGGCATCCTCGATTAACTCATGGCATTCTGTACTAATGTGTGTGTTTTTTTCAGAAATGGATTCTATAAGAAGATCCAGGTTGCCCTTGGCGACTGTCATTAAGTTACCAAAATCATGTGCTACACCACTGGTTAGCTGACCGATTGCCTCCATTTTATTATTATGAACCTCCTGCTCCTGTTTAATGTGGGTATCAGTTATGTCTTGCACAATGCCATATAATTCGACTAGTTCGTCATTCTCATCATAGCTACCTACACATTGTTCACGTACCCATTTTATATTTAGTGCAGATGTTTTTATACGATGATCAAATTGATAGGATTTATTCGTTTTATTCAGAATGTTTTCAAATAGACTATAACGTTGTAAATCTTCTTCAAATTCTATTTCATAAAACTTCTCGCAATCAGGTTCCCAGCGGCTGGATTGATAACCGTATATTCGATAGATTTCGTCGGACCAGGTCAGTTCGTTGGTTCTAACATTCCAGTTCCAGTTACCCAAATGACCTATTTCCTGTGCCTGCTTTAGTAGTCGTTCACTTTTATGGAGCTTTTCTGTTAAAAGATACCGGGATAACACACCGGTTAGGCGGAAGCATATTTTGTCAAAGGTTTCTTCGTCTAAAGTGCTCCATTTCGAGCGTTCTATACATTGCTGAACAACTAAATACCAGGTCTTATTTTTCTGTAAATGCAGTGCCTTTATCATTTGCTGTTTGATATGGCTATTATATGTAGTTGCTGGTGTGTTCAAATTAAATTGTGACACTATTGGGCATTCTGAATTTTCAGTAGAATACAGGGTATAACTGCCGGGTGAGTTTAAAAGAGTGTCTTGAATATTTTGGATATTGTCAATATTGCTGAATAGCAGCTTCTGAATACTCTGTGACAGTCGTCATTTACAGGCAAGTCAGGTTTAATGATAAACGCACGGTCAGCAGAGAATATTTTCATAATGACTGACATGACTTCATCCATCATGTCTTCCTGTTTTTTATTTTGTGCAATAATGCGGGAAACTTGCTCAATATATTGCAGATGTAATTCCTGATTTTTTGTTTCTATGATTGCATTTCTTGCTTTAATGAGGTATTGAATGCGGTAAGGAAAGGTGTCCCAGTTAATGGGTTTACTGATAAAATCGGTTGCGCCCAGACCATAAGCTTTTTCGATAGATTCAGAGTCATCAAGTCCGGTGACCATAACAATAGATATAGTCAGTGTCACCATATAGCTTGCGGATTTTATGACATACCTCAAAACCTTTTATCCCTGGCATATTGACATCCAGTAAAACCAGGTCTGGTTGCTGTTGCTTTATACGTTCCAGTGCGTCATTTCCATTTTCGGCTTCTTCAATGGAGTATTGTTCATCGGTTAAGAAATCCCTCATCAGCAGTCGAATGGTGGCATCGTCATCAACGATTAATATATTGGGTTTTATATTTGCACTGTTTTGGTTTGGCATGCTTAAATTATCTTTGCCCTGGGATCTCTGCCTAAATTGATTAGAGTTCCCCTTAATTAAGTGTCGAGATTTTCTGATTGTACACAGGATTGACCGATTAAAACAAATTTATGTACACAGAACGGTGTTTAAGCCCTGATGTTTAATAGCCAGGACATTTCATTCCTGGGTGTTTTTGTTTATTGTATTGGTTTCTAACATGATTATAAATACGCCTGGCTTGACAGTAACGGGGGCTGTTATTGAAAATGGCCAGCGTTATTTTAAACAGACAATAAAAACGGTATATTTATCGCTATTATTTGCTGATTTACGGTACAGTGTCTATTATCGACTGAAGGGCACAAGCAATTAATAGAGGTGCCCTTAAGCTTTAATCAGGGGAACCCTGATCAACTCCAGTTATTATAGGCTTGTTAACATCCAATTAACTTAATCAGATATTTCTTACGTTTAATTTGAACAGTATGGGCGTGCCAGGGCACAAAATGTAATGAAAACTGAACAAGAATCCAGTGAGAGCATCTCTTCACTGGTTACTAAAAAACAAATAGAGCTGATCTACGATAGTCAGCCATTCGCTTTGTCTGCCACGTTGCTGGTGGTAACATTAGTTTTTGGCTTCCTGTATTCTTCTGACATTACCTACCGCCTGACAGTTTGTTTTTTATTGTTTACATCTGTCATCCTGTTTCGTTCATATATTAACTGGCGTTATATTACGGCGCGTAAGCATAACGCCATTGATGTTAAAAGGGCGGAAAAAGTATATCTATTGGGTATAGTCTTATCTGCAATGGTATGGAACATAATAATACTGTCGTTATTCCCTGTTGTTGATCTTAATGGTCAGATTCTATTGTTAATTGTCGTGATGGGAATTATGTCTGCGTCACATGCAACAATGGGGTTTTTGAGAGCGCCAATAATCATCTTTATTATATTCCTGACGCTGCCAATGATGTTCGTCGTTTATCATTCAAATTTCCCTAATACAGCAGTAATTCTAGTTACAATAGTTATATATTCTCTATTTATGTTGCGCTCATCAATATTGTTTTACAACGCAACATTAAGCCTGTTACGTATAAATGAAATTTCTATACAGCGTGAACACATAATGATGTTAAAAACGGAAAAGGCAAAATCTGCCAGCGAAGAGAAATCAAAATTTTTATCTCGCATGAGCCATGAATTACGCACACCTTTAAATGCAATTCTTGGTATGAATGAATTACTAATGCACGACAAAAAGGAACCTTTGAGCAAAAAACAAATTGATCGATCAAAAAAAATAGTTGAAGCTGGAAAACACCTGTTATCTATCGTTAATGATGTCCTGGATTTGTCGCGTATTGAGACAGGTAATATTGATCTGGTTATAGGTTTGACAGATTGTCAGGCAGTGATAGACGATTCAATAAAACTGATAGAAAGTAAAGCTGGGAAGAGAAATATTAGCATATCCAGCATGCTTGAACAGTCAGATATTTTTGTAATGGCCGATAGCAATCGCTTGAAACAGGTCATTGTTAACCTGCTGGATAATGCCATTAAATATAATAAACAAGGCGGCCGGGTCTCAATTATTTTAAATATTGAAAACAATGATAATGTGCGGATATCTATAATTGATACAGGACACGGTATTGCTGAAGACGCTATGGATAAATTATTTCAGCCATTCTCAAGATTAGGAGCAGGTGAACTCGGCATTGATGGCACAGGTATTGGTTTAAGTTTATGTAAACAGTTCATTGAATTAATGCATGGCCGAATAGGTGCCGATTGCCGTCAGGGCAAAGGCTGCTGTTTCTGGGTTGAATTACCTTATGTTGAACATATAGCTGAAATAGAATCAAAAGTGGCTGAAGAGAAAAATATTGTCATACTAAACACAGGTAAAACGAGAAAAATACTTCTGGTGGAAGATAACCTGGTGAACTGCGAAGTTGCTCTGGATATGTTAGAAGAGCTAGGTTTTGAAGCCGATGTGGTACATGATGGCAAACAGGCTGTGGACGCTGCCAAAGCTAATAACTACGCTTTAATCTTAATGGATTGTGAAATGCCGGTGATGGACGGATTCGTTGCGACAAAAAAAATAAGACAGGATGAAACCCTGTCACCGGGTAAAGCAACGGCAATTATTGCGCTAACGGCACACGCAATAACAGGTGCAAGAGATAAGTGCATTGCTAGTGGCATGGATGATTTTCTAAGTAAACCATTTACTATGTCTTCTTTGCAATCAATTGTAAAAAAATGGTTGTTATTTAGTCCGGATTCATCAATAAAAAGTTTAACTCCAGATAAAAGCAGGCAAGTACAACAGGATGATTTGAATGATTTGAAACGTCTGAATGGCGATTCGAACATCCTGGATCAAAATGTTTTAAACCGGCTGCTTAACAAAAGTAAAAACGATGGTTCAAGTCTGGCTGAAAAACTGGTAAAAATCTATTTACAGCAATCATCCCGCTTGCTTGAAGAATTAACTGAAGAAACGCAGAGAGCAGATGTTGAAGCAGTGAAAGGAATATTACACGCATTAAAGTCTTCTAGCGCGAATGTGGGTGCTATCGGGCTATCAGCATTGTGTAAAAAAGTTGAGCATGCCTGTGAACAGGGAGTTATTGACAACACATTAATCGAGCAAGTGCATAAAGCGTATTTTGATGTGGAAAAAGCACTTACTGAAGTTCTGCAGAATGTAAAATAATTATTAGCTGTAGAAGTTAAAGCTAAGCCAGGCTTTCAATGACTTCATTCACCTCCCCGAAATTGACACTATAATTTTAAAAAACTAAAAGCGCCATATCGCAGTGGCGCTATTCGGCAATTGCTCCTGCATTGCCCTAATACGACCGCCACGGATGGCGGAAGTGCGGAAAATGCAGGGAGCAATTTTTCGCCGACCGCCACGGATGGCGGAAGTGCGGAAAATGCAGGGAGCAATTTTTCGCCGACCGCCACGGATGGCGGAAGTGCGGAAAATGCAGGGAGCAATTTTTCGCCGACCGCCACGGCAAGGATTGTTCCTACAATCCTATTGCATTTCCACCATCCATGGCGGTCAGATGCGGAAGTGCAGAAATTGCAGGAGCGATTGTCTGTCCGTCCATCCATAAACATATCTGTTTCTATACCGCTGTCACCTTAATGCATTCATCTGCTTATGAGTACTTTTGTTGTTAAAAAACAATGCTGAAATAACCCTGGGATTGTTTTCCTGTTATTGGCACGAATGTTGCTTTGATATAACTGGTGCCGGTTATTTGACGCTACAGGCAGAGACAGCAGGTGGCTGCCGTTAAACAGGATGGCATAGATCGGATTTTACCCTTAAATAAGATTGCGCAGGATTTAGTTGATGATGAATTATTTAAAATACAATATAAACCGATAGCGAATTAATTCATGACGAGGTTTTAAACATGTTTAATATGAATTATGAGCCGGAGATTCAGGAAGTTATTCTATCGGGTAAATCGTTAAATGTACTTATTGTGGATGACAGCAAAGTAATACGGGAAGCGATAAAAGAAATTCTTGAGATTGGAAATCTTCAGGTTACAGAAGCGTGTGACGGTAAACAAGCTGTAAAATCTATTGATAATAAATTACCTGATCTTGTATTGCTGGATGCGGTAATGCCGGTAATGGATGGTGTTTCTGTTTTAAAAGTACTTCGAAAATCATATTCAAAGATACAGCTCCCCATAATCCTGATAGCTTCACAGGGGTCGCCACGTGAAATGGTACAGGCACTTGATTTAGGTGCAAATGATTATGTTACCAAGCCGATAGATTTCGATGTTTTATGGGCGAGATTAACCAATCAGTTGATGCAAAAACAGGCAGCAGAATTTCTCCGTTCAGCGAAACACAGTTTAGAAATACAAATAAAACAAAGAACTGCAGAATTAAAATCAACTAATGAGCGCTTAGAAAAAGAAATTAAAGTCAGGTTACAGACAGAAGATAAATTACAGAAACAGGCAAGTTATGATGAATTAACAGGCTTGCCCAACCGAAGTTTAGCGTCTGATAGACTTGAGCAAACCCTGCTAAAGGCCAGGCGACATAACTTAAAACCAGCTGTCGCTTTTCTTGATCTGGATAATTTCAAATATATTAATGATACATTCGGTCATGCCGCAGGTGACGATTTATTGAGAGAGGCAGCAAGAAGGTTATCCGGATGTGCGCGAGGTAGTGATACTGTCGCCCGCCTGGGTGGTGATGAATTTTTACTTGTTCTTGATGACGACGGCAAAACAAAAGGACATCAGCCTGAATCAGGAGTCAGGCGTGTTGCTGAGCGCATAATTAAAAGTTTTGCAAAACCTTTTGTAATAGAAGATCAGGAACTGAACATTACACCAAGTATCGGTTTTTCCTTATATCCAAAAGATGGCGAAGACAGTAATCAATTAATGCGTCATGCAGATGCAGCAATGTATCGCTCTAAAAATGACGGTAAAAACACGTATTGTTTTTTTTCACCTGAAATGACTATGCAGGCAAAATTGCGCATGAATATTGAGTCACAACTTAGACGTGCACTTGAGCGTAATGAATTTTCACTACATTATCAGCCGATAGTAAATTCGAAAAGCGGTGAAATCGTTAAGGTAGAAGCCTTATTGAGATGGCACTGTGATGAGTTAGGTATGATAACACCTGATTGTTTTATTCCTATTGCAGAAGAAACGGGGATAATTTTGCCGATGGGTAATTGGGTAATTCAACAGGCATGTGAACAGGTGAAAAACTGGCGTAATTTGGGTTGCTCAAATATTTGCGTCACCGTTAATGTTTCAGCACGTCAGTTTAAATCCGATTCGTCGTTACTGGAAACTGTTGATCAAGCTCTTAAACAATATAATTTGCCATCAAATGCAATCCAGCTCGAGCTAACAGAAGGTGTATTGCTAGAAGAGACCAGTGACTCTGCAGAAATGATGAAACAAATCGAAAATATGGGTATTAAACTGCTTATTGATGATTTTGGTACAGGTTATGCGTCACTGTCTTATTTGCAGCGCTATAACTTTGACTCAATAAAAATAGATCGCAGTTACATAAATAGTGTTTTACATAGTGAGCAGAATGCAAAACTGGTTAAAGCGGTGATTGCTATGGCAAATAGTCTGGGTATGTCTGTAGTTTCTGAAGGTGTCGAGACAAAAGGGCAGCTGGATTTTTTGCTGAATGCTGAATGCGAATTTATGCAGGGTTATTATTTTAGCAAACCTGTTGCAAAAGATGAGTTTGTTGCACTTCTGAAAAAAACAAATTTGACAGAAATTAATGGTAAATCACCTGAATTAGCGCCAGGAACAGCCTCATCTTCGCCACTGCTGTCGGTAAATAATATCTAGAGACATGGCGAAAGTGCCGTTAAAAACTATTTCTAATATCCTCTAAGGATTTTTTAATATCTGCCGATAACTTCATTGCAGAATTATTCTTTCTTCTAGCTTGAACAATCTTTTGGAGGCTAAATCATGTCAGTAAGTCAGGAAATGTCAAACGATGGCAAAAAAGTACTAATTAATATTTCAGGACGATTCGATTATAAGGTTTCGCAGGAATTTCGCGATACTTATCGTCAGGTCCCTGGACAGGAAGGCGTTGCTTATTATGTGAATTTAAGCAATGCCAGTTACATGGATAGTTCAGCACTTGGTATGTTATTGCTGCTACGTGAACATGCAAAATGCCGTGGTGGATCTGTTTTTATTGAGCATCCCAGTGAACAGGTGGATAGTATCTTAAAAGTAGCAAATTTTGAGCAACTTTTTACTATTAACTATACAAACCTTTCATCAGTTCAGATGAAATCAGGTACAGGTGCATGAGGCAGAACTTGATGACCACTACTATTGATAATAGCTCTGCTTTAAGCCAGGGCTGTTTATTAGTTGTAAGTAATTCAAGTGAAACCATCAAAAATGTTGATAACAGCCTGTATCAGCAAGGTTTTGATGTTCTGGTGGCCAGTAAAGCAAAATCCGCTTTAACACTGTTCGCAGACGAACACATAGATTATGTCATGATTGAAGCGGATTGTATTGATGTAGCGATTGATGAGCTTGTCCATACACTGCGTATGCGCGCCGGCAATGTTTTTGTTCCTATCATAATTCTCGCGTCAGCTGAAGACGAAAATCTTCTGTCTGCATGCCTCACTGCAGGTTGTGACGATTTTCTATTTAAGCCATGCACAGCAACAGCACTAAAAGCCAGGTTTTCATCACTGCAGCAGGTTTGTGAATTAAAAAAACTGTATAAAAGTTCTATAGCTGAGCAGTTAGTAGCCAAACAAATATTAGCTTATGCATTATCCGAAAGAAATGTTCAATTTGAAGAAATTCAATTACTAAGTAAATCAAAAGCGGTTTTCAGTGGTGATCTTTTTTTAACGGCAAAGCGGCCAGATGGTGGTTTGCATGTACTAGTAGCAGATTTTACCGGGCATGGACTTTCTGCTGCTATCGGCGCATTACCGGTTGCCGACATATTTAGTGTTATGACAGGCAAAGGCTTCGAACTGGAAGACATTCTTGAACATATTAATAATAAATTACATACATTATTACCAGTAAGCATGTTCATGGCATGCTGCATGTTGAAGATAGATAACGATATAAAACACGCAAGTGTCTGGAATGGCGGCATGCCTGATATTTATCTAAGAGATGGCGAGACAGGTGAGATCAAAAATAAAATAAAAGCCGGTCACATACCGTTGGGTATCGATGAAGCAACAATCAACAATTTTAAACTGGAAACGATAGATATAAAGCCCAATGATCAGTTCATTATTTATACGGATGGTTTAACCGAAGCTGAAAATGCCAGTGGTGATATGTTTGGATCCAGGCATCTGGATAAATGCCTGGATAATAGCCGAAAAAAAGAGTTTGTTTTTGCAAATATCGTAGCTACATTTAACAAATTTTGTGGAGATGTTGAACCCAATGATGATGTAACGCTTGCCTGCATTACATGTACAGATAATATGACAGAAGTAAACGATTCCGGACTGGTAAATAATGTTCAGATCAGCAGAAACAGGGATTATGACAGGTGCTGGTAATGGCGATTAGTTGTGAAAATTTACCTAGTGGGAGCAGGTGTAAAACAAGCAATAAAACAAAGCTGCTATATGACGTAATACAGCTACACGATTATCATGCTGGAGGTAATCGTATAGAAAAAATAATCAGTGAACGGTTGTAGGCTGGTTTTTTTATGACAGAAGAGAAAACAGTAGTATTAGTTGTTGATGATGAAATATTCAACCTCGATCTTATAGCAGATTATCTAAATGAATCTGGTATAGATGTTGTGTGTGTGGAATCAGGCGAGCAGGCATTAACTGCCCTGCATGAGTCCCCCGGTCGTTTTAGTGCTGTTTTGCTCGACAGAATGATGCCGGGAATGGATGGTATAGAAGTACTGGCACATATTAAAAATGATGAAAAGATTAGCCGCGTGCCTGTCATCATGCAAACAGCCAGTTGCGGCAAGAAAAACATGATTGAAGGTTTAAATGCAGGTGCTTATTATTACCTGTCAAAACCGTATGATCAGGAAACGCTAATTGCAATAGTAAAAACAGCAATACGTGATTATCAACATTATATACATATTCAGGAAAACCTGAAAAAATCTGTACAGACATTAAAGATGATGGACAAAGGTCTGTTCAACTTTAAGTCGCTGGAAGAGGGTAGAAATCTTGCCATATTATTGGCAAACGCATGTCCGAACTCAGAGCGAGTTGTACTTGGTTTAACAGAATTAATAACTAATGCAGTGGAGCATGGAAATTTGGGTATTACCTATGAAGAAAAGTCCAGGTTAAATGCACAAGGTAACTGGGAAAGTGAGGTTGATAACCGTCTAGCTTTACCTGCTCATAAAGATAAATATGCAACTGTCGAATTTAATCGTGATGATAATAAAATAACATTAGTAATTACTGACCAGGGGAATGGTTTCGACTGGCGTCAATTTATGACCGTTAGTCCAGAGCGCGCCTTTGATAGTCATGGACGTGGTATAGCACTGGCGAGTTCGATTAGTTTTCAAAGTGTTGAGTATTTAAACAAAGGCAACAAAGTATGTGTAACCGTCCCTTTGCAGTGAGGAATATATGAAAACTTCTCCCGATAATGAAATGAAAAAGATATACGAAAAATCAGTGCGCCTGTTAAATGATAAAGAGGCTCGTTTGACGGATATGCAGCAAGTATTAAAAAAGGCAGTTATCAGGCTGTCACTTGCATCGCGTAGTGATAATGAACAGGTTAATAATGTACTGACTGAAATTAAAGCTTCAGTTGATGATCCTGTTGATGTCAACAGTCTTAATAAAAATTTAGACCATTTATTTTTACTCATTAATCATGCTGATTATCATACGGGTACTTCTGAAAAAACTGCAATATCATCATATTTAAATAAACAGCTTAAAGATCATGAAGCTGCGCATTTATCTGATGAGGTTGTGGCAAAAATAAAGTATCTTGTTGCTAAAAAATTGCCAGATGATAAAGCATCAGCTGAACTAATAAAAATATTAAATAAATTTTCAAAACGTAAAGAACAGTACAGTGAGAATATAAACGTATTTATAAAAGATATTACCGATAGCACTGATTTTACCTTTGACACCAACGGTATTAAAACATCAGAAATAATGCAGCAGCTGGCGATTGAGTTAGCAGACTATATTGACACACTAAAGAGTGATAATAATGTAAGTGCAGCAAGTGATGATAATTTGCAAGAAAATATCAATGTAAAACATGTTTTGAATGAAATAGTTAACCAGTTAACTTTGCCTGCCTCATCTGAAAAAGCCAAATTCAAGCTAGTAAAAGCGATTAATCGTTCTGATAACAAAACAGAGAAGGGCATCATTAAGAAATTGGTGCAACTGGTTAATCAAAGTATTAGCTCCGTAGAGCAGGAAAAACAGGATCTTGAGACATACTTAACTAAAATTAGTACCCAGCTGGTAGACATTGAATCATTTATGCATGTGATTCGCCGGGATAATGATGAATCAAAATCCAGGTCGTTATCACTAACAGATTCTGTAGAAACTGGCTTCTCCAGTATTGAAGAAACCATTACACAGTCAACAGATTTAACAGTGCTTAAACAGGATGTGTCAACAAACTTAACAGAAATTCGTAAGCATGTTGAAGATTATAAACATTCAGAAGAAGTGAAAAAGGACATTTCCTCACAAAGTTATGCAAAAATTATAGAAGAACTTTCCCGTTCACAAAAAGAGTCAGAGAAATTACAGGCACAATTACATGAAAGTAAGATACAACTTTTACGTGATCCGTTGACAGGTGTTGCAAATCGACTGGCTTATGATGAAAGAATTATTGTAGAGTTTAACCGCTGGAAACGTACCAACACCCCATTGTGTCTCGCTTTATGGGACATAGATCATTTTAAGAAAATAAATGACAGGTATGGACATGGTGTTGGTGACCGTGTATTAAAATTGTTTGCAGATATAATCCAGTCAAGAATCAGAAAGGTGGATTTATTTGCAAGAATTGGCGGAGAGGAATTTGTATTAATAATGCCAGATACTTCCATTGAAAATGCCTTGAATTTAAATAATACATTACGGGTAATGCTTGAAGAGTGCAATTTTCATTATGAGGGGCAGCATTGCCAAATCACTTCATCAGTTGGTCTTGCTGAATTCCGAAGAGGGGATGAAGCTGACATTGTTTTAGAAAGAGCAGATAAAGCCCTCTATCACAGCAAAAATAATGGTAGAAACCAGTGTACTGCTTACAAAAAAGGCCTTTAATTGATTTAAGTCTGGGAAATGTGTAACCCATGTGTCCGAACAAAGTGTTACCTATGTCTCCGGTCTGTACTCAATGCCCACCCTTCTACAAATACTAGCACCCAGCTGTAAACTACTGAATTAATTTGTATATCTGGGTTTTTCCCTGAATTTCTAATATACCTTTCATCGATTTGTTCTGACCTTTTCGTTTAAATGTTGACAGTTTTTCCTGAAATTAGTGTATCATTTCATTTAGCTGAAGTATAAATATACTCCGCTTCATAAATGGCAGTCACGGTCCTCCTGACTGTAAAAGAATATCAAACATTAAATTCAAAATAGATGCCATGCTTCATATCGATGTGGTGCGTGTGACTCTTTATTTTCGGGATGTAAATATAGATGAAACTAACTATGAAAACTTTTGACCATTCCATAAAACAACTCACAAAACTGGCCATTGCGACTGCCGCGATAAGTTTGATGGCCTGTGATCCGGGCTTACCTGAAGGTAGTAGTTCAGATTTAACTATATCTGGTGCTGCCGCTCCGTTGAGTCAGGCTGAATTTAATTCTCTTCCTGCAGAAGCGCAATATCAGGTAGCGAGCAAATTATATGGAACATTATTTCGAGGCATTTCAGCAGAAGAATTTTTTGATCTTAATGCGGGAATGAATAATTTAAAACCTAAAAGTAGCAGTTTTCTGAATGATACAAGACAGGCATTAAAAAACACCTTATCCAACGATGAGTTACTGGCGGTAAACACAGTTATTGAAGGCTTCGATAGCGAAGGTAACGCAAACGAGGATGATGCAAAATATTCTTTTGACCCTGATACGGATGCCAATGAGAATGAAAAGGCTATGCAAATACCGCTGGCACGTATAAAAGAATACCCAGTCAGTCGTGATCTTTATGTGCAGTGGATGGCCTATTTTTTAAGCAATACAATTATGTATTCACCTGCAGTAGAAATGGAGAGTACTGATACTGTAGATGCACAAAATATGTATCGATTTTTGACGTCGAACATTCGTGACGGAAGTTCTGTACGGCAGATGGTTCGTTCAAATTTACCTTCATTAGCCAGATGGCGTGTATCACGCTCATCAGAAAACCATGCCCTGGAAGCTTATGAATTGTACCTGGGCCTGTTTGAAACTGAAGAGGATTCAGTTAAAGGCGGTATTGCTTGTAAAGATTTCTATCTGACGGATGAAGATTCCGGTTATGTTATAAGTACCACAAACATCCCGAACACCGAGCCGCAACTTATTCTTGGTTCATTTTTTATAACTACATGTGAAGACCTGTATGACGTTATTTCAGGCCATCCTTTGATCATGCCGCGCGCAACTGAGGCACTAGTTAATTATTTATTTTCAGGCCGGTCGCGTGAAGACAGGGTAAACATTATAAATTCAATCGTAAACAGTGGTGTAGAGTCTTATGAAGATATATTTACCGCTATGATCTTTTCCAGAGAATATCTATTGAATACAGAAAGACCGCGTTCTTTCGAAGAAAGTTTAATGCCGTTACTGGATACGCTTAAATGGGATGCGGCAGCAGACCCTTCAGACTCAGCGGGTAAAGCAATATTTGAATTTATGGCATCTGGCACAACTGATCCCCGAGGAAATGGTGGCGGCAATATCCTCTATCTTGGCAACAAAGGCTGGCATTCAATGTCGCTTAAGATTGGTCGACTGCCTGATGTACCACTGGATGCGCTGAGTTTCGCTAATTACCATAAAAGTGTACGCGAAGAGCTGTTGATAGACACCAGGCATTATGATGGAAGCCAGCTTGATGTACCGGGCCTTATTTATAAAGGTGACGGTGATGATGCTGACGAAAATTTGCGTGATGTTATATCGCAGCTGAGTTTGAACGATTACATGCACTTCCTGTTTTTAAACACCATGCAACGCAAGGCCACTGCACAAGAAATTACCGGTTTAATTGCCATCTATGAAGGATTGTCTTTATTAGAAATTGATATTGATGGTAATCAGGTTATCCGGCCAAATACAAGTAATAACCATCATAATAATATCGCTCAGGCTACCTTTGACTATATTTCCAGATTACCCGAGTTTTATTACTTCAAGGCAGTTAATTAAAGGCGAATTATAAGGAAAATACTATGAATAAAAGAAACTTTCTTAAAAGTGTTGCAGCATTAGGTGGTTCAGCGCTACTTCCATCGTCGATAAATCCATTAGCTATGTATAAGACTGCTAGTGCTGCAGTTGATTACTCAGGTGCAACTGTTGTTGCGCCCGCAGTAATGCCACAGGTAATCAATGTCTTTTTATACGGTGGACCGTCTGAACTTTCGGGTAACCTGACCAATATTCAGGATATTGAAGATAATTCACAGAATTCATATGCAGCTGCGTTTGGCGCTGGTATCTTAAGACATGAAAATGTTCTGGATGGTAATGGCAATAATGGCTTTATCACTAAAAATGGATTTTGGCGAGGAACGCCTAATGGCGGTAATCCGCAGCTAGATGATAATGGTGCGGGTGGCCGTGCTATGCAGTTTATGATCGACAATAACCATATGTCTGTTTATCGTACATTATTCAAAGAACTAGACGGTACCCGTTCTCACCGTGAAAGCCTGTTACAAAGTTTTAAAGGTTCTTTAGACATAGAAGGCAGCCCTGGTGTCGGAACACGTGTTGCGGCAACATTATTTCAGCATCGTGCATTATTTGAACAACCTTCAACGCTGTTAGCAGATGGTACTGACTTTAATGACATCGTTAATGATCTGTTACTGCCTTTTGTATCGTTTGAAGGTGATACTCGCGCGTTCCAGCAAGACCCCGATTTTCAGGTTCCATTATTGCTTCGTGGACTTACACTTGATCAGAACTTTCAAAATCCTTATTCCAGGGGAAGCATTTCATCTAGCGAAGCTGCCATCGAAGCACTTGCAAATACTATCCGTACACCTGCTTATAATGCTCGATATTCTGGTGCAGCAAATAGTTTTGATTTACGAGAATTTCTCGAAAGTAAAATTAATGGTATTCAGGACGCAGATAACTTACCTCTGCCAGTCATTGACGCGGCCGATCCAGATGCTGCTGCTGATGCTGCTTCACTGGGTCTTGTTCCAGGTGATGCGATTGTCTATCCAAACAACCAGTACACAGCAAGGGTACGCGCTGCAGTAACGTTAGCACTGGTTAATCCAGGTTCACTCTACATAACAGTAGGCGGTGGCTTGGGTGGTTGGGACGATCACAATAATGGTATTGATAATTACCGTAACCGGATGAATGCTTTAATGGAAGTAATGAAAGCTGCGATGCTGCATATTAAATATGCTGATGCTTCTAAAAATGGCGGTGCATTTAAAACACTTGATGGTACTAACTCTCGATCAACTAATAACATCGTTATCAATATGTGTGGTGACTTTGGAAGACGTGTCAATCTGAATGGAAATCAGGGTTGGGATCACGGTAATAACCAGAACCTGTTTACCTTTGGTGGTGCAGGTGTAAGACAGGGCGGAGCTGCTGCACTGGGCAAGGTTGTAGGCACTACGGTTCGTGTAGGTGATGCTGGTACCAACAACCAGGTAACAGAGCCTGCACCAGGCAGTTATAAAGCAGAACCGATGTCAGTTGCTGCAACGGTTTACTCATACTTCGGTGTGCAGAATCCTGAAGTATTGACCTCTGATGAAGAATTGAATCCTGCAGGTGTTCCAGCGATTGATGAAACCCAGGCGGGTGAAGTCGATTTGTTTTAATCCTCGTAAAAGAGACAACTTAATAAATTATAAAAAAAGCTCTGCAATATCTGTGGAGCTTTTTTTATTGCTGAATGAAAACTTAAGTATTTTATCGTACCAGTCAGGCATAGCCTCCATCCTTTGCTCAGTAAACGGTGCATCCATGCGCCACTACTCTGGCCTGCGCCAGCATGACGGGTTGGTAACATACAGAATAAAGCCCGTCATGCCGGCGCAGGCCGGTATCCATTGCCAGTAGAAGAGTGCCTAAGTATTTCTCTTTACCAGTCTGGCAAATCGTATCCTTTGGTCCGTGAACGGTGCATCCATGAACCGCTACTCTGGCCTCGACAATACTCCTGCATTGTCCTACTACCTGCCATCCTTGGCAGTATACGCCAGAAAGAGGGGTGTGATATTAGTGTTCGATGTAAAGTCTAAGGCTCGTCATACCGGACGAATGCCGATATCCATGCAAGCAAAGGTGTGCATGCTCGTCATGCCGGCGGAGGCCGGTATCCATGCTAGCAAAGCGTGCATGCTCGTCATGCCGGCGTAGGCCGGTATCCATTGCTAGCAAAGGTGTCTAGACCTGGACCGCAGAATAATTTTGACTTCGCCTGAACAACGAGTAATCGCTAGTTCTTATTACAAAATACTTTTATACAAATCATTCCATTGTGGATTTGTTTCTTCAATCCTTGTAATTTTCCACTCTCGTTTCCAGTTTTTTATTATTTTTTCACGTTTAAGTGCAGATATCATGGATTCATGTAGTTCATACCAGACTAGATTATGAACACTATATTTTTTTGTAAACCCTTCAATAATATTATTTTTATGTTCCCATATACGTTTAACAAGATTAGAAGTAACGCCAACATATAAAGTGCCGTTCTTTTTGCTGGCTAATATATAAACGACAGGCTGTTTTATTGTCATCCCTAAAATCCTTGTTGACCATATAAGGCCGGATTCCATTACAAAAAATGCATAATACAATAATGCATTTCCTACTTTAACATGGATTCTAGTCTCGACAATATTTCCAGCATTCTCCTACTACCTGATATCCTTGGCAGTATACGCCAGAATGACGAGGAGCTAATGGCATTCAGTACAAAGCTCGTCATGCCGGCGAAGGCCGGTATCCACTGCCAGCAAAGGCGCACTTAAGTGCTTTATTGCACATATTATTTTTGATGTTATACGTTTTTTAGAATTTCTTACTATAAGCAATCTGGAATATTATTGCCTTGTTAGTATCAAACTCTGAATTCTCAAATGACTGATACATATATTCCAGCCTGGCACGTATGTGGCCATTATTACCAATTTCTCTACCATAACGTATACCTGAAGTAATGCTTGTCATGTCATCCAGTCGATAATCAGCACTAATAAATTCAGGGAAGTTTACAGATGGATCACTTGCGCCGGCATCATCGACGTAAAACTGATTTTGATAAAAGTCTGCTTTACTTTGTTGATATAGCCGAATCCTTGGTTCAATGTAATTTGTATTCGCCAAATTAAACCGGTAATTAAAATCAAACGTATTTGAATCTACACCCCAGTCATCGGTATAGAATCGATAAGAACCATGAATAATGTTATTGCCAGGGAATGTCTGATGATTTAATTTGAATGTTATACTTGCTCTTTTTCTATCACCGGGTCTGCTTTCGTAATAACTTGAATCATCAATTACGATGTTCGACTCTCTGTCAACTACACTGAACACTTTATAAGGATCAGTGTGATAGCCATTCGATATACCGTATGCAAGATTGATCTGGCCCACTGTTCGGCGATTAATGACATGTGTTACACCGGCGATTATATCAATGGTATCTCTTTCACCTACACCGGCAACTTCATTATCAGCAATTTGTGACAGAGGTACAGGTGTGTCACCTGCGCCAACACGGAAAATCTCATCATTAGTGGCTGCTAGCCCCAGAGCAAAGAGGTAGTCTTTTTTAGCCGTTTCTTTATTAACAGTTACTGCGCCACTAAAAGAGCGATAGTCGTTTTCTATGGAAACAGCAGCGTTATAGTCGATTGACCAGTTATTATCATGTGTATGTGTCCAGGTTAAGCTATTACCCAGGCGTGTATCGTCAAAGTGTGCCAATGCGCTTGCATTAGGATCAGAGACACCTGTGCCGCCGCCACCTGAAGCGCCTGAAACAGTGTCGCCGCCACCGCTAGATTTGACAGCGCCAGAAGGTGTAGAACCTGACATAGTATCAAGCACCATCTGAATGTTGACGCGATCCCTGTCGCTAACGTCACCGCCTACTGCAGCAACGAACTTTACAACGTTTACGCGATCATCCGCTTCACTATAGTATAAAGCGGAAGTGTCAATCTCCCACGCATTTTCAATGGCTAAAGCATTGCCGCTTTGCTGGGATAATAATGTGCAGGTTGCAACTGTTAGTTTATTCTTGATTGATTTCATTGTTTGTCCTTAACCCGAATATTTCACAGGAATGCACTTGATGGAGAAATGTCAGCGGACATTTTCCCAAAAACTGCATGGAATCCTCGGGTGTATTGTGTTTTTTTCTAATATGCTTATTACATTTATTAATAAACATAAACTTAAGTAAAAAGTGCAGAGCTGCTATGGAGTGTTCACGTTGTATTAGTTGCATCCACATCCGCCGCCGCCAACACCACTGCCGCCTGTTGATGCTTCTTTACTAAAAAATATGTGTTCATCGCTAAATGAGAACATCTTATCCTGTGGGAATTGCATGGCCTGTTGTGCAAGAACATCCTTTTCCCAGGGTTTAACATCTTCACCGACGCTCATATTATTTAGCGTTGAACAGGCTGACGTGAGTAAGCAAGTCAAAACTATTGAAATTTTATACATAATGGTCCTGTCTATTAAGATACTATTTTGAATTGATTAGTTTTATTATTTTCTGTTCTATTTCATTTGTATCGCCTTCTCGATATCCCTTGTGTGCAAGTATGAGTTCCCCTTTTTTATCGATTAAATAGGAGCTAGGCATGACTTTTAAATTGTATTTACTTGCAACCGAGCCTTCAGGGTCATAAGCAATATCAAAATTAGCAGGCATGTTTTTTAGAAATTTTAATGCGTCGGATTTAGACGAATCCAGGTTAACCGCAACGACGGTGAACTTTTTGCCGCCATATCTTGATTGCATCTCATTCATCCAGGGGAACGACTTACGGCAGGGATCACACCACGATGCCCAGAAATCAAGGTAGACCACTTTGCCCTTAAGATCTTCGAGGTTGATGCTTTTATTGTTACCGGGCAGTTCAAAGACCGGTGCTTTTTGCGCATAAGCGCAAGAGCCGATAAAAAGAGTTAAAAAAATCACAAGATTTGTTATAAGTTTTTGATTTGTCATGGGTAATAGCGCTCGTTCTAAAAGAACAACCAGAGTCTGGTCACAAATATTAACTAGGAGTATAGACAGCAAAAGTCTAAAATGAGGGGTTTTTGCGCATTTGGTGACATTAATTCAACAGTTTTTTTGCGGAAACTCAACACATTTTTTCTTTGTTTTAAGAAGTAATACACAGTTGCTGAGTAACCTTATAAAATACATAAATAACAAGTGTGGATAGTATATTTGTAGTTGAATTTGTTTAGTAAGCTATAACTATAATAAAGGTTGAAACGTTGAGGTGGCCTTAATGGTCACTATCGCATCGCACACTTTATAGCTAATCCTGATAACATTTATATTTTTGGTGTATTTAATGGCTCATTTAAAATAGAAATTATCTACTGTGATGTTATAAACTGACTGCTTTAGAAATCTATTCCTTAATAATACATTTTTTTTCTCTATACTTAAGTTAATTAAATACATTCAAGCAGGATTATAAAATGATAACTCCGGTGATTTTATCGGGTGGCTCAGGTACCCGTTTGTGGCCGCTTTCCAGAAAATTACATCCAAAACAACTGTTACCTTTATTGAATCAGACCTCTTTATTGCAGGACACCATCAATCGCCTTGACGGGCTTGAAGGCATTGAGAGCACAATTGTTATCTGTAACGAGGAATACCGCTTCATGGTCGCAGAGCAGGTGCATGCGACCAGTATTGACAGTCGCGCCATTATTCTCGAACCGGTAGGCAGAAACACGGCTCCGGCAATCGCCCTGGCAGCTTTTAATGCACTGCAGACAGGTGAGGAAGCCGTGTTACTTGTGCTGCCGGCTGACCATGACATTAAAAATGTCAGTGAATTCCACAAGGCGATTAAGACCGGTTTGCAGCAGGCACTGGAAGGACATTTCGTTACCTTCGGCATTGTTCCTGATGCGCCTGAAACCGGCTTTGGTTACATTAAAGCGGCAAGCACAGTGGCAGTTAACCAGGTTGCCGACATCGAAAAATTTGTTGAAAAACCGGATATTGATACCGCGACACAATACCTGGAAGAAGGCGACTACTACTGGAACAGCGGCATGTTCATGTTCAAGGCATCTGAATATTTAAATGCCCTAAAAGAGTTTGCACCTGAAATTTACAGTGCAACTGAAAAGGCAATGCATGCAGCGAATAGAGATATGGATTTTATCCGTGTCGGCATAGAAGAATTTAAAAAATGCCCTGCCAATTCTATCGATTACGCCGTAATGGAAAAAGTCAGCAATGCGGTTGTTATCCCGGTTGATATCGGCTGGAGTGATGTCGGTTCATGGTCGGCGTTGCACGATATCGGTGATCAGGATGACAATAACAATATCATTATCGGTGATACCAAATGTGTCTCGACCACAAACTGTTATGTACGCGCTGAAACCAAACTGGTGACAACACTTGGTGTTGAAAACATAATTATTGTTGATACCGTTGATGCATTACTGGTAGCACATAAAGACAGTGTGCAGGGAATCAAAGTGATTGTTGAGGCATTAACCGATGAAAAAAGAGACGAGGTTACTCTACATAAACGCGTCTGCC